>NZ_JAPNLK010000139.1 GCF_026627505.1 Streptomyces sp. H27-H5 | reverse complement strand
GCGCCCTGGGCATGGCCCTGAACGCAGTAATTTTCTGGAACAGCCTCTACATCGACGCCGCCGTGAAGGAGTTGGAGACCGGCGGCGTCAGCATCTCCCCGGAGATCCGTTCCCGGCTCTCTCCGCTGGTTCATGAACACATCAACTTCCATGGACGCTACCCGATCGTCCGCTCGCACCCGGGCCAGGCCCTGCGCCCGCTGCGCGACGCACGCGCCGAGCAGGGCACAGCCTGACCGGTCGCCTGCGGCTCTCGCTTCAGTGCCTGGCCAAGGGGCGTCAGGCGCTGGGTCCCAGGGCGTCCAGTGCCCGGGTGTACTGCTCCAGGCCGGGCGCCTGGTCGGGTGCGGCCCGCAGGACTCGGGTCAGGTGTCCGGACAGGACGTCCGCCAGTCGGTCCAGGGCCTGTTCGCGGGACAGGCCGGCGTCGAGCAGCCGCTGGGCGGCCGGCCACAGCTGGGTCGGGTTGTCGAGCCATAGTTGGTTGGCGAGCACCTCGTGCACCGCGTGCAGGCGTCGGGGTACCTTCCGGGCCCGCATCTCCTCCTGGACGATCAGCGCGCGTTCCTCCTCGTCGGCGGGGTCGAGGTCGTCCGCCTCGTCCGAGTCGCTATCGCCCGGGACCCAGCGGTGCCCGGTTTCGGGGATGGCGAAGATGCGCCGGTCGATGACGGCCTGCAGGACATCGCCGTCGTGCCCGTTCTGGTCGATGTCGGCGATGTATGCCCGCAGCGGGTGCGTCGGGAACGCTGCCAAGGTCCGCGGTAGGGCGGCTATCCGGCGGCGCAGTGTCCTGAGGAACCTCCTTGCGGTCCTGCTTGGGCAGGTACTGCTCGGCCACCCAGGTGTAGTAGCCGGTGATCGCGGCGGGCAGTTCGTCCAGCAGGGCATCAGGCAGGAGAAGAGAGCCGGGCAGGGCATCGGTGAAGATCCGGGTGAGGGTGCCCGGTCCGATCCGGCGCGGGTCCCGGCCCAGAACATCCACGGACAGCCGGATGAGCAGCTGGGGTGCCACCCGGGCGGTCGCGGTGGCCTGGGCAGCCCCGGCCGGCGAGGCGAGGTACTCGCTCGCCAGCGCATCGCGGGCTGCCTCGTCCCAGATGTCGGCCAGTGGCCGCCTGTCCGGTTCGCGGGTGCCGGGATCGAGTTGCCTACTGCGGGCGACAGCGAAAGCGAGGGGCTCGAAGAACTCTGCATCCGGTCGGACATCGGGCCGGGCGAGGCTTGCCAGCCCGTGGGCCAGGAAGGCGGTGACGGCGTCCTTGACGGCGTGGTGAGCCGCCGTGTGCGTCAGCGGCAGCAGCTCGCTTCCGTCCCTGCGGGCGGCCTTGATCAGGTTTTTACGGCATCCCTCGGTGTCGTCGATGGCGGTGATGTCGGTGGCGGCCCCGTGCCAGGAATGGTCCCGCTCGATGAGAATGCCGTGCAGGCGGTCGCCGTCCCGGTGAACGAAGGTGCACAGGATCTGCTCAAGCTCGCCGTGGCGGTCCATGGCGTGCCAGCAGTCGCCAGGCATGGCCTGCCCGAGCAGGTCGAGCCAGCGTGGCTGCGACCAGGACCGGCCCTGACGCGCCGCAGCAGCGGACATCCGGTCGGCGGCCGAGACGGCGGGCTCGTGAAGCGCTGCCGGCCCGATAGCCGCCAAGCCGTGGAGCATCGCGCACGCCTCGGGCCGTCCGGCCCGCTCCAGCTCATCGACCAGATCCAGCAGGGCCAATTCCAGGCCTGTCCCGTCGAGGCTTGATTCTTGCAGCAGCCCGAGGTGGGTGCTGATCCACAGTTCCGCTTCGAGGGCATCGGGCAGGGCGGCGAAGACCGGGCCCGCGTCACAGAACGCGCGGTACACCGGCTTCAGCCCCGGCAGCCGCAACCGGACGGTGCTACCAGAGCGTTGAGACGGACGTCGGGCGCTGCTGCCGGACTTCTTACGCGGCTTGCTCACTGGACTCACCCGATCATTCTGGTGCATCCGCAGAAAAGCTCCCACCGGCTTCACCGAACACACCGCGTGGCGGCGCAGCTGGCGGTCCACAGGACGTCGGAAGAGACGCACACGAAAGGGGCGGTGACGTGGGGTCAGGGTCGTCTTGCGGCGTCGCTGGTGGCACACTGCCGGGCATGGCCCCGATCACGATCGATGAAGCGCTGAGCCGGTTCCTGGACGAACAGCGGGAGCGGCTGGCCCCGCGCACCTTCCGTAACTACGACGATGTGATCGGCCTGCTGCGGGACTGCATGAACGGATACGGCCCCAACCTGCTGTCGGAAGCAGACCACGACCGCTGGCAGCACGCCTATAACGCCGGTGATGAGGACGCATTCTGCACGCAGATAGACGCCTCCTACATCGACAGCATGCTGGATGAGTTCCTCGGCTACTTCATGATCCGCAAGGTCATGGCCGGACAGGAACTGCTGCGGGCGTCCGGCACGGTGACCAAGAAGCTGGTCGGCTGGCTCGCCGAACACAGCGTGATCGACCAAGAGGCCGCGGCGAGCGGGACCGAGCGCGCCACCGACGCCGCCCGCGATCTACCCAAGGCCGAACGTCTCGCCGACGCTCTCTACCAGGGCATCAGCCGGGATACGGCCGAAAGGGATAGCGGAGACCTTCGCAGGGCCTGCTCGTTGGACAGGGCGTGAACGAGACCAGCAGAACCGTTCCCGCGCCCCGGTCTGCCTTCCCCGGCTGGTCCGGCGGATCTGGGACCGCTTCCGATACGCCGATTTACGACGATGTCGTGCGGCTCTGGCTGCGGACGGGCCGGGAGGTGCCGTGGGCTGCCCGCGACGATGCAAGGTTGCGGCCCGCGGCCTGGTGGGACATGCCCAGCCGGGAAGGTTGACAGCCGCAGCGGCAAGGCGGTGCGCTGAGGCGGTCCGGGTCTGCGGTGAGAGGGAGTTGCGGGTGGTGCGGGTGTGGCGTGCGGCGGCGCCCCGGGTTCGTGGGCGAAGCTGGGCCGGTCAACGCGTTCACGGAGAAGGGGCAGCGGGCAGTGGCAACCATGACAGTCGGCTACGAGGCCAGGATGACGGTGCGGCCCTATATTCCGCAGGATCGGGAGCGGGTGCTGGAGCTGATCGCGGGTGACCGGCTGCCCGGCCGTCCGGCGGTGACGGCCGCCATGCTCGGCCATGCCCTTGAGGGCTACTGCCTGGGCGATCCGGCGGCCGGAGCGCTGGAGGAGCTGCGCACGGACGTGGCCGTTGACGCCACGGGTGAGGTTGTGGGGGTTTCCTGCTGGGCGGTGAGCGAACGGGATGGTGAGGGCCTGCTGCTGTGGCTGCACTGTGTGGAGGACGACCAGAGGGTCGCCGGGGTGCTGGTGGAGCACATCCTGGAACAGGCGGGGCGGCGAACGGTCCACGCGTTCAAGATGCCCACCGCGATCGGGTTCGCGGGCTTGGCGGTGCGCAACCGCCGCGGCAGTGCGGCGGCGCTGGAAGCCGCAGGGTTCTCCCGTCAGGACGGCTGGAGCTACCTTCACCACCGCCTCGACACGCTCCGGCCCAGGCCGTACGAGGTCATCGACATCACCGAGTGCGCCGACCCGTACGGTTGGTACGTGCGTCTGCGGGAGAAGGACGGCACCCTGCTCGGCAAGGCAGTGGTCAGCCGGCCCGTCGAGGGGACCGCGGTCCTGGAATGGATCGCCCTCGCGCCCGAGCCGGACGGGAGCGGACACGTCCTCCTCGAACAGTGCCTGGCGCACCTCGCCGACCGCGATGTCCGCGAACTCGTCGTCCTCCTCGACACCTCCGTCGACGATCCAGGGCACGGTGGGGGCCTGGCCGGGGACTTGCACTATCGGGCTGGCTTCCACGAGATCGATCACCTGTACACCTACATTCGCCGTCCCTGACCCGCCACGACCGTCAGAAACAGCGCCCAGACCCACCACCGCCTTTGGCCGCCCGCGTGCGTCGGCGACGGGAGTCGTGGCGGGGTGGCAGACTTCGGATGCCGGAGCCGCGACAAGGCACCGGCCTGCGCCCGGCAGGGCGGCGCTGTGGCATGGGACAAAGGGACTTGAACGATGGCAACAGGCACCGTGAAGTGGTTCAACGCCGAAAAGGGATTCGGGTTCATTACGCAGGACGACGGCGGCCCGGACCTGTTCGTCCACTACTCCGCCATCCAGGGAACCGGCTTCAAGGAGCTCAACGAGGCCGACCAGGTCGAATACCGCGTCGCCCAGGGCCCCAAGGGACCCCAGGCCGAGCAGGTCCACCGCCGGTAACCCCCGGCGGGAAGATCACGAAGGCTACGCCTATCCTCGTCCGGCAAGGCGGCGATGCGGGCCATGGCGTCCCTGTGTGGCCGTCGGCTACGGGGCGCATCGAGATGCGGCCCAGCGTCGGCGGCTGAAGGGTGTTCCGCCGTCAGGGAGGCCGAGGCGTGTCCTGGTTGTGAGCGTCCGTTCGCGGGTTGCAGGGGCGTGGCTGGCAGCGCGGGCAGAGTGTCAGGCCGTGGCCGCCCGGGCCGGTGAGGGTTCCCCAGCCGTCGCAGAGTCCGCAGTCGCGGGCCAGAACAGGGTCTGGCCTCGGTGTCCCGGGCGGGGGCAGGGCATGCTGGTCCATGGGGGCAGCGTGGCATCCCGGGCGTAGCCGGGACCTCTGCGCCGGCCGTCCGGGGTGAGAGGTCGGCGCAGAGGAGGGAAGGCGCATTTTCCCTCCTCGTGAACGAGAGGCAGCCGAAATGGTTGCGTACGCTGGCGTGGTTCTCCACTGTACCGGCCTTGTACAGCTGCCCGGTCGGCCCGGACGGTGGTGAACGCCTGGGCGGGCAACGCTGAGCCGAACGTGTGGCGGCCTGGACGCACGGGGGGCGGCGATCACTCCTCCCTCCTGCCTGCCGCTCTGATGTGTCGTGCTCCGGGCGGTGTAGGCGAAGATGGACGAATCCGGCGGCGGACAGCGTCAGCAGGTGAGCAGCCGGGGTGAGCCGGAGGGTGGGGGTGTGCTGGTGAGTGTCGAGGATGCTGGTGTGTGGGGGGACTTGTTCGACTGTGAGGTCGACGAGCGGCCTGTGCAGTTCGTGCGGCCTGCCGATACCGACCGCCCCACGTGGGCCGTCTACGAAGGCGGGAGCTACCTGGGCACCGTGAACGCGCAGGCGGCTGGCGACACGGTCATGTGGCGGTCGCAGACCACCCGTGAGTCCCACCGCCGGCTCGACGACGCCGTCAGGGCGCTGCGGCGTCCGCCCTCCTGGCCCCGGGAACGCGAGCAGGTCAGTCAGTGGGCCCGCCGTCTCCTGGCGGATGATTCCCTGGTCGCCCTTGATGTGGAGACCACCGGGCTGGAGAACGCGTTCGCGGTGCAGATCGCCGCCGTGGCCCCGGGCGGCACCGTGGTGTTCAACGAGTACGTCAACCCGTGCGCGGACATCGAGCCGGCCGCCATCGCCGTACACGGGATCACACCGCAGAGTCTCACCTCGGCCCCGGCCTTCGGCGAGTTGCTTCCAGCCCTCACCGATGCTCTCCACGGGCGGACCGTTCTCGCCTACAACATGCCCTTCGACCGCAGCGTCCTGGAACGCGAACTCGTTCGCCACCACGGCACCGCGGCCGCGGCCGCACGGTGGTTCACCCATAGCCGGTGGGAGGACGCGATGGTCCCGTACGCGGTGTGGAAGGGACTGTGGTCCGTCAAGCGCGGTGCCTACCGCAACCAGCGGCTCGGCGGCTCGCACGACGCGGTATCCGACTGTCAGGCCCTGCTCGCGAAAACCGGACAGATGGCCGCACCCGCATCCTCCACCCGCTGGTGATCACCGAACGCCAGCCTGCGGACCAGCGGCAGGAGTTAAGGGCTGCCGTGAGGAACGGAACAGGCGCGGGCTTCTGCCGCTGGTGGTCCCCTCTTCCACGCCGCGCTGCCGACCGCTGCCTTGAACGTACAGGCCCCGGGTTTCTGCGGGTTCAGCCGAACCGGTGGCCGCTGGAGGCCGTCTGCCGTGATCATGGCGGGACTGCTGTACGCACGAGGAGGTATTCCGATCATGCCTTACGAGTCCCCAGTCCGTCGGCTGCTACCTGGCCCGGACCGCGACCAGGTAGCAGCCGACCTCAAGGCCCAGTACGAAGCGGGGGCTTCGATTCGCTCCCTCGCTCAGTCCAGCGGCCGCTCCTACGGCGCGGTGCACCGCCTCCTGGCCGAGGCCGGAGCCGGCTTCCGCTCACGCGGTGGTGTCCGGCTGGAGCCGCCTACCCCGTGACGGGGCCCGGGCAGGACGGCTCACCAAGAACATCCTCCCCGGCCGCACCTTCCGCGGCCGTGCCGCCGTCCTCCTCCATGGAGTCGCCAAGCATGCAGAGTTCGGCAAGGACCGCGCGGGCGAGGCCGCGCCGCTCCTCCAGGGCAGGCTGCAAGGCCACCACCTCGAAGATGACCTCAGGGGACGCGCAGGCTGGCCCCTCTTCAGCAGAGGCACGCCGCCAAGGCGACTGAGCGGCAAGGAACCGTGCGACGCCCCCTGCCGACATGTGAATGTCCATATCCAGCTCAACGAGCATGCTCTCCCGTGCGCAATCCCCGGGGTGAGGATCTACCCCTCGGGCTCCTCTACCCCGTGTGAGGGGCAGCCGAGGTGACTGTTTTGGACGGCCGGTGAGCTGTGGCGATCTGGTGTGGAGTGGTCTCGCTGGACTGGTAGGTTGATCTTGTGACCGACGCCCCGCTGCAGCTGCCCTCGTACGAGGAGTTGGCCGCGCTGGTCGTGGAGTTGAGGCTGCTGGTGTCCTCGCAGGCGGCCACGATCGCGGAGCAGGCGGAGCGGATCGCGGAGTTGGAGCGGCAGGTCGCGGCCGACTCGCGCAACTCCTCCAAGCCGCCGTCGGGTGACGGGCTGGGTAAGAGGCCCGCGCCGAAGTCGCTGCGGCAGCGTACGGGCCGCAAGCCGGGCCGGGCGAAGGGCGATCCGGGTGGCCGGCTGGAGCAGGTCGCCGACCCGGGCCGGATAGTCGATCACTATCCGGACGCGTGTGGCGGTTGTGGGGCCGGACTCGACGGCGCCGGTAGCACGGGATACCGGGCCCGGCAGGTCTTCGATCTGCCAGAGGTGAAAGCGCAGGTGACCGAGCACCGGCTGCACCAGAGGGTGTGCGGGTGCGGGCACGCGACGACCGCCGCGGCTCCCGGGCAGGTCAGTGCGTCCACCGTGTACGGGCCGGGCGTTCGCGCGGCGATCTGCTACCTGTCGGCGTATCAGCATCTGCCGGCCAAGCGCCTGGCCGAGGCGATGGACGCCTTGTTCGGCCTGCCGATCTCCACCGGCACCGTGCTCTCGGTCCTGGCCCGCGCGCACGAGGGCCTCGCCGGTTTCGAGGCGGAGGTGAAGGAGCACCTGGCCGCCGTCCCGGTCGCGCACGCCGATGAATCGGGTGTGCGGGTAGCGGGCAAGCTGCACTGGCTGCATGTGATGTGCACCCACCTGGCCACCTTCTACGGCATCCACGCCCGGCGCGGCCGCGAGGCGATGGACGAGATGGGGATCTTGCCCGCGTTCACCGGCACCCTGGTCACCGACGCCCTGGCCTCCTACACCGTCTACGGCAACGACCAAGCCCTGTGCGGGGCGCACGTGTTGCGCGACCTGATCGCGGTCGCCGAGGACACCCGCCGCGACCCGGCCTGGGCCCAGGCCATGATCGACGTATTGATCGAGGCCAAGGACGCGGTCGCAGAGGCCCTGGCCGCCGGGCAGGACGCCCTGGCTCCCGCCTTCCCGGCCGACTTCCAAGACCGCTACCGACGGGCGGCGTTGTGCGGAATCTCCGCCAACCCCCGCCCCGCCACGGGACCGAAGCCCAAGGCCAGAGCCCTGGCCGAACGCCTGCGGGACCGCACCGAGGAGTACCAGCGGTACATGGTCGACTTCGCGGTCCCCTTCGACAACAACCAGGCCGAGCGCGACCTGCGGATGATCAAGACACAGCCGAAGATCTCCGGATCCTGGCGGACCCTGACCGGCGCGAGGCGCTTCGCCCGGATCCGCTCCTACATCTCCACCGTGCGCAAACACGGCATCAACCCCCTCACCGCCCTACGCGACCTCTTCGCCGGACGGCCATGGATGCTGCCCACAACCAGCTGAAACCCCTAAACAGTTACCAGCCGAGATGCGGCTGGAAGGGGATGTTGTGTTGTTGAGTCCGTCGGGGTGTTCGTAAGGGGAACCCCCAACGAACAGAAGCGATCTTGGAATATCCGAGAGGGCGACCTGCGCGAATCTCGTCTCATTTAGGGTGTCCAGTGATCTGTACGGTGAGCGGGGGCTATCCGTACGTTCCAAGCATGAGCGAAGCCATCGGGTACGCGAGATGCAGTCTGGACGAGCAGGACCTCACCGCCCAGCGCGGCATCCTTGCCGGGCTCGGGGTGGCCGAGGAACGCATCTATCTCGATCACGGTCTCACCGGCACCAACCGAGAGCGCCCCGGGCTGAACCAGGCTCTGGCCGCGGTCCGGGCCGGGGACACCCTGGTCGTCCCGAAGCTGGACCGGCTCGCGCGCTCGGTGCCTGACGCCCGTGACATCGGCGACCGGCTCACCGGCCGCGGTGTGAAGCTGTCGCTGGGCGGCTCGCTGTACGACCCGGCGGACCCGATGGGGAAGATGTTCTTCAACATTCTGGCCACCTTCGCCGAGTTCGAGGTGGATCTTCTGCGGATGAGGACCCGCGAAGGCATGGCTGTCGCCCGGGCCAAGGGGAAGCTGCGGGGCAGGCAGCCGAAACTCTCCGCCCGGCAGCAGGCCCACCTCGTCGGGCAGCACCGGGGCGGCGAGCACACCATCGCCGACCTCGCCGAGATCTTCTCGGTGTCCCGGGCGACGGTGTACCGGGTCCTGGAGCGCGCCCAGAACGCAGACCGACAGGAAGCGGGCGGGAACACCCGCGCCGGCGTCGGGTACGTAGGGTAGGGGTGTGAAGATCTCCGAGACGGACCGGGCCCGGCTGAGGAAATGGGCCGGGCATCAGGTTCCCGAACACGCACGAGCCGAGGTCGCCGTGGGCTGCGTGGTGCGCGGCAGTACTGTCGTGATCACCGAGGAGCGGGCTCCGTGGGACGGTGTCGGTGAGTGGACCTCTCGCAGGGTCGCCCGGCTGCGGTCTACCGATGCGGGCTGGCTGGTGGACGGGGCGGACCGCAACGGCCGCTGGTACCCGTACGATCATCTGCCGGCTGTTGCGTCGCTGGATCAGGCTCTGGCTGTGCTGGACGATCCGCGCCACGCCTTCTGGGGCTGAGCCCGCTCAGAACGGGTAGGTCTCGGCGGGTGCCGGGGGTGTCGGGGACTGTTGCGCCGGTCCGGGAGACTGGGTATGTGCGGGTGCCGCTGCATTCTGGGAAGCCGCGCCGGGGCGGTAGGTCTTGGTGACGGCGGCGGTCGCGTAGGTCAGGGACGCAGCGATCTCCTCGGCGTCGATCTCGACGGTGGTGCGGCGCTGGCCTTCCTTGTCGTCGAAGGTGCGCTGCTTGAGCCGCCCGGTCACGATGACCCTCATGCCCTTGGTGAGGGACTGGGCGGCGTTCTCCGCAGCCGCCCGCCACACTGAGCACCGCAGGAACAGCGGTTCCCCGTCGGTGAATTCGCTGCGGTCGCGGTCGTACACGCGTGGGGTGGAGGCGATGGTGAAACCTGCGACCGGGATGCCGGCGGCGGTGAACCGCAGCTCCGGGTCGGCCGTCAGGTTGCCGACCACTGTCACCAGCGTCTCGCCCGCCAT
Source organism: Streptomyces sp. H27-H5 (assembly GCF_026627505.1). Taxonomy (GTDB): domain Bacteria; phylum Actinomycetota; class Actinomycetes; order Streptomycetales; family Streptomycetaceae; genus Streptomyces. The sequence continues at coordinate 5,936 of NZ_JAPNLK010000139.1, read as the reverse complement.
GCCCGCCACCCCTTTTGTGTCTGCTGCCGAAGTACGACCACCGTACCGGGGCCGGGCCGCCGGCTGACACGATGGACGGTATGACGGATGAGGACACCACGCTGGAGACGGCGACCGCGGCACTGGCCGCCGCGCAGGAAGCGCTGTACGCGGCCCGCCGGAATCTGAGCGCGGCGATCGTGGCCGCATACCGGCACGGGGAACCCGCCGTCCGGATCGCCGAGCGCACCGGCAAGGACGTCATCGAGATCCGCAACCTTCTGGCCGCCGCCGGAGCAGCACACCGCACATGATGGCGCGAGAACCCGCTGCCCCTGCCCCGGCGAAACGGCCGTCGCTGCGCCGGTAGAGTGACGGTGCGATATGCCCGCTTCGAACCAGGATCCAGGTGGCCATGCTCCAGGTGCCCTATGACGATGACACGCCCGACGGCATTGTGGCGGCCGAGGCCTTGTCGATGGCGGTCACGGAATTGGTGGCTCGTAGCGGGGAGCTGAAGGGCGAGCTGGTGGAGTTCGCCCAGCATCCCCGTTTCGGCAGGCAGTTGACCGCCCGCCTGCGTGCCGCGGGCAGCAATGGTCTGCTGGACGAGGGCGTCGCCGTCCGTACCGTCGATCATTTCGCTCTGCAGCACCGGCTCCACGACGGCACCACGGTCGTGGAGCGTTTCGTCGCCCAGCGGCGGCCGCCTCTGACAGCCGACGAGCGTGCGATGCTGCTGGGCTGGCGCGACGTCGTCGAGGGCCTGTTCGAGGTACACCGGGCCGACGACGGCACTGTCGTACTTCACAACCTCATCGACGACCTGCGCTACCCCGTCCGCTCCAACATGGGCTCCGAGGCACTGGCCGTCCTGGAACAGGGGATGTTCACCTACGGTCGTATCGTGCCCGTCCATCCCGCCACCGGTCACTGGCTGGTCAGCGGCTACCTCTCGCCCTACCCCCAGTCCTCGGGCTCGGATGTCGCACGGGCCGCCCTGCGGATGGCGACCGCTGACCCGGGCCTGCTGCGCCGCAACCAGGATCTGTCTCGGCGGGCCTGGCAGATGCAGGCCGAAGACCGCGCCGCCTTCATCAACCTGTTCGGGTCCGATCTCGTGATCCTGCCGCCGGCCACCGCCCAGGAACAGCTGACCGAGCACCACCGGCGCCGCCTGGAGGAAGCGACGGCATCAGCCGAAACCGACGGCCGGCCCACCACGGACAGCGCTCCAGAAGCTGAGGAGATGGGCCGGCTGCCCGAGGACTACATGCAGGCCGACAGCGTCGGGCTGATCTACGACGAGACCGAAGGCCTCAACTACTACCTCGACTTCGGCCGCCTGGACGCCCTCTTCGCCAACCCCTCCCTGGCCAGCGACCACACCTACATCACCCAGCTCCGCAACTACCTGAGCGACGACACGGTCTCACCCCTTCCCCTGCGCCGCCTGGTCCAGCGCCATCCCGACAGCGCCGACGCGGTCTTCCGCGCCCTCCTGCGCAAGCCCGGCTTCTCCTGGCCACACGACGGCGAAGACCTGCTGCGCAGCCGCAAGAAGTCCTTCTTCCATCAGGAGACGGCCCCCAGCATCTCCGTCGTCGGAGAACGCCTCGCCGAACTCCTGCGCACCCCGAACTGAGGACACCGGTGCATGAGCTCAGCGACATGCAGCTGCAGGATCTGATCGAGGAAGCCACCGTGGACGCCTACGACGAGGACGAGCAGCTCACCGGCTTCTACACGATGCTCGTCGACCATCTGGCGCTCCCGTTCGAGACGACCGTGCTCGGAACGGGCGTCACCGTCGATTCCGTCGACCTCACGCCCGGAAGCCGGATCATCGCCTGGTGCACCCGCGGTCCACACCGCCAGGCCATCGCCATCCTCGACCTCCCCCTGCCCACCCCCGCCCCGGACGGCGCAGAATGGATCCACGCCTACCGGCACTGGGCCGCCTGAGCGCGGCGAACCCGGCCTTGGGTGAAAGGCTGCATGACTTCGATCGGCTGGCTCGTCACGCCGCTGCCGGTTCAGGCTCCTCGACGTCGAAGTCGACGTCCAGGTGCGGGTCGAACGCGTCCGGGCGCGCGGTCAGCTCCGTGGTGGCGTAGGTGCCGAACCGCATGATGTGGTCGGTCAGGTACGGGCTGATCGCGGCCAGGTCCTCCCCGGTGATCTGCCAGCCCTCCGCCTGGAGCTCGCGCACGACCTCCATCAGGTCCAGCGTCGTATGGAAGATCACGCAGGTAGTTGGCAAGCAAAGACGTCAGCTTCACCGCCTTCTCCTGCTCGACCGGGTCGTTCTCGGCGATCACCCCGCCGTTGCAGAACGCCAGCCAGTCGGTGAAGTTGTTGAAGGACTCCACTTTGTTGGTGGCCGCCGTCACCCGGCGGCGAAGCGACGGATCCGAGATGAACCTCAGCAGCTGCACGGTGGCCACCGCCCGGCCCACCTCGCGGAAGGCACGGTAGATCTGGTTGCGGTGGGAGTTGCTGCCCAGGCACCGCAGCAGCAGGGGCGAGGCCAGGGTGCCCTCCCGGATCGCGATCGAGACGCGCATGAGATCGCGCCAGTGGGTCTCGATGAGCCGCCAGTCGATGACGTTGCGCCCGCCCTGGTCGAACAGGACGTCGATGTGCCGGTAGCGGGCACTGGCGGAGGGCCGGTAGAACGTGCGGTCCTTCCAGTTCCGTATCCTCGGCATCAGCTCAAACCCCATCAGATGGGCGAGACAGAAGACCGGGAACGACTGCCCCTGCGTATCGGCGTGGATCGTGTCCGGCCGCATCTCCGAGTTGTTCTTCAGCAGCCCGTCGATGATGTACACGGCCTCCCACACGCCACAGGGCACGAACCTGGAGAAGAGCGCGATGTACTGATCCGATATGTGGTGGTACGCGATTCCGCCGAATCCTCCGTACCGGATCGAGGACTCGGCGAGCAGGTTGTCGATGAAGGTGTCCATCTGCGTGCCGTCCGCCGCCACGGACGTCCCGTCGCCCCACGCCTTGACCAGGTCCAGGCGCATGAACGCGTTGACCACGTCGGTGATCGCCTCGTTGATCTTCTCCACGCTCAGATGCCGGTTCGTGATCGCGCCCAGCTCGTGCGCGGACACCCCGGCGATGTGCCGCGCGGCCTCGGCCAACGTCATGTTGATGCCGCCCACGAAGGTGGTCAGGACGTACCGGCCGAAGGGGTCCTTCAGCTTCGGGTCGCTGCCGGAGGCCGGGCCGAAGCGGCGCCACCACTCCACCCAGTACGCGGTGCGGGACAGGATGCCCAGCAGGGTGCGCTCCGGCATCCGCGCCTTGACCTCGGTCTCCAGTGCCTCGGCCAGGGCGCTGACGCCCTTGGCGCGCTGCTTGCGCAGCACCGGTACGCCGTTCTCGTCGATGACCAGGTCCGCGTTGTCCGGATACCCGGAATCCACCTCCGCCGCGGTGGCCTCCAGCCGCTGGCGCAAGGCCGCGATGAACCCCGCGGCCGTGTCCGGCAGCCCGGTCTCCTCGCACAGCTGCGCCAGCTTCGGCCCGCACTCCTCCCAGTCGGGCAGCTGATCGAGCCAGTTGGCGAAGGTGTCCGAGCCGGTGATGGCCACATCCCCAGGCGCAGGTGCTCGGCCAGGTAGGTGAAGACCAGCGTCTCGAAGCGCCGGCGGTCCAGCATGCCGGGCCTCTTGCGGACGCGTACGGCCCGCTGCCAGTTCTGCGAGGCGAAACCCAGGTCCAGCGGCTCCCCTTCGTGCAGGTCCGAGATGTACTCGCGGGTCGCGCTCTGGTGGGCTCGCGCGTGCGCCAGCGCGTCCAGCACTCGCCGGTCCTCGCTGACCGCCTCGAACTCCAGCGTGCCCACCAGGTCGAACATCGGAGCTCGGTCCCGCTTGTAGAAGCGGGAAACGAGTACCTCGTGGTTGTTGCCGTGGTGGGCGGCCACCGCCTCGATGTCGGCGAACTCCGCCGCGAACGACCCGGATGCCTGCACCGCCTTCTGTGCCAGCGCCAGCGCGGCGGCCCGTTTGGCGGCCAGCGCCCGCGCCGCCTTGCGGCGGGCCTTCTTCCCCGCCGGGAACGCAGCCGGGGCCCCGTCCGGGCCGCGCGGGACGAGGTCGGCGGGGTCGATCCGCTCCAGCACCGTGCGGTAGGTGCCGATCATCCGCTCCACCAGCGCCTGCTGCTGCTTGCGGATCTCCTCCAGCTCGTCCTTCGCGTTCTTCAGCTTGGTGGCCACCCGCTTGCAGAACATCTCCGCCAGGTCGTCCCGGGCCCGCCGCCGGGCGGTGTGCACCAGAGCGGCCAGCAGCGCGATGAGCTTGCCCGTCTCGTAGTCCCGCAGCTCCGCCGCGTCCAGCGCACCCGCCTCGGCCGCGAAGTCGGCGACCTTCCCCGGCGCGATCCCCTCCAGCCACGTATCGGTGTCCCCGAGCCCGTCCACCCACTGAAGCTGCTTGTGCTGCTCCTTCAGATGGCTCCAGCTCGGGCGCTTCGCGGGCTTCTTCAGCCGGTTCAGGCCGCTCTTGCGGTCCAGCCCGCATACCTCCAGCAGCCCCAGCAGCCGGGCCCGGGCCTCAAGCGTCATCCGGGACCGGACGGTGGCGAAGATGTCCTCGTTCACCTCCCGGCGGACCCGGGCGGCCATCTCGTCCAGGGTGCGGAACGCCGGCAGCTCACACGTCGCCCGGACCAGCTCCTCCAGCGCGACGTTGATCAGGTCCGGCGGATTGTTCTTCACCAGCGCCGCCCGCCGGATCGCCTCCTCGGCGATCGAGCGGGCCCGCTCCTGGTCGTAGGAGATGCCCTGCCGCTCGCGCACCAGCTTGCGGTGCAGCTTGGCGGTGTTGGCCGACTCGTAGTGCGGTCCGGTGCCTTCGGCCAGCTCCAGGGCGCCGCGCACGTGCTCCACCACCGTCTCGGGCACCTCGGCGGCTTTCGGGAAGTAGCCCAGCTTCTGGTAGCACTTCAGCGCCAGAGCGAGGGCGAGCAGGTGCTCCCCGGAGCGGGTCCGCTCCTGGGCCCAGTCGATCTCCTCGCGCTTGGGGGTGAAGAAGACGTGCATCTCCCGCGCCGACATCAGCCGCTTGAACCGCGGGTACGCGGTCCGTTCTATCGAGGTCACGCCGCTGGTCCCCGCCCCTGATACGAAAACGATCACTTCCGCGCGGGACCGTACCAGGGTGATCACCAGCCGATACGACTGCCCCACAGAACCCCGCCCGCAACCGCCGCGCGGCCTCTACGCTCGACTCCCGTGACCGACAGCAGCAAGCAGCCCCGCCGTGACGGAGACCTGAGCAACGAGCAGGTGGCCCTCCTCGTCGAGCAGTTCACCGGCCAGACCAACCGCATCGCGGAGATCACCGCGATGCTCATCAAGTACGCCCAGGCCGGCGGCAAGGACTGGGAGACTTTTGAGCGCCTCCTGGACCACCTCGCCCGCGAAGGCATGAAGCTCATCCAGTACGGCCGTGGCCCGCTCCAACCGGACCTGGAGAAGGCCGCCCGCGTACAGATCGAGCAGGCCGCCGGAACCACCGCCCGGCAAGGCGGCATGCGCGAGCACCTCCACCAGCGCACCGCCGCCTCGCTCCTGGCCACCGTGTGGTTCGCCGGACAACACCACCTCGTCGAAGCCGACGACTGGCCCGACACCCTGCCCGCCACCGTCCTCGGCGCGATCCGCCAGGCCCCGGCCATCAACGACGACCCCACCATGCGCAACCTCCGCGACACCGGCGACCCCACCCGATAGCCGCCCCGGGGTCACCGGCCACCCGCTCAAGATCGCGCTGCTATCCCTTTCGGCCGTATCTCGGCTGACCCTCTAGAGGTCCGCGAGTTCACGAAAACTGAAGGGTCTTCAGCGGGAACCCGCGGGTCTGTCGCTGTGCTGTGCGGGGGTGGACCCGTGGGTTCGTGGTGAAGCCACGGTATCGGCTTCGGATGACTGCTCC
>NZ_JAPNLK010000138.1 GCF_026627505.1 Streptomyces sp. H27-H5 | reverse complement strand
CCACCGTGTGCCGGACCGAAGCCGGGTCGTCCGAGGACCGCTTCCCGCAGGATGCCTGCGCGCTCACACAGCGTCACCAATCCAGCCACGCCCAACCGGCAAAGGACCTGCGACGCGCTGCACTAGGGTGGACGACGTGGAAGAGAAGAGCGCACGCCCGGCCCCCCTCTCGGTGCGAACCCGCGCTCTGTCGCGGGACATTGCACGGGATCTCCTCACCCTGCGACGGGACCCGCTCCCCCGGATGTCCCGTCCCCGTTGGCTGGCCCGGCTGCCGCACGTGGCGTTGGTCTACGCCGCGGTGTTCTTCGGATTCCTCCACGGCAGTCAGCTCTTCAACCACTACGGGCTGGCGGGCAGTACCCCGGTGGCGCTGTCGGTCATGAGCGGTGCGGCCATCGCCTTGGCGATGGCCCGGCCCATCGCCGCCTGGTGGCTAGGCCTGATAGCCGCGGGCATGTCGGCCTGGGAGATCCACGATCACGTGGGGCAGGGTCAGATGTGGCCCTGGATGCCCGGCGGTCTCTTCACCTTCGCCCCGGTGATTCTCCTGGTCGCCCTGCGCGTACCGGCCCGTGTGACCATCACGGTCATCGCCGTCCCGATCGTGTGCACCGGGCTGGCCGAGGTCATCTGCCGGCCGGACGGCAGCCAGACCAGCACCCTCGTGGCCGTGGTCGTCTTCGGCTTCACCGGTCTCCTCGGGTACGCGCTGCGCGCCTCGCGGCTTGCCCGGGGCAAGCTCGTGGAACAGGAGACCCTCACCGAGGCGGAACGGGCGCAGCGGACGCTGTTGGAGGAGCGCAGTCGGATCGCCCGGGAGCTGCACGACGTCGTCGCCCACCACATGTCGGTGATCTCCATCCAGGCGCAGGTGGCCCCGCACCTCGTCGAGAACCCGTCCGAGGAACTCAAGGAGAACCTCGCCGGCATCCGGGAGAACGCCCTGGAGGCCCTGACGGAGCTGCGACGCGTGTTGGGCGTACTGCGTTCGGAAAGTCCCGACGATTCGGCGGACTCCCATCACCCCCAACCCACGTTGGCCGAGTTGGGAAGCCTCGTGGACAACGTCCGGGGGGCCGGTCTGGAGGTCACGACCGAGGTGGCGGGCATCCGCCGGGCGCTGACCCCGGGAGTCGAGCTGACCGCGTACCGGATCGTGCAGGAGGCACTGAGCAACTGCCTTCGCCACGCGCCCGGTTCACGGGTCGAGGTCGGCATAGCGTACGGACCGCGCGAACTTCACCTGTGTGTCGCCAACAGCGCGCCGACCAGGGCGGTCCCGCCGTCCCCGGGAGCCGGGCACGGGCTGCTCGGCATGCGGGAGCGGGCGGGCATGCTGGGCGGGGAACTGGCCGCCGGGCCGAGCCCCGACGGAGGGTACGAGGTCAGTGCCGTCCTCCCCATGGATCCGCCCGGGAGCCTCGCTGCCGGACCGAATGAGACGAAGAAGGCCTGATGAGCGTCCTGAACAACCCGGTCGAACCGATCAAGGTGATGATCGCCGACGACCAGATGATGGTCCGGCAGGGCTTCACGGTGCTCCTCAACGCCCAGCCCGACATGGAGGTCGTGGGGCAGGCGGTGGACGGCGCGGAGGCGGTGGCGAAGGTCTCCGAGCTGGCCCCGGACGTGGTGCTGATGGACATCCGAATGCCCGGCATGGGCGGCATCGAGGCCACCTCGATCATCACCGGTGACCCGGCCGCGACGGTGAAGGTGCTGGTGCTGACCACCTTCGACCTCGACGAGTACGTGTACGAGGCGCTGCGTGCCGGGGCCTCCGGGTTCCTCCTCAAGGACGCGTCCGCCGATCAGCTCGCGGAGGCCGTGCGGGTCGTGGCGGCCGGCGAGGCCCTGCTGTCGCCGAACATCACGAAGCGGCTGATCACGGAGTTCTCGCGGATGGGCGCGCCGCGGGGGCCCTCGCGGGCGCGGATCGACGAGCTGACGGAGCGGGAGACGGAGGTGCTGTCGCTGATCGCCCAGGGGCTGTCCAACGCGGAGATCGCGGGGCACCTGGTCCTCGCCGAGCAGACGGTGAAGACGCACGTGAGCCGGATCCTGGTGAAGCTGGGCCTGCGGGACCGGACCCAGGCCGCGGTGTTCGCGTACGAGACGGGCCTGATCCGCCCGACGGGCTACTGACATGCCGGCGTAGTACTTGAGGGGGACCTTGGGATATCCCCTTCAGCGGCGACGCGGGCGGGGGGTGAACGGACCTACGGTTCTGTATGTGACCGAGACGACCACCCGGGGGACAACCCGGACACCGGAATTCAGGATGGTTTCGGGTCTGCTCCAGACCCTGCGCCATGACCTCATCAGCGATGCCTTCGCGTTCCGGCCGTTGCCGGCGAAGACGACCGAGGGGTGGTTCGTCCGCCGGCTTCCGGCGTCGATACGCCAGTACAACGGGTGGATCCGCCACGTACAGGTGGGTGCGCTGGCCCTCTTCATCGTGTTCTTCACGTTCGTGACCCAGCACACCTATCTCGGCTCGGCGGGCCGGCTGACCAGTGGCGTCCTGGCGGCGGTGCCGGTGCTGATGACGCTGGTCCGCCCGATTGCGGCGTGGTGGGCGGCGGTCGCGATGACCCTGGTGCTCGCCGTGGTGGGCGGGTCCTCGATGACGTGGCCCTGGACCCCGGGCAGTTTCCTGGCGTACATCGCGGTCATGGTCCTGGTGACCTTCCGCCGGGGGCCGCGGGTGGCGGCCTGGATGTGGGCGCTCACGGTGGCCCTCAGCATGGCCGTCGAGGTGCTGTTCGCGGGCCGGTACGGCATGAACTCGATGAACATGATCGTCGCCTCGGCTTTCGCCCTCCTCGTCGCGAGCAGCATCCAGATACGCCGCCACGCCAAGGCGGAGGTCACGGCGCAGCAGGAGGTCACGGCGGTGGAGCGGGACCGGCGGACGCTCCTGGAGGAGCGGACGACCATCGCGCGGGAGCTGCACGACGTGGTCGCGCACCACATGTCGGTGGTGGCGATCCAGGCGGAGGCGGCCCCGTACCGGGTGAAGAATCCGCCGCCGGAGCTGGAGGCGGCCTTCGTCACCATCCGGGAGAACGCCGTGGCGGCGTTGACGGAGCTGCGCCGGGTCCTGGGGGTGGTGCGGTCCGCGGACTACGAGGCACCCGATGCCCCGCAGCCGACGCTGGCCATGCTCGACGGGCTTCTGGCCAATGTGCGGGATGCCGGGCTCACCGTGGACAAGACGATCACCGGTGCGGTGCGGGAGCTGCCGCAGGGTGTGGAGCTGTCGGCGTACCGGATCATCCAGGAGGCCCTGAGCAACACGCTGCGGCACGCTCCGGGGGCGGTGGCCGGGGTCGAGGTCTCGTACGTGTTGGGCGGGCTGGGGATACGGGTGGTCAACGGCCCGGGAACCGCGAATGTGGCTCCGTCGCCGGGGGCCGGGCACGGCATCACCGGGATGCGGGAACGGGTGGCGATGTTGGAGGGGGAGATGACGGCGCAGGAGACGGCGGCGGGTGGGTTCGAGGTGGCGGTGTTCATACCGGTGCGCAGCCGTCCCGAGCCGGAAGCGGCGTCGTCATGACGATCAAGGTCTTGATCGTCGATGACCAGATGATGGTCCGGGAGGGGTTCTCCGTCCTGCTGAACGCGATGGAGGGCATCGAGGTGGTCGGGGAGGCCGTGGACGGCCGCCAGGCCATCGCCCAGGTGGCGGCCCTGCGGCCGGATGTGGTGCTGATGGACATCCGGATGCCGGAGATGAACGGGCTGGAGGCGACCCGGCGGATCGTGGCTGCCGACACGGACGCGAAGGTGCTGGTCCTGACGACCTTCGACCTCGACGAGTACGTGTACCAGGCCCTGCGGGCGGGGGCGTCCGGATTCCTGCTGAAGGACGCCTCGGCGCGCCAACTGGCCGACGGGGTAAGGGTGGTGGCGGCCGGCGAGGCATTGCTGGCGCCTTCAGTGACCAAGCGGCTGATCGTGGAGTTCTCGAAGCTCGCGGAGTCGCCCCGTCTCTCGGATTCGGCGGGGGTCGCGCAGCTGACGGAGCGGGAGACGGAGGTGCTGGTGCTGATCGCGCAGGGGCTGACGAATGCCGAGATCGCGAACCGGCTGGTCGTCGCGGAGTCCACGATCAAGACGCATGTGAGTCGAATCCTGGTGAAGTTGGGCCTGCGGGACCGGACACAGGCGGCGGTGTTCGCGTACGAGACACGACTGGTCACACCGGCCTAGGTTCGGTCGTCGGCCTCCGCCCGGTCCGGTCGTCGCCCTGGGGTCGGTCGGGCGCGATGGGGTGTGCGGCGGCCTCTGGAAGTGTCGCGGCGGGCGTTCGGGAGGGTCGGGTTTCGGGGGGCACAGCACTAGGGTGCGGGGATGGGCTTTGATCCGTGGGATGCCGCCTTCGTCGCCGATCCGTACCCCGCCTATCGGGAGCTGCGGGAGCGGGGGCGCGCGGTGTGGTCGGAGGCGACGGGGCAGTGGCTGGTGCCGCATTACGCCGATGTGAGCGCGCTGCTGCGGGACAGGCGGTTGGGTCGGACGTATCTGCACCGCTTCTCGCACGAGGAGTTCGGGCGGCAGGCGCCGCCGCCGGAGCACGAGCCGTTCCACGTCCTGAACGGCAACGGGCTGTTGGACCTGGAGGATCCCGCGCACGCGCGGGTGCGGCGGCTGGTGGCGAAGGCGTTCACCCCGCGCACCGTGGAGCGGCTCGCGCCGGCGGTGGAACGGCTGGCCGGCGAGTTGGCGGGCGGGCTGCTGGCCGATGGCGGCGGGGACTTGCTGACGGCGGTCGCCGAACCGCTGCCGGTGGCGGTGATCGCGGAGCTGTTGGGGGTGCCGGAGGCGGACAGGAAGCTGTTGCGGCCCTGGTCGTCGGACATCTGCGGAATGTTCGAGTTGCGGCCTGGCGAGGCGACGGCCCGACGGGCCGTCACGGCGAGTGTGGAGTTCGGGGATTACCTGCGGGCGCTGATCGGTGAGCGACGCAAGCGACCCGGCCCGGATTTGATCTCCGGGCTGATCGCCGCTCACGATGAGGGCGGCCGACTCAGCGAGCAGGAGATGGTCTCCACCTGCGTACTTCTGTTGAACGCGGGACACGAGGCCACCGTCAACACGACCGTCAACGGGTGGTGGGCGCTGTTCCGTCATCCCGACCGGCTCGCGGACCTGCGCGCGCATCCCGAAAAGTTGTCCACAGCTGTGGATGAACTGATGCGATTCGATACACCCCTACAAATGTTCGAACGCTGGGTGCTCGACGAGATCCGGGTCGGGGACACCGTCATCCCGCGCGGAGCCGAGGTGGCACTGCTCTTCGGGTCCGCGAACCGGGACCCCGCGCGCTTCGAGGACCCCGACACCCTGGACCTCGGGCGGACGGACAATCCGCACCTGACCTTCGGGGCGGGGATCCACTACTGCCTGGGGGCACCGCTGGCGCGGCTGGAGCTGGCGGCCTCGTTCGGGGCGCTGCTGGCGAAGACGATGCCGCCACTGCGGCTCGTCCGCGAGCCGCAGTGGCGGGAGGGGTATGTCATCAGGGGACTGCGGGAGTTGGTGGTGGAGTTCTGACGCCCAGACCCGCCCCCCTCCGTCGCCCCGCCCCCTACGTCGTCATGTCCCGGCGGCGCAGGGCGAGCAGGCCGGCGGCCGACAGGGCCGCCGCCAGGGCGGTGAGGGTGAGGAGCGGCGCCCAGGCGATCGGTTCCGGGCTCGGGAGCTTCTGCAGGTGGGCGAAGGGTGGCAGGTTCATGACGGCCTGCGGGAGGTTCAGTGCCGGCCCGACCCAGCCCAGTGCCAGTGCCGTTCCGGCCAGGCGGTACGTCCTGCACAACGAGCTCTGGTACGAGACCTTCACCCATCGGGACCAGGCGTTGACCCTGTTCGAGAAGACCCTCCGGGAGGGTGCGGCGGGCCTGGGCACGGACTCCCCGGCGGGGGCCCGGGTCGCCGAGACGGCGGCGTTCTTCGAGTTCCTCCAGCACGAGCTGCACGGCCTGATGGACCGCTGGCGCGACCACCGCGCGACGCTCGACCTCCCGTAGCGCCCCGAGGCCACCGTCCGCGCGGTCGGAGACGGTGACACGGTGTCACGGAGGGCAGCCGCTGCGGTGGCGGGGTGCCCGGGGGCTGCCTAGCGTGGGCGCCACCCGCTTCCGCCGGCGGAAGTGGGTCGGCAGCGGATCCTGGGGATGGACAGCGAGCCCCCGGGCCCGGGACGCACACCGAGCCCCGGGGGCCCCGGGGATGGACACCGAGCCCCGGGGGTCGCCGACACCGGGCTGGTCTACGTCGCCGCGTTCGCCCCGGACTCCGGGGAGAGCCCCGGATCACTCAGCCAGGAGAACCCGCCCGAGGCGTTCGCGAACATCGCCCCGGACTCGGACGGCTACCTGTGGGTCAAGCGGGACAAGTTCCGCGAGAGCTTCGCGCAGGACCTCTCGGCGGAAGAGGCCCTGGTCATGGCGGTCACGCAGAAGGCACCGATCGCGTCGACCTTCGGGGACGTCGTCTCCTCGCCCGCCTGGCGGGTGAAGCCGTCCTGGTACCAGGTGTCGACCGCCGACCGCATGATCCACCCGGACAACGAGCGCCGGATGGCCGCCCGACTCAACCCCCGCAAGACCATCGAGCTGGACGCGAGCCACGCCTCGTTGGCCTCGCAGCCGGGCCCAGTGACGGACCTGATCGAGACGGCGGCCCAGGAGGTCGGCTGACCCTCCCCCTCTGCGGGGGAGGGCCGGCCCTCACCTGGGGAGGGTCAGCGCCCATGCTCCCGGGCGGAGCGTCCACGTCCGTCGGCGTACGGGGCCGGTGACGCCCGCGTGGTCGGCCCGGTAGCGGAAGTCCGCTCCGGAGACCGTGACCGCCGTGGCCCGTTGGGTCCGGGTCGGGCAGCCGGCCAGCCGCACCACGACCTCCGCGGGGCCGCCCGGCTCCCGCGTGGTCACCGAGACCTCCTCCACGGGGTGGTCCACGTCGGCCAGCACCACGCCGTCCACCTCCACGCGCAGCCGGTGCACCTGCCCCGTCGGGGCCTGTGAGGGGGGCAGCAGGAGGCGCAGCAGCGACCGGTACTTCCGTACGGCCGGCGCCGAGGCCCGCGGCGGCGTGATCCGCAGACCTCCGAGCACCACGCCGTCGCTGTCGTCCACGAGCAGGTCCCGTGTGCGCACGATGCCGTCGAGGGCCGCGCGGGCGGCCATCACCGCCGACAGCGGGACGCCCAGGGAGCGGGCGAGTCCGAGGGAGCCGACGGGTCCGACCGGAATCAGTGACAGGGGTTCGCCGACGAGGTCACGCGAACGGTGCAGCAGGGTCACTGCGCGTACCAGTGCACGGTCGTCGCCGACGATCACGGGGCGCCGATGGCCCCGGCGGGCCAGCGCCCGCGCGAACTCCTCCGGAGAGTCGGGGAGAGAAACTTTCGCGTGCGCCGCGGCACACAACACATCTTTCGCGATCCGCACAGACTCGCCGTCGAGACGGCGGGCGACCGGGTCGACGAGCACCAGCAGGCCGCCTACCGGCGCGCCCGCATGGCTCATGGTGGGCTCTGGAGCCGACACCTCGGTCCTTCCTCGGGTAGCATCTTTGTGCAAGAGGCCCTTGCGCTATTGCGCCAGGGCCTTCGTCTATTCCGGGGTACCGGTCCGACGGCTCAGCCTGCGGTGTACATCGTCGTACGCCCCCTGACCTTGGACATGCCCCATCCGGAAGAGGTGTACGCCTGTGCCCGCTCTTGTGCTGCTCGGAGCTCAGTGGGGTGACGAGGGCAAGGGAAAGGCCACCGACCTGCTCGGTGGATCCGTTGACTATGTGGTGCGCTATCAGGGTGGCAACAACGCCGGCCACACGGTCGTCGTCGGCGACCAGAAGTATGCACTGCACCTTCTCCCTTCCGGCATCCTCTCCCCCGGATGCACCCCGGTCATCGGCAACGGTGTCGTGGTCGACCCCGCCGTACTCCTCTCCGAGCTGCGTGGGCTCAACGAGCGCGGCATCGACACCTCCAAGCTGCTCCTGAGCGGCAACGCCCACCTGATCACTCCGTACAACGTCACCCTCGACAAGGTCGGCGAGCGTTTCCTGGGGAAGCGGAAGATCGGTACGACCGGCCGCGGCATCGGACCGACCTACGCCGACAAGATCAACCGGATCGGCATCCGCGTCCAGGACCTGTACGACGAGTCCATCCTGACGCAGAAGGTCGAAGCGGCGCTGGAGGGCAAGAACCAGCTCCTCGCGAAGCTGTACAACCGCCGCGCGATCGACCCGGCGCAGATCGTCGAGGAGATGCTCCAGTACGCGGAGCAGATCAAGCCGTACGTCGCCGACACCACCCTCATCATCAACAAGGCGCTCGACGAGGAGAAGGTCGTCCTCTTCGAGGGCGGCCAGGGCACGCTGCTCGACGTCGACCACGGCACGTACCCCTTCGTCACCTCCTCGAACCCGACGGCCGGTGGCGCCTGCACCGGTGCGGGTGTCGGCCCGACGAAGATCAGCCGTGTCATCGGCATCCTCAAGGCGTACACGACCCGTGTCGGCGCCGGCCCGTTCCCGACGGAGCTGTTCGACGAGGACGGCGAGGCCCTGCGCCGCATCGGTGGCGAGCGCGGTGTGACCACCGGCCGTGACCGCCGCTGCGGTTGGTTCGACGCCCCGATCGCCCGCTACGCGACCCGCGTGAACGGCCTGACGGACTTCTTCCTCACCAAGCTGGACGTGCTGACCGGCTGGGAGCAGATCCCGGTCTGCGTCGCGTACGAGATCGACGGCAAGCGCGTCGAGGAGCTGCCGTACTCGCAGACGGACTTCCACCACGCGAAGCCGATCTACGAGAACCTCCCCGGCTGGTCCGAGGACATCACCAAGGCCCAGACGTTCTCCGACCTTCCGAAGAACGCCCAGGCGTACGTGAAGGCGCTGGAGGAGATGTCGGGCGCCCCGATCTCGGCGATCGGCGTCGGCCCCGGCCGCACCGAGACGATCCAGATCAACTCGTTCCTGTAGGAACCCGCGCATCGGCAGGTCCGATCGAAGGGCGGGACGCGTCACGCGTCCCGCCCTTCGGCGTACCGGCGATCAGCGGTCCACCCGGTCCTGCGTCCCGGCGTCCGTCCCGCCATGCGTCCCGCCTTTCGTCGCGCCCGTGGTGATCGGAGCCGGCCGCCGTCGCCCGCGGCCCGTCCCCCTGATGTCACGTCGCTCGCGCGCGGTTCGTTCAAGACCGGGCGGCACCGCACTCAACCGGCTGTCCGCACCGGTGACGCGGGTGATGCGGGCGGGTCGGAGGCCAGGGCGTCCCACAGGCGCGGGTCCTCGAAGCCGAGGGCCCACAGGCCGGTGCCCCGGACCCCGTGGCGGGCCAGTACGGCCAGGTGGCGGGCCGCGCCCTTCGCGTCCTGGTACCAGACCTGGTGCTCCTCGCCCTCGTCGTCCGTGTACGTGAAGTGCGGGGTGCCGGAGACCGGGTCGAGTGCGTAGTCGGCGCCGACGTCGCGCCGCAGGGCCTCGGCCTCCAGGGACGTGACGTGCCGGGCGCGGGCCATGGAACCCACCGTCCAGTTCCATCCGTAGGCGGGCAGCGCCACTTCCAGTCTGTCGCGGGGCACCTGCGCCGTGGCGTGGGTCAGGAACTCCTCGTACCAGGCCGTCGAGGACAGCGGGCCGGGCGCTCCGAGGGCGTTGTGCAGGTTGTAGCCCATGATGCGCAGCCGGTCGGCGACGGCGCCGAGGTGCGGGTAGTCGAAGGCCAGGCCCGTGTCCCGGGTGCGGGGCATGACGGTGACGACGCAGCTCTTGGCCAGGGCGTGCAGGCGGGCGCAGAGTTCGGTGGTCAGCGCGTTGTAGCCGGTACGGACCCGTTCGCGCAGGGCGGGGTCGGACGTCTCGGTCATCACCTCGTAGTCCAGGTCGAGGCCGTCGTAGGAGCGGCCGGTTGCGACGGCCACGAGGTCGTCCACGTGCGCGGTCCGGCGGGCGGGGTCGTTCATCAGGTCCGCCATGGCCGGGGCGCGCAGGCTCTCGGTGACCGTCGGGACCACCTTGAGTCCCTTGGCGTGCAGGCCGTCGATGATGCGGCGGTCGCCGGCTCCGGTCTCGCCCTTGACCACGGCCCCGGACGGGGTGGAGGTGGTGGCGGACGTCGCGTACCAGAACGGGCTGACCGTGTGGAGCCGGTCGGCGTGGGCCAGGGCGTCCCGGTAGCCGACCTCGATGTTCCACCAGGGGAGCCACGCGGAGACGGTGCGTTCGGATTCGAGGTGGGGCAGGGGTGCGGGCGCCGCGGCCGTCAGGGCGAGGGTGACGGCCGCGAGGGCGGCGGTCAGCGCGCAGGGGAGGGCTGCGGGGAGGGCGGTCTTCATGCCCCGACCCTGGCGCGCGGCGGGCCCGGACCGGGCGACGGCACGTCGGGCAGAGGAGTGGTGGCGGCCGGCCCGCCGCTCCGGCCGGCCGGCCCGCGTCACTGGCCCACGCGTCCGTCGACGCACTCGCGCAGAAGGTCGGCGTGCCCGCAGTGCCGGGCGTACTCCTCGATCCGGTGCACCATCAGCTCGCGCACCGCGATCCGGTGCACCATCAGCTCGCGCACCGTGATCCGGTCCCTGCCCACCCGCGCGCCCAGGTCCGGATGCCCGGCCAGGGTGGCGATGGTGGTCGGTGGCGGTCCGGGTCCGCCACCGAGTTCTCGTGCCGAGGTGAACGGAGAGGCGGCGCCCCCGCCGTGGCTCGCCGTGTGCCGGGCCGCTACCAGGCCAGTTGGGCGATCTCCTCGGAGACGACGGCGCAGGCGTCGGCCGCCGGGTCGATGAGCGGGAAGTGGCCCACGCCGTCGAGCAGGGTCAGGCCGACGAGTTCCCCCGCCTGGGCGGCGGCGGCCACGTACGCCTCCGCCACCGCCTCCGGCACCACGATGTCGTCGCGGCCCTGGACCACCGCGGTGGCGATCCCGGTCGGGAGCAGGGCGGCCGGGTCGGCGTGCGGGCGGCGTGCTTCCCAGAACTCGCTCGTACCACCCAACAGTTGGGCGGAGGCTCCGCCGCAGACGCCGAGTTCCTCCGCGACCGTGAAGTCCGCGATGGGGGCCAGCGCCACCACGCCGCGCAGGTGCGGCGCGGCAGGCAGCCGCCACGGGCTCCCGGCCGGCAGGACGTGGCGGGCGGCGGCCCACAGCGCGAGGTGGCCGCCGGCGGAGTGGCCCGACACGACGACCCTGCGGACGTCCGCCTGCGGGAGCGCCGCGCCCGCCAGACCGGGCAGCGCGTCCATGGCCGCCGCGACGTCGTCGAAGGTCTCGGGCCACCGGCCCGCGACGGGCCCTTCGGAGCCCTGATGCGGCAGTGAACTACCGCGCCGGTACTCGACGTTGGCGACGGCGAAGCCCTGGCGGGCGAGGAAGTCGGCGAGGGGGGTGATGTGTTGACGGTCGTACGGGGCGCGCCAGGCACCGCCGTGCAGGAGGACGACGAGGGGTGCGGAGCCGGCGGCCGCGTCCGCGCGGGGGGCGTAGAAGTCGACGACCTGGTCGGGGTGGTCCCCGTAGGCGGCGGTGGCGTCGGGTGCGACCGGGGGGTGGGAGAAGGCCGAGTCGGCCTCGGCGGCGTCCCGTTCGACTGCGGGGTCCGTCATCGGCTCGACCTCTCGGTAACGCGTGTGACAGCGGGGACAGATGTTCCGGTGTTACGGCAGAGCGGGACCGTATCAGGCTGGAACGCGCCGTTCCGTGGCGGGGCGAGAACAGAAAGGGCGCGGGCGGAGCCTCGGCTCCGCCCGCGCCTGTGACGCCCCCTGAGAGGTGACGTTTCGCCGCCGCCTCTCCCGACGCGTCACCCGAAAATGTGACCCAGTGTCCGGGCCGCACGCTCGACGTCGGCGAAACCGACATAGAGCGGGGTGAAGCCGAAGCGCAGGACATCGGGGGCACGGAAGTCCCCGACGACGCCGCGGGAGATCAGTTCGGTCATGACCTCGCGGGCGTTCCCGGTGCGCAGGGAGACCTGGCTGCCGCGCCGGGCGTGCTCGATCGGGGTGACGGATTCGACCGTGCCCTCGGGGACGTACGCGGCCACGCAGTCGAGGAAGAAGTCCGTCAGGGCGAGGGACTTGGCGCGGACGGCTTCGACCGGCACCCCGTCCCAGGCGTCGAGGGCCGCTTCCAGGGCCAGCATGGACAGGATGTCCGGGGTCCCGACCCGGGCGCGGGTCGCGCCCGGCGCCGGAGTGTAGTCCGCGGTCATCGCGAAGGGGTCCGCGTGGCCGTTCCAGCCGGGCAGCGGGGAGTCGAAGGAGTCCTGGTGGCGCTCGGCGATGTACAGGTACGCCGGGGCGCCGGGGCCGCCGTTGAGGTACTTGTACGTGCAGCCGACCGCGAGGTCGACGGCGTGCGCGTCGAGGTCCACCGGCAGCGCGCCCGCGGAGTGGCACAGGTCCCAGACGGTGACCGCCCCGGCGGCGTGGGCCGCCGCAGTGAGGGCGGGCAGGTCGTGGAGCCGGCCGGTGCGGTAGTCGACGTGGTTGAGCAGGACGACGGCGGTGGCCGGACCCATCGCGGCGGCGGCCTCCCCCGGCTCGACCGGGACGACCGTGAGGCCGGTCATCCGGGCGGCCGAGGCGGCGATGTAGCCGTCGGTGGGGAAGGTCGCGGCGTCGACCAGCAGCTCCGTGCGGCCGGGCGCCGCCAGGCGGGCGGCTCCGACGAGGGCCTTGAAGAGGTTCACGCTGGTGGAGTCGCCGACGGTGACCTGGCCGGGGGCGGCGCCGACGAGCGGGGCGATCTTGTCGCCGATCCGCTCGGGGGCGGTCCACCAGCCGGACTCGTCCCAGGAGCGGATGAGCAGCTCGCCCCACTGGCGGCGGACCACGTCGGCGGTGGTGTCCGCCACGGTGGCCGGGAGGGCGCCGAGGCTGTTCCCGTCGAGGTAGACGACCCCGTCGGGGAGGGTGAAGCGCTCGCGGAGCTTGGCGAGCTCGTCGGCGGCGTCGAGCGCGGCGGCCCGCTCCCGCAGATCGACGGGCAGGTCTACGGGCAGGTCACCGGGCGGCTCGGCGGTCACGGGTATCGACTCAGACATGGCTGCGCGCCGTCCACAGTTCGGGGAAAACGTTCTTCTGGGCGCGCTTCTCCAGCCAGGCCACGCCGGCGGAGCCGCCCGTGCCGGTCTTCGCGCCCATCGCGCGGCGGGTCGCCACCAGGTGGTCGTTGCGCCAGCGCCAGACGAGTTCCGCGACGTCGGTCAGGACCTCGCCGAGCCGGTGCAGGTCGTGGTGGTCGTCCGGGTCGGCGTACAGGGCCGTCCAGACGGTCTCGACCTCGGGGGACGGCTCGTAGCGCTTCGACAGGTCGCGGGTGAGGACCGAGTCGGGGATGGCGAAGCCGCGGCGGGCGAGGAGGCGCAGCACCTCGTCGTACAGGCCGGGCTCGTGGAGGGCCTTCTCCAGTTCGCCGTGCACGCGCGGCGCGCCCCGGTGCGGGACCAGCATCGACGCGGCCTTGTCGCCGAGCAGGAACTCCATGCGGCGGTACATCGCGGACTGGAAACCGGAGCCCTCGCCGAGGGCCGCGCGGTAGGCGTTGAACTGCCCGGGGGTGAGCTGCGCCAGCGGACGCCAGGAGGAGTTCAGGGCCTCCAGCTCGCGGAGGGATCGTTTCAGCGCGTCCATCGCGACGGGGATCCGGTCCTCGCGGAGCGCCTTCGCGGCGGTCTCCCACTCGTGGACGATGACCGTGAACCACAGCTCCATGACCTGGGTCGTCACCAGGAAGACCATCTCGCCGGGGTCGTCCGAGCGGAGGTGCTGGAGGTGGGTGAGGACGTCCGCCTGGACGTAGTCCTCGTAGGGGGTGGTGCCGGCGAAGTCGAGGTTCGGGGTGTCCGAACCGGCTCCGGAGGCATCAAGGGCTTGCGACATTTCTGTCTCCTCGACACGTGCTTCCGGGTAGCGGTCCGCTCCTTCCGTTTGGGTGAGTGGAGCCCCGGTCCCCTGCTCGCATCATAAGCAGGAGATCCGGAACCCCTCTAGGGCAGTCCGCCCGGCTGTTACGCGAGCGTGTCCGCCGCCGTCGGCGAGGAGTCGCGCAGGAAGGTCGAGCAGCGCTCCCACTCGGCCTTCTCGTCGATCGCGCCGGCCGCGCGGGCCAGGGCGTTCAGGGCGCGCAGGAAGCCGCGGTTCGGCTCGTGCTCCCACGGCACCGGGCCGTGGCCCTTCCAGCCGGCGCGGCGCAGCGCGTCGAGGCCGCGGTGGTAGCCCGTCCGGGCGTACGCGTACGACTCGATGGTGTTGCCGGCGGCGAAGGCGTCGTCGGCCAGGGTGGCCCAGGCCAGCGAGGACGTCGGGTGGGCGGCGGCCACCTCGGCGGCGGGGGTGCCGGCGGCGAGGGCCTCGCGGGGCGCGGGCTCGTCGGGCAGGTGGGTGGGGGCGGGGCCCCCGAGCAGGTTCTGGTGAATCGACATGCGCCCAGTCTGGGGCATCGGCCCCGGCCGCGGGGCTGGTGGTGGGGTGCCCACCATGCCGGGGCGAAGGGGTGTGCCCGGCACACCTCCCCGCGAAGGGGGTCCCGGGCGGACGGTAGGGGGGTACCGACGAAGGGGGAATGTCGTGGACATCGGCACCGGCGACGGCGCGGGCTCCGGCGGCGCGCGGCGCGATCGGCTGGACGAGGCCGTCGAGGAGCTGTGCGGTGCGGTGTTCCCGTCGCTGCGGCGGCGGGACCAGCGGGAGCGGGGGCGTCAGTACGTACGGGGGCTGATCACGGTCGCGGGCCGCAAGTCGATCCGCAACATGGCGCACCAGACCGGGGGCGGCGGACCCGCCGAGGAACAGGCCCTGCACCACTTCATCGCCGGTTCCACCTGGGAGTGGGAGCCGATCCGCGCCGCGCTGACGCGGTACCTGACCCGGACCGCACCGCTGAACGCGTGGGTGGTGCAGCCGATGGCGATCCCCCGGGGCGGCGCGCACTCGGCGGGCGTGGGGAACCGTTTCGACCCGTACCAGGGGCAGATGTTCCAGGGTCAGCAGTCCTTCGGGACGTGGTTCACCTCGGGGGGCGTGGCCACGCCGGTGGGCTGGCGGATGCACCGGGAGCACGACGCCGACGAGTCGTACGAGAGCTGCGCCCTCGCGGGGGTGACGGAGATCGCGCGGAGTGCGGGCGGAGGCGTACGGCCCGTGGTGCTCGACGTGCCCGACATCGCGACCCGCGCCACGGTGGTCCGGTTCGCGCAGGCCCGCGTGCCGCTGGTGGCACGGGTCGGCGCGGGAGCGCTGATGATCCCGGCGGACGCGCGGCGGGCGGGCTCCGGGGCGGTGCCGATGGGCGCGCGGGACGTCCTGCAAAGCGTGCGGGGGCTGCGCGCCCCGCTGGAGTGGGCGGACCCGGACCGGCCGGGGGCGCGGCGGAGTTCCCTGGTCGCGGGGGTACGGGTGTGGTTCGCCGGGCGGGAGATGCTGCTGTTCGGGGAGTGGACGGACGCGCGGCGGCAGCCGGTGCAGGCGTGGATGACGGACCTGACGCGGGCCGCGCCGGCGGCGCTGCTGCGGATGACGAAGGAGACGGGGCGGGTCTCCCGGGCCGCGGGCACCTCCCTGGCGCGGGTGGGATTGAGGGACTTCACCGGGCGTTCGCCGGCGGGCTGGCACCGGCACGTGACACTGGCCTCGATCGCCCACGCGGCCCTCTGGCAGGCCGGCACCCTGACCCCACCCCCCACCCCCACCAACAG
>NZ_JAPNLK010000137.1 GCF_026627505.1 Streptomyces sp. H27-H5 | reverse complement strand
CCCCGAGGACGCACTCGACACCGCCTGCCACCTCCACCTCACCGGTCTCGACACCTGACACGGGCAAGCGCACGCCAAGCCCGACGTCAACCCCCGAAGGATTTACGACGCAGACCACTTAGTCCCGACCGCGTGGCCGCGACCGCGCAGCTCTTGCGCCGCGTCCCGATCGCACGTACGCGGAAAGGCCCGGACACCTTGGGGTGCCCGGGCCCTTCCATGTTCACGCCCACCCGCCGTCGAGCGGTCCGGCGCTCGCTCTTAAGCGGTCTGCTCCTGCTGCTTGCGCCAGCGGATCCCGGCCTCCAGGAAGCCGTCGATCTCGCCGTCGAGCACCGCCTGCGGGTTGCCGACCTCGAACTCCGTCCGCAGGTCCTTGACCATCTGGTACGGGTGCAGGACGTAGGAGCGCATCTGGTTGCCCCAGGAGCTTCCGCCGTCCTTGAGGGCGTCCATCTTGTCCTTCTCCTCCTGGCGGCGCCGCTCCAGCAGCTTGGCCTGGAGCACGTTCATCGCGCTGGCCTTGTTCTGGATCTGCGAGCGCTCGTTCTGGCAGGAGACGACGATGCCGGTCGGGAGGTGCGTGATGCGCACGGCCGAGTCGGTCGTGTTGACGCCCTGTCCGCCGGGGCCGGAGGCGCGGTACACGTCGACGCGCAGCTCGGCCTCGTCGACCTCGACGTGGTCGCTGGTCTCGACGACCGGCAGCACCTCGACGCCCGCGAAGGAGGTCTGGCGGCGGCCCTGGTTGTCGAAGGGCGAGATCCGCACGAGGCGGTGGGTGCCCTGCTCGACGGAGAGGGTGCCGTAGGCGTACGGGGCCTTGACGACGAAGGTGGTCGACTTGATGCCGGCCTCTTCCGCGTAGGAGGTCTCGTAGATCTCGGTCGGGTAGCCGTGCCGCTCGGCCCAGCGCAGGTACATGCGCTGGAGGCGCTCGGCGAAGTCGGAGGCGTCGACGCCACCGGCCTCGGCGCGGATGTTGACCAGGGCCTCGCGCTCGGCGTACTCGCCGGAGAGCAGGGTCCGGACCTCCATCTCGTCCAGCGCCTTGCGCACGGAGACCAGCTCGGTCTCGGCCTCGGCGAGGGTGTCCGCGTCGTCCATCTCCTGGGCGAGCTCGAAGAGCACGGAGAGGTCGTCGATGCGGCCCCGGAGGGTCTCGGTCTTGCGGACCTCGGCCTGGAGGTGCGAAAGCTTGCTCGTGATCTTCTGGGCGGCCTCCGGGTCGTCCCACAGGGACGGCGCGGCGGCTTGCTCCTCGAGCACGGCGATATCTGCCCTCAGCTTGTCGAGGTCCAGGACGGCCTCGATCGACCCCATGGTCGAGGAGAGGGACTTCAGCTCTTCGGAAACATCGACGACTGCCACGGGTCCAGCGTAGCCGGTCGCGGGACGGCACTCTCCGGCCAGGCCGGCTCGGCCCGTACGGATACGCGCTCGCACGGGCGTACGCTCAGCGTATGACTGTCCTCCTCGTGAAGCGCCGCCATGTGGACCACATGCGTGTCACCACCACGAGCTGTCTGCCGCCGGACCTCGCACGAGCCTGATCCACCCCGATCCGACTTCGGTCCTGTACGCGGACACGCGGCCCCGGCACCATCCCCGCCGCCGGCCAGTCCTCACCCGCTGCCCCGCCATCTCCGGGGAACAGGACCCCGTGACATCCGAAACGGAGCCGTCATGCCGTCCGCGCACCCTTCCTCCTCCTCCCGTGCCGACTCTGGCACCACCTCCCTCGCGACCTCCCTCGCCGTCATCGACCTGTCCCGGGCCGACGACCCCGCCGAGCGCGAGGACTTCCTGCGGCAGCTGCACGCGGCCGCACGGGACACCGGTTTCCTGTATCTGACCGGGCACGGGATCAGCGCGTCGGAAACCGCCCGCATCCTCGAGCTGACCAGAGCCTTCTTCGCGCTCCCGGAGGCCGATCGGCTGGCCGTGAGCAACCTCAACTCCCCCCACTTCCGCGGCTACACACGGATCGGGCACGAGCTGACCGGCGGCGCCTCCGACTGGCGGGACCAGCTGGACGTGGGCGCCGAGCGACCCGCGCCGGTGGTCGGCCCGGACGACCCGGCGTTCCTGTGGCTGGAGGGCCCGAACCTGTGGCCGGCGGCCCTGCCGGAGCTCCGCACGGTCGTCCTGGAGTGGCAGTCCCGCCTCGCCGCGGTGGCGCACCGCCTGCTGCGGGAGCTGTTGACCTCGATCGGCGCCCCCGCGGACTTCTTCGACGCGGCCTTCGCCGACCGCCCCCACCTGCACACGAAGCTGATCCGCTACCCCGGGTCCGCCCCGACCGGCGCGGACCAGGGCGTGGGCGCGCACAAGGACTACGGCTTCCTGACGCTGTTGCTCCAGGACTCGGTGGGCGGGCTCCAGGTCGTGCGGGACGGACGCTACGTCGACATCCCGCCGCTCCCGGGGGCCTTCGTGGTCAACTTGGGCGAGCTGCTGGAGATAGCGACGGAGGGCTACCTGCGGGCCACCGACCACCGGGTGGTGAGCCCGCCGGGGGCGCAGGAACGCTTCTCGGTGCCGTTCTTCTACAACCCGCGGCTGGACGCGGTGGTGGAGACCGTTCCGGGCGCGTACCTGAGCGAGGCGCCGGGCGTGGCCCACGACGCGTCGAACCCGCTGCACGCCGAGTACGGCCGCAACGAGCTGAAGGGGTGGGTACGGGCCCACCCGACCGTGGCCCGGCGCTGGCACCCGGAGCTGGTCTCGGCGTAGGCCGTGCGCGGGCCGCGGTGCGGTCGGTTCCGGCGGACGACGCGCGCCGACCCGGCCCGCCCGCGTCCGGGACCCGGCCGGGTCCCGGACACCGGCCCGGCTACGGGACGGCCGTGCCCGACTGCTTGCTGTCCTGCGGTGCGGGGCCGGTGTCCCCGTCGGACACCGCGAACCAGGTGCCCACCCCGACCGCCGCCACCAGGGCCACCGCGGATGCGGAGAGCACGAGGCGGCGCTTGCGGACGGTCTCGGCCCGGTGCCGGGCGGAACCCGGCCGGTGGCCGCCCGCGGGGCGCGGGACCCGGGCGGTGCCCAGCGCGCCCCCGGCCAGCTCGTCGGGGCCGGGTACCCGCATCGAGGTGTGCGTGTCCCGGTTGGAGTCCGTCGCCGAGCCGGGCACCAGCGGCACCACGCCCCGCCGCCGTACCGGGTCCGCGGACTTCTCCTCGGTCTGTTCCGGTTCCGTGTCGGCCTCGTCCGGCTCGTCCACGTCCAGGGGCGGGATCCCGGCCAGCATCGGCAACAGGTCCCGCAGCCGGGTCGAGAGTTCCGAGGCCCGCAACCGCGACGCCGGCGCCTTGGCGAGGCACTGCACCATGAGCTGCCACAGCTCTTCGGGGATGCCGGGCAGCGGTACGACGGTCTCGGTCACGTGCCGGCGCAGCACCGCCCCGGGGTGCCCGCCGCCGAACGGCGTGAAGCCGGCGAGCAGCTCGTACAGCACCGTGGCCAGCGCGTAGATGTCGACGGCCGCGCGCGGCGGCAGGCCCTCCACGATCTCGGGGGCCAGGTAGTCGGGCGTGCCGATGATCCGGGTGGTGGGCGCCGAGGCGCGGCCCCCGGTGCTGCGGCGCGGCGAGTCGATCAGCTTCGCGACGCCGAAGTCGGTCAGCAGCGCCGGGTGGGCGCCGCCGGGACCGAGCGGGCCCTGCATGTCGAGCAGGACGTTCTCCGGCTTGACGTCGCGGTGCACGACGCCCGCCGCGTGCGCGGCGGCCAGCGCGTCCGCGACGTCGGCGACGATGGCGACGGCCGCCTCGGGGGCGAGCCGTCGTTCGCGGTCGAGCCGCGTCCGCAGGTCCGTGCCGCGGACGAGGTCCATGACGAGGGCGAGGTCGTTGCCGTCGACGACGAGGTCGCGGACGGACACGACGTGGGGGTGTTCCAGGCCGAGCAGGGCGCTGCGCTCCTGGACGAACCGTCCGACCAGCTCCTGGTCGGACGCGAGGTCCTCGCGCAGCAGTTTGACGGCGACGGGGCCTTCCGGCCCCTCGCCCAGCCACACCGTGCCCGCGCTGCCGCGCCCAAGGATCTGGTGCGCGGTGTACCGGCTGCCGATCTTCCGTGCCACGACTGCTCCCTCAGCGGCTGGCGTACGCACCAAAGCTACGCGGCCGGGTGGGGGTTGAACGCCCCGCAGCGCGGCGACCTTCACTTCTGCGGGCGAAATCACGTCCCAGAAGTCGACAAATCCACGAAGTCGGCGCTACGGGGGTGTCCCCGAGGCCTCCTGGTGACCGTCAGCCGGCCGTCAGGGGGTGGATCCGCCGCCGGAGCCACCGGCGGAATCGCCGACGGAGCCGACCCAGTCGACCGCGTCCGAGCCCCACGTCCACACCTGGTCCCACCAGCCGCGTCCGGTGCCGACCCACTCCTGGAGCGGGGTCAGCTCCCAGACCAGCCAGCCCGCCACGAAGAACAGCAGGATCATGACCACGCAGCCCTTGAGGCAGCCCAGGCCGGGGATGCGGACCGGGTTGGCACTGCGGCGACGCGGCTCGCGGGGTTCGCGCGGGGGCGACTGCCGGGGCGGCGGGCTCTGCGGCCTGTCGGGCTGCTGGTACTGCGGCTGCTGCTGAGGCGGCTGCTGGTACTGCGGCTGATGCGCCGGCTGGTGCTGCGGCTGCTGGTACTGCTGCTGCGGCGGGCCCTGGCGGTACGGCTGCTGCTGCGGCGGCTGCTGGTACTGCGGCTGGTGCGTCGGCGGCTGCTGGTACTGCTGCGGCGGCGGCCCCTGGCGGTACGGCTGCTGCTGGGGTCGCTGCTGGGGCGGCGGGGGCGCCTGGCGCTGCGGGCGACGGCGCAGCGGGTCCTCGCTCGGGTCGAGGTACTGCATCTGCGTCTGCTCGTTGCGGTCGCGGGCGGCCCTCATCTGCGACTGCCAGGGGTGCACCCCGTCCTGCACGGGCGGCATGACGGACGTCGGGTCCGGACCGCCCGCGCCGGTGCTGGGCAGCACGGAGGTGGCGTCGGCCGCGCCGACCGGCGGCAGGACGCTGGTCATGCCGTTCGGGTCGTAGGCGCCCATCGGGGAGCCGGCGCCGGCGGGGAGCACCTGGGTGGCGTCCGCGACGCCGGGGGTCGCGGGGACCGGGGCGGGCGAGGGGTCGGGGGCGAGCAGCGCGGCGACGCCGAGCGCGGCCTCCACCTCGGCGGGCGAGGAGTGCACGCCGATGCCGGAGGCGACCACGCGCAGGCCGCGCGCCAGGCTCACGGCGCTCGGGCGCTCGCCGGGCTCCTTGCGCAGGCAGTGCTCGATGACCGTCCAGAGCGGCTCGGGCAGGTTCGCGGGGCGCTGCGGGTCCTCGCTGAGGTGGCGGTGGAGGACTTCGAGCGCGGTGCCGCCGGCGAACGGCGGGCGGCCGGTGACCAGCTCGTAGAGCAGGATGCCGGCGCCGTAGATGTCGACGGCGGAGGTCTGGGGGCGGCCCTCGGCGGATTCGGGGGCCACGTAGGCGGGGGTGCCGACGAACTCGTGGGTGCGGGTCAGGCCCGGGGAGTCGGCGAGGCGCGCGATGCCGAAGTCGGTGAGCATCGGCTTCATCTGGCCGCCGCGTTCGTCCAGCAGGACGTTGGCGGGCTTCAGGTCCCGGTGGACCACGCCGTCGGCGTGGCTGGCGGCGAGCGCGTCCGCGATCTGGGCGGTCAGCAGGCTCGCGGCGACGGGGCTGAAGGGGCCGTTCTCGCGGATGTAGCGGTGCAGGTCCGGGCCGTCGATCAGGTCCATGACCAGGGCCAGCAGGTCGCCCTCGACGACGAGGTCGCGCGTGCGGACGATGTTGGGGTGGGTCAGGCGCAGCAGGACGGAGCGTTCGCGCAGGAAGCGCATCACGATGTCCGGGTCCTGGGCCAGCTCCTCCTTGAGGACCTTGATGGCCACGGTCTCGCCGGGCTGCCCGGCGACGGCGGCCTCCGCACCGGCGGTCTCCCGCTGGCGGGCACGCCAGACGGTGCCCGTGGCGCCGCGCCCGAGCGGCTCCTCGAGCAGGTATTTGCTGCCGACTGGCCGCACGTCTCGCGCTCCCCTGCTGTCGTCTGACTGTCGTCTGGTTTCGGCTGTTTCCGCCGCGGGTTTTCCGGCCCACTCTAGGGGGTGTCCCGGATGAAGACGCCGGGCATCGAAGGTTGGTTGCCGTACATATGTACGAAGAGTGAGTTTTACCGGGTATGCCGGAGGCGATTTTCCTTGGCTTTCGTCGACTCGATTGTCCGGATGTGAGCGACGAGTGGATCGGGTCACGATCGATCAAGATCATTTGTTGCCGGGTGCCGGGCGTGTTGTCCGCGACAGGTGCGAGGATGCACCCGTACGGAACGGCGGGGACGGGAGCCCCTCCTTCCGGCAGACCTGACCGGACGACGCGTCCGTGCCGGGTGGGGGGTCATCGGTCCGGCACGTCCCGCCGTTCCCCTGCCGGGCGCACGCACCGTGCACTGCGCACCGCGCAGAAGGGACCGCTGACGGCGATGCAGATCCGGCTGACCGTCCTCGGGTCGCGCAGCGGCCACCAGACCTCCGGCGCGCCCGTCGGCTGCGACGTGCTCGTCACCGCGCCCGTGGGGACCGCGCTGGCCACCGTCGCCTCCGGGCTCGCGGCGACCGTGGGCGGGCCCGACACCGGGGGCACCGTCGTGCTGTACGCCGGTACCGAACGGCTCGACCTCCAGCGGCGGATCCTGGGAGAGCCACCCCTGGTGGACGGTGCCGTACTGGCCCTGCACGCGCCCGCGCCGGACGGGCTGCCCGCGCTGCCCGAGGACGGACCGGCCGCGCCCCAACTCCACGTGGTCGCCGGTCCGGACGCGGGCGGGGTGCACCTGCTGCACCCCGGGGCGGTGCGGATCGGACGCTCGGCCGACGCGGACGTGCCGCTGGACGACCCCGACGTGTCACGGCTGCACTGCGCGGTGACGGTCATGTCGGACGGGCGGGTGGCGGTGGCCGACCTCGGGTCCACGAACGGCACGACCCTGGACGGCGCCCCCGTCGGAACGCGGACGGTGCCGCTGGTACCGGGAGCGCTGCTGCGGATCGGCGAATCGACCCTCCGGCTGGCGGCCCGGGGCGCGGCTCCGACGCTGCCCGTGGTGCCGGACCTGGAGGGACACCTGTCCCTGCCGGGCGCCGCCGCCGTCCCGGGCGCGCCCGGCACCGGTGTCGACGCCGGCGCCGGGATCGGCGCCCACGGCGCGGGCCCGGACGCGGACGCGTCGTACGCGGGCGCGCGCGAGCCGGCCCACCACCCGGCCCACCGCCCCGTCCCGCCATCCGGCGCCGGCTTCGCGCCCGACCTCCCCGACCCCGACGCGACCGGCGGCGGGCAGGGCGCGGCCTCCGCGTTCGAGCCCCGGCGGCGCGGGATCGGGGCGTGGGCCCGCAAGTGGGTACGGGGCGAGGACATCGCCGAGCAGGCGGCCGAGGCCGGGCCGCCGCCGGCCGCGCGCCCCGCCGCCGACGACCCCGCCACCCTGCTGCTCGCCGCCCTCGGACCCACCGGGCGGCTCTGGTCCCGTCCGCCGGGCGCCCTCGACGTCGGGCTCGGCGCCGGCAGCCGGGTCGAGCTCCGCGAGGCCGGGGCGCTGGGCATCGCCGGCCCGAGGGCCCGCCTCACCGGCGTGGCCCGGTCCGTGATCGCCCAACTCGCCGGACTGCACGCGCCGGGCCGGCTGGAGATCGTGCTGGTCTGCGCGGGTCGCGGCCGGGGCCTCCAGGAGCGGCGCGCCGACTGGGGCTGGCTCGGCTGGCTGCCGCACGTACGGCCCGCGCACGGCCAGGACTGCCGGCTGCTCCTCGCGTTCGACCGCGACCAGGCCGCCGCCCGCACCGGCGAGCTGACCCGCCGGCTCGACGAGAGCCCGCTCGGCGCGGGGTGGGCGTCCGCCGGGCCGGAGGCGGTGCGCCGGGTGGCGAGCGCGTACGAGGGGCCGTACACGCTCCTCGTCCTCGACGGTGACCCCGGCGCGGGGCCGCTGCGCGACGTCACCGGACGGTTGGCCTCGCACGGGCCGGCCGCCGGGATCCATGTCCTGGCCCTCGCGGAGGCGCCGGCCGCGACCCCGGCGAGTCCGGTCTGCGACACGTACGAGACGGCCTGCTCGGCCTCCCCCGCCTTCCGGGACTGCGGGACGGTCGCCCTGCTCAGCGGTGATGTCGCCACCGCCGTACGGACCTTCGCGATCGTCGGCGGCAGACCCGTCCCGCCCGGTGTGACCGCCGTGGCCGACGCCGTGTCCGCGGCGTGGGCGGAGCGGTTCGCCCGCGCCCTCGCCCCGCTGCGCGCGGAGTCGACCGGCGCCGAGGCCCAGCGGCCGGCGACCGCGTCGCTGCCGCAGACGGCGCGGCTCCTGGACGAGTTGGGGCTGGCGCGGGCCACCCCGGCCTCCCTGATGGCCCGTTGGGCGGCCGGTACGGAGCAGGGCCAGGGTGTCGGCGGGCTCGCCGAGGTGGTGCTGGGCACCGGCCGGCGCGGGGCGGTCGGGGCAGAGCTGGTCCACGACGGCCCGCACCTGTTGATCGAGGGGCCGGCCGGCAGCGGCCGGACCGAGTTGTTGCGCTCGGCGGCCGCCTCGCTCGCCGCCGCGGCCCGCCCCGACCGGCTGGGGCTCGTGCTGCTCGACGGGGCCGGTGGCGAGCGGGGCGAGGGGCTGCTCGCCTGTACGGAGCTGCCGCACGTCTCGGCGCACCTCGTGGCCTCGGACCCGGTGCGGATGAGGGAGTTCGCGCAGGCGCTGGGCGCCGAGCTGAAGCGCCGGCACGAGCTGTTGGACGGGGTGCCGTTCAGCGAGTGGCACGCCCGGCGGGAGGTGTCGGACCGGATGGTCGCGCCCCGCCGGCCCGCTCCCGGCGAACTGGGCGGCGATGTCGACTCGCAGCGTTCGGGGACCCTGCGGCTGCGTTCCGCCGCCGCCCGTACCGATCCGGCGCCCGGTCCGGGGCCGCTGCCCCGCCTGGTGCTGCTGGTGGACGACTTCGACGCGCTGGTCGCGCCGGGTCTGGGCAGCACGGGCCGTCCCGCCGCCGGTTCGGTGGTCCGGATCCTGGAGGGGGTGGCCCGCGAGGGTGCCCGGCTCGGGGTGCACCTGGTCGCCACCACCGCCCGCCCGGACCGCACGGCCGACACCGAACTGTCCCGCCTCGCCCGGCTGCGGGTCGAGCTGGACGCCCCGGACCAGCCCGGCCCCGGTCGCGGTGTGCTCCGGTACGCGGACGGTCGGGCGGTTCCGTTCCAGGGCGGCCGGGTCACCGGTCGGATCCCGCGGACGGCGACGTCGAGGCCGACCGTGGTCCCGGTGGAGTGGGAGCGGATGGGTGATCCGCCGGCCCGCCGCCCGGTCCGCGAGCTGGGCAACGGGCCGACCGACCTGGCGCTGTTGGCCAGTGCCCTGGAGCGGGCGTCGCGCCTGGTCTCGGCGACACCGGTGCTGTTCCCGCCCGCCCCGTAGACACCCGCCCGCCCCGCCGGCACCGCGCGCGGCGGGCGCTTCGGGCCGCACGCGCACGCCGGGTCCCGGCCCCCGCACGCCCCGACGCGGTATTGCGGGGGTGCGCGGGGCGGCGTAGACCTTGTGGCACGGGACACACCATCAGCGCCGGACGGGCATCGGGGGCAGAACCATGCGCAGTCAGCAGGAAACCAGCCGTACGAAGAGCCGCAGGAAGCACCTCAGAAGCCGTACGAGGAGCCGTGCGTGGGCCGCGTTGATCGCGGCGGGCGCGCTCGCGCTCACCGGGTGCGGCGGCGGGGACAAGAAGGACGGGACGCCGGCCTCCGGCGGGGCGCCGACCGGGCCCCGGGTGGAATTACCCCGTCTGGCCGGGGAGAAGCTGGAGGTCGCGGCGGTCTGGACGGGTCCGGAACAGGCCAACTTCACGAAGGTGTTGAAGGAGTTCGAGAAGCGGACCGGCGCGACGGTGACGTTCGTCCCGGCGCAGGATCCGATCGTCACCTTCCTCGGTACGAAGATCGCGGGTGGCGCCCCGCCGGACGTGGCCCTGCTCCCGCAGGTCGGGGCGCTGGTGTCCGCGGTGGAGAAGAAGTGGGCGCAGCCGGTGGGTCCGGAGGCGAAGGCCCAGCTGGACAAGAACTACTCGGACGGGTGGAAGAAGCTCGGCGCGGTCGACGGCGCCCAGTACGGCGTGTACTACAAGGCGGCCAACAAGTCGCTGATCTGGTACAACGCCAAGGCCTTCGAGGCGGCGGGCGTGCAGCCCCCGAAGACCTGGAAGGACCTGCTGACGGCGGCCGACACGCTGTCCGCCTCCGGCACCCCGGCGGTGTCGGTGGCCGGCGCGGACGGCTGGACGTTGACGGACTGGTTCGAGAACGTCTACCTCTCCCAGGCCGGCCCGGAGCTGTACGACAAGCTGGCGAAGCACGAGATCAAGTGGACGGACGACAGCGTCAAGCGGGCGCTGACGACCCTGGGCGAGCTGTTCGGCCGCAAGGACTTCCTGGCGGGCGGGCCGAGCGGGGCCCTGTCCACGGAGTTCCCGAAGTCGGTGACGCAGACCTTCACCGGTGGCGACCGGCCGGCGGCGGCGATGGTCTTCGAGGGGGACTTCGTCGCGGTGAACATCGCGCAGACCGGGGCGAAGGTCGGCGAGGACGCCCTGGTGTTCCCCTTCCCGGCGGTCGGCGACAAGGCCCCGGTGGTCTCGGGTGGTGACGTGGCGGTCGCGTTGAAGCCCTCGAAGGGCGCGCAGGCGCTGCTGACGTTCCTGGCCTCGGCGGACGCCGCGGAGATCCAGGCCCGCGAGGGCGGTTTCGTCTCCCCGAACAAGTCGGTGAACCCGGCCGCCTACCCGAACACCATCCAGCGGGACATCGCGAAGGCACTGATCGCGGCCGGCGACGACTTCCGCTTCGACCTCTCGGACCAGGCCCCGGCGGCCTTCGGCGGGACCCCGGGCGCGGGCGAGTGGAAGCACCTCCAGGACTTCTTGGCGAACCCGTCGGACGTGGCGGGCACCCAGGCGAAACTGGAGAGTGACGCGGCCAAGGCGTACGGGAACTGACCGGTGGCCACCAAAGTCGCCACCGCGGCCGAGGTCGTCGGTGCGACGGGCGGCGCCGGGCGCACGGGTTCCGCGGAGGCACGCCGGCGCCGGCTGGTCGCGGCGGCGTTCCTCCTCCCGGCCCTGCTGCTGCTCGGCGCGCTCGTCGTGCATCCGATCGGCTATTCGGTCTACCGCAGCTTCTTCGACCGCTCCGGCGACACCTTCGTCGGTAGCGGCAACTACCGGGAGATCCTGAACGACGACACGATCCGCACCGCCCTGAAGAACACCGCGATCTGGGTGGTGCTGGCCCCCACGACGGCCACCGCCCTCGGGCTGATCTTCGCGGTGCTCACCGAACGGGTCCGCTGGGGGACGGCGTTCAAGCTGCTCGTGTTCATGCCGATGGCGATCTCGATGCTGGCGGCGGGCATCATCTTCCGGCTCGTCTACGACCACGACCCCGACCGGGGCGTGGCCAACGCGGTGTGGGTGGGGGTCCACGACACCTTCGCGGAGGCCTCGGCGTTCCCGAAGGCCCGCCCGGGCCGTGACTCCCCGCTGGCGCCGGCCGACGGGGGCGGGTACGTGACGCGTGATCCCGTACGGGCGGGCGTGCCGGCGCTGCTCCCGCTGGTCGGCGTGGCCCCGGAGGCACTGCCCGAGGGCACGCGGGCCGCACGGCCCGCCGCCGGCGAGCCCGGGAAGGTCACCGGGACCGCCTGGCAGGACTTCACCCGGGGCGGGGGCGGCCGGACGAACGCGGTGGACCCGACCGAGTCGGGCTTCGCCGGGATGCGGATCGAGGCGGTGAAGGACGGCACGGTGGTCGACTCGGCGTCGGCCCGCGCCGACGGCACGTTCACCCTGTCCGAGCGGGCCGACGGGGCGCTGCTGCGGCTGCCCGCCTCGAACTTCCGGGAGGCGTACGCGGGGGTCCAGTGGCTGGGTCCGACGCTGGTGACCCCGGCGATCATCGGCGCGTACGTGTGGATGTGGGCCGGTTTCGCGATGGTGTTGATCGGGGCCGGGTTGGCGGCCGTACCGCGTGAGCTGCTGGAGGCGGCGCGGGTGGACGGGGCGAGCGAGTGGCAGGTGTTCCGGCGGATCACCGTCCCGCTGTTGGCGCCCGTCCTGGCGGTGGTCCTGGTCACGTTGGTCATCAATGTGATGAAGGTGTTCGACCTGGTCTTCGTGATCGCTCCGGGCGCGGTCCAGGACGACGCGAACGTGCTCGCGTTCCAGCTGTACCGCACGTCCTTCGGCACGAACGCCGACCCGGGGCTGGGCAGCGCCATCGCCGTGCTGCTGCTGGTGCTCGTGGTGCCGGTGATGCTCTACAACATTCGCCGGATGCGCCGGGAGGCCCGCCGATGAGCGCACAGTCCCTCGCCTCCCGCGCGGCCGGCGGGGTGCTGCGGGTCTTCCTGATCCTCGCCGGCCTGTTCTGGCTGGTGCCCACCCTCGGGCTGCTGATCTCCTCCTTCCTCTCCCCGACCGGCCTCAACGAGGGCGGCTGGTGGCAGGCGCTGAGCGCGCCGTCGCGGCTGACCGCCGACAACTACCAGCGGCTGCTGGCCGACGACACGATCACCGGTTCGCTGCTGAGCACTGTCGCGATCGCCGTCCCGGCGACCCTGCTCGTCCTCGCGTTGGGGGCGTTCGCCGGGTACGCCTTCGCCTGGTTGGAGTTCCCGGGACGGGACTGGCTGTTCCTGATCGTGGTGGGGCTGCTGGTGGTCCCCGTCCAGGTGGCCCTGATCCCGGTGTCGGAACTCTTCGGCTCCATCGGCCTGTTCGAGACCACGGCCGGGGTGGTGCTGTTCCACACGGCCTTCGGGCTGCCGTTCGCGGTGTTCCTGTTGCGGAACTTCTTCGCGGAGATCCCGCGCGAGCTGTTGGAGGCGGCCCGTCTCGACGGGGCGGGTGAACTGCGCCTGTTCGCCCGGGTGGTGCTGCCGCTCGGCGGTCCGGCGATCGCCTCGCTCGGCATCTTCCAGTTCCTGTGGGTGTGGAACGACATGCTGGTGGCGCTGGTCTTCGCGGATTCGGCGAACCCGCCGATCACGGTGGCGCTCCAGCAGCAGGTGCGCCAGTTCGGGAACAACATCGACGTGCTGGCGCCCGGCGCGTTCCTGTCGATGCTGGTGCCGCTGGTGGTCTTCTTCGCCTTCCAACGGCAGTTCGTCTCGGGGGTGATGGCCGGGGCGATCAAGTGACCGGTCGCGGGCACGGGACGGGCACGGGTGTCGGGGCGGGCGGCGTTGACGCGGGGCGTTGACGTCGGCCGACCCGATTGCCGCACCGCCCGTAACCCGATCCCGACGCCGGGGGTTCCTGGGCCATATGTCCGAGCCGACCCCTGGATGTGCCGTGCCCCGGTTCAGCGTCATCGTGCCCGCGTACAAGGTTCAGGCGTACCTCCGGGAGAGTCTGGAGTCGGTCCTGTCCCAGTCCTGCCGGGACCTGGAGCTGATCGCGGTCGACGACGCCTCCCCGGACGCCTGTGGTGCGCTCATCGACGAGTACGCGGCCCGGGACCCCCGGGTCACCGCCGTGCACCTGGCGCAGAACCTGGGGTTGGGCCCGGCCCGCAACGCGGGTCTGGCCCGGGCCACGGGCGACTACCTGATCTTCCTCGACGGCGACGACACCCTGGCCCCCGGCGCCCTCCTGGCCATCACCGACCGGCTCAAGGCCACCGGCTCCCCCGACGTCCTGGTCTACGACTACGCGCGCACCTTCTGGACCGGCGAGACCCTCCGCAACCGCCTCTCCCACCACCTGCGCGAGGAGGGACCGGCGAGCTTCCGGCTCGCCGACCGTCCGGCGCTGCTCGGCATGCCGATGGTGGTGTGGAACAAGGCCTACCGTCGCGAGTACGTGGAGCGCGAGGGCCTCGCGTTCCCACCCGGCTTCCACGAGGACACCCCCTGGACCTACCCGGCGCTGCTGGCCGCCGAGTCCGTCGCCGTCCTCGACCGGGTCTGCGTGCACTACCGCCAGCGCCGCACGGGCTCGATCCTGACCACCTCCAGCCGGCGCCACCTCGACATCTTCGACCAGTACGACCGGGTCTTCGGCTACCTCGCCGGCCGCCCCGAGCTGGGGCGTTGGCGCGCCGCCGTGCACCGGCGGATGGCGGAGCACTTCTGCGCCCTGTACGCGGACCCGCGCCGGCTCCCGCGCGGGTGCCGGGCGGAGTTCTTCGCCCGGGCCCGCGCGCTGCTGCGCCGGCACCGGCCACCGGGCCCGCGGACCGTGCCGGCGTCCCTCTCCCGCACCGACCGGTTGCGGCACGCGCTGATGCGGCTCGGCGTGCGCCGCACGTACCGCGTGCTGTCGGTGCTGCGCACGGGCGCGGTGGCCACGGGGCGCGGAGGGGTCGTGGTGGGTCGGGGGCTGCGCGAGGCGGCGCTGCGGCTGCACTACCGGGTCCAGCGGATGCTGCCGCTGCGGCCGGAGCTGGCGGTGTTCTCGGCGTACTGGCACGGCGGTTACGCCTGCAACCCGGCGGCCGTCGAGGCCAAGCTGCGCGAGCTGGCGCCCCGGATGCGCACGGCCTGGATCTGCGAGCCGCGGCACGCCTCGACCCTGCCGCCCCGGACCGCGGCGCTGCGGCCCGGCTCGGCCGCGTACTGGACGGCCCTGGCGCGTGCCACGTACCTGACGACGAACGTCAACTTCGACCGGGGCCTGGTCAAGCGGCCGGGTCAGATCCTGCTCCAGACCCAGCACGGCACCCCGCTCAAGCGGGTCGGCCTCGACCTCCTGGACCGTCCGGCGGCCACGCCGACGACGGACTTCGCGGGTCTGCTGCGGGGCGCGGACCAGTGGGACTACCTGCTCTCCTCGAACCGGCACTCGACGCTGGTGTGGGAGCGGGCCGTCCCGTCCTCGTACACGACGCTGGAGTACGGCTACCCGCGCAACGACGTCTTCCACCGGACCACGCGGGCCGAGGTGGCGCAGCTGCGCGAACGGCTGGGTGTCCCGCCGGGCTCGACGGTGATCCTGTACGCGCCCACGCACCGCGACTACCGGCGCAGCCGGCCGGAGCACCTGGACTTCGAGCGGGTCCTGCGCGACCTGGGCCCCCGGTACACGGTCCTGTGCCGCACGCACCTGACGTACGCGGGTTCGGTCTCGCCGGAGGCGCACCCCCGGCTGGTGGACGTCTCCTCCCATCCGTCGGTGGAGGAACTCTGCCTTGCCTCGGACGCGTTGGTGACGGACTACTCGTCGCTGATGTTCGACTACGCGACCCTGGATCGGCCGATCGTGATCCACGCCGACGACTGGGAGGCGTACGAGGCCGCGCGCGGCACGTACTTCGACCTGCGGGCGACTCCGCCGGGCGCGATCGCCCGCACCGAGGACGAGCTGGTGGACATCTTCGCGACCGGTCACTGGCAGGGCTCCCGGTCGGCGCAGTTGCGGGCGTCCTTCCGTTCGCGCTTCTGCTCCCACGACGACGGCCACGCCGCCGAGCGGGTCGTGCGCCGCGTGTTCCTGGGCGAGTGCGTGCCGACCCCGCCGATCGTGCCCCTGGCGGACCGCCGGCCCGCCCCGGCGGCGGCTCCCGCGACGGCCCCGGAAGCCACGTCGGCCCCGCTCGTGGCGGGGCTGTGGCCGTAGCCGGCGGCCGGGCCTAAGTGGTCTGCGTCGTAAGTCCTTCGGGGGTTGATCACGCGGCCTTGGCGGCGGAGGATTCTTCTGGGTGATCGGCGGTGTGCTGGTCGAGCCTGGCCAGGAGATCGTCCAGGTCGGAGGTG
>NZ_JAPNLK010000136.1 GCF_026627505.1 Streptomyces sp. H27-H5 | reverse complement strand
TTCCTGCCCTCAGGCCTGCCCTTCGGCAGTCCCGAGGACTGCCTCGACTGCGCCTGCTACCTCTACCTCGGCGACCAGCCGACCTGACCAACACCCCTCCACGAACTTTCGCGGTGCAGCACTAGTGTGGTGAGGTCCAGCGCCTCCGCAAGCCACTTCGAATGGTCC
This sequence comes from Streptomyces sp. H27-H5, assembly GCF_026627505.1. Lineage (GTDB taxonomy): Bacteria > Actinomycetota > Actinomycetes > Streptomycetales > Streptomycetaceae > Streptomyces. Next base: position 15,702 of record NZ_JAPNLK010000136.1, on the reverse strand, counting down.
TTGCTTCCGCCACCAGGAATGTCGGCGATAACGACACCTCGCTCGTCGCTCGCCTCCAAGTGCATCTCGATGCGTTCATAGAGGTAGCTCAGAACTTCCCTAGCCACGTTCTCCTTGGTCCAGGGCACCATCCCGCGATCCCAGACGACGACGGCCGTACGGACACCGCAGTCCGCAGCGATCTCAAGCATCCGACGTCGCGTGGCCTTGACTACGTCACCACCGGCCTGCGCCATGAAACTGCCCTTCGGTGAGTTCCATTTGAACTCCTCTCCGTCCGGCATACCGATTTCCGTACGGAGCTTGCTGACCTCGGCCGTGTACTTCGCGACCTGGTCTTCCGGAAACATCACGGCGCCGATGGAGATCAACTCACCGAGGCCCTCCCGTCGAGGTTGTCGCTGTCCGCTGTCGTCTATGAAGACCAACTGCATGACGTCCTCTCCGGCCCGTGGGCCTGCTGTTTCACTACTCCGCGGATGGGTGCGTTCATCCTTCCAGAGCGCCCCTCCGCTGGTCTCAAGAGGCTCGATAGCACGCTCGTCTGCTGTTCTCCGGGGTCAGATGCCGACTGCTCCCGGCCGGCAGGCCCCATTCGGACCTGCTGGCGGTAGCTTCGTCGCTCAGACCCGCTCGCGGACCTGGATGATCTCCTCACGCGCGGTGTCGGCCGACTGCGCGGGCGTCTTCGGTGCGACGCTCCGCGCGATCCAGGTACGCGCGTGGGTGATCTTCGGGGACCAGTAGGCGCCGACTTCACGGCGCAACGCCTTCAGCAACGGCGGTCCGATGATCAGGGCGCCGACGGCGGTGAGTACCGCGATGAAGCCGTTCTCCGGCAGCAGTTCCATCAGGGTGTGGATCCGCATGATTCCTCCATAGAGCTGGCCTCGGCCAGACCCCACGGGGGCTATGCGGCCAAGGCGAAGATGACGGGGGCGGGGAGGAGCACGCTCACTGATGGAGGGCGTGGAACGACGGGAGACTTGAGGCGGCTGACGCCACACGGGCTCGTCGCAAGCACCGGAGCCAATATGTCCACTTCAATGTGGATCAGACCGAGTTCACGGTGCAAGAGAAGTTCGGCCGCCCGCGCGCGATTGCGGCATTCCCTTGCTCGCCGTACCAGTTCGTCAGCATCACGCCAGGGCACGTGGCGGCTCGCGCCCGAGTGACGCCAGGGCGGACGGCGGCCCGCGCTAGCAGCTGACCTGAAGAGGTCGACGGCATCGAATGCGCACTGCGTCCAGAGGCGCTCTGCAGTGCTATGCGCAATGGAGAGGTTATGGCTGACACCGAGGGTCAGCCGTTTTAGGCTCCGCTCAGCGCGACCAGCTTCGCGGACGTAGCTCTTGGCCTCAATGAGCAACACGCCAGCGCGCGTTCGGTCACCCGGGACCACGGCGATCGCGTCGAAACCATTGACATGGGACCGGAGCCTGGACACGGCGTAGCTCCCCGCGTGGACCAGTGCCCTGGACATCAGCTCGGTCAGCGCAGACCCGAACAGCTGCTTTAGCTCCTTGCCCACCGTCATGTGCCGATCGTATCTGCATCGTGGACGGTGGGGGCTGCATCCTGCCGATCGAGCGTCAGGCTGGGAGCAGTAGGTTGGTTTGTGCGGAGGTCCTGTTACGCCTGGCCCTCCCCCTCACCGCGGAGGCCCCCGCGCGGACGCCCAACCCGATCACCGGGTGGGCCGGTTCCCCGACATCGTCGAGGGACGGGGCCTCCCTGACGTGCGGCTGCCGTCCCGGAATCGGACCGCAGACCTTGCAGATCCAGAAGTATTCACGGCGCGGAGTCACGCGCATCCTGTGGCTTAAGGCCGTCAAAGACGCTGGCCACGTTCCTACGCGGGCGGAGCTGACCGCCGGCACCGACCTCACCGATGCGATCGCGGCGATCGACGGCTGGTCGCTGTCGAATCAGCCCATTGAGACCCCTGACCTCGGGAGCACCTTCGAGTCGAAGATCCCCGGCACGGACCAGGCGGACGACTCGTCCCTCGGGTTCTACGAGGACAAGATCGCCGACGAGATCGAGCAGCTCCTCACGAAGGACGCGACGGGCTGGGTGGTGATCCTCCGGAAGGGCGATGTCCCCGGTAGTCGGTCCATGGATGTCTTCCCGGTGCGGATCGGCTCCCGGTCCCCGCAGTACTCCGTCGACAACGAAGCCGCAAAGTTTCTGGTCAGCTTCTCGATCACGGAAGAGCCGCTCCAGGACGCCCCGGTCCCGCCCGCCGCACCGAAGACCCCGTAACCCCTCCCCCAGTCCCCGGCCGGGCCTGCTCGTCCTGGCGCCCCACCCCTTTGGCGTGCGCCCGACACGGGCCCGGCCGGACCCCCACTTTGGAGTCACCATGCCCGGCACCACCACGTCCTCGACCCCGCCCGCGCAGGCTGTAGCCCGCGATTCCCACTGGGCAAGGAAGCTTGCCCGTCTCCGTGCCCGACAGCGCCCGGAGCAGGTCCTCCGGCTGTGCGACGACCTGGCCGCGCAGAAGCGCCTTGACCAGGCGAAGCTGAACGTCGCCCGCCTGCGAATGGCCGAGGCGGAAACCGGCAGTGAGCCCGCCGACCTGGAGGCGGCGCACGCCGAACTTGCGGCGGCACAGGTGGGGTTCGATGAGGCTTCCGTGCAGCTCACGTTCAGGGCGCTGCCGCGGCCGGTCCTTGATGGGCTGATCCGGCAGAACCCTCCGACGGAGGAGCAGGCGGAGAGCGGTGATGCCTGGAGTCCCGAGTCCTTCCCTCCGGCGCTGGTGGCCGCCGCGCACATCGAGCGCGATGAGGCTGGCACGGTCGTGGACGGCATGACCGTGGAGGATGCCCAGGACCTTCTGGACACCTGGTCGATCGCAGAGTCGAATTCCCTTTTCACGGCAGCCTGGCAGGCGCAGCAGATCAACCGGGCGACGGTCACCGAGCTGGGAAAAGACTGATCGCTGACGGGCAGCTCCGCGCCGAGATGGAGGTGTGCGACCGGTACCGGATCCCGCACAGTCTCTTCCTCGGCGCCGGGGATGGCCGTTGGTCGGAAGCCGACCGCACGAAGGCCATCGCTTACGAGGCGTACCGGCGCAGCGAGTGCGAGGAGTGCGGTACTCGGGGCGCGGAGTGGGACGAGGATGCCGGCGGTGACCGGTACGCGTACGTGACGACGACCGTGCGGTGTGTCGGGTGCGAGCTGATCGCGACGGAACAGCAGCAGATCCCAGAGGGGCCGGACGGGTTCGGTGTTCGGATCGGGCTCATCCCCCGGGCTGCTGTCGAAGCGCGCGCTGGGGACCGTCCGGCCGACGGCACTACCGTGGACTGAGTTGGACGTGCGGGCCGCGAACGGCCCGCACGCACCGCTTGGGGGCGGTGGGGCGCATGAGGTAGGTGCGCGGGGAGTAAGGGCACCGGTCAGGTGTCGAGCTACACGCTCAACGTGCAGATGCGCGCCGACGCGGCACAGCTGCTGTCCAGCGTTCGGGGGGCATCGGGTGCTCTGCGCTCCCTCGGCCGTGACGTGGACGCGGTCCACCAGCACTTCGGCCGTGTCGGGTCGAGCGGGGACGCGTCGATGCGCCAGCTGCGGCGTGGCCTCCTCAGCGTCCGCCAGGAAGCGCACCACCTGCGGAGTGCCCTCGTCGGCGGCGGCATCGTCGCCGGGCTGGCGGAGATCGCCCGCGAGGGCAACGAGTACCAAAGGTCGATCCAGAAATGGGGGGCGGTCACCCAGGCGTCCGGCCAGGAGATGGTCATGGCCGCCGCCAAGGCCCGCGAGCTCGGCGCCGACCTCAAGATCCCCGGCACGTCGGCCGCAAAGGCCGCTGACGCCATGCTGGAACTCGCGAAGGCGGGCCAGACCAGTACCTCGTCCATTGCGAACGCCCGCGCCGCCATGCAGCTCGCCGCGGCCGACAACCTGTCGGCCGCCGACGCCGCCCGGTATCTGGGTGATGTCATGGACCAGTTCGGGCTCAGCTCGAACCATGCCGGACGCGCCGCCGACGTTCTCGCGGCCGGCGCGAACGCCGCGTCGGGTGGCCTCCAGGACATCTACTACGCGATGTCCTACACGGGCCCGGTCGCCGCCCAGTTGGGAATCTCGCTGGAGGACACGGCGGCATCCGTGGCGATGCTGGCCCGGTCCGGCATCCTCGGCTCCAAGGCCGGCACCTCCCTGCGCGGCATCTTCACGAATTTGGCGGCGCCCACCAAGCGGATGAAGGACGGCCTGGCGGAGCTGGGCATCGAAGCCTGGGACGCGCAGGGCAACTTCAAGGGCCTGCGTACCGTCGTCGAGGGGTTCGAGAAGGCGCAGCACCGGCTGAGTCAGAAGGACTTCGCGGCCGCGCTGTCGAAGGTCGTCGGGAAGCCCGCTCTGGCGGGGGCGATGGCTTTGGCGCACCAGGGCGTCGAGTCGTTCGACCAGATGCGGACGGCGATCGGCCGTACCGGGGCGGCAGGAGAGATCGCCGCCTCGCAGACCAAGGGGTTGGCCGGTGCGCTGAACCAGCTGAAGAGCCAGGCCAAGAACTCCGGTCAGGTCCTCTACACGGCGGCCGCGCCCGCGCTCGAGAAGGTTGCCCGCCTCACTACGAAGGCCCTCAGCGCCGGTACCCCGGCCGTGGCGGGTGCGCTCGACTACCTGCACGACCTGTACACGCTGGCGAAGCCGTCGATGTCGAAGGCGGCAGCGAGCGGGCTGGCCGAGTTCCGTGACGTCCTCGGCAGCCTTGGCGCTCCGGTGAAGGGGTTGGCGTTCGATGCGCTGGCTTCCGCGATCAACGTGGTCGTCAACGCGGGCCGGGCCGGGATCGACATCCTGCGAAACCTGGGCGCCGGCCTGGAACCGGTGGCGGACGCCCTCGCGGAGGTGACCAGCGAAAGCGGGGCCGGGGCGACCGCCCTCGACATGATCGTCACCGCCCTGAATCTGACGAGCAGCGCGGCGTCGCTGGTGTCCGGTGCCCTGAGGCCGATCGGTGAGGCTGTGGCCTGGCTGGTCCGCGGCTTCTCCGCCCTCCCGGGCCCGGTGCAGACCGCGATCGTGGCGATGATGCTGGCCAGCCGGGTCGCTCCGACGATGTCCCGGCTCGCCGGCACGGTGTCGGGGCCGGTGGTCGGCGCGTACCGGTCGTGGGGCGAGCAGATGCGGGTGCAGTCGTCTCTGGCCGCCGCACAAGGCCAGTCCGTGGGCCGGATCGGGTCGGCTCTCGCCGTGCTCCAGACCCGTATCCCGATCGTCGGGCAGATGACCGCCGCGTTCCGTTCCGCAGAGGGCCCTGCATCCGGTCTGGCCCGGTCGATTGGCGTCGGCCTGGGTGGCGCGGCCCGAGGTCTGATGGGCGCGCTCGGCGGGCCGTGGGGTGTCGCCATCGCCGCTGCCGGCATCGGGCTGTCCATGCTGGCCTCGCACCAGCAGAAGGCGGCGCAGGCTGCCGCCGACCATCAGCAGCGCATCAGCAGCCTCTCCCAGGCCCTGCGGGAGTCGAACGGCGCGATCACCGACAACGTCCGCGTGGCGGCAGCGCAGGCCGTCATGGAGACGAAGGTCTTCGACGGTAAGGCCCGCCTTGTCGATGTGATGGAGAAGGCCGGGGTGGGCGCCCGGCAGCTGACCGACGCCTACCTCGGGCAGGATGGCGGCCTCAACGCCCTCCAGAAGAATCTGAAGTCGACCGCCGACGCCAACCGCGAGCTGATCGTGACGTCCGGCGGCGGTGCGCTGGTCTACACGGAGCAGGGCCTCGCGTTCGCGAAGGCCGCCGATGCCCTGGGGTCCGTCAAGGGCGAGATGTCGCAGGCCGCGAAGGACGCCAAGAACTTCGCCGACATGACCAGCTCGGGAGCCAAGTCCGCCGCCGACAGTGTCGGGCCGTTCGGCAAGTTCTCCGACGCGATGCGCCGCCTGTCGGACACGACGGCAGACGCCGACACCCGGGCCCGGGCCCTGCACGACGCGTTGAACATCCTCGCCGGCGGGTCGGTGAATCTGTCGGCGGCCGAGGCCCGCCTGAACCGTTCGGTGTCGGACGCCTCCGAGGCGCTGAAGGGCGGCGTAGACCACGCCGAGGGGTACGGCAAGGTCCTGCTGAACATGGACGGCTCGCTGTCCACGGTCACCCGTAACGGGCAGCGGCTCTTCGATGTTCTGCAAGGGCTGTCCACGAACTCGGCGGACGCCGCGCTCGCCGCCTACCAGTTCGCGGAAGCCAATGGAAAGTCCGTGCCTGAGGCACTCCAGGCCGCACAGAAGCAGATGCAGATCGCGCGGGACGCCGCGATCTCCACCGGTGAGGGCTTCGGTCTGTCCGCGGAGCAGGCGGGCAAGCTCGCGGACGCGGCGAGCTTGCTGCCCGAACAGGTGTCGATCCTCCTCCAGACCGCCGGCATGGACGCGTCGATGTCCGAGCTGATTGCCGTGCAGCAGGCTTTGAAGGCGACGCCGGACCACAAGACGGTGACGATCGCAACGCTGTCGAACGAGGCCCGCGAGGACCTGAAGAAGCTCGGGTTCTCCATCACGGACCTGAAGGACCGGCGGGTGCAGGTGACCGCGCCCACCGACATGGCACGCACCGACCTGGACGCGCTGATCGCGAAGATCAGCCAGACGCCCGGCGCGAAGCACGTTGCGGTGTCGTCGTCGACGGCCGCGACGATCGCGAGCCTGGAGACCGTCAAGACCGCGATCGCGAACGTGCCGGGCGGTAAGTCCGTCGTCGTGAGCGCGCCGACCGATGCCGCCCGCCAAGAGCTGTTGAACCTAGGGTTCTCCATCGATGCGGTACCGGGCAGCAAGAACGTTTCGGTGACCGTGCCCACGGGGGCGGCGACCAGCGGGGCCGCCACCATCCAGGGCGCCATCAACTCGATTTACGGCCGCACGGTGACCGTCACGACCGTCCACAACGACATCTTCCGGACGTCACAGGAGCGGGGCCCGGGCCCGTGGGCGGACGGCTACAGGTTCAACGCGGACGGCGGGATCCTCACCTATGCCTCCGGTGGGATCCGGGAGAACCACGTCGCACAGATCGCTCGCGGCGGGGAGTGGCGTGTCTGGGCCGAAGATGAGACCGAGGGTGAGGCGTACATCCCGTTCGCGTCCGGCAAGCGGGCTCGGTCGAAGGCGATCCTCGACCAGGTGGCGCACCGGTTCGGCGGCGAGGTCACCTACAACGCGTCCGGGGGCCTGTCCGACTGGTCGTACCAGCCTCTCGGCTCTGCCGGGTTCTCGGTCAGTGATGTCGTGTCGAAGTCGCAGAAGAAGAAGGGCGACAAGGAGGTCTTCGACCTCTCCTTGTTCGAGAGCAATCTCCGCAAGTCGGTGTCCACAGCCCAGTCCTGGCGGTCCAACCTGACCACGGTCGCCCAGCGGGCGGGTACGGACGTGGCGAAGGCGTTGGAAGACATGGGCGACGACGGCGTGGAGCTGACCCGGAAGATGGCCACCGGCTCCACCCGCTACGTGCAGGACATGGCGGACCAGCTGAAGAAGCTGTCCGCGACGGCCCGCGCGAGTCTGGCCGACTACACGGCGCAGCTCCAGAACGCGGTGAAGGACAACACCGCCTTCCAGAGCGCCCTGACGCAGCTCGCTTCGAGCGGCTTCGGCGCGCTCGCGGAACGACTGGCGAAGCAGAACGACGCGAGCGCCGAGGCCCTCGCCCAGGAGGCGGTACGCGACCGAGGCAAGGCCGAGAAGGCCAACGCCGCAGCAGTGGCGGCAGGGAAATCCCTCGACGGGGAGCAGCTGGCCGACCTGGTGAAGCTCATCGGCGCGCTCGGCGCCGGCCGTGGCATTCACGATGTCGCAGACCGGACGGGGCTGGGCGAGGACCGGCTGATCGAGGTCGCGAACCTGGCCGCCGGACAGCTCCGTGCGACCGGGGCGAGCGGTGAGCGGTTCCTTGCGGACCTGGTGAAGGCGAACCGGGGCCTGGCCTACGCGAACGGCGGGATCTGGGAACCAGGCGTGTACGGCGGCGCCGGTGCTGCGAAGGGCCTGATCAAGTTCGCAGAACCCGAGACCCGAGGCGAGTCGTACATCCCGCACGCGGCAGCGAAGCGGGGCCGGGCTACGGCCGTCCTGTCGGACACGGCTGGCCGGTTCGGGTACGGACTGGTGCCCCGCAAGCTGGTGGATGCCGGGGCGGGGCGGGCGCAGGTCGTCGTGGTGCAGCAGTCGCCCGCGATCGGCACGCAGACCATCCACGTTGCGAACAGTCCCGCATCCGCGAACGACATCGCGGCGTCGATGGCCTACCAGCTGCGCCGTGCCCGCCGCGGGGGCCTGCGATGAGCGTGCTGAAGGACTTCCAGCTGGAAGTGGGCGGTGTCGTCATCGGGCATGGGACGCGGGTTCCGATCGCGGAGATCGAGGGCCTGGGCCGGGCGCCGGTGCGCGGGGACGTCGTGCCCCGGCCGGGCGGGGACGGCGCGTGGGTGGGCACCGACTGGTACGAGGCTCGAACGGTCCGCATCGACTGCGGTATCCGTACGCCCGGGGACCCGGCGGCCGGCGTGCAGATCCTCGCTGACCTTCAAGACCTCGCGGACGATCCTGAGGCCCGTACGGTCCCGGGCGCGGTGATGCCGTTGCGCATCAAGTGGCCCGGGCGCGACGCCCGTGTTCTGTTCGGCAGGCTGCGGCGGGTGGATCCGTCGTGGGAGCACGCTGCCGTCGGCTGGATACCCCTCGACATCGAGTTCGTGGCGGTCGATCCCCGCTTCTATTCGGACACGACGTCCGCGCTGACGCTGTCGCTGTCCACGAAGGGCCTCGGCGGGTTGAAGGCGCCGCTGGTGGCGCCTCTGCACACGGGTGTGTCCGTTCCCGACGAGCGGCGTGGCTGGGTCCGTAACGACGGGAAGCTTCCCGCGTGGCCGTCGCTGCGGATCACCGGGCCCTGCATCGACCCCCGGGTCTACATGCCGAAGACGAGCCAGCTCCTTCAGTTCTCGGTGTCGCTGGCCACCGGCGAGTACATCGACGTCGAGACCCGGCCGGGCACCCGGTGGGCTCTGCGCAACGGCGCCGAGAACGTGGCCGTGGGCTTGTCGACGGACTCGCGGCTGGACCGCTTCCAGATCCCGGTGGGTTCCACCGAGCTGTGGTGGACGGCGCGCGGCTACTCCTCGGCTTCCCGCCTGTCGGTGACCTGGCGGGCCGCCCACAAATCCCTGTAACTCCTCTGCAAGGACTCCCTACGCATGACGCTGATCAACCCTCCTCTTCTCGTGCACGGCGGCACCCACGCGGCCCGCGCCTTCCGCATGATGGTCCGGGACCTCTCCCACGGCGCCCAGGGCATCACGGAGTCGGACGACCTCAAGGTCACCCAGCTCGCGACGCCGGGCATCGGCGTCCGCGTCGGCGACGGCTCCGCGGTCATCCGCGGCGCGATGGCATGGGGGCAGGGAAGCTACACCCAGTACAACGTGGGCTTCCACAGCGTGCCGATAGCCCCGACCGGTGTGTCCGGCCGATCTGACCTGCTCGTGCTGCGCGTCGAGGACCCCGAGTACGAAGGCGTCCGCAACCCCGAGAAGGACGACATCGGCTACTTCCACGTGATCCCGAACGTGTCCGCGAACACTGTGAGCCCGCCCGCAGGCATGACGGCCGTCGCACTCGCCAGGATCGACCTGCCGGCGAACACCCGCGTCGTCACCGACTCGATGATCAAGGATGTGCGGAGCATCGCGAACCCGAGGCGGGGACGTCAGCTGTACACCGCGTCCCCGGCCGAGGATCAGAACTGGGCCGGTAACAAGGGGAGCTGGGCGGACTGGCCGCCAGCCGCCCGCTTCGACGTGCGCGTGCCGACGTGGGCGCGCCGTGCTCGGATCGTCATGACCGTCTCTGGTCTCCAGGTCCTGGGGAGCATCTGGGGTTCCACCGCGTTCCGGCTTGGCGGGGTTCAGGGCCAGTCGATCCAGATCGATGACGGCAGCACGTCCGGGGACAGGTCCGTGCGCATCAACGCGATCTCGGCGGACACCATCGACATCCCGGCCGACATGCGGGGCACCACCCAGCGCCTCCAGGGCATGGTGTTCCTGACGAAGGACAACGCAGGCTCCCTGCAAGCCGACATCGTCACGACGGTCATCGCCGACGTCGAGTTCGAAGAGGGCATCTGAATGCCCACCTACCGCTACCGGGTTCACGACGCACTGACGGGCCAGGTCGTCGTCCATGACCTTCCGCTGACCGGCGTCGAGTTCGGCCCCGGCCTGTCGGAGCCCGGCGACTTGTCCGGCGAGGTGCCGGTGCCGTTCCGGAATCTGGTGGGCTCCGCCGTCAGCCCCGCGAACACCGTCTTGGTGGTCGAGCGGGACGACACCGTGGTGTGGGGTGGTCTGGTCTGGAGGGCGGAGCCTGAGGGCGACACGTTCCCGATCGAGGCGGGTGGCTGGGGCTCCTACCTCCACCGGCGTCATGACGTGCATGGGGAACTCGACGGGCGCGGACCATACGTCCACGCGGACGCCTGCCAGGTGATCCGTGATGTGTGGGCGTACGCGCAGAGCCAGCCCGACGGCAACCTCAACGTGGCCGTCGACCCGATGGCCAGCCGCACCAGGGTAGGAACGCCCGCCGAGCCGTACAAGGTCGAGTGGTGGGAGGCCCCCGTCCTGGGCGACATCGTGGACGACATGACGAAAGTCGAGGGCGGCCCGGAGTGGACGGAAAACACCCTCTACTCGGACGGCCGCCCGGCGGGCCAGATCCGGCTGGGGTGGCCGCGGCTGGGGACGCGGCGCACCGACATCATGTTCGCCTCGGGAATGAACATCGCCCAGGCGGTACCGGTGATGTACGACGGCGACGAGTACGCGCAGGTGATCATCGCGCTGGGCGCCGGCGAGGGCCGGGGACGTCGGCGTGCCATCGATGCCGTACGCAACGGGCGCCTGCGCATGGAGCGCGTTCTTGAGGTGCCGGGTGAGAAGGGCAATGACCGGCTTGCGGCCCGGGCGCGCCGTGAGCGCGCGGCTCGGCAGGTTCTTGGCGAGGTGACCGAGATCCAGGTCATCGACCATCCGTCGGCGCCGATCGGGTCGTGGCAGATCGGAGACGACGTGCGGGTCCGTATCCACGACCAGTGGGCGGACTGGGACGGCTGGTGCCGGATCACCGGCTGGCGGATCCGGCCCCCTCAGGGGGACGACGGGGAACGGGTGACGCTGTCGCTGGCCCGTGCTGACCGCTTCGTCTTCGGGGGTTGATGTGGCGAACCATCTGTCGCAGATCGCGGCTCGACTCGCGGACGTTGAGCGTCGGCTGACGGGGCAGACCCGCACCGCGAGCCTGGCGTACTCCTCGGTGGAGGCGGGGGCGATTGAGGTGTACGACGAGGATGGCGTCCTCACCGGCACCGTCGGCGTCCAGGTCGACGGCACGACCGGAGTCGCCACGTTCAACGGGCCTCCCCCGCCGACTCCAACCGCCCCGCAGGTGGTGCCGGTGCTGGGCGGGCTGCGCATCGGCTGGGACGGTGCGTTCACCGATGCGTCCGCCGCGCCGCTGAACCTGGGCCGGGTCCAGGTGCACCTGCTGCTCGCCGCAGACGAACAGATCGACGTCCGGAGCCCGGCGGCGACGATCGAAGCCGCATCGGGGGCGACCGTGACGATCGCGGTCAGCGACTACGTGCCCCGCCACGTTCGGTTGGTTGCCCTCAGCACCGCCGGCATACCCGGCCCGGTCTCCGCCGCGGTGGTCGCCGCGGCCCGCCAGGCCGTGGGGCAGGACCTCCTCGACGGGATAGTGTCGGAGATCAAGCTCGCCGAGAAGGCAGTCACCGACACGAAGATCGCCGTTGGCGCGGTGGGGACGGCCGCGCTGGCGGACGGGGCTGTCCTCGCGGACAAGTTGGCGAAGGCGGCTGTGACCAGTGACAAGATCGGCGCTGGTGCGGTAACGCTCAATGCGCTCGGCGGGGCGCTCGCGGACGGGATCACCCAGCATTATGTGGATGCTCTCGGGGATCCCGCCGCGTGGACGCCGGTCACGATCGGGGCCGGCGCGAAGTGGGAACACCTGACGGGTGTCGCGGATGCCCCGACCGGGCGGACCGTGGGGCAGGCCACCGGGTACACCGTCGTTCGCGGTACGACCCCGATCCCGTACGATCCCGACACCCTCTATCGGGTCTCGGCCCGCATCCGGACGGTCAGCCCGTCCGACTCCGGGACGGACAACATGTACGTGGGCGTGATGGGGTTCGGCGCGGACGGCAAGACGATCGTCAACCGGGTGGACGCGAACTCGATCAGCTCGCACTACTACTGCGCGGCGTCCCGCACTCCGCTCCCGGCCGGGTCGGGATGGCAGGTGTTCACCGGCTATCTGCGGGGCCGGGCAGCATCGGGCGCGTCAGGCACAGCGGGGGTTTGCGCGGATCCCCGGGCGCCGGGCAAGCTCCATGATCAGGTTCGTTTCGTGGTGCCGTACCTCTACCTCAACTACGAGTCGAATCCGACGGGTGCGGTCAGCGGCACCGGGGTCATGCAGGTGGATGCGGTCACGGTCGAAATCCTCAAGACGGGCATCGTGGACAGCAGCAACCTGGTCGCCGGGTCGGTGACCACGGGCGCGCTGGCGACGGACTCGGTGACAGCCGGGAAGGTCGCGGCGGACACCATCACCGGCCGGGAGCTCCAGGCGGCCTCGGTGTCCGCCGGTCACGTGGTTGCGGGCGCGATCACGACGGACAAGATGACCGTGGTCGGTACGGCCAACGTCCTTGCCGATCCGTCGTTCGAGGGTGCTCCGACCGCGTCGTTGACGGCGTCGGTGCCGTACGCGACGCAGGACAAGACGCGCGGCAACGGGTCCCCTTCGTCGTTGCGGATCGATGCCGTGTCCGCGACCCCGGTCTATCGGGCGGTGGACCTCACCCTTCTGCCCGCGACGCCCGGCGATCAGCTGTATCTGGCCTGCGACTACTTCGCCTCGGAGGACTGGGCGGGCGCCGAGGTCAGCTTCCACATCCGGTGGGAAGCGGCGGATGGCAAGATCCTCGGCTACGGCAAGGCGCGCACGACCAGCCCGGTTCGCGGGCAGTGGGCTCGGGTGTCCGGTACGTATGCCGCTCCGGATGGCGCGGTCCGTGCCCGAGTCCGGGTCGAGTCCGGCAACAGCACGGCTGGCACCTTGTGGTGGGACAACGCCTGTGTCAGGCCGATCGTGGCCGGCGTGCAGATCGCTGACGGGGCGATCACCGCGCCGAAGGTCTACGCGGGCGCGATCACCACCGACAAGCTCGCGGCGTTGACGGTGACTGCCGACAAGATCGCCGCCTCGGCGATCACGGCGGACAAGGTCGCCGCGTTGTCGATCACTGCGGAGAAGCTGGCGGCGAACTCGGTAACGGCGTCGGCCATCGCGGCGGGCGCCATCGAAGCCATCCACATCAAGGCGGGCTCGATCTCGGCGGACAAGATCGCGCTGGGCCTCGACGGCAACATGGTGGCGGACAGCAGCTTCGAGGGCGAAGTGGCGTTGAAGCGGGTCGCCGCGACGGGCGGCTGGAGCATCGTCAGCCCGGGCCGGGACACGGCGAAGGCTCTGCGTGCGGACTGCACTGCCGCGACGGCCACGGACCGCGTTCACACCCTTGGGGTGTTCGCGGCGACCCCGGGGACTCGGGTCTGGATGGCGGCGGACTACCAGGTCAGCGCCGACTGGGTGGGCAAGCGGGCCCAGGTCTACATCCGGTGGGAGGACGCGCAGGGCGGCACGCTCGGCTACAGCCGGGTAATCAGCGCCGCCGGTGCTGCGGGCAAGGGCTGGCTGTTCATGTCGGGGACCGCCCCGGAGCCGGCGCCCGCGCAGACAGCGGTGGGCCGCATGCGCCTCGCGGTGGATGCGGGAACCGCAGGGACCGTGACGTTCGACAACGTGGTGATCCGGACGGTAGTGAGTTCCGGGACACCGGGTGGCCGGGCTGAGATCTCACCGGAGGGCGTGCGCCTGTTCGACGCGGACGGTGAGGAGTCGATCTCTCTCGTCACCGGGAAGCCCCAGTACTTGACAATCACCAATGACAGCGTGCCCGTCGCGACGATCAACGAGAACGGACACGCATCGTTCAACGACCTCTCGGTCGCGGGACAGCTGACGATCAAGGGTGAGCGGCTGGAGACGCAGCTCGTCGACCTGGCCCGCGGGGTCGTGGCCATCCATTCCACCGCCCAGGGCGTGGAAGCCGCGATGGGCGCGGAGACCGGCTACATCGAGCTGCCCGTCAGGATCGAGGCCGACCGGCAGTACCGCATCGTTGTGGACGCCTACCTGGATCCGTCCGCCGGTGGCGGCGAGCTCATCCTCTTTCTCCGCGATGGCGGCACGGGAGCCCCGTCCGTGACGTCCCGCCAGGTTCAGAGCTTCATCGCGCCTGCGGGCGGAGGCTGGCAGCGGGTTCGGTTGGAGCACACGTGCTCGGGTTCCTCCCTCGGCGCAGGCACCCACCGGTTGTTGAGCACCTTCCAGTGGAGGTGGGGCGCGGCTGGCGGAACGGTGTCGATGTTCGGCGGCGCAGAGTTCCCCGCCTGCATGTACGTCGAGGACGTCGGCAAGGCGATCGCGTCGACGGGAGAACTGAACCGCGGCACGGGCGGCGGCGGTGGCACGGACCCGTCGAAGCCTGCGACGCAGCGGTACGAGAAGACGTACGGGGCGTCTTGGTCGGGCACGTACACCAGCCGGAGCGGGTACAGCAGCTACCACGCCAACCAGATGCTTCAGGGCTACTACTCCTCGACCAACGGGACGACCGCCTCCCTGGTGGGCTTCCCGCCGGCCCTCACCTCCGACCTCGCCGGTGCCAAGATCGAGAAGGTCATGCTGTACCTGTACTTCGAGCACTGGTACAACGCGGCTGGGGGTTCGGCGGTGATCAAGCCCCACGGCCACACGTCGAGGCCGGGAAGCTTCAGCAGCGATGGCCAGTCGATGACGGTGAGCTGGCGCCGGAACGAGGGCAAGTGGGTCGACGTCACGTCGCTGTTCGACGCGTCGAAGAAGGGCATCGCTCTCGACCCCAACTCGACGAACAGCACGTACTACGGGCGCGCCCATGGGGTGGGCCAGCAGTACCCGCCGCAGCTGAAGGTGATCTACGTGAAGTAGAACGTGATCGAGGTGACTCGTTTGATCGGTCACGCAAGTATTGCCCTGATCAATATCGAGGCGCGCGTGCCATAGCGCCGATCCATAAGATTCGTCGGGCTTCCGCCTGTCCATCCCTCGGCCACCCGCGAAGTCCTGCCGACACAGCAGGCATGTGAGGGGTTGCCCGGCATAGGAATCTGGCATCGAAGCCCGCTCTCCCCGCCCCGGGGCCGGCGACGTGACGGCAAGTCCCGGGGGCGAGGGGCGGTGAGCCGCAGCCATCCTTCCCGGGATGACCTAGGCACGGCCAGGACACACCAGATGTCCTCTGCTGGGCACCCGCCATGCCGGGAGACCACCTCCCACCACTCCTATGCCGGTGGACACGCCGACGATCGGGGCCGTTGGTAGGCCGTCTGATGCTCCTGGGAGGCGGCCGGCGGAGGGCGGACTTAGTGGTCTGCGTCGTAAATCCTTCGGGGGTTGACGTCGGGCTTGGCGTGCGCTTGCCCGTGTCAGGTGTCGAGACCGGTGAGGTGGAGGTGGCAGGCGGTGTCGAGTGCGTCCTCGGGGGTG
>NZ_JAPNLK010000135.1 GCF_026627505.1 Streptomyces sp. H27-H5 | reverse complement strand
CCTCCCCACCGGCCTCCCCATCGGCAGTCCCGAGGACTGCCTTACCTGCGCCGGCACCCTCTACCTCGGCAGCCCGGCCTGACCGGCCCAACCCCCCTCCACGAACTTTCGCGGTGCAGCACTAGAGCGTTAGGCTCGGCCGGGCCCGGGAGAGCACCCGGGCCCGGAAGGGCGGGGCGATGACCAGCGGTACGGGCGGCGGGGCGACCGGCGAGGGAACGACGCGGATCCACCGGGCGGCCGACCGGTCGGCGGCGCCGTGGAAGAACGGCGGGGGCGTCACGCGCGAGATCGCCGTCTGGCCCCACGACGCGGACATGGACGGCTTCGAGTGGCGAGTCAGCCTCGCCGACGTCACCGCGGACGGCCCCTTCTCGGCCTTCCCCGGAGTCGACCGGGTCCTCACCGTCGTCGAGGGCGCGGGCATGGACCTGACCATCGCGGGCGAGCGCGCCCTCCTGGACCGACGCTTCGCACCCCGGCACTTCCCCGGGGACCGGCCCACCGACTGCCGCCTCCTGGACGGGCCCGTCGTCAACTTCAACGTGATGTACCGCCGGGAAGCGGCGACCGCCGAGGTCCGCGTCAGGACCGGCGACCAGGCACTCGCGCCGGAGCGCGGCGAGACCCTGCTCGTGGTCGCGCTGGAGGGGGACGCGGTGATCGACGGCCCCACGCCGGGAAGCACCGCCGCACTCGGTCGGCGCGACGCCGCCCTGCTGACGGGACCGGAGGTCCGCCGGCTACGGACATCCGGCCGCGCCGCCGTGGTGCGGCTGCGGTCGCGTTCCACCTGATCCCGAGCCACCCAGGGGCCCGTCCCCGCCTCCCCACGCTGCCGGGACGCCATGGCCGGATGTGACAGACAACCGTCATTGCGGCCATCGCGGCGGCCGACGACGATGGACGCATGCCCACGCCCCACCGGGTCGTCATCGCGCTCTTCACCGATGTCGACCTCCTCGATGTCACCGGCCCCGCCGAGGTCTTCGCCCTCGCCAACCGGGTGTCCGGCCGTCGCCTCTACGAGGTGCGGCTGGCCGCCCCCGAAGTCGGTCAGGTCACCACCTCCGCCGGCGTCCGCCTGGTCCCCGACCTGGCGTTCGCCGAGGTCGGCGCGGCCGTGGACACGCTGCTGGTCCCCGGCGCCGTCTCCCTGGGCGAGGAGGGCCCCGTCGCGCTCGTCGATCCGCAGGTGGTGGAGTGGATCGCCGCCACCGCGCCGCACGCCCGGCGCGTGGCATCGGTCTGCGTGGGCGCCCACCTCCTCGCGGCGGCCGGCCTGCTCGACGGCCACCGGGCGACCACCCACTGGTCCACGGCCGCGCAACTGGCCTCGGAGCACCCCCGGGTGGAGGTGGACGCGGACCCCATCTTCGTCCGCTCGGGCCGACTGTGGACCGGGGCCGGCATCAGCGCCTGCATGGACCTGACGCTGGCCCTGGTGGCCGAGGACCACGGGGAGGAACTGGCCCTGGGCGTCGCCCGACAGCTGGTGATGTACCTCAAACGCCAAGGAGGGCAGAGCCAGTTCAGCGTTCCCCTCAGCCGTCCGGCCGCCACCCGCAGGGACATCGACGAACTGCGGGCCCACGTCGGCGAACACCTCGACGCGGACCTGTCGGCGGCCGCGCTCGCGGCCCGCATGTGCATGAGCGAGCGTCACTTCGCCCGGGTCTTCCGCAAGGAGACGGGCACCAGCCCCGCCGCCTACGTCGAGGCGGCACGGGTCGAGGCCGCCCGGCGGCTCCTCGAAACCACCGACGACCCCCTGGAACAGGTCGCCTCGGCCGCCGGTCTCGGTTCGGTGGAAACGCTCCACCGCGCCTTCCGCAAACAGCTCGCGACCACCCCGGCCGCATACCGCCGCCGGTTCCGCACCACCACCTGACCGAAGGAATCCACCCACCGTGAACACCTCCAGCACCCTGCGCCAGGTCATGGGCCTCGACAATACGCCGGCCCGCCTCGCGGACTCCACCCTCCTCATGATCGACTTCCAGAACACCTACCGCACCGGCGTGATGGCCCTCGAAGGCGCCGAGCCCGCCCTCGAAGCGGCCGGCCGGCCGCTCGCCGCCGCCCGGGCCGCCGGAACCCCGGTGATCCACATCGTCAACGACGGCGGTGAGGGCACCCCCTACGACATTCGCGCCGAGATCGGGGCCATCAGCGCCGAGGTCGCCCCCCGCGACGGCGAACCGGTCGTGGTCAAGCAGTTCCCGAACTCCTTCCACGCCACGGAGCTGGAGAAGACCCTGACGGAACTGGGCGCCGGCCAGGACCTGATCCTGGCCGGTTTCATGACCCACATGTGCGTCTCCTTCACCGCCCAGGGGGCCTTCAACCTGGGCTATCGTCCCACCGTGGTCGCCGAGGCGACCGCCACCCGCCCGCTGGCCGGGCCCGACGGAACCCCGGTACCGGCCGCCACCCTCCAGGCGGCGAGCCTCACCACCATCGCGGACCTCTTCGGGGTCGTGGTCCCCACGGCAGCGCACCTCGCCGCCTGAGGGCCCCACCCGCGCCGTGCGCGAGGGTCCGGTGCCGGCCTCCGCGACCGAGTGGCCGGCCGAGGGGCGCGCGGCACGAAATCGCACCCATGTCGGGGGCGTTGATCGAGGGATTGGTGGCCGGAACCTCCTTTCGGCCGACCGCTCCGAGGGCCAGACTCGCACCATGACCGGTGACGAGTCCGGCCCTCCGCCGGAACCCGACGAGTACCTCGAACGCGTCCTGTGGGAAGCCTTCCGCGAGGCGTGCGCCACGATGCGCCGGCACGGCTCGCTGCCCGGCCGGGTCCGGGCCCAGCGCCCTCCCGAGGTGGCGCCCGTGGGAACGTTCCCCGACATCGGCGCCTCGGACACGTTGCGGGAACTGCTCGCGCGGGTCGGGGCCGAATGCGTGGTGTACGTCCACGAGTCGCCGGCCCCGCGCGGAACCGCCGGGCAGGACACCGGCCGACTGGTCGTCGCCGCGGCGGTCTGGCCGGGGGAGGGCCTCTCGGGGCTGCGCGTCTCCTCGTACCGGAGCGACGGCACGCTGGAGGAGATCACCGCCGAGGGGGTACGCCTGGAGGACACCCACCTCGACGTGCCGTGGCTGCGCGGCTGCCTGCCGGGAAGCGGTCGGGCCGATCCGGTCACGTCCCCGCACTCCGATCCGGCCCCCACCCCTGACCGCTCCCCGGGACCGGTCACCTCCCCGATGTCGGCCCCGGCCCGGACTCCGCGCGCGGGAGCGGGTCTCGTCGCGCTCGCCCTCGTGGGCCTGTTCGGATGCGTGACCGCCGTCCTGGGGGTGATCGGGCTGCTCGCCGGCACCTGGGACCGGCCCACCTGCGGCGGGCGGACCATGACGCCGGGCGACTCCTGCGTCAGGTTCGGGTCCACCACCACCTACGAGGAGCGGCGCGCGGCCATGGGCCACCGGCCGGACCCCGCCCTCTTCGCCCTCGGCGGGACGGCCGTCATGGTGGCCTGTGTGGTGTGGGGCCGCGGTCTGGACCGGCGGCACGGGAGGATCCGGGACGCGGGCTGAGCACCCCCCGCCGGTGGCGGCGACATGGCGTCGACCACGCCACCGGTGCGTGCGGCCGGCGGGGCGTCAGCCACAGCCGCACCCGCCACGGCCACCGCATCCGCCACAACTACCGCCGCAATCAGCGGACTTCTCGCTGCCGCGCTCCTCGCAGGCGGCGGCCGCTCCCGCGAGCACGGCGGTCGCCGCCACGGTCGCCCCCGGCAGGTACCGGTACCAGAGCGGCAACGCGGCGAAGAGGAAGGTCGGAAGCCAGTCACGCCATGACGTGCCGGCCGCCGCGCCGTGCCGGCCCGACACGAGGAACGCGCCGGCGACCAGGAACGCGAGGACCCGACTCCCGGCGACGGGCGCGAAGACGGGAGGCGGACCGGCCTCCCGGAGGCGCTCGGCCTCGGCCCTGTTCCAGACCGGCGCGCCCTCCGCGGGCAGCACGCCGGCGGGCAGCCGCTTGACGTGGTCGGTCACGACCTCAGTATGGGGAGCGCCCCGCCGGCGGGGGAACGGTGCTGCGCGCCCCGCCCTCGCGGGAGCGGGGCGCACCGATCCGGGGTCAGTGGAACAGCATGGACGCGTCCCCGGCCGGGGTGGTGACGGAGCCCGGGCAGAGGAAACTTCCCGAGGTCTTGGTCGCGGTGAAGGCCTGGTTGACGTACTTGCGTGTGGACCCGTCACGGTTCCACACGATGTTCGTCGCCTTGTAGCGACAGGAGATGAAGCTCTGCTTCCCGGTGATGTCGATGGCGTCGGTCTTCGCGAGTGCGGCCGCGTCGTCGAAGGTGAACGACGGGTTGTTGTTGAGGGAGGCGGTGATCCCGCCGCCGCAGGCCAGGTTGCCGCCGGGGGTGTTGACGGTGGTGCGGTCGACGCTGAGGGTGCTCGGGGGGTTGGCGCTGGTACGGGCGTTGGTCCAGGCGCAGGTGTTGCCCGCCACGACCATCACCCCGTCGACCCGCTGATCGGCGGTGGGTCCCAGGGCCAGTGCGGTGGTCGAGCCGCCGAGCACCAGCACGGCGGCCAGTACGGTGACGCGGGGCCATGTGGAGATCTTCCTCATGTCGCTCCTCTTTGCCACGTCCTTGTGGGGGTGTACGGCGAGGCGTGGGGGCCGCGCCGATCGGAACGTCCCACAGGGGTCTTGAAATGTCAGGCCCATGTCAATCAATTGGCCGGATGGCGCCACTGTGGCGTGAGACCGTGCACTGCGCCCGGTGCGCGCCGGCCGTCGCCGACCGGACGCGGCGCGCCCCCGGGTGTTGTCAGAGGCGGGCGCCGAGCCGGGCCTTGGCGTCCGGCCACTCCTCGGCGAGCAGCGAGAAGTAGACGGTGTCCCGCCAGGTTCCGTCCGGGCGGCGGCGGTGGCGACGCAGTACACCCTCACGCCGCGCGCCGAGTCGGGCGATGGCCGCCTGTGAGCGGAGGTTCATGTGGTCCGTCTTCAACTGGACCCGCCCCATGCCGAGTTCGTCGAAGGCGTGGGTCATGAGGAGCAGCTTGGTCTCGGTGTTGACCGCCGAGCGCCAGTGGGCGCGGCCGTACCAGGTCCAGCCGATCTCCAGCCGCTCGTTGGCGGCGTCGACGTCCATGAAGGTCGTCCAGCCGATCGCCTTGCCGCTCGCGCGGTGGATGACGGCGAAGGGGAGGTACGTGCCGCGTTCTGCGTCTTCGAGCAATCCGGTGAGCGTGGCGCCCAGCTCCGCCTCGGTGCGCGGCGCCACGCCTCCCTGCCAGCGCCAGATCTCGTCGTCACCGCCTCCGGCGGCGAACAGGTCGCCGAGGTGGTCCATCGACAGGGGGACGAGGGTGACGTGCCGGCCGGTCAGGGTGACGGGGGCGGGGATCTTCGCAGGCATGGCGACAGCCTAGCTTTACGAACTAGGAACATCAAATATATGCACTAGTGCAAAAGAGGGCGTAGGTTGCCCTGCCTCTGCATGGCCCCGTCGATCCACAGAAAGTCCGGGTGTGCAAAAAAGCTCCGAGCCGAATGGCGGCCGGAGCTTTCGTCTGAGGGGTATATTGGACGTTTCATGTTCGGTGAATCACGAACACGGAACAGCTTTACGAGGACATCGTACCGCGTCAGGAGTGGAATTGTCAACCGAAGAATTCCGTGTCGAGCAGCAATTCATCGACGGGATCTACGCCCGCCTCGATGGCCTGCGTGACCAGGCCGAACGCGCGATGAGCGGCGCGTTGGCCGATGTCGGGAGCGGGTTCCAGGCGCGGCTGGAGCGGGATGTGCTGGTCGCCGAACAGTCCGGTCTGCTTTCCGCCCTGGACTCGGGGGAAAACGGTCTCTGTTTCGGTCGCCTGGAGTTCTCCGACGGCCGGGACCACCACATCGGTCGTATCGGAATCCGGCAGGACGACAGCGAGCGCACGCCCCTCGTGCTCGACTGGCGCGCCGATGTCGCGCGACCGTTCTACCTCGCGACCGGGCACGTGCCGATGGGACTGCGCCGGCGCCGGCACCTCACCACCCGGGGCAGGGAGGTCGTGGCGCTGCACGACGAGATCCTCGACCTCGCCGACACCGAGCGCACCGGCCACGAGGGGGCCGACGCCGATGCCGTGCTGCTCGCCGCGCTCGGTGCGGCCCGGACCGGTCGGATGCACGACATCGTGCGGACCATCCAGGCCGAACAGGACCGGATCATCCGCTCCTCCCACCACGGGGTCCTCGTGGTGGAGGGCGGCCCGGGCACCGGGAAGACGGCCGTCGCCCTGCATCGTGCCGCCTACCTGCTGTACGCCCACCGCGAGACGCTCGCCAAGCGTGGCGTCCTCATCGTCGGCCCCAACCCGGCCTTCCTCGGCTACATCGGGGAGGTGCTGCCCTCGCTCGGCGAGACCGGTGTCCTGCTCGCCACCCCGGGCGAGCTGTACCCGGGCGTCCACGCCACCGGCACCGACCGCCCCGGCGCCGCCGCCGTCAAGGGCGACATCCGGATGGCGGAGGTCCTCGCCCGGGTCGTGGCGGACCGGCAGGCGCTGCCGGAGTCCGTACCCGCCGGTGCGGGCGAGGACGCCGACGTGGTTCCCGAGCCCGCCCTGGAGATCGACCACGACGACTACGGGACGCTGCTGCTCGACCGCACCATGGCGTACGAGGCCCGGGACCGGGCCCGTGCCACCGGGCTTCCGCACAATCTGGCCCGGCCCTACTTCGCGTTCCGTGTCATCGACGCGCTGACCGAGCAGCTCGCGGACCGCCTCGGCGCCGACCCGTACGGCGGACCCAACCTGCTCGGCCCCGACGACGTCGCGCAGCTCGGCAAGGAGATCGCGACCAGCGCCGAGGTGCACGCGGCCATCGACACCCTCTGGCCCCCGCTCACCCCTCTCCGGCTGATCTCCGAGTTCCTCGCGGACCCCGAACACCTCCCGGAGCGGGACGCCGAGCTGATCCGCCGCACCACGGACGACTGGACGCCGGCGGACGTCCCGTTGCTCGACGAGGCGGCCGAACTCCTCGGCTTCGACGACAGCGCCCGGCGCGCCGCCGAGGAACGCGAGCGACTGGAACGCGTCGCCTACGCCCAGGGCGTCCTGGACCTGTCGCTCGGTTCGGAGTCGTACGAGTTCGAGGACACCGAGAACGAGTTCCTCGCCGCGCACGACCTCATCGACGCGGAGCGGATGGCGGAGCGGCACGAGGAGGCCGACCACCGCAGCGCGGCCGAGCGGGCCGCCGCCGACCGCACCTGGGCTTTCGGGCACGTGATCGTGGACGAGGCGCAGGAACTCTCCGCGATGGCCTGGCGGCTGCTCATGCGCCGCTGCCCCACACGCTCCATGACGCTCGTCGGAGACCCGGCGCAGACCGGCGACGAGGCGGGCTGCGGCTCCTGGGAACGCATCCTGGACCCGTACGTCGAGAACCGTTGGGAGCTGGTGCGCCTCGGGGTCAACTACCGCACACCCGCGGAGATCATGGATGTCGCGGCCGCCGTGCTCCGGGCCCGGCACCCCGGTTTCGAACCGCCCGGGTCGGTCCGTTCCACCGGGGTGCGCCCCTGGGTGCGGGCCACGGACGACCTGCCCGGCGCGGTCGCGGAGGCCGTGCGCGTCGCCGCGCCCGCCGAGGGCCGGCTCGCGGTGATCGCCCCGCGCCCGCTGCACGAGGAGCTCGCGGGCGCGCTGCCCGGCGTACGGGCGGGCGAGGAACCGGACCTGACCCGCGACGTCGTGCTGTTGGAGCCCCGCCAGGCCAAGGGCCTGGAGTTCGACACGGTGATCGTGGTGGAGCCCGCGGACCACCAACCGAGCGACCTGTACGTGGCCCTCACCCGCGCCACCCAGACCTTGGGGGTACTGCACACCGGGCGCCTGCCGGAGGGGCTGGAGGAGACGCCGTAGGGGGTGTCCAGTCGATCGCGCCGGGCCGGCCGGCGCGCGGGGGAGGCGGGAGGGCGCCGGGTGTGGGCGCCGGGTGTCGTCATCGGCCCGACAAGCCGTGGAGGCGCAGGGCGAGTTGGAGTTCCAGGGCGGAGGCCGGGGAGTTCCAGTCGTCGCCCAGGAGCCTGCGGATCCGCTCCAGCCGCTGCACGACCGTGTTCACGTGGACGTGCAGGGCGTCCTTCGCCTGGGACAGGCTCCCGCCGTGGGTGTAGTACGCGTCGAGGGTCCGGACGAGCTCGGTGCCGCGCCGGTCGTCGTACGCGATGACCGGCCCGAGCACCCGCTCGACGTACCCGCCCACGTCGGCCCGGTCGCCGAGCAGCACCCCGAGGAATCCCAGATCGGGCAGGGCGGCGCCGTGGCCGGTGCGCCCCAGCGTGTGCAGGGCCTCCACGCAGCGCAGGGCCTCGGCGTGGGCGGCCGACAGCACACCCGGTCGATCCGCCGGACCGGCCGCGCCCACCGTGACGGGGGTCTCCAGTACGCGCCCCAGTTCCGCGGCCAGGGTCCGGGCGACCGGGCCGGGCCGGTCGTCGGGTGCGACGGCGGGCGCGACGAGCACCACGCGTCCCTCGTACACCCCCGAGAGCCCCCGCAGGGCACGTGCCCGGCGGGCCGTCTCCGCGGCGAGGCGGGCCCGTACGGCCTCTTCGCAGTGCAGGACCAGCACCGAGTGGGGCTGCGCCAGGTCGAGGCCCAGCCTGCGGGCCCGCAGGGTCAGGCTCCCGGCATCGCGTGCCCGGTCGCCGTCCTGCGGCGTCAGCAGATCGCCGAGGAGTTCGCCGCGCACCCGGTCCTCGGCCTCCGCTATGGAGCGCCGGAGCAGTAACAGCAGGGCGGTGACCAGCCCGGCGCGCTCGAACAGCCGCCGTTCGGAGTCGGTGAGCGGGGCCTGCCCGGTGAGCGGGCCCCGCCCGGTGAGGGCGATGCTGCCCAGGAGTTCGGGCCCGGCCAGCACCGCCCACACCCAGGTCCCGTCCACGGGGACGGCCCGGCCGCCCGAGCGGGACTCCGCGGCGCCCCGTACGGGCGGGGCGATCGGTTCGGAGGCGACCCGCGCGAGTTCGGTGCCGTCGACGTCGTGGATGACGATGCCCCCGCCCAGCAGGGCCGCGACCTCCCGGGCGAGATCCTCGATCTCGCCGCCGCGCAGCACCAGTTCGGTGAGCCGGTCGTGGGTCTCGGTGGCCAGCCGCATCGCCTCGCTGTGCGCGCGGACCGTCTCGTTGGCCTCGTTCAGGTCGACGAGCGCGGCGCGCGTCTCCTCCAACAGCCGGGCGCCGTCGATGGCCACGGCCGCGTGGTCGGCGAGGGAGGACAGCAGGGCCACGGCGTCGGGAGCGAAGGCGCGGACCGCCCGGTCCGCCGCGTACAGCACCCCGATCACCCGTGTGCCGACCCGCAGCGGGACCCCGAGGATGCCCCGGATCCCCTCCTCGCCGACGCCGCGGTCGATGGCTGTGGTGTGCCGGAAGCGGTCGTCGGCGCGGTAGTCGCTGCTCGCGTAGGGTCGGGCCGTCTGCGCCACCAGCCCGCCCAGCCCCTCGCCCATGCCGAGCCGCAACTGCTGGAAGGCGGCCGACACCGAACCGTCGGTGACGCGCATGAACGTGTCCCCGACGGCCGGGTCGTTGAGGGTCAGGTAGGCGACGTCGGTACCCAGCAGGGTGCGGGCACGTCGGACGATGGCCCGCAGTACGGAATCCAGGTCGCGCAGGGCCGCCAGGTCGCCGGCCGTGTCGAACAGCGCCGTCAACTCCGCTTCCTGACGCCGGTGTTGGTCGAGCGTGCGCCGGATGCCCAGCGCCGCCCGGGCGGCTTCCTCCACCAAGGCCGCGTCCGCCGCGCGGGCACCCCCGTCGCGTGCCCGCGCGGCGGCCGCGGTCAGGTGTTCGGCCGGCGCCCCCTCGGCCAGCAGGCGCAGCAGCCCGCCCAGGGCCGCGGCGGCCGGGTTGGAGTCGGGGCCGGTCGTGTCGAGGTCGGTCGGCCCTGGACCGGCCGGGTCGGGGCCGATCGCGTAGGAGGGGAGGGCGCCGGGGGTGGTGGCGCCGGGGTGGGTCGCGTCGTGGTGGTTCGCGTCGTTCACCAGGCCCATGCTGGCAGTTCCCGGGCGCGCGTTCGCCCCGGTCAGAGGATGTCGGAGGACTGGCCGGCGCGGGCGGGCGCTCGCCGCCGCGCCGGGGCGGTCGTGCCGCCGGGCGCCGTGAGATCCCGACCGCGGGTCTCCTTGGCGATGAACACGGTGAAGGTGGTGACGACGGCGGCGGCGCACAGGTAGACGGAGACCGGCAGCGAGGAGCCGTAGTCCTTGAGGAGTTCGACGGCGATGATCGGAGCCAGTGCCCCCGCGACGATCGAGGCGAGCTGCGAGCCCATCGAGGCGCCGGAATAGCGGACCCTGGTGTCGAACATCTCCGAGATGAAGGCGGCCTGCGGACCGTACATCGCGCCGTGCAGCAACAGGCCGACCGTCACCGCCACCGTGATCACCAGGAACGACCGGGAGTCCACCAGGGCGAAGAAGGCGAACGCCCACAGGGCCATTCCCACCGAGCCGATCATCGTGACCGGCCGGCGCCCGACACGGTCCGACAGCGCGCCCCAGGCGGGGATGGTGACGAAGTGGACGGCGGACCCGATCAACACGGCGTTGAGCGCCGTGCCCTTGGACATCCCGAGGTGAGTGGTCACGTAGACGAGGAGGAAGGAGGTCAGGACGTAGTACGAGATGTTCTCGCCGAACCGGGTCCCGATCGCCGTGAGCACCTCACGCCAACTCTTGCGGAACACCTCGACCACGGGCGCCTTCCGCGCGACCGCGCCGGACGCCCTCGCCTCGGCCGCCGCCTTCGCCTGCGCGGCGAGGAAGACCGGCGACTCGGAGACCGAGATCCGGATCCACAGACCCGCGATCACCAGCACCCCCGACAGGAGGAACGGCACGCGCCAACCCCAGGCGAGGAAGGCCGCCTCGGACTGCACGGAGGCGAGCAGCGCCAGTACCCCGGTGGCCAGCAGGTTTCCGCCGGGCGCACCCGACTGCGGCCACGACGCCCAGAAACCGCGGTGCTCGTCGCCCCCGTGCTCGGAGACGATCAGCACCGCACCACCCCACTCGCCGCCCAACGCGAAGCCCTGCACGAGCCGCAGGACCGTGAGCAGGACGGGCGCCCCGACCCCGATCGCGCCGTACGTGGGCAACAACCCCATGGCGAAGGTGGCCCCGCCCATCAGGAGCAGGCTGAGCACGAGCAGCTTCTTGCGCCCGACCTTGTCGCCGAAGTGCCCGAAGACGACCCCGCCGAGCGGACGCGCGAGGAAACCGATGGCGTAGGTGACGAACGCGATCAGCGTTCCGGTCAGCGGGTCCGCGGTGGGGAAGAACAGCTTGTTGAAGACGAGGGCGGCGGCGCTTCCGTAGAGGAAGAAGTCGTACCACTCGATGGTGGTGCCGATCAGGCTGGCCGCGACGATCTTTCTGATGCCGGACCGGGCCTGCGGAGCCGCTGCGGGGGAGACCATGTGCACCACTTCCAGGGGCCTGTGGGGACGTTCCGTGTCGGCACAACGTAGGAGTCCGCAGGTCGGCGGTATATGTGGCCGGTCATCACAATCAGGCACCTTCCTGTGTGCCCCGACGCCACAGCGCCGAAGCCGACGCCTCCCGTTGCCCTCGTCGCCCATGGCAGCGAGCGGGGCCCCGCGTCGTTCCCCCGGACGCGGGGCCCTGCTCGTGTCGATGCCCCCGAGGGTCAGCCGCCCTGGCCGGCGCTTCCGATCGGGCCGACCTTGACGGGGGAGCGTTGCCCTCCGTGACGGGCAGCGTGGCGGCGCCGGGCCACGCGAGGGTGACCGACTTCGTCTCGTCCGGCGGGGTCACGACCAGGCCCGTGAGGCGGACTCCGGAGCCGCCCGAGGTGTTGAGCGGGTAGGTGACGCCGAAGGAGACCGCGGCGCCCTTCTTGAGGGTGGTCGCGCCGGGGTGTTCGCCGGTGCGCTTCGCGGAGAGGGAACCCGAGGCGGTCTTCACGTCGACGCCCGCGTACTCGGAGAGCGTGGGCTGCCTGCTGCCGCACCGTCTTCGCCGTTCTGGCACGCCGTCAGCGAGAGACCGGCGGCGATGGCCAGGGCGGTGAAGGTGAGCTTGTGAACGCGCATCGTTGCTTCCTCGGAACTCGGCGGGTGGCATCGGCCGCTCGGGTCGGTGCGAGCGACCTGTTCTCGGCCACCCGTCCCCTGGGGCGGATCCGTGACGCGATTGATCTTGACCTCAAGCGGTGGCATGCCCTCCTCAAGCGCGAGCCGTCACGGAGTGTGAAGGATCAGTCACCACTGGGCGCGGCTCCCGGAGCGTGGCGGCCCGGTGGTTCGGGACGTCACCCGGGCCGGCCGAGGCGGAGTGTTCACGTGGTGGACGGCCGTTCCCGACGCTCCCACCTGCTGCTACAGTCCCGTCCATGCAGCACACCACCACCCTCGCCATGATGCGAATGATGCCCCCGCCCCCGGAGGCGCTTCGCTAGCGAAGCCGTGTGCGCACCAGCTGCGACGGACCCTCCGGAAACGGAGGGTCCGTTTTTTGTTGCCCGGACCGACCCGGAATCCGGGCCCGGTCGCCGTCAGCCCCGGTCGTCAGCTCCTCCGCCCCATCCCGCCACCCGACCCGCCCGTCACCGACAGAAGGCGAAGTACCCGCCATGTCCCACCTGCCAGTCGTCGCCCTCACCGACTGCGCCGATCCCAACGCGCTGGCCCGTCAGTCCGCCCGGATCGCCACCCTCTTCGGCGGCACGCCGACGGTCCTGCCGCTCGGCGGTCCGGACCCGGAGGGCGCCGCCGCCCTCACCCTGCTTGACCTTCTGCGCTCGACGGACCTGACCGGCGGGCCGACCCGGCCGGTGGTCGTCATGGTCAACATCGCCCCGCGGGACGGGCACTGGCCCAACGGCGTGCCGTTCTGCTACTTCCGGCACGGGCAGCACCTGGTCATCAGCACGGTGAACCACCGCGTCCTCGCCCCCTTGGTGACCTACCTCGGCCTGGAGGAGGTGCAGGTCACCGATGTCCGTGAGGTGCTGGAGGCCGCTGCCGCCGGGTGGGCCGAGCTGGCGGACACCGAGGTCGAGGAGATCGTACGGACCCAGTTCCGCAGCCTCTGGTACGTACCGCTGCTGGCCCGCTGGCTGGCGGACGGCCGCCCCGTACCCGCGCAGCCGCTGGCGGTGCGTCCGCCCGCCGAGGAGGCGGTGCGGGTCGCCGTCGTGGACAACTTCGGGAACTGCAAGTTGGACCGTCCCGCCGTCGAACTGCCCGGCTACGACGGTACGGACGGGCTGACCGTCCACAGTCGGCGCGACGGCCGCGGCGTCCGGGTGCGATGTTACGACCGGCTGCCCGACGTCCCGCTCGGCGAGCCCGGAATCACCGTCGGCAGTTCCGGGATCGGCTTCGCCGAACTGGTCGTTCGCGGCGGTTCCGCAGCCGAACTCTTCGGTCTGACCCAGGGCGATCAGGTGTTCCGTCTCGCCGGCTGACATGTGATCAGTGCGTTACCCCACGGCGGCCGGCGAGATCGACACCGCGCTCCACCGCCCGGAATGCTGAAACGCCTGTCCGGAACCCTCCCGCTGGTACGCCGCCGCCACGTGGACAACGTGCGCTGCGCCGCCGATCTGTGTCGCTGAGCGCACGACGTCGGCCCGTTTCCCGTACCCCCCGTTCTCGGACCCCTTCGAAGGACCCCTGATGTTTCGTACCCGCACCACCCTCGCGGCTTCCGCCGTCGCCGTCCTGCTGACGGCCGCCGCCTGCGCACCCCAGCCGGAAAGCCCCGCCGGCGCGGCCGGATCCGCCGGCCCCACCTGCACCACCGGCAGTCCCGGCCTCCACAAGAGCGGGCAGTTGACCGTCGCGACCGATTCCCCGGCCTACGCGCCCTGGTTCGACAGCAACACCCCCTCCAACGGGAAGGGCTTCGAAAGCGCGGTCGCCTACGCGGTCGCCGGAAAGCTCGGCTTCGGCCGGGACCAGGTGAAGTGGGTCGTCGAACCGTTCGCCCATTCCTACGCCCCCGGCGCGAAGAACTTCGACTTCGACATCAACCAGATCTCCATCACCCCGCAACGCGCGAAGGCGGTGGACTTCTCCACCAGTTACTACACGGCCGACCAGGCCATCCTGACGCTGGCCAACTCCGGCTTCGCGAAGGCCACTTCGCTGGCCGAACTGAAGGACGCCAGAATCGGCGTCCAGGTGGCCACCACCAGCTTCCAGGCGGTGCGCGACCAGCTCAAGCCCTCGCGTCAGCCGAGCGTCTTCAACACCACCAACGACGAGGTCAACGCACTGAAGAACGGTCAGATCGACGCGATCGTCACCGACCTGCCGACCGTGTTCTACCTCGCCGGCTCGGAGCTGGACAACGCCAAGATCGTCGGCCAGTTCGGCTACGCGGGCGGAACCCCCGAGCAGTTCGGGCTGCTCCTTCCCAAGGGCAGCGCGTACACCCCTTGCGTGAACCAGGCCCTGAGCGCCCTCAAGGCCGACGGCACGCTCGCCAAGCTCACGTCGCAGTGGCTGTCCGCCTCGGCGAACGTCCCCGAGCTGAAGCCGTAGCGGGCCGACCGTGGACCTCGTGAAGACGGCCGCGCGGCACCAGCCGGCCACACCGCCGAACGACACCTACCGACCGAGCGAACGTGAGCAGGAGCGGGAGCGGTTCCGCCGCTCCCGCAAACGGCGCCACACCTGGATCGCCGCCCTGTGCACCCTGCTCTGCCTGGTGGTGATGGCCACCGCGGCCGTCGCCTCGCCGGGCTGGGAGCGCGTCCGGAGCCTGTTCCTGGACGGCGCCGAGTTCCGGGACGCCTTCCCCGAACTCCTGCGGGCCTTCTGGCTCAACATCCAGATGTTCCTGATCGCCGAAGTGCTGATCCTCGTCCTCGGGCTGCTGATCGCCCTGGTACGGGTGACCCGCGCGCCCGGACTGGCGCCGCTGAGGCTGGCCGCGACCGTGTACGTGGACGTCTTTCGCGGCGTGCCGACCCTGCTCCTGGTCTTCCTCGTCGGATTCGGGCTGCCCGCTCTTAGGTTGCAGGGCACCCCCTCACAGCCCTGGGTGCTCGGAGTGATCGCCCTGGTCCTCTCCTACAGCGCCTACGTCGGCGAAGTGCTGCGCGCAGGACTGAACTCCGTCCACCCCGCCCAACGCAACGCCGCGCGGGCCCTGGGGCTGGGCGAACGACAGACCCTGCGGCACGTGGTGCTGCCGCAGGCCGTGCGCAACGTCCTCCCGCCGCTGCTCAACGACTTCATCGCCCTGCAGAAGGACACCGCGCTGGTCGCCGTCCTCGGTCCGCTGGAGGCACTGCGCGCCGCGCAGATCAAGGCGGACTACGACTTCAACTACACCCCGTACCTGGGAGCGGCTCTCTTGTTCATCGCGGTGACCATTCCGTTGACCCGCTTCGCCGACCGGCTCCAGCGTCGTGCGGCGCGGCGCACCTGGGCGGAGACGGGCCGATGAGCCTTCCGTTGCTGCGGATCCGCGGCGTACGCAAGCAGTACGGGTCGCGTCTCGTCCTGCGCTCGATCGACCTGGACGTCGCCGAGCACCAGGTCGTCTGCCTCATCGGCGGCTCGGGTTCGGGCAAGTCCACCCTGCTGCGCTGCGTGGACCTGCTGGACGTCGTCGACGACGGCACCATCCACCTGGGCGACAGCGAACTGACCGACCCCCGCCTGGACCCCAACGTCGCCCGCAGGCGCATCGGCATCGTCTTCCAGGCCTACAACCTGTTCCCGCACCTGAGCGTGCTGGACAACATCACGCTCGCGCCGCGCCAGGTCCACGGCGTCGACCCTGATGGTTAATTCGTGTGGCTGAGGGTGCTGGTGGGAGCGGGTGGGCAGGTTGTTCCTGTGTCGGTAGGGTCCGGCCGGGGAGGGGCTTGTTGTGTCGATGTCGCCGCGGTCGTGGCCGGAG
>NZ_JAPNLK010000134.1 GCF_026627505.1 Streptomyces sp. H27-H5 | reverse complement strand
CGTCGCCGCCGACCTCACAGGCCTCACCCGCATCATCAAGCACAAGCTCAAGAAGATCCAATACCGCCCCGAACTGATCAACGGCTGCCTCACGGAGACCGGGCTGACCATAGAACTCACCAAGATCGAGAAGGCGGAAACTACGAGTTCAACCTGAGTACGCCAGCGCCCTGCGCCTGCTCAGGCGCATCCCCACGCCGGCCTTGCGGATCCCACGGGTGATCGGGGTCGACGACTTCGCACTCAAGCGCCGGCACCGCTACGCGACCGTGATCATCAACGCTGAGACCGGCGAACGCATCGACGTCCTGCCCGACCGCACCGCTCCCACCCTGACCGCCTGGCTGCGCGAGCACCCCGGGGCCGAGTACGTATGCCGCGACGGCTCGGCTACCTACGGCGAGGCGATCCGCCAGGCCCTGCCCGAAGCGGTGCAGGTCAGCGACAGGTGGCACCTCTGGTCCAACCTGTGCGGGAAGGTCCTGGCCGAGATCCGCTCCCACGCCGCCTGCTGGGCCACCGCGGTGAACCCCGCCCGGCCCGGGGGCGTACGCGAGCAGACCACCCGCGAGCGCTGGCACAAGGTCCACAATCTGCTCGGCCAGGGCGTCGGTCTGCTCGAATGCGCCCGCCGCCTCGATGTCGCCCTGAACACCGTCAAGCGGTACGCCCGCATGAAGGAGCCCACCGGCGACCGCCTCGCCCCCCGCTACAAGCCCACGCTCGTCGACCCCTACCGCGACTACCTGCGTCGGCGCCGGGCCGAGGACCCCGCGGTGCCCGTGACTCACCTCCTGCGCGAGATCAAGGAGCTGGGCTACACCGGCAGTGCGAATCTCCTGGTCCGTTACATCGCCCAGGGCCGCTCCGAGGGCGAACGGCCGGTCACCACACCGCAGCGCTTCGCCCGCCTCCTCCTCACCCGCCCCGAGAACCTGCGCGACAAGGACACCGCTCTCCTACGCGAACTCACAAGAACCTGCCCCGAGATGACCGAACTCGCCCGCCGCACCGGCGAATTCGCAAAGCTGCTGACCCCAGCGGAAGGCAACGACACCAAGCTCACCGACTGGATCACGTCAGTTCGCGCCGCCACCCTGCCTCACCTGCACTCCTTCGCCAACGGTCTCGAACTCGACCGCGCCGCCGTGGATGCCGGCCTCACTCTGCCCTTCCACAACGGCCGCACCGAGGGCGTCAATACGCGAACCAAACGGATCATGAGGCAGATGCACGGACGCGCCGGATTCGACCTCCTCCGCCACCGCACCCTCCTCCCACAATAAGAACGCAGCGTTACCACCGACTACGGAACAGAGCCGAATTGAGGACACCGGTGCAAGACCTCAGCGACACGCAGCTGCAGGATCTGATCGAGGAAGCCACCGTGGACGCCTACGACGAGGACGAGCAGCTCACCGGCTTCTACACGATGCTCGTCGACCATCTGGCGCTCCCGTTCGAGACGACCGTGCTCGGAACGAGCGCCACCGTCGACTCCGTCGACCTCACGCCCGGAAGCGGGATCATCGCCTGGTGCAGCCGCGGCCCACACCGCCAGGCCATCGCCATTCTCGACCTCCCCCTGCCCACCCCCGCCCCGGACGGCGCCGAATGGATCCACGCCTACCGGCACTGGGCCGCATGAGCACGGCGGACCCGGGCTGTGGTGAAGGAGCTGAATGACTTTGATCGGCCGGCTCCGTCATGCCGCTGCCGGTTCAGGCTCCTCAACATCGAAGTCGACGTCCAGGTGCGGGTCGAATGCGTCCGGGCGCGCGGTCAGCTCCGTGGTGGCGTAGGTGCCGAACCGCATGATGTGGCCGGTCAGATACGGGCTGATCGCGGCCAGGTCCTCCCCCGTGATCTGCCAGCCCTCCCCCTGGAGCTCGCGTACGACGTTCATGAGGTCGAGGGTCGTATGGAAGATCACACAGTTGGCCAGCAAAGACGTCAGCTTCACCGCCTTCTCCTGCTCGACCGGGTCGTTCTCGGCGATCACCCCGCCGTTGCAGAACGCCAGCCAGTCGGTGAAGTTGTTGAACGACTCCACCTTGTTGGTGGCCGCCGTAACCCGGCGGCGAAGCGACGGATCCGAGATGAACTTGAGCAGCTGCACAGTCGCGACCGCCCGGCCCACCTCCCGGAAGGCCCGGTAGATCTGGTTGCGGTGGGAGTTGCTGCCCAGACGCCGCAGCAGCAGCGGCGAGGCCAGGGTGCCATCCCGGATCGCGATGCTGACGCGCATGAGATCGCGCCAGTGCGTCTCGATGAGCCGCCAGTCGATGATGTTGCGGCCACCCTGGTCGAACAGGACGTCGATGTGCCGGTAGCGGACGCTGGCGGAGGGCCGGTAGAAGGTGCGGTCCTTCCAGTTCCGTATCCTCGGCATCAGCTCAAACCCCATCAAATGGGCGAGGCAGAAGACCGGGAACGACTGCCCTTGCGTATCGGCGTGGATCGTGTCGGGCTTCATCTCGGAGGCGTTCTTCAGCAGCCCGTCGATGATGTAGACGGCCTCCCACACGCCACAGGGCACGAATCTGGAGAAGAGCGCGATGTACTGATCCGATATGTGGTGGTATGCGATCCCGCCGAATCCTCCGTACCGGATCGAGGACTCGGCGAGCAGGTTGTCGATGAAGGTGTCCATCTGCGTGCCGTCGGCCGCCACGGACGTCCCGTTGCCCCACGCCTTGACCAGGTCCAGGCGCATGAACGCGTTGACCACGTCGGTGATCGCCTCGTTGATCTTCTCCACGCTCAGGTGCCGGTTCGTGATCGCGCCCAGCTCGTGCGCGGACACCCCGGCGATGTGCCGAGCGGCCTCGGCGAACGTCATGTTGATGCCGCCCACGAAGGTGGTCAGCACGTACCTGCCGAAGGGGTCCTTCAGCTTCGGGTCGCTGCCGGAGGCCGGGCCGAACCGGCGCCACCACTCCACCCAGTACGCGGTGCGCGACAAGATGCCCAGCAGCGTCCGCTCGGGCATCCGCGCCTTGACCTCCGCCTCCAGCGCCTCGGCCATCGCGCTGACGCCCTTGGCGCGCTGCTTGCGCAGCACCGGCACGCCGCTCTCGTCGATGACCAGGTCCGCGTTGTCCGGGTAGCCGGAATCCACCTCCGCCGCGGTGGCCTCCAGCCGCTCGCGCAAGGCTGCGATGAACCCCGCGGCCGTGTCCGGCAGCCCGGTCTCCTCGCACAACTGCGCCAGCTTCGGCCCGCACTCCTCCCAGTCGGGCAGCTGATCGAGCCAGTTGGCGAAGGTGTCCGAGCCGGTGATGGCCACATCGCCGGTCCGCAGGTGCTCGGCCAGGTAGGTGAAGACCAGCGTCTCGAAGCGCCGGCGGTCCAGCTTGCCGGGCTTGCGCCGGTCGCGGACGGCCCGCTGCCAGTTCTGCGAGGCGAAGCCGAGGTCCAGCGGCTCCCCCTCGTACAACTCACCGATGTACTCGCGGGTCGCGCTCTGGTGGGCCCGCGCGTGCGCCAGCGCGTCCAGGACCCGCCGGTCCTCACTGACCGCCTCGAACTCCAGCGTGCCCACCAGATCGAACATCGGCGCCCGGTCCCGCTTGTAGAAGCGGGCGACCAGTACCTCGTGGTTGTTGCCGTGGTGCGCGGCCACCGCCTCGATGTCGGCGAACTCCGCCGCGAACGACCCCGAGCTCTGCACCGCCTTCTGCGCCAGCGCCAGCGCGGCGGCCCGCTTCGAGGCCAGCGCCCGCGCCGCCTTGCGGCGGGCCTTCTTCCCCGCCGGGAACGGGACCGGCACCCCGTCCGGACCCCGCGGCACGAGGTCGACGGGGTCGATCCGCTCCAGCACCGTCCGGTAGGTGCCGATCATCCGCTCCACCAGCGCCTGCTGCTGCTTGCGGATCTCCTCCAGCTCGTCCTTCGCGTTCTTCAGCTTGGCCGCCACCCGCTTGCAGAACATCTCCGCCAGATCGTCGCGAGCCCGCCGACGGGCCGCGTGCACCAGGCAGGACAAGAGCGCGATGAGCTTGCCCGTCTCGTAGTCCCGCAGCTCCGCCGCGTCCAGGGCGCCGGCCTCGGCCGCGAAGTCGGCGATCTTCCCGGGCGCGATCCCAGCCAGCCACGCGCCGGTGTTCCCGAGACCGTCCACCCACTGAAGCTGCTTGTGCTGCTCCTTCAGATGGCTCCAGCTCGGCCGCTTCGCGGGCCTCTTCAGCCGGTTCAGCCCGCTCTTGCGATCCAGCCCGCCCACCTCCAGCAGCCCCAGCAGCCGGGCCCGGTCCTCCAACGTCATCCGGGACCGGACGGTGGCGAAGATGTCCTCGTTCACCTCCCGGCGGACCCGGGCGGCCATCTCGTCCAGGGTGCGGAAGGCTGGCAGCTCACACGTCGCCCGGACCAGCTCCTCCAGCGCCACGTTGATCAGGTCCGGCGGATTGTTCTTCACCAGCGCCGCCCGCCGAATCGCCTCCTCGGCGATCGAGCGGGCCCGCTCCTGGTCGTAGGAGATGCCCTGCCGCTCGCGCACCAACTTGCGGTGCAGCTTGGCCGTGTTGGCCGACTCGTAGTGCGGCCTGGTGCCCTCGGGCAGCTCCAGAGCGCCGCGCACGTGCTCGACGACCGTCTCGGGAACCTCGGATGCCTTCGGGAAGTAACCCAGCTTCTGATAGCACTTCAACGCCAGAGCCAGGGCAAGCAGGTGGTCCTCCGAGCGGGTCCGCTCCCGGGCCCAGTCGATCTCCTCGCGCTTGAGGGTGAAGAAGACATGCATCTCCCGCGCCGACATCAGCCGCTTGAACCGCGGGTACGCGGTCCGTTCTATCGAGGTCACGCCGCCGGTCCCCACCCCTTGTACGAAAACGATCACTTCCGCGCGGGACCGTACCAGGGCGATCACCAGACCATACGACTGCCCCGCAGAACCCCGCCCGCACCGGGCCTGCGGCCTCTACGCTCGACTCCCGTGACCGACAGCAGCAAGCAGCCCCGCCGTGACGGAGAACACCGATAGCCGCACAAAACGAACCGGTCACCCGCTCAAGATCGCACTGCTATCCCTTTCGGCCGTATCTCGGCTCACCCTCTGAGTACGGCGGCGTCCGCCGGGCCGGACTCGCGGCCCCACCGTGCGGGGCCGGCTGCCTGCATCCGCGCGACCAGATCGGCCACGGCGGCTTCGGCCTCAGTCTGGTCTTGGTGGTGGCCGTCGTCCTCCGGGCGGCGCGGCATGCGGGCGGCGTCCTGGACGGCGAGCCACCACACCCGGGCCCACAGCCGGGCCGTCTCGTCCTCGTCGCGCGGGGCGCGGGTGCCGTCCCCCTGGCGCTCGGTTCGGAGCCACTCCAGCGCGGGGGAGGACTCGGCATCGCGCACCACGGCCAGGGCCTCGGACTGCGTCCAGCCGGCCAGGGCCATGGACCTGGCCGAGGCGTGGGCCCAATCCGAGAAGTTCTGACGGTTCGTCAGTTTACGGCGGAGTCCCTTCACCGCGCGCTCGCCGAGGGGGCGCCACGGAACGGCGAGCCTGGGGCATCCGGTGGCGTCCTGCTCGACCGGGCGGACGATCGGGCCGCGCTGGCGGATGGACGGCGGCACCTCGGTGTCCTCGCCGTCGACGGCCAGGGCGGCGGCCGCACGGGAGGTGCCACCGGGGCTGACGGCGGCCGCCATCGTCTCCAGCCGCGCGGCGAGACGCTCGAAGGCCTCGGCCCGCGCCGAGGCGGCGCCGAGGGCCGTCACGGCCTGCTCAACGGTGTGGGCCGTGAGTTCGCTGTGTCCGCCGAGGCGGTGGGCGGCGCCCGGCGGGCGCACCGCGCCGGCCTTCGCGTTCATCAGGGGCGCCGTGTCCAGGGTCAACGGGCACAGGGCGCGGGCCGCTCGGGCGATCCGCCGCACCGTGGCGACGGGAACGCCTTCCGCGCATCCGAGCCACACGTGGCGACCGCCGGTGGGGCCGGACCGGGCCGGTACGGGCTCGATGCCCTCGGCGGCGGCGGTGGCGGCCAACAACCCGGCGTCGGCTGCGGCCTGGGCGCCGGGGGCGCGCTTGGCGTCGAAGTCCAGCGGTACCAGGGTGAAGCGGTGGGCGCCGTGGCGGCGGCGCGTGAGGTACATCGCCACCGGCCGGGCCGGGTCGACCTCGGCCAGCGCCACGGCGTCGGGGTAGAGGTTGCGCCACTCCCCCGACTCTCCGGCGGCCGCGCGGACACGCGGGCGCGGGGACAGTTCGGCCAGGAATCGCGTCAGGGTCTCGCACGCCGTATTTCGCGTGTACACGCTAAAGCCCCCCTGCCCTTCAACGGACTTAGGGGGTGAATCGGACACGGAAGCGGAAAAAAGCTCGTCTTGTCGCATAAGCACCACGGACACGCCGGGTCGAGACAAGCCGGTGCCGCCACCATGGCTCGCTGCTACGATGGCAACGCTCCTCGGTGTTAGAGGACGTACGAGAGCCCACCGCCGGCCTAGTAACCCGGTAGTGATCTTCGTGCTTCATCTGGGATCGGGAGTCTCAGCATTGGTCGCCACAACCGTTGTCGGCTGAGACCCCGATGGGCTCTAACGCTTCGCCCGGCTAGTAAGGCCCGGCGGCTGGAGAGAGCCTCTTTTGTCTAGGTCAGGTCAGCTGGCCTCCTTGAGCTGAATCGCCTGCGGCCAACCTGCGGGCCGGCCCGTTGACGGGTCCACCTCGATCAGTTCAACCACAGCATTCAGGAACCCAGCCACCGAAATATCGGCTGCTTCGCACATGGCGAGCAGCTTCACCGCGTTCTTGGGCTCGAAGTTCGAACCCGGCCTGTACGCCTCACCCTTAGAGGGGTCGTAGGTCGCAGGCCTGAAACGCGTGCCTCTCGGCGGCCCTCCCACACCTCGGCGATCACTCATGGTCAAGATCCTGCCACACCCGGGGGAGTCTTGCAGCAAGACACCCGGTGTGGCGCCGAACTTTCTTCGGGGCTGGCGGGTTTGACGGGTCGGATGCCCGTTATTACCGGCCTCGGGGACCATCGGTACAGCCGTTGGCGTTAGGCACTTGATCTTGGTTATCTAGCACACGCGATCGGTTCGTCGGGAGGGTTCGGCGGAAGACCCACGGTCGCTCGCGGCGGCTGGTTACGTCCGCGATATGCCCGTGGAATTTTTGACTGATGAGCAGGCCACCGCGTTCGGATCGTTCGCGGATGAGCCGACGAGACCTGAGCTGGAACGGTTCTTCTTCCTCGATGACGAGGACCGGAAGCTGATCGCGAAGCGGCGTGGTGATCACAGCCGTTTGGGTTTCGCTGTGCAGATCTGCACGGTCCGTTATGTCGGGCTGTTCCTGGACGATCCCCTGGCGGTTCCCTGGTCGGTGGTTGAACACCTGGCCGAGCAGTTGGAGATCGAGGATGTCTCCTGCGTCAAGGAGTACACCGAGCGGCTGAAGACGGCCTACGAGCACGCGTGGGAGATACGCGACGCGTATGGCTACCACTCCTACGAGGACCACGATCAGGGCCGGAAGTTCCGGGCGTTCCTGCACGGGCGGGCGTGGACGGCTCACGCGGAGGGGCCGAAGGCGCTGTTCGATCACGCGGTGAGCTGGCTGCGCCGGCACCGGGTGCTGCTGCCGGGGGTGAGCGTGCTGGCCCGGCAGGTCGCCGAGGTCCGCACCCTCGCGGACAAGCGGCTGCATGCCACGGTCGCCAAGGAGGTCCGGCGGGCGGATGCGGCGCTGCCCGGGGACCTGGTGGCCACCCTGAAGACGCCGGAGGGCAAGCGGATCTCCGAGCTGGAGCGGATGCGCCGACCGCCGACACGGACCACCGGCACCGCGATGAAGGGCGCGTTGCAGCGGGTGGAGGACATCGCCTCCTTCCAGCTGGGGCGGGTGAAGCTGGACAAGATCCCGCCGAACCGGCTGTCCGCGCTGGCCCGGTACGGGCTGGGCACCAAGGCGGCGAAGCTGGAGAGGACCAGTGAGCCCAAGCGCACGGCGATGCTCAGCGCGGTGATGCGTCACCTGGAGGCGAAGGCGATCGACGACGCGCTGGACCTGTTCGAGATCCTGATGGCCACCCGGTTGATCAGTGCCGCGAGGCGGTCCACGGACAAGCAGCGCCTGTCGACCCTGCCGCAGCTGGAGAAGGCGTCGCGGCTGGTGGCGAGGGCGGCGACGGTGTTCATCGAGGAGCTGGAGCTCATCGAGCAGACCGGCTGCGATGTGGATGTGGCCGCTTTGTGGGCGGCGCTGGAGGAGGTCGCGCCCCGGGCGGCGTTGTCGAGCGCGGCGGTCACGGTGGTGAGCCTGGTGCCGGAGGACGACAACACGGCGGAGACCGCGCTGCGGGGCGCGCTGGCGCTGCGCTACAACACGGTCAAGCCGTTCCTGTCCTTGCTGGGTGAGTCGAAGGCGCTGGACGCGGCGCCCGCCGGCAGGCGGATTCTCACCGGGGTGCAGCGGCTCCCGGCGCTGTCGCGGCGGAAGGTGGGCGAGAAGCCGCTGCTGCCGCGGGAGGTCGACGACAAGCTGGTGCCGGCGCACTGGCGCAAGGCGGTGTACGCGAACGCGGACCTGCCGCAGGGGGCGGTGGACCGTGACGCGTATGTGGTGTGCGTGCTGGAACAGCTCTTCGGGGCCCTGCGGCGCCGCGACGTCTTCGCCTCTCCCTCGCACCGCTGGGCCGACCCGCGCGCCCGTCTGCTCCAGGGCAAGGGGTGGGAGGCGGTGCGCGAGGACGTCCTGGCGGGCCTGAGTCTGGACGCGGACGCGGAGCAGCATCTTCGGGAGCTGGTCGAGGTGCTGGACGCGACGTGGAGGCAGATGGCCGAGCGGCTGGCGGAGGCCGGCGACGACGCGAAGATCAGCATCGAGGTGCAGCGAGACGGGCGGGCGAAGCTGAACGTGGAGAAGCTCCACGCGCTGGGCGAGCCGAAGTCGCTGAAGTGGCTGCGTGAGCGCGTCGAGAAGATGCTCCCGAAGATCGACCTGCCGGACCTTTTGTTCGAGGTGCACGGCTGGACGGGGTTCCTGGACGCCTTCGTGCACCTGGGCGACGGCAGGACCCGTATGAAGGACCTGGCGACGTCGATGGTCGCGCTGCTGGTCTCGGAGGCGTGCAACATCGGCATGACGCCGGTCATCAACCCGGGCTACGAGGCACTGACCCGGTCCCGGCTGGTCCACGTCGACCAGTACTACCTGCGCAGCGACACCATCGCCGCGGCGAACGCCGCCCTGATCACAGCGCAGGCCCGGGTGCCGATCGTGCAGTTCTGGGGCAAGGGCCTGCTCGCCTCCGTCGACGGCCTGCGCTTCGTCGTCCCCACGCGGTCCATCAACGCCGCGCCCTCGCCGAAGTACTTCGCGAAGAAGAAGGGCCTCACGTGGCTGAACGCGATCAATGACCAGGTGATCGGCATCGGGCAGATGGTGGTGCCCGGCACCCCGCGCGACTCCCTGTTCATCCTGGACGCGCTGCTGAACCTGGACGGCGGGGTGAAGCCGGAGATGGTCGCCACCGACAACGCCTCCTACTCCGACATGGTGTTCGGCATCTTCAAGATGCTCGGCTACCGCTTCTCCCCGCGTTTCAAGGACCTTGCCGATCAACGGTTCTGGAAGGCCCAGATGCCTGGCGCCGAGACGGCGGGCGGGTACGGGCCGCTGGAGGCCATCGCCCGCAACAAGGTGAACGTGAAGAAGGTGATCACGCACTGGCCGGACATGCTGCGGGTGGCCGGCTCCCTGGTCACCAACCAGGTGCGCGCCTACGACCTGCTGCGGATGTTCGGCCGCGAGGGCCACCCGACTCCGTTGGGGCAGGCGTTCGCCGAGTACGGGCGGATCGCGAAGACCCTGCACCTGCTCGCCGTCGTCGACCCCATGGACGACACCTACCGGCGCCAGATGCACAAGCAGCTCACCGTCCAGGAGTCCCGCCACAAGCTGGCCCGGGAGATCTGCCACGGCAAGAAGGGCACCATCCACCAGGCATACCGGGACGGGATGGAAGATCAGCTGGGCTCGCTGGGTCTCGTTCTGAACGCCGTGGTGCTGTGGACGACGAGGTACATCGACGCCGCCGTCGCCCAGCTCCGCGCCGAGGGCCACGAGATCAAGGACGAGGACGTGGCCCGGCTCTCCCCGCTCAAGCACAAGAATCTGAATGTCCTGGGCCGCTACAGCTTCACCGCCTCCCAGCCGGTCGACGGCCTGCGCCCGCTGCGCGATCCGGAAGCCGTCGACCTCGACGACGATGACGACGGCCAGGATGAGTGAGCCCGGTACGAGGGGCGGCTTCGGCATCATGAGGGCCATGGACGACGTCGAGCTCACCGCGGACGAGATCAACGACCTGCTCAGCGGCGATGACCAGGGGGCCGGGTGGGACGAGGAGGACGGTTACGAGTGGGTGAGCTGATCACCGCACCGCCAGGCCCCCGTCCCGTGCGTCGGCGCTGATCGCGTCCTCGTCTTGGGCCGGGGCCTCGAAGCGGTCGAAGAGGCCCTTGAGGGCCGCAGGGGTGACGGTGAGCACGTTGGTGTCGGCGCTGGGTGCGCTCGTTCAGGCACCGCAGCAGCTCCGTCTTCTCGACGGGGAGGTACACCAGCGCTTACCGGCCGCCCGCGCCTTCGATGGTCTTCTTCCACGCGTCGCGGTCCTCGAGCAGCCACAGCCCGTGGTCGAGGACGACGTCATGGCCGGGAAATCGGTACGCATACGCCTTACAAGCAACTGGGTCCGTCGTAACCCGGCAGTCGCCCAAGCCCACGCGCCAAGCCTCGCCGGAACAGCGTCGGCGTGCGCTGTCATGGTTGCTGCTCCTGGGCAGGGGGTGGTTGTCAGGTGACCTACGGATGACCTGGTCGTTGACCGTCGTATGAAACGATTCGCTCTGGCCACTGCCGCTCTGGTCGCTGTCGGCGGCTTCGCATTCCCCGCCCCGGCTCAGGCCGGCACCGCAGATGGGGGTGTGGTCGGTTGCCATGGTCACCAGTACGGTGACCTCTACGCCGACCCGAATGACCCGCACTGGTTTTATCACTGCGCGCACGGGGCGGGTGGAACCGTGGAGGCGCACCGCAAGGAGTGTCCGAGCGTTCTTGTCTTCAACCCGGAGTTTCTGGTCTGTGACTGGCCCCAAGGACTCGGTACTCGCGAGTAGCTGGGATGCGCGGCCTTCGTAGCGTCCTGCGGCTGCCTCGCCAACCCGTGGTCGCCGCGTTCCCGCTCGCCACCGAGGACCGGTCCGGCTATCAGCGCACCCGCTTCCGCCATTGGAATACCGGCGCGAACCCGTCGGCCCCGGGCGGTTGTGACTTAGCGCGGAACCTGGCCTGCATGGACAAGTGCCGCGCCAAGCAGCTGCGCCGGGTGCCGAGCTCCACCGTCTTCCCGGTCAAGGCCGGCCCCGCGGGTCCGAGTTCGGGCTCAGAGTCCCATGTCCACCAGGGCCGCACGGAGGTCCCGCAGGACAGCGCCGACGCTGGGACGGGAGAGCTCGATCCGTTCCATGGCCAGGGTTACATAGTCGGACAGGTTGGTGTTGCCGGTGGCCGTTTCGGGATTCATCTCCCTCTGGATCTTGTAGACCAGCGACGTAAGCTCGCCCCATTCTGGTCGGCGAGGTCGTGGTCCTCCTTCAGCTGGCCCTGAAGGGTATTCAGCAGCCCTTGAACTTCACTTGCTGTCACTGTGGATCATCCTCTGGTGTGCGGCGGTGATGAGCGGCCAGGGCTTCTGGCTCGGCCTTGATCATGAGGTCAGCATCACGGAGACGCAAGGGGCGTCATCGGGCCACGGCCCGGTGATCGAACCGGCATCTACCGGGCTGACGAGGTCAGACGCGGGCCCTGGGGCGAAGCAGATGAGGCTGAGAGGCGGTGCGAGAGCTGCGGCAAACGACGCGGCCTCCTGGCACCTGCTGAAGACCATGCCGAGGTAGAACAGCGGGCCGCTGACCTTGTTAATCAACGGGCCG
Organism: Streptomyces sp. H27-H5; assembly: GCF_026627505.1. Taxonomy (GTDB): domain Bacteria; phylum Actinomycetota; class Actinomycetes; order Streptomycetales; family Streptomycetaceae; genus Streptomyces. The sequence goes on along the minus strand of NZ_JAPNLK010000134.1, from coordinate 4,095 downwards.
TCAGACTAGGGCCGCCAACCTCAGCTGGATGAGTACTGGCCCCGCCGGGTTCCGGCGGGGCTAGCGCGCCGGGGCGGGGACAGCGTCAGCGGCGGTACATCACGTACAGCTTCCCGTCGTGGGAGGCCGCGGCGGGGGCGTCCATGGGCGCGGCGTTGGGGATCACGGCGGGGTTGGTCCACGTGTTGTGGGGTGTGGAGCACATCGCTTCGTGGAGTTTTCCGTCGGTGGTCCGGAAGAACATCCACATGTTGACGGTGTTCGTGGTCATGGCCGGGGTGTGGGAGGCGTACCAGGTAGTGGGGTGGTCGACCCACGTGGGACCGCCGTCCGAGGTGGCGAGGTAGATCGAGCTGCCCTTGCTCGCGGTCGCGCGGAACATCAGGCCGTTGAACGGGCACATCGAGACAGAGCTGCCGATTTTCCAGTCGGCGGTGTCCGGGTAGCTGGTGGGGTCCCACTCTTTGTCGTAGAGGGTGTTCATGATGGGCGTTTCGTTACTGGCGTGGACGTGGGTGAGCCACAGGCGGTCGGCGAACTGTGCTCCCAGGCCGGGGGCCAGTTTGCTGCCGATCTTGGGGACCTCTGTCGGCGCGCTCCAGGTGTTGCCGGTCAGGGAGCGCGAGTACAGGCCGATGTCGGCTGGGCCCGGGTTGGTGACGACGGAGTAGAGCCTGCCCCTGTGGACCGCCAGGGCGGGCGCGTGGAGCGTCTTGGCCGTCCCGACCGGCACGGGGATGCTCCAGCCGGCGGTTCCCCTCCGGGTCCACATGACCTGGTTGTCGGAGGGGCGGGAGTACAGGGCGTGGAGCTTGTTCTCGAACGAGGCCAGCGCCGGAGGGGTGGCGCTGTCCCAGGGCAGGGTGATCGGCTTGCCCCATACGCCGCCGGTCGAGCGCACGGCGTATTCCAGGGTCCCGGTGGGGAAGGGCACCTTGGCGCCGGTGTACTTGGCCTTGAGCACGTGGTAGCCGTCGCCGTCGAAGTGCCATTCGGTGTGGCCGTAGTGGGCGAGCAGGGCCAGGTCGTACTGGTCCATGACAATCAGGCGCTGACAGGACAGGTCGTCCTCGTTGCGCAGCTGGTCGATGAGCGCGACGAAGATGATGCCGATCTCCATCGCGATACCGGTGAGCATCCCCGGGCTCGCGATGGCCATGGTCACCGCCCACTGCCAGGTGCTGAACAGCTCCTTGGACAGGGTGTTCAGGGCGGTCTGGAGTTTGTCGTACCAGGCGCTGGTGCTGTGGTCGGCCTCCCACACGCAGATGTTGAGGAACATCCCGGTGCTCGCGTCGCCGTTGAACATGCTGCGCTTGTCGGCCGCGAACGTGCGGGTGTCGCCCTGCTCGACGGCGCCGAACTCCTCGGACCTGAAGCCGCGGCCGACCGTCAGGTCGCTGCAGGCGGACGAGCACCAGTAGATCTCGTCCCGGCCGCCGCCCTGATCGCCCACCGCCCGCTCGACCCGGAAGCTCTCGAACTCCAACGCGGCCCGAAACGGCGTGGGCGCGAGGGGCTCCACCGTCTGCTGCGTACCGCCGGACAGCCCCGCGGGGTCCGGGGCCTGTTCCCCGGCCGGTGAGGCGGCGTCCGCCCCGATCGTGTCGCCGTAGGCGGTGGGCGCGCTGTTGCCGCCGCTGAAAACGGTGACGCCGAACCCGGCGTCACGCATGCCCGCCCTGAACGCCGGGCTGTCGACGGGGGCACCCGCCGCCACCGCCTCACGGTCGACGATCGCGGAGTTCGCCCGCGCCACGTGCTCACTCGCCACCGGCCCGAAGTCCTTCTCCAGGTCCACCATTTCGTACCCCGAGCCCACCGGGCGGGAAGTGATGACCTCCGGCACCACCGCCAACCTGCCCTGAGCGCTCACCGCGGCCCGGTAGGTGCGCCCCCACTCCTTGATCTCCTCGTCCGGCAACGCCGCCCGCAACACCGCGAGCACCTTGCCCTCCAGAGGAGTCAGCACCTTCCCCGCCTGCAACCGGTCCGCGGCGTGCAACGCCACCCCGAACAACACGTTGCCCTTGTCCCCGCCCGCCAGCACCTGCGATGCCCGCGAATCACGCCGCGTGCCCGCCAACAGACTCCGCAACCGCTCCAGCCGCTCCGCCGGAGTCGTGTCCCCAACCGCCATGACAATCCCGCCCCTCGATCGACGCCCCACCCCCGGACGGGAGCCGGACCCCATGGACGCTACGCATCCCGACCCCACCACGGGACGCGCAGACCACAAACAATCGGTCGAACGACCGGAAACCACCCCATTCGCACACCACCACGCCAGGTGGCTGGCCTCGGCCTGCGCCAGCGCCGTCTGGTGGGCGGCTTCGGCGAAGAGTGTGCAGGCGACCACTGACAGCCGGCACTGGCGGAATCGGACGGACTCCCGCTTTCCGCCGGTACATTCGACGACCGGCTACTCGGGGGCATGGGCCTCACAGTGCCTCGACTTTGCGGTAAATCGTGATCTTGGAAGGGGTGGGCAGGTTCCTGTCCGGGTGAGTGCGGCCTGAGGAGCGGACAGTTGGGCTGAATGTGAAGAACCATCAGCGGTGTCGATCACCAGCCTCGAAGCGAGGAAGTGCCGCTGATGGTTCCGGGGATGACGCTACCGGCGTCGTTGCCGCTTGTCCTGCGGGTCACCCGTCCGTGCTTCACGAAGTACTCGTATCAGACGTTTGCTCATCTGGTGGTCGGGATGGTCGCCCAGACGGGACGGCGGACGGTCACCGGGATGCTGACCGGGGCGGGGCTGTCGCGGCTGTGGCCTCACCGCAGGGCGCATGCCTTCTTCTCCGAGGCGTCCTGGGATCCCGACCAGCTCGGACCGCGGCTGGCCCGGGCCGTCGTCGAGGCCCTGGTGCCGGCGGACGCGCCGGTCCTGGTCGTCGTCGACGACACCCTGCCGCACCGGGTCGGGAAGAAGGTCTTCGGAGTGCTGTGGGCGCACGACGGGTCCGGGCGGGGCAAGGACAAGCTCGGGTTCGGCAACACCTGGGTGATCGCCGCGATCGTGGTCCGTCTGCCCTTCCTGGTCAGGCCCATCGCGCTGCCGGTGGCCGCCCGGCTGTGGCGCGGCAAGGGCACGGCCTCCCGCACCGACCTGGCCCTGGAGATGGTCCACGATCTGGCCGCGATCTTCCCCGGCCGCACCATTCACGTCACCGGTGACGCCGCCTACCACTCCGGCAAGGTCGCCGACCTGCCCCGAACGGTCACCTTCACCACCCGGCTGCCGCGCAACGCCGCCCTGTCCGCGCCCACCCCACCCCGGACCGGCAAACGCGGCCGGCCCCGGAAGAAGGGCAAGGCGCTGGGCTCCCTGACCGCCATCGCCGAGGCGGCGACCTGGCGGCTGACGGTCGTGGAGCGCTACGGACGCACGGAGTTCGTGTGGATCGCCAGCCTGGAGTGCCTGTGGTACGGCGCCTTCGAGGACCTCCCGGTCCGCCTGGTCCTGGTCCGCGACCTGAACTCGGCCAAGCCCTACGACCTCGCCCTGATCAGCACCGACCACATCAGCACCGCCGACGACCTGGTGGAGCGGTACGGCACGCGCCGGCCGATCGAATCCGTCTTCGAGCACATGCGCCAGGATCTCGGTGTCGGGCAGGCCCGCAACCGCACCCGCCGCGCGGTCGAGCGAACCGTTCCGTTCGGCCTGGCCGTCTACACGATCGTCGTGCTCTGGTACGCCGCCCACGGCCACCACCCCGCCGACATCACCGAGCGCCGGACACAGCAGCCCTGGTACACCACGAAGACAACCCCCGCGTTCAGTGACATGGTCGTCAAGCTCCGCCGGACGATCATCGCCGCCCGCCATATTCGCAACCACGCAGGTCAACCCGGCCCCGACGAAATCGCCGCGGTCATCCGCGCCTGGGAAGCAGCCGCGGCGTAGAGCGCCCCACACCAAGATCACGATTCGCGACAAAGTCGAGACAGTGCGTCCCTCTCATCCTCGATCCACCGCGTGATCTTTGATCACGCGGTGTGATTGCTTTTGTGGTGGGTTTCCGGATTCGGGCAGGCCGGTATCCCGGGTGGCCGTCCCGGTGGCGGGTTCTCCGAGGTTCTTTCTGGTCG
>NZ_JAPNLK010000133.1 GCF_026627505.1 Streptomyces sp. H27-H5 | reverse complement strand
CACCGTGTGCCGGACCGAAGCCGGGTCGTCCGAGGACCGCTTCCCGCAGGATGCCTGCGCGCTCACACAGCGTCACCAATCCAGCCACGCCCAACCGGCAAAGGACCTGCGACGCGCTGCACTAGGCGATCGCGGTTGAGACCCGGTTGACGCCAAGAGATGCCGCGACCGCGGCGATCGCTCCGGCTGATGCCTGGTTGTAGAAGACCTCCAGGTACTGGCCGGCGACGGTGCAGACGACCTGACCGGAGGCCACGGCCGCCGCGTTGCCGGCGCTGCCGCGGGTGATGCTGTAGCGGGCACGCTGCACGGTGCCGTTGAGGCGGATCTCCGCACGCCCGTCGCTGGAGCCGAGGCCGCCGGGCCAGACGATCGTGCCGGTCACGGCGTAGGTGCCGACGGTCGGCAGCACGAGCCGGCTGGGGTTGCCGACCGCCCACATGCCGGAGCGGTTGGACGACTGCAATCCTGTCCACGAGATCGCGTAGTACGTGGAGGCGTGCGCGCTGAAGGTCGCGTTGTCGTTGTAGACAGATCCGGCCGGCGGCTCCATGGACTGCCAGGCGGAGCCGTCGTAGTAGTCGAATCGGTCGACGTCGGCGAGCCAGGAGATCATGCCCTCGACGGGCGCGTGGGTGCCGACCATTGTCGCCGTGCGGGCGCTCGCCGAGGCGAACCGGAGGATCGACCGGGACAGGATCGGCTCGGCGATGCTCATGGCGAGGGTCTCGGCGTCCGGCGCGTCGGTGCGGACGGCGATGGACACGCTCTGGCCGTAGCCGTCGGTGGTGGGCATGCGGCCTCCTAGGCGATCTGGTAGGTGATGTCGAGGCTCATGTAGTCGCCGTTCCCCCAGGTGAAAGGCCTGGCGGAGTTCCACTCGCCGGTGGTGCCGCCGGTGGCCACGGCCGGGCTGAGGCACATGACGTGCTGCGCGGCGGACTGGATGCGTGAGGAGCCGGAGTAGTAGGCGGCTGCCGCGTCGGTGGCGATCGTGCTGCCCGTCCACGCGAAGTTGGCATTGGCCAGGGTGGCCGCGGTGAAGGGCAGGGCCCATCGGTATTGGCCGGTGCCGTAGGTGGTGGTGGATCCGGCGATCATGCGGATGCTGACGTGGCACTCGTCGCCGCGAAGGGTGTACTGCCCGGACAAGACCCCGTTGCCGAGGGCGGGCGCGGTGCCGGTGGTGGACCAGGTGGGGACGTAGGTTGTCCAGCCGGATCCGTCGCCCGCGCCGAGCCGGCCGTGACAGAGGATCTGCCCGGTGCTCGACCAGGAGATGACGACCAGGTCGCCGATCTCCGGGTTGACGTAGTCCTCCATGCGGCGGGCGACGGTGCCGTCCGACATGGTGACCGTGCCGCTGCCCCCCACGGAGGCGACGGTGGCGAGTCGCCAGTCGGAGCGGGACTGCGCGCCAACCGATTCGGCCTGGCCCCGGAAGGAGTCGGCGATCTCGGCGACGAAGATCCGCGTCTGAGCGCTGCTCACGAGTCCTCCTTGGCGGAGATCGTGTGCAGTCCGAAGTCGCCGCCGATCTCCAGTGGGACGGTGAAGCTGGCGATCTGGTGGATCTCCTTGAGGCCGTCCGGGTAGAGGGCGCGGATGATGTCGCCAGGCTCCAGCGCCGGGTTGGGAAGGGAGGAGATGTCCGCGGAGGCGTTCGGGGCCTGGGCCGCGCGCAGCTTGAGCGTGGCGGCGGCCGTGCACTGCCCGACCGTGATCAGCGCAGACGAGGAGTAGAAGGCCGGCCGGTGACCGAACGGACCGCTCCAGTAGGTGGGGCTGTCCGGGTCGCTGTCGACGACGAGCGACGACACCGGTGCCACGCCCGCCTCCGCGTTCTCACCGTGAGCCAAGACCCCGTTGTGGACGCCGTCGAGGGACATGCCGCGGTCGGCGGAGATGTACACCCCGCCCTCCCCGGCGGCGATCGTCCACACCGGTTCGACCGTGGCCGGGTCGGGGAGTTCGGCGATCCTGAAAGTCCCGTCGGCGTCGCAGTAGCATTCGGCGCCCATCACGGCTGCGATCTCCACCACGGCCGCCCACGGATCGGCGGCTACGTCCCAGGTGCGGGCGCCGATCGGTGCGTCGATCGCCGTGGAGATGATCTCGGCGGTGGGGAGGGTGCGTTGGATCAGGGCGGTGATCGCCGTGACGGCCTGGCCCGTAGCCCGGTACGGGGCCACGAAGGCATCGTCGGTGATCGCCGCCTCCAGGCTTTTCCCTGGATCGTCGCCGGCCCTTCATCGACATCACCGGAGATGGAGTCGACGCGGAAGATCCCGAGGGGGACCATCTCCCGGACGCCGTCGCTGTATTGGACGCCGCGACTGATGCGCATCGTCGCCCCGTACAGGGCCGCCTTGTCGCCGGCCGAGGTGGGGATGATGGACGGATCGGCGACGCTCACCGTGCAGGTCCGCCTCGCCGCCGACTTTCGGTCGACGGTGACCGAGCCGCCCGTGTGTTCCAGGGTTTGCACCAGCCCGTCCGCCCGGTACAGGACTACCTCCGTGACCGGGCTGTGGTCGGAGGCGAGGGTCTCCAGGAAGCGAGCGCTGACCGGATACACGGTCACCCCCCGATCGGGTTGTTGAGGCGCACGTCTTCCCAGGTGGCGTACTTGGCGAGGACGTCTGCCCAGGTCGCGTTCTCCGAGAGAATGTCTTGCCAGGTGCGGCCTGCGGATCCGGCGACGCCCACCGCGGTGGGCATGTCCGCCTGCTTGAGAGGCAGGGACCAGGTGCGCCACGGGTCACTGGCGATGGCCTCGCCGCGGTCCTCTGTGATGGCGCCGACGTTGACGTACATGTCGTCCACGCCGGTCCCCGGGGCGGTCTGCCACAGCAGCACGGACCCGGGGTCGAGGAGTCGGTGTAGCGCCTCGCGCTCCTCGTCGGTCTGGGTGAAGACGCCGAGGTCGCCCTCAAGTCCGCCGCGCACGTCGGAGAGGACCACCAGGTTGCGGCGGCCTCGAACCTTGTACTCGGCCTGCTGCGCCGGTCGCTGCCAGACCGGCGCCCGGGCGACCATCACCATCAGGTTGCGTTGCGGGCGGCCAGGGTCCTTCACCCAGCAGTAGTTGACGTCGGGCGCTGTGATGGTCACAGTGCCGCTGGTCCTCGACTCGGGTGTCGTGCCACCCGGCGGCATGACCTCCACGTAGTAGTAGACCGGCACGCCGAGAGGTGCCTCGGCGTCCTCGATGACGAGTTGGTCGGCGGTGATGAGATCCCCGTCGATCAGCCCCGCCGTCCCCCGCACGAGGGTGCGCGCGCCGCCCGTGAGGACTCGCCACACGGTCAGCCCGTAGCCCAGCGTCAGCTCGCGCAGAGTCAGGGTGATCCGGGCGTCCGAGTCGACGACGACAGCGTCGATCAGAGACAGGGCCTGCCACACGGCGACCTGGTCGATACGGAGCACGGACGTTGTGGCCGTGGCCGTCAGGGACAGCTCGACCGCGGCCTGCGTGGCGCCCGCCGGGGCGGTGACCGAGTTGGTGAGCGACCACCAGTCCGGCGTCGGCGCCGCGGCCGACCCGGAGGAGGTGAGGCCCAGGTCAACGTTGGCTGCGTCGTACCAGCGCACCGACCGGTTGATCGTCCAGCCGCCGGCCGTCACGTTCTCGGCGAGCTGGAGACGGTAGGACAGTCCGGCCGCCGCGCCTACGGGGTACTTGGCGCTGCGGATCACGCTCGTGGTGGCCGTCGCTGACGAGACGGTCAGCGCGTAGGAGCCGTCCACGGCGTAGGTACCCCACGGCGTGGACCGAGCCAGCGTTGCCACGCCCGAGACGACGGTCCACGCGCCTTGATCCTTCTCGAAGCTGGCGTCGGCGTAGGGCAGGACAGACCCGGCGCGAATGACGGGGGCGGTCGCGATGACCGCCCCGTCCACCCGCATGACCTGCGCCGCCGTACCGGACGTGATGCCGGCCGCGAGCGTCGCGTAAGCCGTCGTCGCCGGGGCGACCGCCGAGACGCGCTGCTGGTAGTAGCCCGTCCCGGGCGCCGCGAGGTTGGACCTGGTCGCCGAGAGCAGGCTGTTGGCGGCGGTGTAGAAGCGGAGCTCTACCCAGACGGTGCTGCCGCTGGTCGGAGGGTTGAGGTAGCAGTAGCCGATGTACTCCGTACCCGCCGTTGCGGCCGGCGTTTCGGTCACCTTCGCGGCGGCGTTGCCGTTGGCCGTCACCGTGATGGCCAGCACCTGGCCGCCCGCGAGGTAGCTGTCGACCGGCCACGACACCATCGGCGCCTGCCGCCCGACCGAGCAGTTGGTCTCGGCGACCCACTTCAGGGTGGCGCTCTCGAAGGTTTCCGCGTCGGCCGACAGGAGGTTGCCGGTCGTGCGCATCGGTGTGCCCAAGTAGATGTTCTCGAAGTGATTGATCACGCCGCCCGCGAGGGGCGACGCTGAGACCAGTACCTGGCACTTCGCGGCCGTGGCCGGTGCGACACCGGCCACGGAGATCCGGTGCCATGTCGCCGACGCGGTCGCAGTGGTCAGCGACCAGGTGACGCTGACCTCGGAGCCACCCGAGGTCAGCCACCTGATGCCGATCCGTTCCGCCACTGTCGCGCCCGAAGCGTCCGCGAAGGCTTGGTACTCCTGGCCTGCGATGACGCCATACGACGCGGCCGTGCGAGCTTGCATCTCACCCGACGCGGTCGAGGAGAGCCGCAGCGTGCCGTCGCCGTTCCGGCCGCCGGTGCCCTTGGAGATCGTGCAGTTCAGCTTGGCCGTCCACCCCGAGGTGTTGGGGTCGACGGACTCCGTCACCACGGACAAATAGTTCCCGGGGATCGCCATTCGCTACACCCCGTTTCGTCCGGCGCGCATCGCCTGCATCAGCTGCCGGTTGTGGTTGATGACCTGTCCAGAGGCCCGGCTATCGACGTAGCCGTGGAACTCCTTGCCGTCCACGACGAGCGTCAGCGAATCGCCGGGTTGCAACCCTCCTCCGCCACCACCAGACGGGCCGGTCGCCATGCGCGTCAGCGCGTTGGCCTGCTGCGTGGTGAAGACCGGCTCGGGCCTGCCCGTTCCGTTGTAGGCGAGGTTGAGTCCGGGCTGGAGGTAGCCGCCGGAGTCGTAGCCGCCTGCCCGGTTGTAGGCCCGCGGCAGGCTGCCGTAGGCCGCGAGTGCGTACCGCATGGACGAGTACACGTTGGCGAGCGGGTTGACCGAAGTGCCGTACAGGAAGGGCCCGATGTCCCGCATCGCCCCGGCATAGGCCCGGAAGGTGGGGCCGATGACCTGCATCAGTCCGACCGACGGATAGCCCGCCAGCCAGTTGCTGTCCCACGTGTTGACGATGTTGGGGTTACCGCCGGACTCCTGGTTCATGCGACGCAACGTGATGTCGGTGTACGCCAGCGGCTGCCCGAGCATGGCGAGGGCTTGCTGCACGACCCCGGTCCAGCGGGTCACGCCGCCGCCCGGGGATCCGCCGCTGCTGGCTCCGATGCCGAGCGAACCCACCGAGTCGACGATGGTCTTCTTCAAGCTGCTGAGCATCTCGATCGGAATCTTCCCGATCGCGCTGGCCCACGGGCCCGTACCGACCCCGGCCAGGGATTCCCGGATGAATCCGGTGGCCTTCTCCCAGGCCTTCGAGGGGTTCGTGAGGAGGTCGACACCGTTGCCGATCCAGGAGCCGACGCTCTTGGCCCCGGACACGATGCTGTCGAGGATGCCTCCGTCCTTGAAAGCCATCTCGCGCCGGACGCCACCGACGCCGCCGGTGCGTGCCGCGGCGTTCATGCGGCCGACCCAATTCGCGCCCACCGCCTTGGTGAACTCGGGCCGCATGAACGCCTCGCCACCGGACGCGTGGATCACGCCGCCGGTTGGGGAGACGAAGGTGTGCGGGTCGCGGCCGGGCGTGTACCCGGGCAGGACGCCGCCGGTCGCGAACTTGTACTCCTTCAACTCGTCGAGCTTCACGATCCGCGCGACGGCATTCCAGACGGGCAGGATGCCCTTGTTGTAGACGTGATCGACAACGAACTGGACGGGTGTGCGGGTGATCTCGACGAGTTTGTCCCAGGCGGTCTTGATGCCGTCCTTGGCGAGGACGAAGGCGTCCTTGACGAACCCGACGCCCTTCTTGATGTTGTCGAACGCGGGCTTGAGCCCGATGTCGTAGAGCCAGGTCGCCTTCTCGGCGATCCATCCGAAGATCGGCTTCACGTAGGAGTTCCAGAACTCGCGGAAGCGATCACCGACTGAACTCGTGCTCGACTTCACGGAGTCCCAGGCGGGACGGATGTAGTTCTCCCAGAGAGCGGTCGCCTTGTCGCCGATCCAGCCGAAAACCGGTTTCAGCAGCGTGTTCCAGACCCACATCGCCGCCGCGCCGATACCCTCCAGGGCTGGCCGGAAGCAATCGCGCCAGAGCCACATGGCGAAGGCGCCGAGAATCTTGATCGCCAAGTAGATCGGCGTGATCACGGCGGTCACCACGATCGCGAACAAAATTCGCGCGGCGAGCCAGATCCCTTCGAACGCCGGGCGTAGCGCGTTCTCCCAAGCCCACATCGCGGCGCTGCCGACGGCCTTCAGCGCGGTCCAGATGCCGGCCAGGATGGGCTGCAGGAACGACCAGACGTAGGCCGCCCCGGTCTTGATCCCTTCCCAGGCGGCATTGACCGCCTCACGGAACCAGCCCCAGTGCTTGTAGGCGTAGATGACCGCAGCGACCAGGGCGACGATCCCGATGATGATCAGGGTGATCGGATTCGCGGACATCGCCGCGTTCAGGATGATCATCGAAAGCGTCCACAGCTTCGTGGCCACCCAGACCCCGTACAGGAGCTGGATCAGCCACGGCAAGGTCACCGCGATCGACCCGATCGCACCGGCCACCGAGCCAAGCGCCGTCAGGACGGGCCCGGACAGCGGAGACGCGGCCCGCGCCAGCTCGAAGAACCCCGAGCTGATGTCACCGATGGCCTTGGCCAGGATCGGAGCCTGCGCGGACGAGTAGGAAAGGAAGCGTTCGAACTTTTCGCTTCCCTTCAGCCCGGTCGCCCAGGCCGCCCACCTGCCGGTGATCGTCTGCATGCGCTGCGAAATGGAGTCCATGTGCGGCAGGAACGCGTCGACAATCCCGGCGAGGGTCTTGAACACATTGCCGACAGCGGTGCCCATGCCGACGGTGGCCGGCAGTACCGACGTCGCCAGGTCGTCACGGAAGCTCTTCCACCACGGCGACTTGAAGCCCGCAGACACCTTGTCCTGCAGGATCCCGATCGCCTTCGCCGCGGCCAGCACGAACGGGGTCAGCCCCGGCAGGCTGTTCTTCATGCCTTCGAGGGCGCGCGTGAAGAGCGGCATCACCGCAGGCTGAAGCGACGCCGACCAGTCCTTGAATGCGGTCTTCAGGGACTGGAAGGCATCGAAGGTCCCGCGCGCGCTGGGCGTCAACTTGGCCAGCGCCTGCTGGTACTTCTCCTGCGCCACGGCAGCCTGATCCACGCCGCCCGCCGCCGAAGCGGAGGCGGAAGCAATCTGACGCTGAGCCGACGAGATGGAGTCCGCGGCCGACTGCTGCGCGGCCACCAGGGACTCCTGGGCGCGCTGTACCGTGCGAGCCCCGTCCTCCTGAGTGCGGCTGACATTTCGGGAAGCCTCGGCGACCTTCTGCTGGGCCTCGGCTATCGCGCGCTGACTCTGAATCTGCTGCGATGCCGCCTCAGCCTGGGCCTTACCCAGCCCCTTCTGCTCGTCGGCGACCTTCCGGGCGGACGCGGCGATCCTCTCCTGCGCGTCCTTGACGGTCTGGGAGCCCTCGACGCCCGCCTTGTCGGCGGCCCTCTTCTCCTCGGCGAGACTCTTCGTCTCGACTTGCTGCTCCCTCAAGCGCTGCACGGCCTGGTCGTATGCCAGCTGTGCCCGCTGCTGCTCCACCAGCGAGGCGCTGCCGCCCTTGGCCTGGACAGCCGCAAGACGGGTCCGGGCCTCCTCGACGGAGAGAACCGCGTCTCGCTCGGACAGCCGTGCGTTGGTGAGCCGGTCGCCCAGTTCCGCCAACTCCGCTGCGGCGTCCTTGCGGGCCTGCGTCAGATCCTGCTGCGCCTGCCGTGCCTGCCGCTGCGCGTCCGCAAGAGACTGCTCCGCGCGGCCGACCGACTCGGCGGCAGACTGCTGACGCTCGGCGGCCTGCTGCACGGCGTCGGTGACGGCCTGCTTGGCGGTCTTGACCTGCGCCGCCGCACGTTCGTTGGCCTCGGCCGCAGAGCGGACGGCGTCGGAGACGGACTGCTCCGCCTGGGAGATCTGGCGGGCCGCGCTCCGGTGGGCCGTGGCGAGGGCCTGCTGGGCACCCGCCATCTGCAGCGCGCGGGACGCTGCCTGCGCGCCGGCCTGAGCGCCACGGCTCGTCGCCGCGGACGCCGCATCCTGCGCGGCCTTCTGCGCCTGCAGGGCTCCCGCGATACCGATGATGGCCGGCGCCGCGACAGCGACAAGCGCGCCCACACCCACGGCGGACGCCGTTGCCGCGGCGCCGATCGCACCTATCCCGGCCGCGAGGACGGGGATGGCGGGGATGACCGCGAGGCCGCCGATGGCGACCGTCAGCTGCAGGACCGCCGACAGCGCGCCGGACGTGTCGACATCGATACGGGCCCTCTTGCCGTCCACCGCGTCGATCTCCGCGCGGACGGCGGCAAGCTGCGCTCGAGCAGCGGCAGTGTCAGCCCGCACCTGCACGTTCGCATGACTGGCGCCGAGCCGCTCCAGCTCGCCTTCGAGGTAACGGATCTCGACCCGCGCCGCTTCGGCGTCGATGTCGATCCCGATCCGCTTCCCCGCCAGCGTCTCCATGCGGACACGAAGGGCCTGGATTTCGGCATCAGCCTCGGACGTGCTGGCGTCGACCTGGAGTTTCGGCAGGCTACGGAAGGCGGCTTCCAGGCGGGTCTTGAGTGCCCGGGAGAACGCGCCGCCGGTCTCGTCGCCCTGTCGGGCAGCGGAGGGCCGGGCGGCGCGGGCGCCTCCCTCGATTCCTTCGCGGATGGCTGGCGCGATGCGGATGGCGATCCGCTCGCCGATGATCCGACCCATGTCGTCACCGACACGCGTGGCGGCCGGCGTGAGCCCGGCGTTCATGCGCGCGTAGATGCCCCGGGTATTCGGGATGACATCGACCTCGACGGAGCCCACGGAGATCGCCACGAAAGCCTCCTTCCGCGCGTCAGGCCGCGCCCCCGTTGATCAACTTGAAAAGCACTTCCGCGCCTTCGTCCGTCAGGACCGGCTTGACCTTGCGCGGCTTGGCGCCCGGCCGGGCGATCGGCTCCGGCGGCGATGGCTGTTTGCTCTTGCCATCCGAGTTGGCGCAGATCAGCACGTACTCGACGCGCCGCAGGGCATCGATGGCCGACGCCAGCAGTAGCTCCGACTGGGACCAGCGACCCTTCTCGGGCTCGCCCTGCTCCGCCTGGTCCTCGATGTCCTCATCACCCAGTTCGTTCCGCAGGGCCGTCATCGTGGCGGACTCGGGCGGAAGTCCCTGGACCAGCACTCGCAGCCGGCGCGGGGTCATGTCCCCACGCCAGTACGCATCGAGTTGGTCGGCGTCTCGCGGGTAGTGGTGGGCGAGGTCTGCCTCTACCTCCTCCGCGTGCGCCTCGACGACGCTGCCGGTCCACGCGATTTCCCCAGGCTCTCACCCGACATGCGGGCCGCGGCTCCGACGAAGTCGCCGAACTCGTCGTTGGTGGGGTCGATGTCGTAGTACAGGTCGAGATCGTCGGGGTGGATCACGAGCTCGGCGAACTCGTCTGTGAGGCCTTGCTGGAGCTTCTGCTGCCAGGACTGGCGCCACGCGCCGGGCGGGATGACTCGCACGTCCTCGTCGACGAGAGTGACCGTGACGTAGTGGCCGAGGGCCTCGGACTCCTGCGCCTCCGCAGGGGTGGCCTCGTAGTCGTCCTCACGGTCCGCCCGCACTGTCTGCGGGGGTCGACGTTCCAGGTCGGTGCGGCGGGGACGGTTGTTGTTCCTGTTCGCCATGGGCGCGGTCCTTTCAGGCGGGCGCGGTCACAAGTTGGTGCAGGCGGGCGAGTCGGGACCGCGCCAGGTATCGGCTCGCCCGCCCGTTCATGGGGGTCAGGACCCGGTGTACTCGGGCGTGACCGGGACGATGTCGGAGTGGTAGACCGTGTTGCCCGCCGCGTCCGGGTAGGCGGTGATCGTCCACTCGAAGCCGGCCATCGCGTCCTGCTTGTGAGTGACGTCGGACCGGTCGGATACCTCGCCCTGCGGGACGTAGAAACCTCGCGAGGTCGAGCCGTCGAAGATCGCGAACCAGAACGCGCGACGGTCGGGCACCGGGCTCGCGGTCTCTGCGAAGGAAGTCAGGTTGCTGACAGGGGCCAAGTCCACGACCGGCACGCGGTACTGCAGCGACTGGACCGTGGTGCGACTGGTCTCCCAAGCGGTCAGCTTGAACGTCCGCAGCGACTTGGTGATCTGGGTACGAATCGGCGAGGTCAGACCCCACGGCGTGAACTCCTGAGAGTCCTCGTCGAAGCCCTGAACGAGGCCGTCGTCAGAGATGCAACCGATCGGCGCCCACGGGGCGGCCGGCTGGATGATGGGGGATGCGGGGGCCGCAGTGCCGATCGGCGCGACCCATCCGCCGCCGTTGGCGCCGATCTGGGTCAGGTCCGCGGCGCGGGTGATAGAAACCATGGTGTGGGTCTCCTACATGCGAAGACCCCGCCAGCGGACGGGGTCGGGACAGGGCCGGCGCGGTCCTGGACCGGTCAGGAGACCGGGTGACTGTAGATCTCGTAGGTGGCCCCGATGCGTCGGAGCCCAGGGTTCTCGTAGGGACGGGAGCCGGGTGCGCTGATCGTGGCCACACGGCCGATCACGCCCCCCGATGCGGTGGAACCGGGCAGGCCGGCGAGGAGAAGGCCGCGGATCTGTGCGGCCAGCGCCACAGCAGCGCCGCGCGTGGCCGCGTACACGTCGATGTCGACGAGCGCATGGTCCAGGCGGAAGCCGTCGTCACCGCCCGCTGCGATCCGCTCGACCTGCACCGTGGGCAGCTCGTCGAGCAGGTTGTTGTCGAGCTCGTCGCGGACCACGACAGGCTCCCCGAGCTGGGCCTGGAGCCACTGGATGACGAGCAGTTCCACGTCGACTGATCCGACGGCGGCCATCAGCGACCCCCGACGGAGGCCGCGCGCAGCAGCACGTGGTGGGCGTGCACTTTCTCCGTGCCGTACTCCACCCAGCGGGCGTAGTAGGACGAGTTGCTGACCACGCCGACCGGGCGTTTCTTGCCCGAGCGGCCAATCGCCTTGCGCTCGACTTTCGCGGACCAGGCCGTCTTGTAGGCGCCCATGTGGGGATCTCCGGGGCCGCCGACGGGCGAGATGGCCTGGGCCACCCCCTTGATGAGCTCCGCCCGGCGGAGCATCTCCCCAGCGATCATCGGGGAGTTCAGGAGCTGACCGACGCCACGAGTGGACATCCGGAATCGGGCGGCCATAGCCTCGCCTCCTCACTGAGGGGGTTGCGTGAAGGTCACCGGAGTGCAGGGAGCCATCGCCTTCGACGGCGAATGGATCACCATCACGAAGAAGAAGGTGGGGCAGGCGCCCCGCGAGTTCCGACTACGGGCCGTGGACGTCACCGGCACGAGATTCAAGCCAGCCACCAGGCTGTTCCACGGCTACGTGCAGTTCGTGCTGCCGGGTAGCAACGCGGCCGTCGAGTCCGTCGGCCTGTCGACCGGCGGCCGGCCACCACACTCCGACCCGCACAGCCTGTCGATCCCGCATCGCAGCAACGACGCAATCGGCCTGCTGCTTTGGAAGATCGAAGAGGCGCGAGGCGTCAACCCGTAACGCGGTCGGCGGCGAACTGCACGGGCCCGGCCATCCCCGTGTATGGGTTGCGTCCCCAGTCGCCGGGCTGGCCGGTGATCTCGCAGACCTGACCACGGATCCGAACCCGGTCCGTGGTGACGACGTCCGTGCCGGGCGGCGCGTACACCGTCCAGCCCACGATGACCGTGTCCCGAGCCTGCTGCTGTTCCCCGCCAACCTGCGGGGTCTCCGCCCGGGGCGTGACGACGCACCCAGTGATCGGGGTCTCCGTCAGCGTCCCGGGGAGTGGCTGCCCGCGCGGGTCCCGGCCCGGCGAAGGGTCGCGGCGCAGACGCACCACCGTCTCCCCGTAGGGGTACGGGGCAGGCACTACACCCACCCCCAGCCCGGCTCGTACTCCAAGCCGGCGCCGTAGCCGTCATCGACCGGCCACGTCGGCGACGGGTCGGCTGTCTCCGGCGTCGGATCGACAGTGAACGCCCCACCCCGGCCCGCCAGCGACTTCAGCGCCGCCTTGTCGGCCTTTGTGAGGTAGAGGCCGCCGCTGCCCGACGGACGCTGGACCGACATCGGGCCGATCGTCTCGTAGGCCACCTGCTGCGGATTGACGTAAGCCCGGGCCGCCACGGACAGGACCACCGCGGTCGCCTCGTCCGGCAGCGGCTTGACCACCGACTGACACAAGGAGACGGCCTGCTGAATCAGCAGGTCCGCCCGCTCTCCGCCGATCTCGCCGAGACCCAGGTACAGGCCCAACTGCTCTGCGGTCGGTGCTGCGAATGCCATGACCGCCTCCTAGGCGAGAGCCTCCACCGCAGTGCACCAGGCGGCCAGATCGGGTGTCGGATCCAGCTCGGCTGAGCGCGCCTTCGCGCGCTTCGCGACCAGCCCGTACTCGGTCTTGCTGTCCAGCAGCTTGCGGATGGCCATCTCGTAGCCGTCCACGTCGTGCAGGTCGATGAACACCCCGGCCTCGCCCAGGGATTCACACAGCCCCGGGGTGGGGTGGGCGATCACCGGGATGCCGGACGCCATCGCTTCGACGCCGGCGCGGCCCCACGATTCGTAGGACGACGGCATGAGCAGGATCCTCGTCCGCGCGTACACCGCGTCTCGCATCTCGTGACCACACATGTGGTCGATGACCTCGACGTTCGGCAGGTCGGGGACGATCTGCTCGCCGTAGGCGCCGACCACCGCCAGGAACTCGACGTCGGGCATCCGGCGGGCGAGCTTCTCGAAGAGGGCGCCGCCCTTCTCCGCGTTCAGGTTGACCAGGGTGACCTTGGTGCCGGGCTTCGTCCGGTACTCGTCGGCGAAGACGGGCGGCCGGACGATGGCCTCGGACCGGGGGCGAACACCCTTGGGGTACTCGGCGAAGAAGAGCTCCGCCTCGCGCTTCATCCACTGCGAGTTGTAGACGGCCAGGTCGCAGCCGCCAGCCATCTCCCGGAACGACTGGGCGTGCGTGTTGTGGCAGACCACCGCCAGCGGCTTGCCGTACCCCCGGGCCAGCGCACCGGCCGACGGCACGTTCTCCAGATGAGAGACGACGACGTCGGCCTGGCGGATCGCCGTACCCGCGTCGAGCCGGGACTGCAGCGGAACAACCTTGACGCCGTCCAACTCGTAGTCGGTCTTGTCGTCGGTGTAGCGGGACAGCCACACCGACACGTCGTGACCGCGCTCGACCAGAGCCCTGAACATCGATTGGACCATCCACTCCGCCCCAGCGTTATGCCGGGGCGGATATCCGTGCAACCTGGCTACTACCCGCACGTTCCACTCCCTGGCGCAGTGTCAGATGTATCATTGAATGCATGGCCAACTACACCCGGATTGCTGCCGAGTTGAGGTTCTTCGCCAAGGTGACCAAGACGGACACCTGCTGGCTCTGGAAGGCACACAAGAGCCCCACGGGGTATGGACGCTTCAAGCTGCCAGGCACCGAGGGCGCGGTCGTCCAAGCCCACCGCTGGTCTTACGAGCACCACCATGGCCCTGTCCCTGACGGCAACGTCGTGATGCACACCTGTGACGTCCGGAACTGCGTGAACCCCACCCACCTGCGTACCGGAACTCAGGGCGACAACCTGAAGGACATGCGCGACAAGGGGCGCCACGTTGGCAATCCGGAGGGGGTTCGGGAGTGGATGCGAACCAACGCGCCCAAACTCACATATGAACTGGCCGAGGAGCTGCGCGCCGAGTACGCCAAGGGCGGCATATCTCAGCGCGAGCTCGGCGAGCGGTACGGGGTCAGCCGTGAACACGCTCGGGACATCATCGCCAGGAAGCGATGGGGAGCCCCACCCGCGTCTTGATCAGCTCGACCCGCCCGCAGCGAGGTACTTGACGAAAGCCTCGACGTCGCCGAGGACGAAGCCGTAATAGGCCTCCGCGAGCAGGAGAACCAGGTTCTCCTGGAACGCGGAGTGCACGCCACCGTCCTCGTCGATGTACGTCGCCTCGCGGCTGATCTTGACGGTGATGTCCATGCCGACGCCGTAGGCAGTCTGCGACCAGTCGCCGCCGATGGCACGCAGGCCGGTGTCGACCGTGCCCGACTGGCGGCGCAGCTTGCCGGACACCGCGCGGGAGTAGGCCAGCGGGTTACCGACGAGCGAGCCGGCGACCGCCATGCCCATCCCCGGTTCGCGGGTCTCGACGAAGATCGGGCGGCCGGTCGTGTCGGTGGCGCCGAGCAGGTCCAGCTGCAGGCGGTGGTCGGCGACGGTGCCGGTGTAGTCCCAGTCGTCGGTGACGACTTCCCGCATGCCGTTGACGATGTCCTTGTAGATGCCGCCGGTGGCCTGCGAGGCGGTGCCGATCGTGACCGACTTGCTGGTCTCGGCCAGGTAGTCGGCGAAGGGGCCCGTGGCGCCCTTCATGGTCTTGCCGTGGATCGCCGCCCGGTCGAATGCCCGGCTGAAGGCGGTGGGGAGGTCGGACTGGAGCTGCGTCCAGAGACCGGCCGCGTTGGACTGCACGACCTCCATCGCGACCGGGATCAGCACGGCGATCTTCTTGCCGGTCATGGTCTTGATGTCGACGCCGCCGGTACCGAGCGGCTTACGGCCGGCCTGCTCGACCCAGTCGGCGGTCGGGACGTCCAGCGGAACCGGCACGGCGGTGTTCGCGGACATCGACAGCGGCACCCGGCGGGAGAGCGCCATGACGGCGGACCGCTCGACGCTCTTCTCGAAGATGGGGCCGGTCAGGGTCGGGGGAAGGAACGTCGCGTTGACGTCGCTCAGCTTGATGGGATTGGTGTGAGCCATGGAGGGCTACCTCTCTCAGCGGCCCTTCAGGGCCTGGTCCATGAGCCCGGCGAAGATCTGCGCCGGGTCGGAGGGGGAACGGTTGCCGTTGCCCGAGGAGCCCTGGGTCCGGTCCGGGGCGGGGCGGCGCGGGCCGCCCTCTTCGGGTCGGGCCCAGTGGGGCTTGCGCTTGAGGAGTTCCGTGAGGGCGTCCTTGATCGCGTCGGTGTCGATGACGCCGTCGTCGTCCACGAACGTGGCCAGGTCCAGCGAGCCGACTGCGTCTTCCGGGTCGGCGAAGTCGCGGGCCAGGGCCTCGACCTTCGAAGCGACCGCGTTGCGGACGGCCTTGTCGGCCCGCTCCCGCTCGGCGGCGAGCTGGTCGTTCAGCCGCTCGGCCTCGGTCTTCTGGGCGTCTTCGAGTTCCTGCGCCCGCTTGGCCAGGGGTTCAAGTTCCTTCAGCCGCTTCCGCAGGTTCTCCGCTTCGGAGTTCTTCTTCTTCAGCGCGGCTTCGGCCCGCTTCCGGTCGAAGGGCTCCTCTTCGGTGCCGTCCGCCTCCGGGGCGGTTTCGGCTACCTGCGTCTCCTCGACGGTCTGCTCGGTCTCCTCGGTTTCAGGCATGGTGAATCGGCCCTCCAGGGGCTGAGATGAGGCCACCTCCAGGGCGGCCATGGGCTACGGAGCGGGCAGATGCCCGTGGTCGGCGAGAGCCCGCCGGAAGAGGCGGAGCTGGTCGCCCGAGTGGCCCTGCGCGTACTCCCGGTACAGGCGGTCCCACTCGCGTGCGTGATCGGACAGCTCGAAGCGCTGCCCGCGGAACACCGGGACGATGGTGCAGTGACAGTTGTCGTGGAACTTCACGACACTGGCGCTCCCGGTGAACATCTCGTTGCTGTCCTGGCCTGCGGTGCTAGTGCAGCGCGTTGCAGGTCCTTTTCCGGTTGGGCGGGTTGGGTGCGGTCACGCCTCGTGGTCGGCGAGGTGGACGATGGCGGCGGTGTCGAAGGCGTCGTTGGGGTGGCCGATGTCGGTGCC
>NZ_JAPNLK010000132.1 GCF_026627505.1 Streptomyces sp. H27-H5 | reverse complement strand
CAGCGCGGCCAACTCCTCGTACGAGGGCAGCTGCGGCGGGGCATCGGTCACAAGGTCAATCTACCGGCCCCGCAGGACCACCTCGCACCACATCGCCGCAGCTCACCGGCCGTCCAAAACAGTCACAACAGCGGAACCTGTTGGGGCAGGCCCTGCCGTTTGAAGCTTTTGGGTTTCATCGGATTGGGGGACCCGATTCAGACCCGTCAAAAAGGTCCTGCTTGCGAGCCTCAGGCCTCGCTGCGCTGCTGCGGAATTCCCGCGAGCAGTGCGCGAACCTCAGCCTCGCGGTAACGGCGGTGTCCACCCAGGGTGCGGATGGACGTGAGCTTGCCAGCCTTGGCCCAGCGGGTGACCGTCTTCGGGTCCACGCGGAACATCGTGGCAACCTCAGCCGGGGTCAGCAGCGGCTCGGCATCAGGGGTGCGAGCGGTCATGAGCGGCCTCCTCGGGAGAACCGAACCATCTCGGTTCTTTCCTCTAAATTCTGCACCTTGGCCCACGTTGCCCGAAATGGACATACGCAGGCCGAGTCGGTTATAGGACGAACGGCTTGTCCTCGGCACTACAACTACACCATCCGTCCAGCCTCGACGGCCAAACCGATGGAATTGCCCTCCGAGGTGTTCATCAGCGGCGGAAGCCGATGGACCGTCCCATAACGGACAGTCACCCCACTGTGACGATCAGTCACAGAGCGATCAGGAGTCGTCAGACCCCCCATAGAGTGCAATACCGAGCATTCCGCCCTTACTTGGACGGAAGGAACCCTCCCCGGACTCCTTGTCCTATTTTGGCACGAGGGTAGGGGAAGGGCGCAAGGGTGTAGATAGTGCGGTCCGTCACGCTTGGGCCAATGGCCCGTATCGGGACGTAGGTCCCGGCACTAAGACCCCAATACCGTGATCAAGCCTCTGATCTGCGACTTATGGCCGATCGGACGATACGGGCGATACGGCGGGCACGCCAGGGGTCTCCGGGACCTAATTCGCGAACAGTCTCTCCCGAACCGCCCCCCAGCGCTCCGCGAGCTCCCCGTACGTCCGGGCCGCGCCCTCCCGGTCCCCGGCCCGCAGCTCCGCGATCCCCCGCGCCAGATCCCGCGCGGAGCGGTCGTCGGCCAGCCCGGCCTCCGGCAGGGTGTGCGCCAGTCCGCCGTAGTCCAGCTCGACCATCGAGCGCGGGTGGAACTCCTCCAGCCAGCTGCCGACCTCCACCAGGCCCTCCGTGAGCATGCCGTACCCCTCCGCCTCGCGCAGGGTCCGCAGCCCCCGGGCGAGCCGGCGCCGGGCCTGCACCATCGGGGTGCGGTAGCGCAGCCGCTCGCCCGGGAGGTACTCCCGTTCCTCGTCGGACACCAGCACGAACCACCGCAGCGGGACCTGCCAGACCCCGGTCCGGATCCACGGGCGGCCGTCCGGGTTCCGCTCGCGCCACGCCTCGTACTCCTCGGTCGCCCGACGGCGGGCGGCCGGGGGCAGCGCCGCGTCCAGCAGCGGGCCCGGGAACCACTCCACGAGTTCCTCCAGCGCCAGCCAGCCGCGCAGCCTGGTCCGCCACGGGCAGACCAGCAGCGTCCCGTCCCACTCGGTGGTGAAGGCGTCGGCGCTCTCGTGCCGGGGGACCGCGACCAGGGGCACCCGCACCAAGTCCGCGAGCGACCGGCGCAGTTCGTCCTGGGCGGTCGGGGTGTCGGCCCGCCGGGCGTAGTCGGCCCAGTGCGTGCGCTCCGGTTCGGGGAAGGCCGCCAGTGGCTCGTAGACGCGCAGGTAGGAGGCGTAGGGAACGGTCGGTGCGGGGCGCGCGGAGGGCGGCCGGGGGTCGGGGGATTCGCTCACGCTCTCGTACTCCCCCGCGCCGGTCGGCGGTACTCCGGCGGGCACCCGCGAGGTCGTCGGGACGGCGCCCGGGACCCGGGAGTGTTTCGATCCCCGGACAGGACGCCTGCGCGGGCCCCTCAGGTCTTACGCTGCTCCCAGCGCGCCCTCCCCCACCCGCAGGGGGGCGTCTTCCCGCCGCATCTCTTCCATGGGAGTCACCACCGTGACCGAAATGACCGACGGCGTCCTGCACACCCTGTTCCGCACGGAACAGGGCGGCCACGAGCAAGTCGTGCTGTGCCAGGACCGAGCCACCGGCCTCAAGGCTGTCATCGCCATCCACTCCACCGCCCTGGGCCCGGCCCTCGGTGGTACCCGCTTCCACGCCTACGCCTCGGACGGGGAGGCCGTCCTCGACGCGCTGAACCTCGCCCGCGGCATGTCGTACAAGAACGCCCTCGCCGGCCTCGACCACGGCGGCGGCAAGGCCGTGATCATCGGCGACCCGGACATCCTCAAGAGCGAGGAACTGCTGCTGGCCTACGGCCGGTTCGTGGAGTCCCTCGGCGGCCGCTACGTGACGGCTTGCGACGTCGGCACGTACGTCGCGGACATGGATGTGGTGGCCCGCGAGACCCGCTGGGCGACCGGTCGCTCCCCCGAGAACGGCGGCGCCGGCGACTCCTCGGTCCTCACCTCGTACGGCGTCTTCCAGGGCATGCGCGCGAGCGCCCAGCACCTGTGGGGCGACCCGACCCTGCGCGACCGCAAGGTCGCCGTCGCGGGCGTCGGCAAGGTCGGTCGGCACCTGGTGGAGCACCTGCTGGAGGACGGCGCGGAGGTCGTCATCACCGACGTCCGACGCGAGTCGGTGCAGGAGATCCTCGACCGGCACCCGGGTCGGGTGACCGCCGCCTTCGACACGGACTCGCTGATCCGCACCGAGGGCCTGGACATCTACGCCCCGTGCGCGCTGGGCGGTGCGCTCAACGACGCCTCGGTGCCGGTGCTGACCGCCAAGGTCGTCTGTGGCGCGGCGAACAACCAGCTCGCCCACCCGGGTGTGGAGAAGGACCTCGCGGACCGCGGGATCCTCTACGCCCCCGACTACGTGGTCAACGCGGGCGGGGTCATCCAGGTCGCCGACGAGCTCCACGGCTTCGACTTCGACCGGTGCAAGGCCAAGGCGTCGAAGATCTTCGACACCACGCTGGCCATATTCACACGTGCGAAGGAAGACGGGATTCCGCCGGCCGCCGCGGCCGACCGGATCGCCGAGCAGCGGATGGCCGACGCGCGCGGCGTCGTCGCGGGCTGACCCCTTCCGAGGGTGCTCGGGACCCGCCGGAGGCGCAGGGGAGACGGAACTCACTGTCCTTCGGCGGGTCGCCCGCCAGGAAAGGGTTAAAATCGCAGCTGACCAGCGAGTACGGGGTGTCTCGTTGGTACTGCATCGGCGCGCGTGATGCGGGCGGCGTACCGTACGGCCGCTGAAGCAGGTACCGTTGAACCCCTACGGACGGTCTCTCCACGGAGAGCCCGCTCCGAACCATGAACGCGTGTCAGACTCTGGGGCCGTCGAGCCCCGTCACCGAGGGGGTCGAGCCATGGGGCGCGGCCGGGCCAAGGCCAAGCAGACAAAGGTCGCCCGCCAGCTGAAGTACAACAGCGGCGGGACTGACCTCTCGCGTCTGGCCAATGAGCTGGGCGCATCGCCGACAGAGCCGCTGCCCGTCAGCGCGCCGGTCGAGGTCGATGACGATCTGGATGATGACGAAGACGACCCGTACGCCAAGTACGCGGCTCTCTACAACGGCGATGACGACGAGGACGAGGACGATGAGTCCGGTCCTTCGGCGCAGCGCCGCGGCGCTTGACGCTCTCTCGACGTCTGCGTAGGCAATAAGTCTCAAAAGTACTGAAACCCGGTCCAGGGCCTCGCCCCGGACCGGGTTTCAGTGCTGCTCAGCTCGCGTAGGAACCGGTCAGGGTCGCGCCTTCGGTGTGGTCGCCCCGGTCCAGGATCTCGCCGGCGACCCAGGCGTCCACGCCGCGGTCGGCCAGCGCGGTCAGGGCCACGTCCACCGACTCCTGCGGGACCACGGCCATCATGCCGACACCCATGTTGAGCGTCTTCTCCAGCTCCAGGCGCTCCACCTGTCCGGCCTTGCCGACCAGGTCGAAGATCGCACCGGGGGCCCAGGTCGCACGGTCGACCGTGGCGTGCAGGTGGTCCGGGATCACCCGCGCCAGGTTCGCGGCGAGGCCGCCGCCCGTGATGTGCGAGTACGCGTGGACCTCGGCCGTGCGGGTGAGGGCGAGACAGTCCAGCGAGTAGATCTTGGTCGGCTCCAGCAGCTCCTCGCCGAGGGTCCGGCCGAGCTCCTCGACGTGACCTTCCAGGGGCATCCCGGCACGGTCCAGGAGGACATGCCGGACCAGCGAGTACCCGTTCGAGTGAAGACCGGAGGAGGCCATCGCGATGACGGCGTCCCCCGTACGGATGCGATCCGCGCCCAGCAGCCGGTCGTACTCGACGACTCCGGTGCCGGCGCCCGCCACGTCGAAGTCGTCGGGGCCCAGGAGACCCGGGTGCTCGGCGGTCTCGCCGCCCACGAGGGCGCAGCCGGCGAGGACGCAACCCTCCGCGATGCCCTTCACGATGGCCGCGACACGCTCGGGGTGGACCTTGCCGACGCAGATGTAGTCCGTCATGAAGAGCGGCTCGGCGCCACAGACGACGATGTCGTCCATGACCATCGCGACCAGGTCGTGGCCGATGGTGTCGTACACGCCGAGGCGGCGGGCGATGTCCACCTTGGTGCCGACGCCATCGGTGGCGGAGGCGAGCAGGGGGCGCTCGTAGCGCTTGAGGGCGGAGGCGTCGAAGAGGCCGGCGAAACCGCCGAGGCCGCCGAGGACCTCGGGGCGCTGCGTCTTCTTCACCCACTCCTTCATGAGTTCGACGGCGCGGTCGCCCGCTTCGATGTCGACACCTGCTGCTGCGTAGCTGGCACCGGTGGTCTTCTCTGTCATGACAGGAGAGAGCTTTCGTGTCGTTACTGCGGGTGGTGCACAGCCCTGGGAGAAGCTTGAAAGACAGGGCCGGGCGCAGGTCGAGCTGGGGCCGAGCCGGTCCGACCCGACCTGGTGCGGTCGGGTCGGACGAGGGCTACGGGCGCCGGAGCGCGTCGGCGGCGTCGGTGCCGCCGGCGAGTTCGGTCTCCAGGAGCTGCTTGCCGAGGAGCTGCGGGTCGGGCAGTTCCATCGGGTACTCGCCGTCGAAGCAGGCACGGCAGAGGTTCGGCTTCTGGATGGTGGTCGCCTCGACCATCGCGTCGAGCGAGATGTACGAGAGCGAGTCGGCACCCATCGACGTGGCGATCTCGTCGACGGTCATGCCGTTCGCGATGAGCTCGGCCCGGGTGGCGAAGTCGATGCCGAAGAAGCACGGCCACTTCACCGGCGGCGAGGAGATCCGGATGTGGACCTCCGCCGCGCCGGCCTCGCGGAGCATCTTGACCAGGGCGCGCTGGGTGTTGCCGCGGACGATCGAGTCGTCCACGACCACCAGGCGCTTGCCCCGGATGACTTCCTTGAGCGGGTTGAGCTTGAGACGGATGCCGAGCTGGCGGATCGTCTGCGAGGGCTGGATGAAGGTCCGGCCCACGTAGGCGTTCTTGACCAGGCCGACGCCGTACGGGATCCCGCTGGCCTCGGCGTAGCCGACGGCGGCGGGCGTGCCGGACTCCGGCGTCGCTATCACCAGGTCGGCGTCGACCGGGGCTTCCTTGGCGAGGCGCCGACCCATCTCGACACGCGAGAGGTAGACGTTCCGGCCGGCGATGTCGGTGTCCGGGCGCGCCAGGTAGACGTACTCGAACACACAACCCTTGGGCTTCGCTTCTGCGAATCGGGAGCTGCGCAGGCCGTTCTCGTCGATCGCGATGAGCTCGCCCGGCTCGACCTCGCGGACGAAGCTGGCGCCGCAGATGTCGAGGGCGGCGGTCTCACTGGCGACCACCCAGCCGCGGTCCAGGCGGCCGAGGACCAGCGGGCGGATGCCCTGCGGGTCACGGGCGGTGTAGAGGGTTCCCTCGTCCATGAACACGAGCGAGAACGCGCCCTTGACCTGAGGGAGGACCTTGGTGGCCGACTCCTCGATGGTCAGGGGCTTGCCCTCGTCGTCGACCTGGCCGGCCAGCAGTGCGGTGACCAGGTCGGTGTCATTGGTGGCCGCCACCTGGGTGGCGCGGCCGTCCTGACGGGGGAGGTCGGCGACCATCTCGGCGAGCTCGGCGGTGTTCACCAGGTTGCCGTTGTGACCCAGGGCAATGGAGCCGTGGGCGGTCGCGCGGAAAGTGGGCTGCGCGTTCTCCCAGACGGAGGCTCCGGTGGTCGAGTAGCGGGCGTGACCGACCGCGATGTGACCTTGGAGCGAGCCGAGAGAGGTTTCGTCGAAGACTTGGGAAACGAGGCCCATGTCCTTGAAGACGAGGATCTGGGAACCGTTGCTCACAGCGATTCCCGCGGACTCTTGTCCGCGGTGCTGCAGCGCATACAGTCCGAAGTAGGTGAGCTTGGCGACCTCTTCACCCGGAGCCCAGACACCGAAGACGCCGCAAGCGTCCTGGGGGCCCTTTTCGCCGGGGAGCAGGTCGTGGTTGAGTCGTCCATCACCACGAGGCACGCTCCCGAGTGTAGGCGAGATCGACCACTGGTCCGAATTGGGGACGGCCCGTAAAAGTCACAGTGCGGACAGTCGGGTAACCCGTGCGGAGGGTGACTGTCTCGATATCCGGAATGCCCTGGTTGACAGCCCGTCGTCGATTCGTACAAGCTTCCGGCTCATGCAGCCTCTCGGTGACCGCACCGTCACCCTCGTCGAGCGCCGGCACGTGGACCTCGTCCGTGTCGCGAGCGCCATCTGTTGTTGCCGGGCGTAGTTCCGCCCCGCGCTCCGGCGCGCCTTTTCTGATTCTCCCGGCGCCTCTCGCCGATTTCCCCTGCAGTGCCTTTTCGCTCGCCCCAGCCCGTTCCGCCGTGCCGTGCGCCGTCCCGCGCCGCCGCGGGGTGGGCCGGCGGGCCATGCCCTGAAGCACCTGTGACCTCGTCTGAATCCCGCCTGTCCCGACGCGCCTTCGGCGGGGCGGTCGGCGTGAGCGCCGCCGCCGCGGCCGTGGGGCCGGGGGCCGCCGCGCCGGCCGCCGCCGCACCTTCCTCCGCACCCGCCTCCGCTCCCGCCGATGCCCGGCACGCGGGCTCCGAGGAGCGGGAGTTCAAGGCCGCCCGGGGGCGTCACTCCCGGCGGCCGAACATCCTGTTCATCCTCGGCGACGACCTCGGCTGGGCGGACCTGTCCTCGTACGGGTCCCCGCACATCAAGACCCCGAACCTGGACCGGCTCGCCCGCCAGGGAGTCCGGTTCACCGACGCGTACTCCGGCTCCGCGACCTGCTCGCCGACCCGCTTCAGCCTGTACACCGGGCGCTACCCGGGCCGTACCAAGGGCGGGTCGGCCGAGCCGATCGCCGACAAGTCCGTCGGCCTGGAGCCCTCGCACCCGACGCTGGCCTCGCTGCTCAAGGAGTCCGGCTACGCGACCGCGTTGATCGGCAAGTGGCACGCCGGGTACCTGCCGGACCACAGCCCCACCCGGTCCGGCTGGGACGAGTTCTTCGGCAACTTCGGCGGGGCCCTGGAGTACTACTCCAAGCTGGGCCTGGGCGGGGAGTACGACCTCTACGAGGGCGACGCCGAGTACAAGGACCTGCGCTACTACACGCGGATCATCACCGAGCGGGCGAGCGAGTACGTGTCCCGCGACCACCACGGCAAGCCGTGGCTGCTGAACCTCAACTTCACGACCCCGCACTGGCCTTGGATCGCCGACGGGGACACGAAGGAGAGCGCCGAGATCGTCCGCCGGATCAAGGCGGGCGACGGCCGGGCGCTGTGGCACCAGGACGGCGGCTCCGTGGAGAAGTACAAGGAGATGGTCGAGGACCTCGACCGTTCGATCGGGGAGGTGCTGAAGGCACTGAAGCGCTCCGGCCAGGAGGAGGACACCCTGGTCGTCTTCTCCAGCGACAACGGGGGCGAGCGCTTCTCGTACAACTGGCCGCTCTCCGGCAACAAGGCCTCGCTCCAGGAGGGCGGGATCCGGGTGCCGAACATCGTGCGCTGGCCGGCGCGCCTGGACGGCGGACAGGTCAGCCACGTCCCGGTGTTCAGCCCGGACTGGACGGCGACGCTGCTGGAGCTGGCCGGGGCCCGGCCGAACCGCGCGTACCCGCTCGACGGGGTGAGCCTGGCCGGATACCTGCTGCGGGGCGAGCGGGTCGCGGAGCGGAACCTGTTCTGGCGGGTGCGGGGCGAGCGGGCGCTGCGCCGCGGGGACTGGAAGTACTACCGGGGCAAGGCCGGCAAGGACCAGCTCTTCAACCTGGCCGGGGACGTCCGCGAGCAGGCCGACAAGGCGGCCGTGGAACCGGCCAGGCTGGCCGAACTGCGGGCGGCCTGGGAGAAGACGGACGCGACGCTGCTCCCGTACCCGGCCTGACCCGGCCCTCTGACCTGCCCGATCTGCCCGATCCGTCTGCTCGGTCCGATGCGTCGGGGCGGTCCGATGCGTCGGGGGGGGGGAGGCCGGCGGCGGGCCGCTCCCGGTGGGTGTCCACAGGCTGTGGACACCCACCGGGAGCGGGGCGGAGTCATTCGACGGCGGAGGCCGCCTTGGCTCCCAGGCCCTTGCCGCTGTCGTCGGTGGCGGTGAGGGTCAGGGTGTCGCCCTGGACGCGGTGTTCGAGCGGGCCACTGGCGAACAGCGCGGTCAGCGCCTGTTCGACGTCACCGGCCGGGCCGGTACAGGCCATCCGTGTCGAGGTCAGGGGCCCGAAGGTGATCCGGGACCCCTCGACGACGGCCCGGGCGGAGAACCGGTTGCAGCCGAGGTTGCCGCTCGCGGCGCCGTCGGCGGCGATGGTGAACCGGGCCTTGCCCGCCGCCTCGGCGGGCACCGAGGACACGGTCGTGCCCTGGATCAGGGAGTTCGCGCTCCAGTCGGTGGTCGTGAGGGGCGCGTCCGGGGTCCGGGGCTTCGTGGTCAGGGCGATGGTGTTGCCGTCCGCCGTCTTCAGGGTGAGGTGCTCCGGCCGGCTGTCGATCGTGAGCGCGCCACGGAAGAGCTTGGCGAAGGCCGTCTCGAACGCGATGTCCGGGCAGGCCATCGCGGTCCTGGAGCCCGGTTGGACGTTCATGGTCGAGCCCTTGATCTCCACCTTGGCCGACAGGCCGTTGCAGCCGTAGTTGCCCGTGGCCTCGTAGGGGGCCTCGGCGCCGATGGCCAGTCGGGCCGCTGCGGGCGCGGTCAGGGTCTTCCCGTCCACGGTCACGCTCTCCACGGACCAACTCGTCCCCGGAAGGCCCGGTGCTGGATCCGGGCCGGAGGGGGTCGTCTGGTCCGCGCAGGCGGTCACTGCGGTGGTGACGGCGAGCGTGAGGGCGGCGAGGACGTGCCGTTGCTGACGCATGCACCTGGGACGGACGAGGTGCCCGGACGGTTCCCTTCCGCCTGCCGTCGGCCCGCCGTCCGACCCTTGGAGGAGGTTTCCCTCAGCCCATCAGCGGGAGCAGCGCGCCCAGATCGGCCCGTTCCCCGCTCGCGCTGAGCCGGGCCCCGTCCAGCGCTTCGTCCCAGGTCGTACGGCCCGTCGCGAGCCGGATCCAGGTCAGCGGGTCGGTCTCGACCACGTTGGGCGGGGTGCCCCGGGTGTGCCGGGGTCCCTCCAGGCACTGAACCACGGCGAAGGGCGGGATCCGCAGCTCCACCGAACCCCCGGGGGCCTTGTCCGCGAGGGCGTCGGCGAGCAGCCGGGTGCAGGCGGCGAGGGCCTGCCGGTCGATCGGGATCTCCAGGCCGGCGGCCCGGTTGAGGTCGTCGGTGTGGACGACCAGTTCCACGGTGCGGGTGACCATGAACGGCCCGAAGGCCATCGCGCCGACCCGCAGCCCGAGCAGTCGGCTGTCCGGGACCACCCGCAGCAGTTCGGCGAGCCGGGTCGCCGCCTCCTCGTACAGCGGGCCGAGTTCCTCGCCGGCGGCGGTCTCCCGGGCCAGTTCGTCGATCTGTCCGGCGATCCCGGCCGTGGCGAAGGGCCAGTTCCGTACGGTCAGCTCGGCTTCGGCCGGTTCGGGCCGCGCCGCCGCCTCGGGGATGGACCGGATGATCCAGGCGATGTGCGCGGCGAGGTCCCGTACGGTCCAGCTTCCGAGGTGCGTGGGGCGGGCCGACTCCTCGGGGGTCAGCGTCGCCACGGCCGCGGCGATGTGGCCGAACTGCGCGGTGACGGCCGCGCGGATCTTGGCGGAGTCGTAGGTACGCGGCTTCTTCCGGGCGGTCGGCATGGAGCCGACCCTATCCGGCGCACTCAGCCCGGGAACGGGCCCCGGACCATGCCCTGGTCGGTGTCGCCAGCGGGAGCTTCGGCGGGGGTGCCGTCGGCGGCTTCGACCGCGGCTTCGAAGGTGGTGCCGTTCGCGGGGAGGCCCACGCCGCGCCAGGTGAAGGGCAGGCCCCGGGCCGTCTCCGGGTGCGGCCCGTCCATCACCATCAGGTAGAGCATGATTCCGGTCGGACGGGCGAGGAAACAACGGCCGCACGACCGAGCCCCCGTCCGGAGGACTCCGGACGGGGGCTCGATGACGGTACGAGCGGGAACGACGGTACGGGCGGGATCAGGCGAGCAGCGCCGGGATCGTCGCCTCGTGGGCGGTCCGCAGTTCCGCGAGCGGAATCGTGAACTCGCCCTGGATCTCGATCTCCTCGCCGTCCACCACGCCGATGCGGGCGGCCGGCAGGCCCCGCGCACCGCACATGTCGGTGAAGCGGAGCTCCTCGCTGCGCGGGACGGCCACGACGGCCCGGCCCGCGGACTCGGAGAACAGGAAGGTGAAGGCGTCCAGGCCCTCGGGCACCACGATCCGCGCACCGTTGCCGCCGCGCAGGCAGGACTCGGTGAGCGCCTGGATCACGCCGCCGTCGGACAGGTCGTGCGCGGCGTCGATCATGCCGTCGCGCGAGGCCGAGATCAGGATCTCGCCGAGCAGCTTCTCGCGACCCAGGTCCACCTTCGGCGGCATGCCGCCGAGGTGCTGGTGCACGACCTCGGACCAGGCCGAACCGCCGAACTCCTCGGCGGTGTCGCCGAGCAGGTACAGGAGTTGGCCGGCCTCCGCGAACGCCATCGGCGTGCGGCGGTTGACGTCGTCGATCACACCGAGGACCGCCACGACCGGGGTCGGGTGGATCGCGGTCTCGCCGGTCTGGTTGTACAGCGAGACGTTGCCGCCGGTCACCGGGGTGCCCAGCTCCAGGCAGCCGTCCGCGAGACCGCGGGTGGCCTCGGCGAACTGCCACATGACGCCCGGGTCCTCCGGCGAACCGAAGTTGAGGCAGTCGGAGATGGCGAGCGGCTTGGCGCCGGTCGCGGCGACGTTGCGGTACGCCTCGGCCAGCGCGAGCTGCGCGCCCGTGTACGGGTCGAGCTTCGCGAAACGGCCGTTGCCGTCGGTGGCCATGGCGACGCCGAGGTTGGTGTCCTCGTCGATGCGGACCATGCCGGCGTCCTCGGGCTGCGAGAGCACCGTGTTGCCCTGGACGAAGCGGTCGTACTGGTCGGTGATCCAGGACTTGGAGGCCTGGTTCGGGGAGGACACCAGCGCCAGGACCTGCGCGCGGAGCTCCTCGGAGGTCCCCGGGCGGGGCAGCTTGCCCGCGTCGTCGGCCTGGAGGGCGTCCTGCCACGCGGGGCGGGCGAACGGGCGGTTGTAGACCGGGCCCTCGTGGGCGACGGTGCCCGGGGGCACGTCCACGATCTGCTCGCCGTGCCAGAAGATCTCCAGGCGCTCGCCCTCGGTGACCTCACCGATGACGGTGGCGATGACGTCCCACTTCTCGCAGATCTCCATGAAGCGGTCCACGTGCTGCGGCTCGACGATCGCGCACATGCGTTCCTGCGACTCGCTCATGAGGATTTCCTCGGGCGAGAGCGTCGCGTCGCGCAGCGGGACGGTGTCGAGTTCGACGCGCATGCCGCCGGAGCCCGCGGAGGCCAGCTCGCTCGTGGCGCAGGAGAGCCCGGCGCCGCCGAGGTCCTGGATGCCCGCGACCAGCTTCTCCTTGAAGATCTCCAGGGTGCACTCGATGAGGAGCTTCTCCTGGAACGGGTCGCCGACCTGCACGGCCGGCCGCTTGGTCGGCTTGGTGTCGTCGAAGGTCTCCGAGGCCAGCACGGACACGCCGCCGATGCCGTCGCCGCCGGTGCGGGCGCCGTAGAGGATGACCTTGTTGCCGGGGCCGGAGGCCTGGGCCAGGTGGATGTCCTCGTGC
The DNA here is from genome assembly GCF_026627505.1 of Streptomyces sp. H27-H5. Lineage (GTDB taxonomy): Bacteria > Actinomycetota > Actinomycetes > Streptomycetales > Streptomycetaceae > Streptomyces. Next base: position 4,509 of record NZ_JAPNLK010000132.1, on the reverse strand, counting down.
TTCATCACGCCGATGCAACCGGCGTTGACCAGCGGGTTGCCCTGGTAGCAGGCGTCGAAGACGACCTCGCCGCCGATGTTCGGCAGGCCCAGACAGTTGCCGTAGCCTCCGATGCCGGCGACGACGCCCGGCAGGACGCGCTTGGTGTCGGGGTGGTCGGCCGCGCCGAAGCGCAGCGGGTCCACGACCGCGACCGGGCGGGCGCCCATCGCGAGAATGTCGCGGACGATGCCGCCGATGCCGGTGGCCGCGCCCTGGTAGGGCTCGATGTACGACGGGTGGTTGTGCGACTCGACCTTGAAGGTGACCGCGTAGCCCTGGCCCACGTCGACGACGCCGGCGTTCTCGCCGATGCCGACGAGCATGGCGTCGTTCTCCGGGACCTTCTCGCCGAACTGCTTCAGGTGGACCTTGCTGCTCTTGTACGAGCAGTGCTCGGACCACATGACCGAGTACATGGCGAGCTCGGCGCCCGTGGGACGGCGGCCGAGGATCTCCCGGATGCGGGCGTACTCGTCCTCCTTGAGGCCGAGTTCCTTCCACGGCTGGGAGGCGTCCGGGGTGTCGGTGGCGTGCTTGACGGTGTCGAGGCTCATGCGCTGACCAGCTTCTTCAGGACCGAGGTGAAGAACGGGAGACCGTCGGTGCGGCCCGTCCCGATCAGCGGTTCCACCGCGTGCTCGGGGTGCGGCATGAGGCCGACGACGTTGCCCGCGGCGTTGGTGATGCCGGCGATGTCGCGCAGCGAACCGTTCGGGTTCCCGTCCAGGTACCGGAAGGCCACTCGTCCTTCGGCCTCCAGTTCGTCCAGCACCCGCTCGTCGGCGGTGTAGCGGCCGTCCATGTTCTTGAGCGGTACGGAGATCTCCTGGCCGGCGGTGTAGTCGCCGGTCCACGCGGTCTCCGCGTTCTCCACGCGCAACTTCTGGTCGCGGCAGATGAAGTGCAGGTGGTTGTTGCGGAGCATCGCCCCCGGCAGCAGGTGGGCCTCGGTGAGGACCTGGAAGCCGTTGCAGATGCCGAGGACCGGCATGCCGGCCCTGGCCTGCTCGATGATGGTCTCCATCACCGGCGAGAAGCGGGAGATGGCCCCGGCGCGCAGGTAGTCCCCGTAGGAGAAGCCGCCCGCGAGGACGACCGCGTCGACCTGATGCAGGTCCTTGTCGCGGTGCCACAGCGAGACCGGCTCGGCTCCCGCGATGCGGATGGCGCGCAGCGAGTCACGGTCGTCGAGCGTTCCGGGGAACGTGACGACTCCGATGCGAGTGGTCACCCTCAGGCCTCGACCTTCACGGTGAAGTCTTCGATGACGGTGTTGGCGAGGAAGGTTTCGGCCATCTTGTGGATGCGGTCGAGGGCGGCCTGGTCGACCGGTCCCTCCACCTCCAGTTCGAAGCGCTTCCCCTGGCGGACGTCGGCGATTCCCTCGAAGCCCAGCCGCGGCAGTGCACGCTGCACCGCCTGGCCCTGGGGGTCGAGGATCTCCGGCTTGAGCATGACGTCGACTACGACGCGTGCCACTGGCACTCCCGTGTGGTGGTTGGTGCGAAGGCGGTTACATCAGCGTACCCGGCGAAAATTTCTACGCGGGTAGATATACCTTGAGCATGATCCGCGACCCGTTTCAGCTTCACCAACGCTTCGCAAAATCCACCGGAAAACCACGTACCCGGGATTGCGGCGGGACACGCGGAGATAATTAACTGGGCTTCGCAATTCAATGCGAATCACGGTACAAAGGAATCGGTCGGGATTCCGACGGATTGATGCATTGCTCCGAAACATCCACACAGGCGACATCACCGCATGTCAGCACGCGGTGACCTCGCACGAAGGGACCGATATCCGTGGCGCAGCGCGTAGTAGTCACGATCTCCGACGACATCGATGGCGGAGAAGCGGCGGAAACGGTCGTGTTCGCACTGGACGGTAAGTCGTACGAGATCGACCTCAATGTCGCCAACGCAAAGAAACTGCGGAAGGGCCTCGCCCCCTTCGTGGCCGCCGGCCGTCGACAGGCTCGCTCGGGGAAGGCGTACAAGCACACGGCGATCGCCCCCGATCCGGCGGTCGTCCGGGCCTGGGCCCGGTCCAACCAGCACGACGTGCCGCCGCGCGGCCGCATCCCCAAGCGGGTCTACGAGGCCTACAACGCTGCCCACTGACCCCGGATTTGCCATCCACCCCCTCTGATCGGCTAGTGTGTGGATCACGCCAAGGGGCGAGGCCGCAAGGCCGAGACCCGAAGTCGTGCGGGTGTAGTTCAGTAGCAGAACACCCCCCTTCCAGGGGGGAGGCGCAGTGTGCAATCCCTGTCACCCGCTCTGCACGCTTTACCGACCACGGTTGTGGATCAGGTAGAGTGATGCTCGCAGCGCACGGCTTTACGTCGTTGCATGCGGACGTAGCTCAGTTGGTAGAGCACCACCTTGCCAAGGTGGATGTCGCGCGTTCGAGTCGCGTCGTCCGCTCAGTGTGACAAAGGCCCCGATCATTGATCGGGGCCTTTGTCGTGTATTCACCCCTATACCCGCGCCTTTGCCCGGTGCCGCCTGACATATGTCATCCCCCGTCATGACAGCACGCACTGCCGGGGCGGCCGGTCCGCCGCGAGCCTTGGTTCATGACCGACACAGTGATGACCGACACGGTGATCCGGGCCGAGGAACTGCGACGCCGTTACGCCGGCGGCTTCGAGGCCGTCCGCGGCGTCTCCTTCTCCGTGGGGCGCGGCGAGATCTTCGCCCTGCTCGGGACGAACGGGGCGGGCAAGACGTCCACCGTGGAACTCCTGGAGGGACTGGCCGCGCCCGACGGCGGTCGGGTGCGGGTCTTCGGGCTCGACCCGTACAGGCAGCGGGCCGAGGTCCGGCCGCGCACCGGGATCATGCTCCAGGACGGCGGCTTCCCCTCCGACCTGACCGTCGCCGAGACGGTGCGGATGTGGGCCGGGGTGACCACGGGCGCCCGGCCCGGGGCGGAGGTCCTGGAACTGGTCGGGCTGGCCGCCCGGTCCTCCGTACGGATCAAGCAGCTGTCCGGCGGTGAGCGGCGGCGGCTCGATCTGGCGCTGGCCCTGCTGGGGCGGCCGGAGGTGCTGTTCCTCGACGAGCCGACCACCGGCATGGACCCCGAGGGCCGCCGGGACACCTGGGCGCTGGTGCGGGAACTGCGCGAACGGGGCACCACGGTGTTGCTGACCACGCACTACCTGGAGGAGGCGGCGGAGCTCGCCGACCGGCTGGCGATCCTCCACGAGGGGGAACCGGTGCTGACCGGCACGCCCGCGGAGGTGAGCGCGACGCGGCCCTCCCGGATCCGTTTCACGCTCCCGGAGGCGGTGCCCGCGGCGCGGCTGCCGCTGTCCCTGCGGGCGGCGGCGGACGGACGGCAGGTGGAGATCCGTACCGAACGGCTCCAGGAGAGCCTCGGGGAACTGCTGCGCTGGGCGCACGAGGCCGCGGTGGAGCTGATCGGGCTCGACGCCCGGTCCGCCTCGCTGGAGGAGGCCTTCCTGGAGATCGCACGGAGCCGCCGGAGCCCCCTGTCCGGCGCCCGGACCGACGAGGACGAGAGGGCGGGAATCCGATGAGCATGCCGAACCTGACCGCACCGCGCCTGAGTCCCCGGCGGCTCACCGCCCTGGGCCGCTCCGAGCTGACCCTGCTGCGGCGCAATCGGGCCGCGCTGTCCATGGCCCTGTTGATGCCGGCGGCCATGGTGTTCCTGCTGCGCTCGACGCTCGCCGACGCGGACGAGCGCAGCGCCGCGGCCCTCGGCCGGGCCACCCTGAGCGGCGGCATCGGACTCGTCCTGCTCCTGGTCGTCTACATGAACCTGGTCTCCGCGTACGTGGCCCGGCGCGAGGAACTCGTCCTCAAGCGGCTGCGCACCGGCGAGGCGGGCGACCTGGAGATCCTCGCCGGCACCGCGCTGCCGGCCGCGGTCGTCGCCCTCGGGCAGATCGGCGTCCTCGTCCTGGCCGGGGCGGTTGCCCTGGACGCGCCGATGCCGGACAACCCGCTGCTCCTGATCGTCGCGGTACTCGCGGCGATCGTGCTGCTGGCCGGGTTGTCGGCGCTGACCAGCTCCTTCACCCGGAGCGTGGAGAGCGCGGGCATCACCACGGTGCCGCTGCTGCTGGTGAGCCTGCTCGGCTCGGGCCTGTTCGTACCGATGGACAGCCTGCCGCGGACGCTGGCATCGGTGTGCGAACTGCTTCCCCTGAGCGGCGTCATGACGCTGGTGCGGGGCGCCTGGGACGGCGCGCCGGCCGGGGACCTGACCGGGGCCGCGCTCCTCACGGTGGCCTGGACCGTGACGAGCGTGTTTGCTGTCCACCGGTGGTTCCGCTGGGAACCGCGGCGCTAGTGCGGTCACAGCACTAGTGCAGCGCGTTGCAGGTCCTTTTCCGGTTGGGCGGGTTGGGTGCGGTCACGCCTCGTGGTCGGCGAGGTGGACGATGGCGGCGGTGTCGAAGGCGTCGTTGGGGTGGCCGATGTCGGTGCC
>NZ_JAPNLK010000131.1 GCF_026627505.1 Streptomyces sp. H27-H5 | reverse complement strand
ACCGCCTTCGCCCTCTCCCGCCTCGCCGACCCCGACACCCTCCACCACACCCCCATCGGAGTCCTGCGCAGCGTCCAACGACCCGTCTACGACACCCTCATGGCCGACCAACTCGACACCGCGATCGCGCAGCAGGGCAAGGCGGACCTCTCCGCCCTCCTCGCCGGCAACGACACCTGGACGGTCCTGGGCGGCTGACCGGGGCGCAGGGGCGCCGGACCTCCGCTCGCGGTCCGGCGCTCAGAGCGCCCGCAGGCCCCGCACGGCGTTCCGCGCGTACGCGCGGGCCTGCTCGAAGGTGGCCGCGCTCTCCCGCCCGAGGGTCTCGCGGACGTACCGGCGCGCCTGCGACAGGTCGGCGTCGGGGCCGAGGAAGCGTTCCACCATCCGCTCGTCCAGCAGCACGTGGTGCAGGGAGAGCACGGTGACTCCCGTCTCGTCCGGGACGATCGACCACTCCCCCGTGTGCGCGGCCAGCAGCGGCGACGGCACGGTCTCCTTGTAGACGGTGCGGGCGGCCGCCGGGAAGGACACCCGTACGGACTCCGTCGTGTGGACGGAGCCGTCGACGGTCAGCGTGTGCGTGGTGGCGCGCTGCACCCCCGGGCGGTCCTCGACGACGTCGGCGCGTGCGATGTGCGGGACCCGGCCGGGCCAGGAGGCCACGTCGTACAGGAAGGCGCCGACCGGTTCGCCCGGTCCGTCGAAGCGGACGGAGTCCTCGAAGCTCATCGTCAGCGCGTCGAGCCGCTCCCAGCGCTCGGCGGCCTCGCGCAGCCGGTCGAGCATGATCCGCCCGCCGCGTTCGGCGTCGGCGCGGGCCCGCTCGACGTCGGAGCCGCGGTTGCCGGCGACGGTGAAGTCCTGCTCCAGGGTCAGCCGCGACCAGCCCGGGGCGAGCTGCCGTACCGTCCAACTGCCGCCCGCGGAGGTGACGGGCGCTTCGGGAACCTCCTGGCGGAAGTCGATCCGCCGCCGTTCGGAGTCCAGGGTCCGCCGCCACAACGACGTCCGCACGGTCCCGTCGCGGGTGTCCCACAGGGAGAACCGTTCGCGGCTGCCGTCGAAGTCCCACGGCTCGACATGGACGGTGTCGGGTACCAGCAGCGGCCACTGGGCGGTGTCGGCCACCAGCGCGTACAGGACGCCGGCCGGTGCGGCCGCGTCCACCGCGTGTGTCATCCGGTGCACTCGTTCGACAGACATCAGACACCCTCTCTCAACGCTTGATGCAGAGCCTGTCCGTATCCGCAGGAAGCTTCCTGGACTCCGAGTGGAGTTCCGGGGCCCGGTCCTCAGACCGCGGCGCGGGAACCCAGCACGTGGTTGACCAGGTCGAGGTAGCGGCGCGGGGTGTCGGCGTACTCCATGGCCTCCTCGTCGAAGGCGATGTCGAACCGCTGCTCCAGGTAGCCGGTGGTCTGGAGGACGGAAAGACAGTCGTAGCCGAGCTCCACCCAGTACAGGTCGCGCACGTCGTCGTCCAGCTCGACGCCCTCCTCCTCACCTCCCCAGGCGCGCAGGATCCGCGTCAGATCGGTGAGTTCCAGCCGGTCCATGGGTGTACCCCTCTCCTCGTCCGCGAGCACGCGCACGCGTCCCGGGTACCCCCGAGCCTGACCACCCTCCCTGGAGCACCACTCAACGCCCCCTGGCCCGACCGATTCCAGCCGGACCACCCCAGCCCAGCCAGGCAATCCCAGCCCGGCCTGCCGATTCCAGCCCCGCCGGCGTTTGAGGCGCGGGGTCCGGGGCGGGGCCCCGCAACCCGGCCGCGGCCCGGCCCACCCGCACCGCACCGCGCCCGCACCGCGCCCGCACCGCGCCGCCGCCCCGTCCACAACCCCCGGAGGGCTAGGCGGCGTACAGGTCGAACGTCGAAGACCTCCGCGGCCCCGCCACCACGTCCAACGCCGGGTCCACCTTCAGCATCGCCTGGTGCAGTCGTTGCAGCTGCTGCGAGGGCTCCACGCCCAGTTCGTCGATGAGTCGTGTCCGCAGCCGCCGGAAGACGTCCAGCGCCTTCGCCTGCCGCCCCGACCGGTACAGCGCGACCATCGCCTGCGAGTGCAGTCCCTCGTGCTGCGGGTGCCGGGCGATGAGTTCGGCGAGTTCCGCGAGGAGTTCCGTGTGCCGTCCCAGCCGTAGGTCGACGTCGATGCGCCGTTCGGTGGTGACGAGTCGGCTCTCCGCGAGCCGCAGGACCTCGATGTCGAGGATCGGTCCGACCCGTACGTCGACGAGCGCCGGTCCCTGCCACAGGGCGAGCGCCTTGCGCAGCAGGTCCGCCGCGGTCTCGTCGTCGCCCTGGTCGAAGGCGGTCTGGCCGCCCGCCACGAGGGTCTCGTACGTGTGGACGTCCACGGACTCCGGGGGGATCTGGAGCAGGTATCCGCCGTGCCGGGTGGCGAGGATGTCCTTCGCCGAGCCGGGGGCCCCCGGCCCCATGGCCGTGCCCAGTCTGCGGCGCAGTTGAAGGATGTACGTCTGCAGGGTGGTGAGCGCGCTCTGTGGCAGGTCGGTGCCCCAGATCTCCTCCATGAGGGTCGGCACGGGCATCACCCGGCCCGGGTAGAGCGCGAGGAGCGCCAGGATCTGACACGGCTTGCCCGCCGTGGGAACGATCGATCCTCCGTTGACCTCGGCACTCAAAGGTCCCAGAATCTGAATCTTCACGGTCTCCCGTCTCCCCTCCGCAATTCGTCGCGCCATACTCGGATTTCAGCATTCGACCCGATCACGGTAACGGGGCCCCGGGCAAGGTCACCGAATTCTTGAGCCGGCGTCGAGCGGCCCTCCGCACTGGTGCGCGGTGGGGTGTGTTTCCGCTGGTGGGAGCCCCTTCACCGGTGTCGATGACCTTTTCTCGGGGGCTCCCGCGGCGGATTTTCCGCGGTGCTGTGCGGCCTTTTCCGGAGTGGGGTTCCGGCGGCCGTGGGGAAATGAGCGCACAAAGACCGTGCGATGACCCGTCAGCCCACGGGAACCAGTCGCCTCTTGGGCGTCTCGGTGGTTTCCAGGGGGCGTTCGGGCCCGGTCATCAGGATCGAGCGCTGGAGCCGGCGCAGGGCTGCCGAGGGCTCTATGCCGAGTTCGCGCACCAGGGTGGTCCGCAGCCGCTGGTAGACGTCCAGCGCTTCGCCGCGGCGGCCGGAGCGGTGCAGAGCCAGCATGAACTGCCCGTGCAGGTTCTCATGCGTGCGATACCGACTCACCAACACCGTCAACTCCGCCAACACCTCACGATGACGACCCAACCGCAGATCCGCCTCGATCCGCTGATCCAACGCACACAACCGCGTCTCCTCCAACCGACGAATCTCCATGTCCAACTGCACACCACCCTGGACATCCGCGAACGCCGGCCCCGACCACAACCCCAACGCCTCCCTCAACAACCGCGCCCCACCCGGATGATCACCCGCATCCACCGCCCGATAACCCAACCCCGACAACCGCTCGAACTCCCGCACATCACTCTTCCCCCCACCACCACTCAACAAATAACCCCCCGGCAACGTCACCAACACGTCCTTCGCAGTCCGCGAGGTGTCCCCGCCGCCGCTTGCGAGGGCCGTGGCGATGAGCGCCCGGAGCTGGAGGATGTACGTCTGCAGCGTGGTCCGGGCGCTGCGCGGCGGTCGCTCGCCCCACAGCTCCTCGATCAGTGCGGCGACGGGGACCGTCTGGTCGGCGTGCAGCGCGAGGAGCGCCAGCACCTGACGGGGTTTGGCTGCGGTCGGGGTGATGGAGATCCCGTTCTCCCGCACGTCCAGTGCGCCCAGTACATCGATGTCCACGCCGTACTCCCCTGCTTCGTCCATGGATGAGCCCTCGACTTTCACTGGAATGAGCAAAAAACAGCATCAGCGGTTTGTCAATACCAAACCGGCTGGGCCGTTTTTCTTGCCAGCATGAGCCAGAGGCACCCACGAACAGCCTCTGAACTGCGCGTTTGCCAGGAAACGGAGGCTCTGGAGGGCTGTCGGCGGACGCAAAAACACCCCTCAGAAACCTTCCTGAGGGGTGCTTCAGAGACCGGAACAAACCATTCAGTTTGCTAGTCGGGGACGCCACTCCGGGCGGCGGCGGCCACGCACATCGTGTCCGAGCCGTCGGCGCGCAGCTCTCCGAGCGAGCCGTCGGCGGCGATCCGGGGCAGCATCAGAGCCCAGTACCGGGCCAGCGAGGGCTCCGCGAGCCACGCCCCCTCGTCGGCTCCGAGGGCCTCGAAGCCGACGATCGCGGCCACCACGGCGGCCGCCGCGTCCTGCGCGGAGACGCCGTCGGCCAGTTCCCCGTTGCGGGCGGCCGTACGGAACATGGCCTCGACCCAGCGTTGCCATTGCCGGCGCACGCCACAGGGGCCGGCCCCCGCGTCGTCGCCGGTTCCGGCCGCCACGCAGAGCCCGAACCCCGCGCTGACCACGGGATCATGCGCGAGGAGCGCCATCAGGTCGTGCGTCGAGTCGACGAGCACCTGGAGCGCGTTTCCCCCCGCCAGCCGGGAGACCGTGATCACCCGCACGGAGGCCGCGGCGCGATCCACCACGGCCTCGGCCAAGGCCGTCTTGCTGCCGAAGTGGAAGTGCAGGCCGCCCGCACTGACCCCGGCCCGTTTGCTGATGGCGCCGATCGAGGCCGTGGCGAAACCCTCCTCGACGAACACCTCCGCGGCGGCGCGGACCAGAACCTCACGCGTGCGGGCAGCACGCTCCTGCTTGACCATGCGATCTCCACAAACCGCCTCGGCGGTTTGCCCAGGGGGGTACAAAGCTTCGCAGGCACGATCCGACGCCTCGGTGGAGCCGTGCCCGAGAAGCGCCGGCGCGAGTCAGGAGGCGACCTGGCCGGCGGTCACCTCCGCGGCCTCCTCCAACCGTTCCATCTCGGCCACCACCTCGGCCCCGCGGGTCCGCCCCATCTCCAGCCGGGCCAGGACCGCGGGCGTCGCGATGCTCGGGTAGACGTGCTCGAAGAGCACCGAGACCCGGTGTTCGATGTCCTCGCGGTTGACGAGCGTCTGCGAGTAGATCTGCACCCCGGTCCAGCAGGCCGAGAGGGTCCAGGCCGTCTCTGCCGTGTTGACGTGCGGCAGCAGCTCGCCGCGCGCCTTGGCCTGGATCAGCATCTCCTCGGTCACCCTGATCCAGCCGGGGACCGATCCGCCTCCGAAGATCTCCCGCATGTCGGGCCCGAGCGAGAGCCGCGCGCCGGCGCTCAGCATCGGGTCGCGCTGCATGCGATGGGCCATCACCATCGACGTGTCGACGAGTTCCTGCAGCTTGCTCTGGCGCGGCGGTACTCCTCCCTCGGCGAATTGCTCGTCGAGGACTCCTCGCGCCAAGTCCTGCTTGGACGAGAAGTGGAAGTACAACGCTCCCTTGGTCACTCCGGCGCGGGTGAGGATGTCCGCGATGGTCGCAGCCTCATATCCGCGCTCGTCGAAGACCGAGGCCGCCGCTTCCAAGATCGCACGACGCGTGCGTACTGCACGCTCCTGACGTGCCACGATGCCTCCGATGTCCACGGGCCCACACGGACGGAACCCCTTCGGATTCCGCTCCCCCCCGTAAAACCAACCAGAAGGTCCGTATTTTATCAAGACGGAAACAATAAACCGTGACCTTTTGGCCACGACAGTCAAGTCCGTCTCACGTGGCGGGAGAAGTTCTCGCGTTGGTCGCGCTCTCGCACGATCCACTTCGTTGAGCAGCCAAGAAGGAACAGGCTGTCACCGCTCTTTCCGAACCATCTGTTCGGTTTGTTTTAACCGTACGGTGACACGCGCACCCGAACATCGGCCTCGTGACGGCATCTGCGCCAAGTAGAGGCCAGAACATCCTTGCAAACAAAACCGGAGAGTACGTATCTTACGACTTCAAGTGCTCGTCCCATCCGTCAACTCGGCTCTGCGGAGAGGTCCATGACCCTGCTCACGTTCGAGAACAACACCCCCGCGCTGTCCATGAAGGAAGCCGGCGTGCGGCGGACGACGCGCTGTGACGAGCTTCCCCGGCTCACGAGCACCGTCCCCCGGGAGTACGTGCATCGCAGCTCGGTGGCGGAGGTGTTCCTGACCGGCTACGAGCGGATCGATGACGACACCTTCCTGCTGACCGGCCAGTGGCCGCGGGCCCATACTTTCTTCATCAGCGCGGACGGTACCGGACACGACCTCGTCCAAGTCGGGGAGACCGTCCGCCAGGCCGGCCTTTTACTGTGCCACGCGGAGTACGGGGTGCCCCTGGGGCACAACGTGCTGCTGTGGAGCCTGGGCTTCAAGGCCGACCTGGAACAGCTGCTGATCGGCGCCGGTCCGACCGACCTGGAACTCATCGCGACCTGCCGGGACTTCGGCTGGAAGGGCAACCGGTTCTCCGGCTTCCTCGAGGTGGGCGTCCGCCGTGACGGACGGATCGCGGCCACCGGTTCCGGGCTCTTCAGCTTCGTTCCCCCGGCGGTCTACCGCCGGCTGCGCGGTGAGTACGGAAGCCTCTCCACGGCCGCTCCCGCGCAGCTCCCGCCGCGTCCGGCGCCGATCCGGCCGGCGGAGGCGGGCCGGTTGCTGCCCTTCGACGTGGTGCTCGCCCCGGGCGACCGGCCCGGCCGCTGGTTGCTCTCGCCGGACCTGACGCACCCGATCCTGTTCGAGCACGCCAATGACCACCACCCGGGCATGGTCCTGGTGGAGGCGGCCCGCCAGGCCGCCTGCGGGACGCTCCACGCCCGCTCGTTCAGACCCACGGCGGTGGAGTCCTCGTTCCACAACTACGCGGAACTCGACGCCCCGTGCTGGATCGACACCGAGGTCCCCCACTCCATGGACCCGGGCATCCGCACCGTCCACGTCACCGGACACCAGGGCGACACCCGGATATTCGAGGCGACCGTCACCGGAACCATAGCCTCCGACTGATCCGGCCTCCTCGGCCGGGAGCCGTGGCCGCTCATCGGCCCATGTGCTCCCGGTACCACGGCGCGTACCGGGCGAACCCCTCCGGCAGCCCCGGTCCGGGCTCCGCGCCGACCAGCTTCCACAAGCGGCTGCCGTCGTACCAGTGATCGACCGCCAGCAGCGAGATCCTGCGGCGGGTGACCGGGTCGCCCGCCGCACCCAGCCGTGCGCAGGCCTCCTCCAGGGTGACGTCCCCGTCCGGCAGGGGCACCCCGAGGGCCCGCCCCACGGTGGTGACCAGTTCCCGGGCGCTCACCGGCTCCGGGTGGCAGGCGTGCAGGACCTGTCCCGCGAGCCGTCCGGGCAGCCGGGCCAGGTCCGCCACCGCGTCCGCCAGGGCGTCCGCGGAGATCATCGAGAGCCGCGCGCGCCCTCCGTCCACCCAGTACGGCAGCCGTCCCATCAGGTCGACCAGCGCGGGGACCATCCAGGTGTCGCCGCGTCCGTAGACCAGGTGGGGCCGCACCACGACGCCCCCCGCGGCGAGGACCAGGCGTTCGCCCTCCAGCCGGGTGACGCTGGTCGCGGAGACCGGTTCCTCGGCCAACAGCCCCTCGGCCTCGCCCCGGTGCGGCTCGTCACGGTAGACGGCGGCGGTGCCGAGGTGCACGAAGCGCCGTACGCCGGCCCGCGCGGCCTCGGCCAGCAGGGCGCGGGTGCCCTCGACGTTGACCGTCCGACACTCCTCCTCGGTGCCGCCGATCCTGGCCGCGAGGTGGACGACGGTGGTGACGCCCTCGCAGATGCCGCGCAGGGACGCCGGGTCCGTCAGATCTCCGGTCACCGTCTCGATCCCGGCCGCCGCACCCGTGTGCCCCGGCAGGGCCCGCCGGTGGCCGAGCAGCCGCAGCGCGGGGCCGACCGGGCCTTCCCGGCCGTCCGGGGCGCCCACGGCCGCTGTCAGACGCGCCGTCACATGGGATCCGACGAAGCCGGTGCCGCCCGTCACGAGGATCCGTTCGGGAATCAACGACAGCCTTTCGTCGGGACGTACGGGACGTTCGGGAAGTGGAGGAGTGGTCTGCACTTACTGTCTTACAGCATCACCGTTTCGTCGATCATCACCCTGGCGGAAAGTAGGCTGAGACGATGAACAGCTCAACTCCCCGCCTGGTGCCGGTCACCCCGGAAAACTTCGACGCGGTGTGCGCGATTCGGCTTCACCCGCATCAGGAGCACCTTGTGTCACCTGTCCTGAAATCGTTGGCGGAGGCATACGGGTACGGGGCGAACGCCTGGCCGCGGGCCATCGTGGACCGTCGGGACGACGGGGCGGAGGAAGTGGTCGGCTTCGTCATGGCCTTCCTCGACTTCTCCTGGAACGGCGACGCGACCGACCGTCGCTCCGGCATCTGGCGCCTGAACATCTCCGCCGAACACCAGGGCCGGGGATACGGACGGTTCGCGGTCGGGTCCGTCTCCGAGGAGATCCGCGGCCTCGGCGGCACCCGCGCGTACGTCACCTGGAACCCGGGCGAGCACACCCCCGAGCCCTTCTACCTCGGCCTGGGCTTCACGACCACGGGCGAACTGAGCGGCACCCAGCGGGTCGGCGTCCTCGCCCTCTGACGGGGCGCGGGGCCCGCCTCCGGGCTTCGCGGGCCCCGGAGGCCGCCGCTACTCCCGCAGGACCACGGTCAGCGGCCCCCGCGCGTCCTTCGGGGGCTCGACCGCCGGGGCCTTCCCGGCACGAAACTCCTGCGGGCTCACCCCCCGCACCCGCTTGAAGGCCGTGGACAGCGCGAACGCGCTCCCGTAGCCGACCCGGCGGGCCACTGTCGCCACCGTGGCCTCCGGGTCGCGCAGCAGGTCCGCCGCCAACGCGATCCGCCAGCCCGTCAGGTACGCGACGGGCGGCTCCCCGACGAGCTCCGTGAAGCGGCGGGCCAGCGAGGCCCGGGACACCCCGGCCTTCAGCGCCAGCTCCTCGACCGTCCAGCCGTGCGCCGGCCTCTCGTGCAGCAACCGCAGGGCCGGCCCGACGACCGGGTCGCCCTGCGCCCGGTACCAGGCCGGGGAACCCGATCCCGGATCGGCGAGCCAGGCCCGCAGCACGCCGATCAGCAGCAGGTCCAACAGCCGGTCGAGGACGATCTCCTGCCCCGGCTCGTCCCGGGAGATCTCCGAGGCCAACAGCGCGATCAGGGTGGCGTCGGCGGTCCCCGCCGGCCGGACCAGCACCGTCGGCAGTGCGTTCAGCAGCCTCCGCCCGATCTCGCTCGGCGCCTGGTAGGTGCCGCTGAGCATCACCGCCGAGTCGACGTCCCGCAGCGCCTCGCCCCAGGTGCGCACGCCCAGCGCCATGGTGTCGGTGACGTCCTCGCCCGCCTCGGTGTTGCACCGCTGGTCCGGGCCGACGGTGATCTGTACGGGGGTGTCCGGCGCGTCCGCGACCGTGTACGGCGCCGGCCCCCGGACGACCACCAGGTCGCCCGGACCGACCGCGACGGGCTCGCCGTCGTCGGGCAGCAACCAGGCCGCGCCCCGGGTCATCGTCATCACCGAGAGCGGCGCCCGGTCCTCCACGCGCAGGGACCACGGCGGATTGAGAACGGACTTGAGGAGGAAGGCGCCCCGGGCCTTGGGCCCTTCGAGGAGACCGGTCAGCGTGTCCATGGGCCCATCCTCCCCTCCGCGCCCCGCGTCGTCCCGCGCGTGCCCCCGGTCCTCCCGTGCGGGCCCCTCACACGTCCCAGACTCCGGTGGCCGCGGCCTCCCGGGCGAAGTCCGCGAAGTCCCTGGGCTCCCGGCCCAGTACCTCCCGTACCCCGTGCACCACGTGCGCGTTGCGCCCGTCGAGGATCAGCGCGAACAGCTCGGCGAAGTCCTCCGGCAGGTCGTTGGCGCGCAGGACCGCGCGGTAGTCCGCGTCCGAGACGGACACGTACGAGATCTCCCGTCCGGTGGCCTTCGACAGCTCCGCGGCGACGTCGGCGAAGCCGAGCAGGCGCGGGCCGGACAGTTCGTACGTCTTGCCGACGTGCCGGTCGTCGGTGAGCGCGGCCACCACCACGTCCGCGATGTCCTCGGTGTCCACGAAGGGTTCGACGGCGTCCGCGGTCGGCAGGGCGATCTCTCCGGCCAGCACCGGCTCCAGGAAGAAGCTCTCGTCGAAGTTCTGGTTGAACCAGCTGGCCCGCACGATCGTCCAGTCGGCCCCGGAGGCCTTCAGGTTGTCCTCGCTGCGCCGGGCCGACTCCTCGCCCCGCCCGGACAGCAGCACCAACCGGCGCGCGCCGGCCGCGACGGCCGCCTCGGCGAACGCGCCGACCTGCTCGGCGGCGCCCGGGAAGGCCAGGTCGGGGTAGTAGGTGACATACACCCGGTCGACGCCCTCCAGTGCCGCGCCCCAACCGGCGGGCTCGTGCCAGTCGAAGGCGGGCTCTCCGGTACGCGATCCGATCCGGACCGGGCGGCCCTGCGCCCGCAGCTTCTCGGCGACGCGCCGCCCGGTCTTGCCGTTGCCCCCGATGACGAGGGTGAGGGGCGCGCCCTGCGTGTTCTCGGTGTTCCGTGTCGTTGTCATGCGACCAGTCAACCGCCGGGCGGCGAGACGGAACATGGCCGAGAAGCTCAGCCCCATACGCGAGCGTCCAGACTGCTTCCTCCGCCGCCTCCGCCCCGCTCAGCGGTTCACTTGCCGGCGTCCTCGGCGAGGGTGTGCGCCACGAGGGCGTTGGCGTGGCCGTGCCCCAGGCCGTGCTCGGTCTTGAGCCAGGTGACCAGCTCCATGTGCCGGGTGAGGGGCGAGGACCGGATGAGTTCCTGCCACTGCGAGACCGGGCGACCGTACTTCTTCTCGATCGAGGGGAAGTAGCTCGCGGGTCCCTTGACGGCGTCGGTCATGTCGGGGTGCCTTTCGTGCGAAGACGGGTGCGTGGGTGGGGTGAGTGAGGGGTGGGGCGGACTCAGCCGCCGGTCACCGGCCGGTAGGTGCACACGTTGACGCCCGCGGCGCTGGTGACCGTGGAGACCAGCTCCAGCGTCCGCAGGCCGCCGTCGTCCGGGAAGATCGACTTACCGCCGCCGAGCAGCACCGGCATGATCATGAGTCGCAGCTCGTCGGCCAGCCCCTCGCTCAGCAGGGTGCGGACGAGGGTGGGGCTCCCCATGACGACCAGGTCACCCCCCTCGGCCCCGCGCAGCTCCCGAATGCGGGCGACCGCCTCGACACCGGGGATGCGCGTGGTGTTCTCCCAGGCCGGCTCGGAGCCGTCGAGCGTCTCGGAGACGACGTACTTGCGGATCGCGTTCATCCGGTCGGCGAACGGGTCCCCCGCCCGCTCCGGCCACGCGGCCGCCATGGTCTGCCACGTGCGGCGACCGAACAGCAGCGCCTCGGCCCCGGCCAGCGCGTCGGAGAAGGCGCCCCCGACCACCTCAGGGTCGAAGAACGGGTGCGACCAGCCGCCGTGCGCGAACCCGCCGTCGCCGTCCTCGCCCGCGCCGCCCGGTGCCTGCACGACGCCATCCAGGCTGATGAACTCGCTGACCACGATGCGCATGTGCTCTGCTCCCCTTGTCGACCGCCGATGCGCGACGGTGTCGCACACCCATGTGGACGGCGTCCACATTTCCGCTTCCCGCAGCCTACAAGGCAATGTGCACACCGTCCACATTCTTGCTCCGCCGCGTCACAGGGATAGACGGCCCGGCCGCCCGAAACTCATCGCACCCCGCGAAAGAGGCCGGTGCCACCGCCTGCGGACGGGCGGCGCGGCATGCGCGTTCTTTGTGCTCTCGACGATGACTTTCACACCTCAAGTCCGCTCGAGGTGGAGGAATATGATCACATGGCGGTATGACGAGGACCTTGTATCTGCTCTGCTCCGCCGCCCCGCCCGTCTTCGACGTGGCCCACGTGATCGAGAACGCCCAGTCGCGCGGTTGGGACGTCTGCCTCGGTATGACCCCGACGGCCGCGCACTGGGTGTCCGAGAGCCTCGACGGACTCGCCGCCCTGACCGGGAACCCGGTGCGCTGGCAGTACAAGCTGCCCGGGGAACCAGACGTGTGGCCCGCGGCCGACGCCGTGCTGTTCGCCCCGGTCACCTTCAACTCGCTCAATGCCTGGGCCCTCGGGCTCACCGACCGGTTCGTCGCCGGGATCGCCGCCGAGGCCATCGGCAAGGACATTCCCGTCGTCGCCATGCCCTGTACGAACGCCGCGCTCGCGGCGCACCCGCGCTTCGACCTCTCGCTGGCCGAGCTGCGGGCGGCCGGGGTGGAACTCCTGCACGGCGAGGGCGGGTACGTCCCCGGTCCGCCGGACGAGGACACCCCGGCCCCCTTCCCGTGGGCGGTGGCCCTGGACGCCGTGGACCGCCGGGGCACCCCGGCCCCGTAACCGCCGGCCGCCCCGGCGCCGTGTCCCGGCGACGCCCCGGCCGCCCGCCCCGACGGCCCGGACTCCCCCGCTACTCCCCGGTGACCCCGTCGATCACCTCGCGCAGCAGGTCCGCGTGCCCGTTGTGTCGGGCGTACTCCTCGATCATGTGGGCCATGACGTAGTGCAGGGAGTAGGCCTGGTCCTCGTGGTGCCCCCGCACGTCCAGGGACTCGGCCGCCGCCACGATCGCGCGCGAGCGCTCGCAGCTCTCCTCCCAGATCCGGAACGACTCCGCCGGGTCCGCGTCCTCGACATGGAAGTCCGTCCGCTCGCCGGCCTCGTTCCTGGGGAAGAAGTTGCTCACGCCCTCGGCGTTGATCACATTGCGGAACCAGCTCCGCTCGACTTCCGCCAGATGCCGTACCAGCCCGAGCAGGCTCAGCTCGGACGGCGCGACCGCCTTGCGGCGCAGTTGCTCGTCCGTCAGGCCCGTGCACTTCGTCATCAGCGTGTCCCGCTGCCCCTGCAGGACGCTGGTGAGCGTGGCGCGTTCGTCACCCGTCAGAACGGGTGGGGTCCTCTGTTCGTCTTTCATCGGCTGATGATGACAGTCCGGCCCTCCACCCCGCCGACCATGGCGCGTGGCGGACCCGCCCTCAGGACGCGGACCCCGCCCTCAGCTGCCGGAAGAAGGCCCGTACGTCCTCCACCAGCGACTCGGGCACCTCCATGGCGGGGAAGTGTCCCCCCTTGTCGTAGGAGGTCCAGCGCACGATGTGGTCGGTGCGTTCGGCGATGTGCCGCAGCGGGATGAAGTTGTCCCGGGGGAAATCGGCGAGTGCGGTCGGCGTCCTCGACACCTCGGGCGGCTGCCCGTGGTAGTCGGCGTGCGCGCGCTCGTAGTAGATCCGGGCGGCGGAACCGACCGTGCCCGTCAGCCAGTACAGCATGACGTTCGTCAGCATCCGGTCCCGGTCCACGGGGGTTCGCGGATCGCTCCACTCGGCGAACTTCTCCCCGATCCAGGCGAGCAGTCCGACGGGGGAATCGTTCAACGCGTAGGCGAGGGTCTGCGGCCGGGTCGACTGGATGTCGGCGTACCCCTGGCGCTCCCGCGCCCACCCCCGGTACCGCTCCCAGGACGCACGTGCCCGCTCCCGCTCGGCGGGGTCCAGCGGGGCCAGCTCCTCCGGCGTGGGTTCGGACGTCGCGCCGGCACCGGGCAGCAGGTTCAGATGGACCCCCACCACGTTCGCGGGGCGCACCCGCCCCAACTCCCGCGAGACCGCGGCGCCCCAGTCGCCGCCCTGTACCCCGTACCGCTCGTACCCGAGCCGTTCCATCAGGGTCCCGAAGGCGCGCGCCACCCGCTGGAACTCCCAGCCGGGTTCGGTGGTCGGCCCCGACAGGGCGAACCCCGGGATGTGGGGAAGGACCAGGTGGAAGGCGTCGGCGGGGTCCCCGCCGTGCGCCCGCGGATCCGTCAACGGCCCGGCGACCCGCTGGAACTCCACGAACGACCCGGGCCAGCCGTGGGTCATCAGCAGGGGTGTCGCATGCGGCTCGGGCGAGCGGAGGTGCGCGAAGTGGACGGCGGCCCCGTCGATCTCGGTGGTGTACTGCGCCCACCCGTTGATCCGCGCCTCGGCGGCCCGCCAGTCGTACTCCTCGCGCCAGTACCGGACGAGTTCCTTCACCTCGGACAGCGGCATGCCGTACGCCCACCCGACCCCGCTCAGCTCATCGGGCCACCGCACCCGCTCCAGCCGCCGGCGAAGGTCGTCCAGCTCCCCTTCGCCCACATCCAGCCGAAACTCCCGAAACCCCTGCCCAAGATCACCCATCCTCCCACCCTGCCACGCGGTCCCTGTTCCAGCCCCACCGGTGGAGCCCCGGGACTCAGCCCCGCCGGCGTTTCAGGCGCGGGGTCCGGGACGGAGCCCCGGAAAGCCGGACGCAGTCCGGGCCGCGCACCACGGCCCCGCACCGGCCACGGCCTGGCCCGGCCACAACCCACCCCCGGCCAGGGAAACGGCTACGCCGCGTACAGATCGAACGTCGATCCCCGCTTCGCCCCCGCCGCCACGTCCAACGCCGGGTCCACCGCCAGCATCGCCTGGTGCAACCGCTGCAACTGCGGCGACGGCTCCACCCCCAGGTCGTCGATCAGCCGGTTCCGCAACCGCCGGTACACGTCCAGGGCCGCCGCCTGCCGGCCCGACCGGTAGAGCGCCACCATGACCTGCGAGTGCAACCCCTCGTGCTGGGGGTGCCGCGCCGTCAGTTCGGTCAGCTCCACCAGGAGTTCCGTGTGCCGCCCCAACCGCAGGTCGACGTCGATGCGCCGCTCGACCGTGACCAGTCGGCTCTCCTCCAGCCGCATGACCTCGATCTCCAGGATCGGGCCGAGCCGCACGTCGACCAGCGCCGGCCCGTTCCACAGTGCGAGCGCCTCCCGCAGCATCGCCGCGGACCCTTCGTCGTCACCGGCCTCGAACGCGCTCTGTCCCCGGGCGAGCAGGCTGTCGTACGTGTACACGTCCACCGCCTCGGGCGGCACCTGCAACACGTACCCACCGTGCCGCGTGGCGAGCACCTCCTTGGCCCTGCCCGGCCGTCCGGGCCCCATGGCGGTGCCCAGTCGGCGACGCAGCTGCAGGATGTACGACTGGAGCGTGGTCAGCGCGCTCTGCGGGAGATCGTGACCCCAGATCTCCTCCATGAGCGTGGGTACCGGAATCACCCGGCCCGGCTGCAGCGAGAAGAGCGCCAGGATCTGGCGCGGCTTGCCGGCAGTCGGAACGATCGAACCCCCGTTGACCTCGGCACTCAACGGACCCAGCACCTGAATCTTCACGGTCTCCCCTCCACTTCGCGAAACCGAAAACGAAACCGAACCGAACCTGACCTGACAACGAACCTGACGACGACCCGGCCCCCGCGACCTGGGCCGTCTCTTTCGGATCTTGCCGGGGCCGCAGCGCCCGGCACCGCCCCTGGCGGCGTTGTCGGGGCACCCGAGTACGTCCAGTACACGGGTGTCCCTCCGCGTTGCCAGGCACGGCACCGGACACCGCGGCCCTCACCGACAAGATCCGAAAGAGACGACCTGACCCCCGCTCGCCATGAACCCCACCGCTTCCAGGCACCGCTCGTCCGCGGCGCCCTCCTCGCCCCACGTCCGGTACTCCCCGGCCCGCGCCTCCCCCACCAGGCTCGGCAGGAGCAGCCCCCAGAGGGCGGCCACCTTGCCCTTCAACTCCCGGTACGACAGCCCGGTCCCGGACAGCACCTCGATCCCGCAGACGGCGGCCGCGACCAACGCCTCCGCCCCCTCCCACCGACCTCCGGCGCCACCACTCCCGGCCGCCACGGACCCCTCGGCCCCACCGGACCCCTCGGCCTCAGCAGACCCATGGGCCGCACCGACCAGAGCAGACGTACCCACCGCATCCGGCACACCCACCCCGGCCGACCCACCCACCTCGTCGACCCCGCCCGAGAAGCCCGCCAACTCCCCCGCGTCCCGGGCCATCCGCAGCAGTCGGTAGACCACCGAGAGCCACGCCCCGTGGAAGTCCACCACCGCCGGTTGCTGCCCCGCGCACTCCTTGGTGATCCGGAAGCTCGCCGGGATCGCCGGATCCTCGTGCAGGGTCCGCGCCAGCCAGTGCGTCGCGCCGATCAGCGCCTGCAACGGCGAGTCCCCGGCCTCCCGCAATCCCCGTACCGCCTCGTGCAACAGCCCACAGCCCCATTGCTGCACCGCGTCCGCCAGTTCGTCCTTCGAGGCGAAGTGGAAGTACAGCGCCCCCTTCGTGACCCCGGCCGCCCCCGCGATCTCGCCGAGCGTCGCATTGGCGTAGCCGTTCCGGTGGAACATCTCGGCTCCGGCGAAGAGCAGTCGCCTACGCGTCCGCTCCGACCTCTCCTGCACCGCTCGTCTCCTCTCACGCGAGCCGGTCCGCGGCGGCACCGCACGTGCCGCCCTCGTCCGACCCCACCAGCCCCCGCTCAGCCCCAGCCCCGTTCGACCCCGCCCCACTCACCCGCACGCACCCACGCGTTCCCACCCGCACGAAACCCACCCCCGGGGGAAACCCACGCGAACCCACGCACCACGGCCGCACCACGCACCCGCACCCGCGGGCGCCCGCGCCGCGCTCAGACCCGTACGAGCCGTTCCACCCGGGTGCTCCCCACGGTGCCCGCACCGGCCCCGGCGCCCACGGCGGCCGGCGCCCCTCCCTCCGGCCCTGCCATCAGGATCGAGCGCTGGAGTCTGCGCAGCGCCGCCGACGGCTCCAGCCCCAAGTCCCGTACGAGCGTGGTCCGCAGCCGCTGGTAGACGTCCAGCGCTTCGCCGCGGCGGCCGGAGCGGTGCAGAGCCAGCATGAACTGCCCGTGCAAGTTCTCATGCGTGCGATACCGACTCACCAACACCGTCAACTCCGCCAACACCTCACGATGACGACCCAACCGCAGATCCGCCTCGATCCGCTGATCCAACGCACATGTCAACGGACAGTGGGACATCCGGGTGAGCGGACAGTTCAGATCCCTGTGCACGGACAGCTGATCTCCTCGTCCGGTATGACTATTCATCCCGCTGATGGAGGCCCGTGCGGGTGTCCGTGGCCCG
>NZ_JAPNLK010000130.1 GCF_026627505.1 Streptomyces sp. H27-H5 | reverse complement strand
CCAGCGCGGCCAACTCCTCGTACGAGGGCAGCTGCGGCGGGGCATCGGTCACAAGGTCAATCTACCGGCCCCGCAGGACCACCTCGCACCACATCGCCGCAGCTCACCGGCCGTCCAAAACAGTCACATGAGCGTACCGACCTGGAAACGCACGGTACGACGATGGCTGCGTTGATTGCGGCGTCCGGCAGACATCCAAGCGGTGATGGTGCCTTCGGCCTTGCGCCGGGTGCCAAGATTCTTCCCATCCGCGTGCCGCACGAGTTCAACTCGACAGCACCCACATGGACCGAAGCGATTCGGTACGCGGCAGACTCCGAAGCCAAAATCATCAGTATCTCGTTGGGTGCGGAACGAGACGATCCAGAGCGGATTGAGGCAGTGAAGTACGCATTGGCCAAAGGGAAATTGATCTTTGCCTCGGTCGGTAATGACGGAGATTCAACCAACCGAGCCGAGTTCCCGTCTGCGACGCCCGGTGTGGTGGGTATTGGCGCTGTGGATCCCAACGGTGCCGCCACCAAAGAATCGCAACATAACGACTTTGTCGATCTTGCGGCGCCCGGCGTCGACATTGTCACGGCGTGCGGTGGCAAGACGGGACTCTGCAAGAACCACGGCACCAGCGATGCCACAGCCCTGGCCTCCGCCTCTGCCGCGCTCCTCTGGTCCGCCCACCCCGACTGGACCAACAACCAGGTGCTCCGGGTCCTGCTGAACACCGCAGGGAAGCCCAAGGACGGCGTCGAGCGCAACGACTACGTCGGCTACGGCGTCGTCCGCCCCCGGATCGCCGTGCCTACGCCCGGGGATCCCGGGCCGGCCGATGTGTATCCGTTGCCGGATCTCGCGGGCGCCGGGGCGGTCAAGGAGCCTTCCGGGGCGCCGGGGGCCAAGGCGTCCGAGTCGGCGAAGCCCGCGCCTGCTCCTCGGGCCGAGGCGGAGGGGTCCGGCGGGGGGCTTCCGTGGCTCGCGTTGGGGTTGGGTGCCTGCGTGCTGATCGGCGGGGCGGTCGCGGCCGTCGTCGTGCGGCGCGCGAGGCGTTGAGGGGGTTGGCGGGGGAGTGTGGGCGGGTCCTGCCCGGGGCGGGTCCGGTGCTCGCGGGGGAGCGCCGGCGGTTCTCGCGCGCGGCCGGTCCGGTGCTCGCGGGGTTGTTGGTGGTCGGGGTCGCCGCCGCGCCGGCCGGGGCGGCGACGCCGCGCGAGCGGCAGTGGCATCTCACCGCGATGAAGGCGGCCGACTTCTGGAAGATCGGCACGGGCAAGGGCGTCACGGTGGCCGTCATCGACAGCGGGGTGGGACGCGCGCCCGAACTGGAGGGGCAGGTGCTGCCCGGCGTGGACCTCGCCGGAGGCAAGGTCGGCAAGGCCGCGGGGGACGAGCGTACGGACCCGGACGGTCACGGTACGTCCATGGCGACGATCATCGCCGGTACGGGCAGGGCCGCCGGCGGCGAAGGGCTGTCCGGGATCGCGCCGGGGGCGAGGATCCTTCCGATCAGGGTGCCGCGCGAGGACGCGCCGGGAGCGTCGTCCTGGGCGGCGGCGATCCGGCGCGCGGCCGACTCGGACGCGAAGGTCGTCAACATCTCCATGTCCACGACGACGGCCGATCCGGCGCGGGACGACGCGGTGAAGTACGCGCTGTCCAAGGGCAAGCTGGTCTTCGCGGCCATGGGCGAGGGCGGGACCACCGGCACGACCCCGGCGGCCGTCGCGGCCAAGAAGGCGGGTGAGCCCCGCTATCCGGCGGCCACGCCCGGTGTGGTGGGCGTCGCCGCCGTCGGTCCGAACGGTGAGCCGACCGCGGAGTCTCTGACGGGACCCCAGGTCGACATGGCCGCGCCCGGCGTCGACATCCTCACGTACTGCCGGGGCAGGGCCGGGTACTGCGAGAGCCACGGGACGGGTGAGGCCACCGCGCTCGCCTCCGCGTCGGCGGCGCTGCTCTGGTCCGCCCATCCCGACTGGACCAACAACCAGGTGCTCCGGGTCCTGCTGCACACCTCCGGCGCTCCGGTGGACGGTGCGGTGCGCAACGACTGGATCGGGTACGGGGTGGCCCGACCCCGGATCGCGATGTCCACGCCCGGTCCCCCCGGGCCGGCCGACGTGTACCCGCTGCCGGACTTCGTGTCCGCGGCCGCGGCGATGACGGTCGGCGCCGGTGAGCCGTCGACGGACTCCGGGGCGGACGAGGTGGCCGGGCTCCGCGGCGCGGTGGGGTGGATCGGGCTCGGGCTGGTGGGCGTGCTGATCATCGGCGGGGCCGTCAGCACCGTGCTCGCCCGGCGCACGGCCGACTGACCCCGGGGCGCGAGTGGTATCGCGCCCATGACGAAGGGCTGTCCGGGAACCAGGTTCCCGGACAGCCCTTCGCATCCGAAGCCGTGACCGGAATCGAACCGGCGTAACTCGCTTTGCAGGCGAGTCCCTCAACCACTCGGGCACACGGCTGTGAGGTGGTGATGAGTACGACCGTACGAGGCGCCCCGCGGCGGCGGAAGGGGGGCGCGGGTGCCGCAATGTGACTGCCATGCCCCGTTCACAGTCCTGGGACGGCCTAGGGCCGGAGGCGGAGCCGGGATCGGTCTAAATGACAGGGACGAAGCAGAGGTATGGACCTTACGCTGGGGCGATGAGCGCATTGGAACCCCGTGTCCCCGAGACCGCCGCACCGGTCTCGTCCGAGTCCCCCGAGCCGCCGGGCGGGATCCTCGGGGCCGCGTACCGGACGCTCAGCATCGGCATCATCTCCGTCGTGTTCCTCATCGCCTTCGAGGCGACCGCGGTCGGCACGGCCATGCCGGTGGCGGCGCGGGAGCTGGACGGGATCGGTCTCTACGCCTTCGCCTTCTCCTCCTACTTCACGACGAGTCTGTTCGGCATGGTGCTGTCCGGCCAGTGGGCCGACCGGCAGGGGCCGCTGCGGCCGCTGGCTCTGGGGATCGGGGCCTTTGCCGGCGGGTTGGTGCTGTCGGGGACGGCCGCCGGGATGTGGGTGTTCCTGCTCGGGCGGGCGGTGCAGGGCTTCGGCGGCGGGCTGGTGATCGTCGCCCTGTACGTGGTCGTCAGCCGGGCCTACGACGAGCGGCTGCGCCCCGCGATCATGGCCGCCTTCGCGGCGAGCTGGGTGGTTCCCTCGATCGTGGGTCCGCTGGCCGCCGGGACGGTGACCGAGCACCTCGGGTGGCGCTGGGTGTTCCTCGCGATCCCCGCGCTGGTCGTCGTGCCGCTGGTCGTCGCGATACCGGCGATCCGCCGGACCGCGTCGGGACCGGTGACCGGCGGGGAGCCGGTGGCCTTCGACCGGCGGCGGATCCGGCTCGCCCTCGGGATCTCGGCGGGTGCGGGGTTGCTCCAGTACGCCGCCCAGGACCTGCGGTGGCTTTCGGTCGTGCCGGCCGTCGCGGGCGCGGCCCTGCTGGTGCCGGCGGCGCGGGGGCTGCTGCCGCGCGGCACGTACCTGGCCCGGCGCGGGCTGCCGTCGGTGGTGTTGCTGCGGGGGGTGGCGGCGGGTTCGTTCATCGCGGCCGAGAGTTTCGTGCCGCTGATGCTGGTCACCCAGCGGGGTCTGAGCCCGACCCTGGCCGGGTTCTCGCTGGCGCTCGGCGGGTTGACCTGGGCGGGCGGCTCCTGGGTGCAGTCGAAGGGGCGGATGGCGCCGTACCGGGAGCGGCTGATGGTCGGCGGGATGGTGCTGGTGACGTTCGCCATCGCGGCCGCCCCGACGGTGCTGCTGACGTGGGTGCCGGTGTGGACGCTGGCGGTGGCCTGGGCGATCGGATGCCTCGGGATGGGGCTGGTGATCGGCTCGACGAGCGTGCTGTTGCTGGAGCTGTCGGCGCCGCGGGAGGCCGGGGCGAACTCCGCCGCGCTCCAGATCTCCGACGCGCTGGCCAACGTGGTGCTGTTGGCGGCCGGCGGGGCGGCGTTCGCCGCGCTGGGCGGGGGAACGGTGGGGGCCGCGCACGCCGTGACCTCCGGTGGGGCGTCCTCGCATCCGGGGGCGTTCGTGGTGGTCTTCCTGCCCATGGCCTGCGTGGCGCTGGTGGGGGCGTGGGTGGCGACGCGGCTGCACGCCGCCCCGGCGGCGGAGGCCGGCCCGCCCGCCGCGACGGCGGACCTCCCGGGCCCCGAACGGCGTGGATCGCACGGGAGTTGACCGGGGCGGGGCCCGCGTGCCGGTGGGCCGACCGGCTCCGGGGAACGCGGGTGACGGCCTCCGGGCCGCGCCGCGAGCGCGACGGATGTGATGCTCGCCGCACCCGCCGAGGTCACGGGCCTGTCCCTCCGCGAGGGGCGGGCCCGTGCCGGTAAGGTGGCCCGGTTGTCCTACGTACGACCGCTTCCCGCCCGTACCAGATACACCGAGAGCACGAACCGGAGACCGTGACTACTACCGCCTCCCACCACCTCTCACCCGCCTTCCCCGGCCGCGCGCCGTGGGGTACCGCCAGCAAGCTGCGCGCCTGGCAAGAGGGTGCGCTGAACCGGTACCTGGAGACCCAGCCGCGTGATTTCCTCGCGGTCGCGACCCCCGGAGCCGGCAAGACGACCTTCGCGCTGACCCTCGCGTCCTGGCTGTTGCACCACCACGTGGTGCAGCAGGTGACCGTGGTCGCGCCGACCGAACACCTGAAGAAGCAGTGGGCCGAGGCCGCGGCCCGGATAGGCATCCGGCTGGACCCCGAGTACTCGGCCGGCCCGCTGAGCAAGGACTACCACGGCATCGCCGTGACGTACGCGGGCGTCGGCGTGAAGCCGATGCTGCACCGCAACCGGTGCGAACAGCGCAAGACCCTGGTGATCCTCGACGAGATCCACCACGCCGGTGACTCGAAGTCCTGGGGCGAGGCCTGCCTGGAGGCCTTCGACCCGGCGACCCGGCGGCTCGCGCTGACCGGTACGCCCTTCCGGTCCGACACCAACCCGATCCCCTTCGTGGCGTACGAGGAGGGGAACGACGGGATCCGCCGGTCGTCCGCCGACTACACGTACGGCTACGGGAACGCGCTCGGCGACGGCGTCGTCCGCCCCGTGATCTTCTTGTCCTACAGCGGCAACATGCGCTGGCGCACCAAGGCCGGCGACGAGATCGCCGCCCGGCTCGGCGAGCCGATGACCAAGGACGCCATCTCGCAGGCCTGGCGGACGGCGCTCGACGCGCGCGGCGACTGGATGCCGAACGTCCTGCGCGCCGCCGACCAGCGGCTGACGGAGGTCCGCAAGGGCATCCCGGACGCGGGCGGTCTGGTCATCGCCTCCGACCAGGACTCGGCGCGCGCGTACGCGAAGCTGATCAGGGAGATCACCGGGACGAAGGCGACCGTCGTCCTGTCCGACGACACGGGCGCCTCGAAACGCATCGACGATTTCAGCGCGAACGACGACCGCTGGATGGTCGCGGTCCGCATGGTGTCCGAGGGCGTCGACGTTCCGCGCCTCGCGGTGGGCGTTTATGCCACCACCATTTCGACTCCTTTGTTCTTTGCGCAGGCAGTCGGGCGATTTGTGCGTTCGCGCAGGCGCGGCGAGACCGCGTCGGTGTTTCTTCCGACCATTCCGTATCTCCTCGGTTTCGCCAACGAGATGGAAGTCGAGCGCGACCACGTCCTCGACAAGCCGAAGAAGCAGGGCGAGGAAGACCCGTACGCCGAGTCCGAGAAGGAAATGGACGAGGCGAACAAACTGGAGGACGAGGACACCGGCGACGAGGAGCAGATGTCCTTCGAGGCGCTGGAGTCCGACGCCGTCTTCGACCGGGTGCTGTACGACGGCGCCGAGTTCGGGATGCAGGCGCACCCCGGCAGCGAGGAGGAGCAGGACTACCTGGGCATCCCCGGGCTGCTGGAGCCGGACCAGGTGCAGATGCTGCTCCAGAAACGGCAGTCGCGGCAGATCGCCCACAGCCGGCGCAAGCCGGACTCCGAGGCGGACCTGCTGGAGCTGCCGGCGGAACGGCGTCCCGTGGTTTCGCACAAGGAGCTGCTGGAGCTGCGCAAGTCGCTGAACACGATGGTGGGCGCGTACGTCCACCAGAGCGGCAAGCCGCACGGGGTGATCCACACGGAGCTGCGCCGGGTGTGCGGCGGCCCGCCGAGCGCGGAGGCGACGGCGGGTCAGCTGCGGGAGCGCATCAAGAAGGTCCAGGAGTGGGCCACCCGGATGCGGTGACGCCGCCGCCCGCGAGGGTACGAGAACGGGGTCCGTGCGCCGACGCGCACGGACCCCTTCGTCGTTTTCGGCACCACCGGAGCCATCCGTTCGGAAAGTGAATGCGCGGCGGGGAAGACGCGCGAGAAGATGCCGGGGAACATTACGAATTGACACACCCGCTCGAACAAATGGGTACAAGCGGGCAGTAGGCGCCCGGATTCTGGACGAGCCCTTCCGCTCAGCGAACCTGCTGGATACTGTCCCCGCATCGAACGCCCCGTGGCAGCGCCGCCGCGGGAGCGCAGCCGGTGCCATGGCCGCTACCGGCGGCCTCTCCGTGCGTCGCCGAGGGACCGGCAGCGCTCCACCCCGTGAGAGTCACCGCCGCCCACCTAAAGAGGGAGAGGCGTCGTGACTGCGGAAACCTCCCAGACTCTCGACCGAGGGCTCCGGGTCCTCAAGCTGCTCGCCGACACCGACCACGGTCTGACCGTCACGGAGCTGTCCAACCGCCTCGGTGTGAACCGCACCGTGGTCTACCGCCTGCTCGCCACGCTCGAACAGCACGCCCTGGTCCGCCGCGACCTCGGCGGCCGGGCACGGGTCGGACTCGGCGTGCTGCGGCTCGGCCGCCAGGTACACCCGCTCGTGCGCGAGGCGGCCCTGCCCGCGCTGCGGTCCCTCGCCGAGGACATAGGGGCCACCGCGCACCTGACCCTCGTGGACGGCAGCGAGGCGCTGGCCGTCGCCGTCGTCGAGCCGACCTGGACCGACTACCACGTGGCCTACCGGGCCGGCTTCCGCCACCCGCTGGACCGCGGGGCGGCCGGGCGGGCCATCCTGGCCGCGCGTCAGGGCACGCTCATCGAACCCGGGTACACGCTGACCCACGGCGAACTCGAAGCGGGCGCCAGCGGCGCGGCGGCCCCCCTGGTCGGCATCACCGGCCTGGAGGGCAGCGTCGGCGTCGTCATGCTGGCCGACGCCGTGCCCGAGCGGGTCGGCCCGCGCGTGGTGGACGCCGCCCGCGAGGTCGCCGACGCGCTGCGCTGACCCGACCGAACGCCCGCGACCCCGTACGAAGCCTCGTACGGGGTCTTGTGCGTCCCCTGCCGCGGGGGAGGACGGGCTCCACCGTGCGGGCGGGCGGCCTCTGCCGTGCCCGCCGGCGGGCTCTCCCGCGCGTGCCGTCGTGCCGGGGCACGCGGGAGGGTGCGACCGGGCCCGATAGATTGGCCGGGTGCTCTCACGCCTCACACGTCTGCCGCGTCCCGCCGCCCTGGCGCTCTGCGCCCTGCCCCTGGTCGGGTTGTTGGCCGTGGCGGCCTTCGCGCCGCTGCCCTTCGTGATCGCCCAGCCCGGGCTCACGGCCGACGTGCTCGGCTCCCGTGAGGGCAAGCCCGTCATCGCCGTCACGGGCGCGCCCACCCGGGTCACCAAGGGGCAGCTGCGGATGACCACCATCCAGGCCACCGGTCCCTCCACGACGGTGCGCCTGCCCGAGCTGGTCGACCACTGGTTCGACACCTCGCGGGCGGTCATGCCCAAGGACGCGGTGTATCCCTCGGGCGGGAGCGACGAGGAGATCGAAGAGCACAATCTGGAGGAAATGACCAAGTCGCAGTCGACGGCCTCCGCGGCCGCGCTGGGCTATCTCCACAAGGACCCGAAGGACGTGAAGGTCACGCTCAACCTCGCCGACGTCGGCGGCCCGAGCGCGGGTCTCCTGTTCTCCCTCGGGATCGTCGACAAGCTCGACGGCGACGGGAGCGGCGGCGATCTCACCGGCGGCCGGAACATCGCCGGCACGGGCACCATCAGCCCGAGCGGTGAGGTGGGCGCGGTGGGCGGGGTGGCGTTGAAGACGCAGGCCGCCAGGCGGGACGGGGCGAGCGTGTTCCTCGTGCCGAAGGCGGAGTGCTCCGACGCCCTGTCCGAACTCCCCGAGGGGCTTCGGCTGATCCCCGTCACCTCGCTGACGGATGCGGTGGGCTCCCTTCGGGCGCTGGACAAGGGGCAGCCGGTTCCGTCCTGCTGACGCCCTGCGCGGGCACGGCCCGGTCGGTCCTCCCGACCCGGTCCGGCCGGTCGTTCAGGCCGCCCCAGGCCGGGAACAGGAACGGGGCGAGCGTGGCCAGCAGGTACACACCGCCGAAGGCCAGCAGGGCCGGGCCGGCGCCGAACCCGTCGACGAGCAGGCCCGCCGCGAGGCCGCCCAGCGGCATCGTCAGCTCGCAGCCCGCCGTGGTCACCCCGGACACCCGGCTGCGCAGCGCGTCGGGGACCCTGTCCATCATCACGGTGGTCAGGATCGGGTTCAGCACGCCCGCGCCCAGCCCCGACAGGGCCATCGTCACCGCGAGGGGCAGCGGGGTGTCGGTGAACGCGGCCACGACGTACCGGGGCGCCCCGCACAGCAGGAACGCCGCCGCGAAGACCGTCCGCGGCCGGTATCGCTCGCCCCACGCCCCGTAGAGCAGGGCGCCCAGCAGCGCGAAGCCGCCGAACACGGACACCATCAGGCCGAGGGCGGTGGCCCCGCCCAGCGCCTCGCGACCGTGCACGGGCAGCAGTACCGAGGACCAGCCCTGGTCCAGGCCGTTGGTCACCATCACCATCAGGGTGATGCCGGTCAGCAGCCGTGAACGGGTCAGGAAGGCCCATCCCTCGGCCAGTTCGGCCCGGTAGCCCGCGAACGACGCCTTCTCGGAGGTGCGTTGCGGATCGGCGGCCGGGACCCCGCGCAGGAAGACGGCCACGAGCAGCGCCGACACGGCGAAGCTGGCCGCGTCCAGGAGCAGCACGGTCTCGGCCCCGAAGGCGGCGATGAGTACGCCGGCGACCGCGGCCCCGATCATCCGGGCGCCGCGCGAGACGGCGTCGTAGAGGCTCGCCACCCTGCCGACGGTGGTTCCGGCGTGCTCGGCGAGGTGGGGGATCAGGACGTAGCGCGCGGTCAGGCCGGGAGTGTGGACGAGGCCGCCGAGCGCCATCAGGGCGCACAGCATCCAGAACTCCAGCAGCCCCGCGTGGTGCAGCAGCGGGATCGCGCCGATCGACAGCGCGCAGATCAGGTCGGACGCCGCCGAGATGCGGCGGCGCCCGATCCGGTCGATGACCGGGCCGCCGACGAGCGCGGCGACGATGACGGGCAGGGTCGCGCAGAAGGCGACGATCCCGGCCCGGCCGGCGCTGCCCGTGCTCTGCAGGACGAACCACGGGACGCCGATGAGGGTGAGTGAACTTCCGGCTATGGAGATCGTGTTGGCGGCCAGTACGGCCACGAAGGGGCGACGGCTCACGAGGCGCCGCCGCGCACCACGCGGGAGTGGACGTGCGCGGGCTGCATGAGCCGGATGCCGGCGGCGACCAGGGCCTCCCCGAGCCGGTTGCGCAGTACGGGCAGGGCGGGCTCGGGGGCGACCGGGGCGGCGCTCCGGGCGAGGTGCCAGGCGGCGGCCTCGGCCGCCAGTTCGGCGGTACGGCCGGCGTGGAGCGCGGTGTGCAGGTCGGTGTGGGCGAAGGCGTGCATGGCAGGACTCCTTCTGCGGGTCCTCAACGGCGAGGAGGCGGCGGCTACTCGGTGTGGCGCGGGAAGGCGTGCGTGTGGAAACGGACCGTCTCCGCGCCCTCCGACCGCGGCAGATCGCGGTAGCCGTTGATCAGGTCGTGCAGCTTGTGGATGAGTTCGAGGGACTGGTCGGCCGTCAGCCGCAGCGTGAAGTCGCTGAGGTCCGAGCCCCGGCGCCAGTCCTGGGACCAGTTCTGCGCCTCGTTCATCCAGCCGGCGAGTTCCTGCGCGTGCATCTTCGCGATCTCGGCCAGGAAGACGTCCGCGGCGACCCGCGTCTCCGGGTCGGCGGCGTGGATCAGCGATTCGTCGAAGCCCGTGCCGTCGTGGGAGGCCCGCCACCAGCGCTCGCGGCCCTTGCCGTGCTCGGGCGCGTCCTCGACGAACCCGTACGCGGCCAGTTGGCGCAGGTGGTAGCTGGTGGCGCCGCTGGACTCGCCCAGGCGTTCGGCGAGGCGGGAGGCCGTGGCGGGACCGTGCAGGCGCAGGGCGCCCAACAGGCGGATGCGCAGCGGGTGGGCCAGACCGCGCAGCGAGTGCGCGTCGAGCATGCGGACCTGCGGCTCGACGGGCTCGACCGGTTGCGGGTTCTGGGTGTTCGTCTCGGGCATGGCTCCACGATAGAGATGCAAAGATTCCTATGCAAGGGTTGCTTTGCATAGGAATCTTTGGAACTCCTGGCGCCCGTTCCGCCGCCGTCGGCTCAGCCCTCCTTGATGAACCCCTCCTTCACCAGCCAGTCCTTGGCCACCGCGTGCGGGTCCTGGCCCTCCACGTCCACCTTGGCGTTCAGCTCCCGCGCCACCTCGGTCGTCAACCGCTGCGTCACCGGCGCCAGCAGCTTCGCGATCACCGGGTGCTCGGCGAACGTCTTGGCATTGATCGCGGGCGCCGCGTTGTAGTTGGGGAAGAAGCGCTTGTCGTCCTCCATGATGTCCAGGTCCATGGCCTTGATCCGGCCGTCGGTGGTGAACGCCTCGCCCAGCAGGCAGGAATCGGACTTGGAGACCTGGGTGTAGATGATCCCGGCGTCCATCTTCCGAATGTTGCCGGTGGGGATCCTCATCCCGTACGCCTTCTCCATGCCGGGGAGTCCGTCCTCGCGCGAGGCGAACTCGTTCTCCACACACAGGGTCACCGCCGACGGGTCCTTGCGGGCCAGCGCCGCCACGTCCGACATCGTCCGCAGCTTGTACTTCGCGTTGTTCTTCTTGCTGATGGCCAGGGTGTAGGTGTTGTTGAGCGTGGCCGGCGGCAGCCACACCACCCCGTTGCGCAGGTCCGCCCTGCGCACCGCGTCCCACTGGCCCCGCGGGTCGTCGATGGGCTCGGTGTTCCCCAGGTACGTGATCCAGGCGGTGCCCGTGTACTCGTACATGGCGTCCGCGTCGCCCTTGCGGACGGCCTCGCGCGCGCTGATCGAACCGGGCAGGTTGGTACGGTCCAGCACCTCCGCGCCGGCCGCCTTGAAGACGAGGCCGAGGATCTGACCGAGGATGATGTTCTCGCTGAAGTTCTTCGAGGTCACCGTGAGGGACGCGCCCGCCAGGGGCTCGCCCCGACCGACCGATCCGGGCTGTACGTCGTCCACCATCGGGGACCCGCTCTTGAGCCCGCAGCCGGCCAGCGCCAGCAGGGCGGCTCCCGCGACCGCCGCGGTCCGTACGCGGAAGGTACGCATCTACGCCTCCAGGCCGTGCGGCGTCAGGACCGTCTCCGCGAGGGAGGCCAGCCAGTCCACGAACAGGGCCAGGACCACCGTCAGCACCGATCCCACGATCAGCACCGGCATCCGCTGCGTCTGGATCCCGGAGGTGATCAGGTCGCCCAGGCCCCCGCCGCCGCCGAAGGTCGCCAGCGTCGCGGTGCCGACATTGAGCACGAGGGCGGTCCGCACGCCGGCCAGGATCAGGGGGACGGCCAGCGGCAACTCCACCTTGCGCAGGGTGCCCGTCGACGACATGCCGATCCCGTGCGCGGCCTCCACCAGCAGGGGATCGATGGCCCGGAGCCCGGCCACGGTGTTCGACAGCACCGGCAGGACGGCGTACGCGACCATCCCGATGATCGCGGTCGACGGCCCGATGCCCAGCCAGATCACCAGCAGCGCCAGCAGACCGATGGCCGGGGTGGCCTGGCCGATGTTGGCGAGGCCGGTCACGAACGGCGAGGCGCGGCGCAGTCCGCGGCGGGTGAGGGCGATGCCGAGGGGGATCGCGATGATCAGCACCCAGAAGGTGGAGATGGCCGTGAGCTGGATGTGCTGCCACAGCCGGAGCCGGACGTTGCCGCCGCCGAGCGAGTTCCGCTCGATGACGTCGAGCGGGATGTTGGTGATCCACAGATACAGGGCCAGTACCACCAGGGCCAGGACGACGGGTGGCACCACCAGCCGGCGCCAGCCGATCCGGCGGATCGGGCCGGGCGGCGGGGGCGTGGGGGGCCGGTCGAGGTCGTCCGCGAGTTCGTCGCGGAACGGGAGGCCCTTGACCTCGTGCTCGCCGGGGGGACGTTCGCCCGGGGGCCGCTGCGGGGAGGCGGTGGTCATGAGGTGCCCGCACCGCCCTCCAGCTCCTGCTCCGTCCGGTGGTGGCGCAGTTCCTCCAGGTCGTGCGCGTGCTCGGCGGCGGTGAGCCGGTCGGCCTCCAGCATCTCGTGCACCGAGTTCATGAGGGTCTCCATGTCCACGACCCCGATGTACTCGCCGCGCCGCCCGGTGACCGCGACCCGCCCGCCGCTGTCGGTGAGGACCGCCTCCAGGGCGTCGTGCAGGGTCGCGTCCCGGGTCACGGTGTCGTGCACCAACTGCCCGGCCCGGGCCAGCGATCCCTTGGCACGCATCAGGTCGCCGCGCCGCAGCCACTTGTACGGGCGGCCGCCCCGGTCGAGCATCAGCAGTTCGTTGTGCCGGCCGCCGCGCAGCGTACTGAAGATCAACTGGAGTGGGTCGTCGACCGACACCGTGGGGAAGTCGGCGATCCCCACGTCCCGCACGCGGGTGAGGTTGAGCCGTTTGAGGGCCGCGCCCGCGCCGACGAAACCGGAGACGAAGTCGTCGGTGGGGTTGGTGAGGATGGCTTCCGGGGTGTCGAACTGGGCGATGTGCGACCGCTCGCGCAGGACCGCGATCCGGTCCCCGAGTTTGATGGCCTCGTCGAAGTCGTGGGTGACGAACACGATCGTCTTGTGCAGCTCGTGCTGGAGCCGGATCAGTTCGTCCTGGAGGTGGTCCCGGGTGATCGGGTCGACGGCGCCGAAGGGCTCGTCCATCAGCAGCACCGGCGGGTCCGCGGCCAGCGCCCGGGCCACGCCCACGCGCTGTTGCTGGCCGCCGGAGAGCTGGCGGGGGTAGCGGCCGTGGAACTCGCGGGGGTCCAGGCCCACCAGGTCGAGCATCTCCTCGACCCGGTCCTTGACCTTCGACGTGGACCAGCCGGTCATCTTCGGCACCAGGGCGATGTTCTCCGCGACCGTCATGTGCGGGAAGAGGCCGGAGGACTGGATCGCGTACCCGATCTTGCGGCGCAGCTTGACCGGGTCCATGTCGGTGACGTCCTCGTCGCCGATCCGGATCCGGCCGGAGGAGGGCTCGATCAACCGGTTGATCATCTTGAGGGTGGTGGACTTCCCGCAGCCGGAGGGGCCGACGAAGACGACCGTCTCGCCCGCCTTGATGTCCATCGACACGTCGTCCACGGCCGGAGCGGGGTTGCCCGGGTAGCGCTTGGTCAGGTTCTCCAGCCGGATGGTCGCGCCGGAGGTCGCTGCCTTCGGGCTCGGGGTCGGCTCGGACGTCGGCTCAGACACGGATGCCCCTCGGGATGGTGAGACGGCCGAGCAGGACGTAGGCGGCGTCGAAGAGGAGGGCCAGGATGACGATGCCGATCGTCCCGGCCAGGACCTGGTTGAGGGCGTTGGCGCTGCCGAGCGAGGCGATCCCGCGGAAGATCTCGTTGCCGAGGCCGGGGCCGGAGGCGTACGCGGCGATCGCGGCGATGCCCATCAGCATCTGGGTGGACACCCGGATGCCGGTCAGGATCGGGGGCCAGGCCAGCGGCAGCTCCACCCTCAGCAGCCGGGCGGACCGGGACATCCCGATGCCCGTGGCCGCGTCGACCAGGGTCGGGTCGACCCCGCGCAGGCCCACGATGGAGTTCCGGACGATGGGCAGCAGCCCGTACAGGGTCAGGGAGATCACCGCGGGTGCCACGCCGAGGCCCACGATCGGGATCAGCAGACCGATCATGGCCAGCGAGGGGACCGTCAGGATCGTGGCGGTGGAGGTGATGGCGAGACTGGCGCCCCAGCCGCTGCGGTAGGTGAGCACGCCGATGGCGATGCCGAGGGCCGTCGCGATCACCATGCACTGGAAGACGAGGCTGACCTGCTGGAAGGCGTCGACGAGGAGTTGCTGCCGTCGGCTGGACAGGTAACTCCAGAAGCTCACGTCGCCTCACCTCGCCCGTCTGTCCGGGGATCAGTCGTCGTCGGCCGCCTGCTCGACCAGCGGGATGATCCGCAAGGGCACGGGGTTCTCCATGACGATCGCCGTGGAGGCCCGCACGATCCCATCGAACGCGACGACCCGGTCGATCACCCGTTGAAGGTCCGCGTTGGAGCGGGCCACGAGCCGGCACAGCATGTCCCCGTGACCGGTGGTGGTGTGCAGCTCCAGCACCTCCGGCACACCGGTCAAGTGGGCCCGTACATCGGCTCCTTGGCCCTGCTTGATCTCCAGCGTGGCGAACGCGGTGACCGGGTATCCGAGGGCCGTCGGATCGACCTGCGGACCGAACCCGCGGATGACTCCATTCGACTGAAGCCGGTCGAGCCGCGCCTGCGCCGTGCCGCGCGCGACCCCCAGCCGGCGCGAGGCCTCCAGGACCCCGATCCGGGGTTCGCGGGCGAGCAGGACGATCAGACGCCCGTCGAGTTCGTCGATCCCCATGGTTGCCTCCAGGTCGGCCGGCGGGTGGTCATACTGCACAGATCTCTCAGCCATCCTCCGGCAGGATCGGGCAATCTGTACAGAGGAAATCGAAACTATTGCGCAGCTTGTGGATCGGCGGGACTCTGCGCTCATGACTGAGTCTCTGGCGAACCTCGAAACCGAAACCACCCCGCACACCGCGCGTGAGGCCGACCCCTTCCCGGTGAAGGGCATGGACGCGATCGTCTTCGCCGTGGGCAACGCCAAGCAGGCCGCGCACTACTACTCCACCGCGTTCGGCATGAAGCTCGTGGCGTACTCCGGGCCGGAGAACGGCACCCGCGAGACCGCCTCCTACGTGCTCACCAACGGCGGCGCGCGCTTCGTGCTGACCTCGGTCATCAAGGCGAGCACCGACCACGGCCGCTTCCTCGCCGAGCACGTCGCCGACCACGGCGACGGCGTCATCGACCTCGCGATCGAGGTCCCGGACGCCCGCGCCGCCTACGCCTACGCCGTCGAGCACGGCGCCCGCGGCCTGGACGAGCCGTACGAGGTCAAGGACGAGCACGGCACCGTCGTCCTCGCCGCGATCGCCACCTACGGCCAGACCCGCCACACGCTGGTGGAGCGCAAGGACTACAGCGGCCCCTACCTGCCCGGCTACGTGGCCGCCCAGCCGCTCGTCGCCCCGCCGGCCAAGCGGACCTTCCAGGCGGTCGACCACTGCGTGGGCAACGTCGAGCTGGGCCGCATGAACGAGTGGGTGGCGTTCTACAACAAGGTCATGGGCTTCACGAACATGAAGGAGTTCGTGGGCGACGACATCGCGACCGAGTACTCGGCGCTGATGTCGAAGGTGGTCGCGGACGGCACCCTCAAGGTGAAGTTCCCGATCAACGAGCCCGCGATCGCGAAGAAGAAGTCGCAGATCGACGAGTACCTGGAGTTCTACGGCGGCGCGGGCGTCCAGCACATCGCGCTCGCCTCGAACGACATCGTGGCGACCGTCCGCACCATGCGCGCCGCGGGCGTCGCGTTCCTCGACACCCCGGACTCGTACTACGACACCCTCGGCGACTGGGCCGGCGAGACCCGGGTGCCCGTCGAGACCCTGCGCGAGCTGAAGATCCTGGTCGACCGCGACGAGGACGGCTACCTGCTCCAGATCTTCACCAAGCCGGTCCAGGACAAGCCGACCGTCTTCTTCGAGATCATCGAGCGGCACGGCTCGATGGGCTTCGGCAAGGGCAACTTCAAGGCCCTCTTCGAGGCGATCGAGCGCGAGCAGGAGAAGCGCGGCAACCTCTAGAACGCGAAGAGAACGCGAACCGCCGGCCCGCGAGGGCGGGCCGGCGGTCCTCCGGGTTCGACCGTTGCGCCGGCGGGGCCTTCAAGGCCCCGCCGGCGTTCGTCAGTCCTGCTCCGACCTCGGTTCCTGCTCCGGATCCGCGGCGGCCGAGTCGGGGCGGGCGGCCTCCGGTGTCCGTTCCGGTTCCGCCTGCTCGGCCTTCGCCCGCGAGGCCCTGGGGACGGGCTTCGCCTCCGGCTTCGCTTCGGGCTTCGGCTTCGCCGGCTGCGACGTCGGCTTCGCGGGCGCGGGCTTCGGTTTGTTCGGCTTCGGGAGCTCCGGCTCCACCCACGGGGTGCGCGGCTGGAGGTTCTCCGGGCCGCCCTGCGCCGGCTGACCCACCGCCTCCAGCGCCTCCTTCGCCAGCGGCGAACGCACCGGCGAGAACCGCGGATTGGTCCGCATCGCCTCCTGGAGGTGCCGCCGCGCGGCCGCCTCGTCGCCCAGACCCCGCTCGATCACGGCCCGGTGGTAGGCGAACTCCGCGCTCCGCAGGCCCGGTTCCGTCGCCTTCTTCGCGTACTCCAGAGCCGCGGGGTCATCGCCCGCCTTGTGCAGGGCCCACCCCAGCGCGTCGGCCACCTGCATGCTCTTGTTCGACGACCACTCCTGCGACAGCCGCCGCACCGCCGCCGACGGGTCGCCGTGGTCGGCCTCGTACAGGCCCAACACCACCGACTCGTCGACCCCGTGCGTCCCGCCCCGCTTCGTCATCGTGCCCAGCGCGTCGTACAGCACCCGCGCCTCGTCCGCCCGCCCCAGCGACTCCAGCAGCTCGCCCAGCTCCAACGCCAGCTGCGGCAGCGGCGTGCGGCCCAGCGCCAACCGGTAGTCCCGCACCGCCTCACCGCCCCGACCCAGCGCAGCAAGCGTCCGCGCCCGACCGCCTAGTGCTGCACCGCGAAAGTTCGTGGAGGGGGGTTGGGCCGGTCAGGCCGGGCTGCCGAGGTAGAGGGTGCCGGCGCAGGTAAGGCAGTCCTCGGGACTGCCGATGGGGAGGCCGGTGGGGA
>NZ_JAPNLK010000012.1 GCF_026627505.1 Streptomyces sp. H27-H5 | reverse complement strand
CCCGGCACGGCACCTCGCCGCGTTGTCGAACCGCCCGAGTACGTCCAGTACAAGCGGCAGTCCTCCGCCTTGCGATGCACCGCACCGGACACCGCGACCCGGCAAACCTTTCCGGCCACAGCACTAGCCGGCGGCCTTGGCGGCGTTGCCGAGCACCTTCGTCGGGGTGATGCGCAGGACCACCCGCACCTGTTCGGCGGGGGCCTCCACGTACTCCTTGCCGCCCCCCGGGCCCAGGTACTCCTCGGCGATCCGGGCCGCCACGGCCCGACCGGTGTCCTCGGTCACCGAGGCGGTGCCGCGGATCTCGGCGTACAGGAAGGGGTTCGCGAGGTCGAAGACGGTCAGGCCGACCCGCTCGTCGCGGACCAGGTTGCGTTCCTTGCGGCGGCCCCGCTCGGTGGAGACCAACAGCTCGTCGCCGTCGCGGGACACCCAGACGACCGAACTCTGCGGTCCGCCATCGGGGTTGATGGTCGTGAGGACGGCGGGATGCGGCGCGTCCAGCAGCCCCCGCACGGTGTCGTTCAGCTCAACAGTCATGCGCGCGAGCCTAGTCGGGGACCCCTCGCGGGCGGCTCGGTTCGCGTACGACGATCCGATTGACCGAGGTCCCCGCTCAGCCCCACGGCAGGTTCACCCAGGGGCTGCCCGGGTCGTTCGTCAACTCCCGGTGCACGGTGACCATGTCCGCGTACCAGTGGCCGAACTCCTCCTCGTCGAACTGCATGCACCGCCCCAGGACGAACCCGGCGGACAGCTCCTCCCACGAGCGGTACGCCAGCCGGCAGGCCTTCCCCGCCCGGACGACGGCCCGCTCGGTCTCCTCCAGGCTCCCGAAGCGGGCGCCCAGACCCCAGCGCGCCATCTGGGAGGCCCGCCCGAAGTCCCACGCCTCGACGGAACGCACGTACGCGCCCCCGCTCAGCACCCCGTCGGCCCGGAAGCGCTGCTCGTAGCGGGCGATCCGCCCGATGACCCGCTGGAGGCCCGCTATCTCCCCCTCCACCTCGGCGGTGGGCCGGGGGCGTGCGACGGTCACCCCGTCCGGGGTCAGGCGCGGCTCGGCGGCCCGCTCCGCGTTGGCCCGCAGGGTGGAGGCGGTGGCATGGCGCCAGTGCTCGACGTCCACCGGCCCGGCGAACTCCTTGGCCAGGGCGACGCGCACGCGCAGCGCGAACTCCCACACCGGGCTGACCACGTCGGCGGTCAACAGCCGCTCGGTCATGCCCAGCCACTCCTCGCGGGTGGTGACCCCCCAGGACTCCCGGAGCTTCTCCCGCTCCAGCGAGTAGCCCTGACCGTGGTAGGCGAGCGCGTTCCAGAACGTTCCGGAGCGCACCGACAGGTGCGCGCCGCAGGCCAGCCCGAAGGCGACGGGCCCGCGCAGGGGGCCGCCGAGGTGGAGGGCGTGGACCTTGTCGCGTTCCAGCCCGGTGTAGTCGCGCGGGCGCCGCTCCACATGGAACTTCCAACTCGCCGCGTGCGCGGGCGAGATCGGCAGGAACACCTCGAAGGGAGTGCCCGGGTTGACGGCCAAAT
Organism: Streptomyces sp. H27-H5; assembly: GCF_026627505.1. GTDB lineage: Bacteria > Actinomycetota > Actinomycetes > Streptomycetales > Streptomycetaceae > Streptomyces. Next base: position 129,993 of record NZ_JAPNLK010000012.1, on the reverse strand, counting down.
AGGGGACCGCGCCCGACGGATAGCAGTCGGCGAACCAGTCGAGGCTCGCGATGTCGAAGACCAGGTCGGGGGTGGGCGCGGGCAGCATGCCCTCGGTGAAGGCGATGTAGGCGTGCGCCTGGACCTGCGGGAACCAGGTCCGCTCGGGCCGGACCCGGGTGGGATGGGCGTCGAGGAACGCACGGGACTGCGGGACGAGGAGGCGGGCCCGCGCCAGCACGTCGAGGAGGCCCGGCCAGTTCCCCGCGGCCCTCGCCTCGTGCAACTCTCGTTCGATGACGCTCGGCGCGGTCCAGGTCCCCATGCGGAAACCCTAGGCCCTGTCGTCCGCACCCCCGCGCCCGCCTCCCGGGGCGTACGACCCCCGTGCCACCGCGCGACCTCGCGGACCCCCTTGACGCCCCCCGCCGGCAGGGGGACGCTCCCGGGTCTCGCTCGCATCCGTACGGGCGATCGCACACTGGGGGGCCGGTATGCCGCAGGAGTATGTCCGGACGGCGGGGGAGTTGCGGGCGCGGCTCGCGGAACGGGGGGCACGCTGGTCGGTGACCGAGCACCTGGCCGACGCGGAGCGCGTGCCCCGCGCCGCGCTGGGCCTGGAGCCGGGGGCGAACCTGACGTCCGCCGAGGAGGTGGGGACCGTCGATCTGCGGGGGCTGATCGGGCGGGCCAGCGGCAATCCGCACCTCACCCGGCGCAGGGCCGCGCACGGCCTGCTGCCCGGGTCCGGGAGGTCGCCGGCGGGGGCCCGGCCGGCCGCCGTGGACTGGCGGAGCCGGTGGGGTTGGCCCTGGCTCACGAAGGTGAAGGACCAGAACCCCTGCGGGTCGTGCTGGGCCTTCGGGGCGGCCGGGCTGGTGGAGTCGATGGCCCGGATCGAGCACGACGTGTGGGCGGAGCGGTCGGAGGGGGACGTGCACGACGGGCTGAAGTTCACCTGCGGGCAGGGCTCCGACCCGGAGACCGCCCTGGACTGGATCACGACCCACGGCGGGCTCGCGGACCCGGACTGCTGGCCCTACTCCACGCCCCCGCCCGGCCTGCCCGTCGAGCGGCGCGAGGCCTGGGGGGCCGAGTACACGCCCAGTTGGGATCGTTCGGGGCGCACGGTGCGCGTCACCGAGTACGTGCGCCTGGGCGACACGGAACAGCAGAAGGTGTGGCTGGACACCGTAGGCCCGCTGACGGCCTGCTTCGACGTGTACGACGACTTCTTCGGGCTCGGCGCGGGCGTGTACCACCGCACCAGCGACGGACTCGCGGGCGGACACTGCGTGTTGATCGTCGGCTACGACGACGCGGCCGGCTGCTGGCTGTTCAAGAACTCCTGGGGGACCGGCTACCACGTCGGCGGCTACGGCCGCATCGCCTACGGCGAGGTCGACATCGACCACTGGGCCAAGTGCGGGCTGCGCGACACCAACATCGACCCGTGGAGCAAGCGCCGCCTGCACACCGGCAACGTGTACGAGAGCGGCAACGGCCGCGCCCACCGCAACTTCGAGCTGCTCGCCGGCACCGGCGCGGGCGCCCTGCGGCACTGGTGGCGCGAGGGGGAGGCACCCTTCGCCTGGTCCCGGGCCGGCACCTTCGCCGGGGACGCCTCGGGCCAGCCCGCCTTCACCGGCACCACCTACAACCGGAACATGGAGTCCCTGCACGTCACCACGGGCGGCCGGCTCCGCCACTGGTACTACGAGCAGTCCGGCGGCGCCTGGCGCGACGGCGGCGCCTTCGGCCCGGGCGACGCGGCGGTCGGCTCGACGCCCGCGTTCATCCAGAGCGACTACGGCAAGCCGGGCAACTTCGAGGTGGTCGTCCGGACCGCCGACGGCCGGCTGAACCACTGGTGGCGCATCAACGGCGCGCCCTGGACCTGGAACGACGGCGGTCGCTTCGCCTCCGGCATCGCCCACTACGGTCCGGCGCTGGTCCAGACCCGCGGCCGGCACCTCGACCTGGTCGCGGCCCGCGACGACGGTCGGATGCAGCTGTGGTGGCGCGACGACCCCAACGGCTTCGTCTGGCGCGCCGGCGAGGTCTTCGGCAGCGGGATCGTCTCCGCGCCGTGCCTGATCGAGGGCCAGTACGGGGCCGTCGACGAGGACACCGCAGGGAACTACGAGTTGTGCGTCGTCGCCGAGAGCGGCCGGGTCGAGCACTGGTGGCGCGGGAACGCCGCGGGGGCCGCCTGGGCCCGCGGCGCGGTCTTCGGGCACGACGCGCTGGCCGTCACCGGGATGCTCCAGGGCAGTTTCGGGTTCAACCTGGAAGTCATCGTCCTGCGCACCGACCGCCTCCTCCAGCACTACTGGCGCGACGGCGCGGGCTGGCACGAGGGGCCGGTGATCGGCCCGGCCTGAGAGGGGCCGCGCGGATGGAGGTACGGAGCATCGTGCTCGCGCCGGGCGAGACGTACGAGCTGCGGCTGACCGGGCGCGGGGCACGCGGGTACGTGTGGACCTGGCAGGTCGGCGGCGACGCGGACACCGTCTCGGTGACGCAACCGGTCGGGCCGGGGCCCGGGGCGGCCCCACCGCTGCCGGGGGCGGCGGTGGAGCGGGTGTACCTGGTGCGGGGGCTCGGCGCGGGCGGCCGGGCGCGGGTGCGGTTCGCCCAGGTCCGGCCGCCGTACCCGCAGGAGGCCCCGTACGACGAGTTCCTGCTGGAGGTGGAGGTCAGCGACCGCCGGGGCGGGACGGGCGGGGCTTGAGAGCCCAGTGTTGTACCGCTTCGAGCGGGCCCCGCTCGAAGCGGCGCAACCACAGGGCGGAACCGGCCACCAGGGTGAGGGCGACGCCCGCCCACAGCCCCATCACCCACCAGGGGCCGGTGCCCGCGAGGCGCCCGGCGAGGCCCAGGCCGAGGCCGTAGCAGAGCAGGAGGCACAGCAGGTTCTGGGCGACGTAGCAGGACAGGGCGGTGCGACCGACCGAACCGAGGGCGCCGGTCACCACCGCGGGAACCCGCAGGCGGTCCAGGGCGATCCCGATCAGCCCCATGTAGCCGACGGCGATGAGCGGGGCGATCGCGTAGCGGCCCAGGACGAAGTACGCGTCGCCGCCGAGCGCGGCCGCGATCCCCGCGGGCATGCCGAGCCCCAGTCCCCAGGCGGCCATCCGACCCCGGATCCGCCGCCCGTCGGCGGTCGGGGCGAACGCGCCCGCGCGGTGCAGGCGGACGCCCAGCAGGAAGAGGAACACGAGCAGACCGAAGCTGAAGACGGGCTCGATGCGCAGGATCGCCGCGTGCTGGAGGCGGAAGGCGATCTGTTCGGCCCAGGTGCCGTCGGCGTACAGCGCCACCGTGTCCGGGTCGGGACCCTTCGGGGTGCCCTCGGGTCCGGCCGCGGAGGCGACCGTCACCAGGGTGATCAGCGCCAGGTGCGTCCCGCCGGCCACCCACATCGCGCGCCGCCGGACCTTCTCCGGGCGGGCGAGCAGCCAGGCGACGAGGAGCGCGGTGACGGCGTAGCCCATCAGTACGTCCCAGGCGAAGATCAGCAGGAAGTGCAGGGTCCCTTCGAGGAAGAGGAAGGCGGCCCGGCGCCCGTACCGGCCCGGCCAGGGGGCGCACCGGCGCGCGGCGGAGTCGTACTGGATGGCCAGGCCCACGCCGAACAGGACCGTCAGCAGGGCCAGGAACTTGCCGTCGGCGAGGAAGCGGAAGAGCGCCTCGGCGAGGTGGGCGGGGGTGGGGTCCGCGAGGACGTCGGGGGCTCCCAGGCCGCCTTGGACGACACCCCATTCGGAGCCCGGCGAGGCGAAGATCCACACGTTGGTCATGAGCGTGCCGAGGATCGCGGCTCCGCGCAGGACGTCGAGGAAGGGGAGCCGGGTCGTCGTCACCGGCGGTGCGAGCAGGGTCTCGGACATGACTCCAGCGTCTCGGCGGCCGGGGCGGCGCACGTCCTGCGGGTGAACGAAGCCGGGGTACATCCTTCGATGCAGCGCCGGGGCCGTCGTCTCGTCCCCACCCCGCGCGATCCCTCCTTCGACGTCCGGATGTGACGTCCGGATGTCGTGTCCGGATGGTGGACGGGGAAGGTCGTTGCACGCTTCATGTATCTATCCTGTGCGCATGCCATCCGCCGCCACCGCCGTGACCGCCGCCGACCGGGTCTACCGACACGTCAAACAGGGGGTCCTGGACCGCCGCTTCGAAGGCGGCGTCCTCCTCACCGAGGGCGAGGTCGCCGAGGCCGTCGGCGTGTCCCGCACCCCGGTCCGCGAGGCGCTGCTGCGGCTGGAGACCGAGGGGCTGCTGAAGCTGTACCCGAAGAAGGGCGCGCTGGTGCTGCCGGTCTCCGTGCAGGAGATCGCGGACGTCATCGAAACCCGGCTGCTGGTCGAGGAGTTCACCGCCCGCAAGGCCGTGCCCGCGCCGCCCGCCCTGCTGGACCGGCTCGCCGCGCTCATCGGGGAGCAGCGCCGGCACGCCGCCGAGGGCGACCTGGTCGCGCTGATGGCCGCGGACCGGGGCTTCCACGCCGAGATCGTGCGCCACGCCGGCAACCAGATCCTGTGTCGGCTCTACGACCAGCTCCGCGACCGCCAACTGCGCATGGGCGTCGCCCTGTTGCACGCCCACCCCGAACGGGTGGAGCGCACCCTCGTCGAACACACCGAGATCCTGGACGCGTTGCGCTCCGGGGACGCGGAGGCGGCAGCCGCCGCCGTACGGGCGCACGTGGGCCGCGTCGAGGCGCTGGTGCGGGGGGACGTTCGATGAGCGCCCCCGTGCCCGCCCCGCGGAGCGCCCCGCCCCTTGACCCGCCCGGCGGGCGGAAGGCCCTGGCCGTCTGGTCGATCGGCGTCGCCGTCTACTTCGTCGCGGTCATCTTCCGTACCAGCCTGGGCGTCGCCGGACTCGAAGCCGCGGACCGCTTCCACGTCAACGCGTCGGCGCTCTCGACCTTCTCGCTGCTCCAACTGCTGGTGTACGCGGGCATGCAGATACCCGTCGGCCTGATGGTGGACCGGCTCGGCACCAAGAAGGTGCTGACGCTCGGCGCGGTGCTGTTCACCGCCGGACAGATCGGCTTCGCCCTCTCCCCCTCCTACGGGATGGCACTGGCCGCGCGCGCCCTGCTCGGCTGCGGTGACGCCATGACGTTCATCTCCGTGTTGCGGCTCGGGACCCGCTGGTTCCCGGCCCGGCGCGGCCCCCTGATGGCGCAACTGGCCGGGCTGGTCGGCATGGCCGGCAACCTGGTCTCCACGCTGGTGCTCGCACCCGTGCTGCACGGCGTCGGCTGGGTGCCCGCCTTCGCGGGCAGCGCGGTGGCCGGGCTGATCGTGCTGGTCCCGTTGACGCTGTTCCTGCGGGACCACCCCGACGGCCACGCGCCCGCCCCGGTGAGCGCCTCCGGGACGCCGGGCGCGGGCGGGTTCGTACGCCGCCAGATCGCCGCGTCCTGGCGGGAACCCGGCACCCGGCTCGGCCTGTGGGTGCACTTCACCACCCAGTTCCCGGCGATGGTGTTCCTGCTGCTGTGGGGCATGCCGTTCCTGGTTGAGGCGCAGGGGCTGTCGCGGACCACCGCCGGCGGACTGCTCACCCTCGTCGTCGCCGCGAACATGGGCTTCGGGCTGCTCTACGGCCAGCTCGTCGGGCGCCGCCAGTCCGCGCGGATCCCGCTGGCCCTGGGCACGGTGGGGGTGACGGCCCTGTTGTGGGCGTCGGTCCTGGTGTACCCGGGCGACCGGGCCCCGATGTGGCTGCTGGTCGTCCTGTGCGTGGTGCTCGGCACCTGCGGACCGGCTTCGATGATCGGCTTCGACTTCGCCCGTCCGGCGAACCCGGCCGAACGGCAGGGAACGGCCTCAGGGATCACCAACATGGGCGGCTTCCTCGCCTCGATGACCACCCTGCTCGCGGTCGGCGTCCTGCTCGACGCCACCGGCGACAACTACCGGATCGCCTTCTCGTCGGTGTTCTTCCTGGAGGTGCTGGGCATCACCCAGATCCTCCGCCTGCGGGGGCGGGCGCTGGCCCGGGAACGGGAACGTGCCCACGAGCGTCGGCCCGTCGTCCCGGCGCCGTCCGGCGAGCCCGACCCGTCGCACCCCTCCGGTCCCGTCGCCCCGGCGTCCGCGTCGGCCTGAACCGGCCCGGGGCGGGGGTCCTGGGAGCACGGGGTCACGGCGCCGCGCGTCACGGCGCCGCGCGTCACGGGGTCACGGGGTCACGCGTCAGGGGGTCACGGAGAAGTGCGCCAGGATGGCGTCCGCGAGGTCGGGGTCGCCCTCGATCTTCACGCGGTCGGCGACCGCGCGCGGCCGTACCCGGCCCCCCGCGAGACGGACGTACGTCTCCCAGTCCATCGTCAGCGTCACGGCCGGCCCCAGCGACGGAGACTTGTCCAGGGTCCCCTGCCCCGCCGCGTCCACCCGTACCGTCCGCATGAACTCCAGCGCGCCGTGCACGTCCAGCACCACGGCGGAGTTCGCGGGCGCCCCCGCCTTCTTCGCCACCACCTTCGGCAGCCCGGCCAGCAGCATGTCCCGTGCCACGTACGCGCCCGGCGAGTCCCAGTTGCCCGGCGCGCCCAACGCCGCTCGCAGGTCCTGCTCGTGCATCCACACGTCGTACGCCCGCAGCCGCAACGCCAGCTCCAGCGTCACCTGCTCGCCCAGCGGCCCGCGCACCATCGTGGCCGGGTCCCGCTTCTCGTTGCGCAGCTGCCGTGCCCGACGGATGACCGTGTACTCCAGCTCCGAGGTCATCTCCGGTGCGGTGTGGTGGCGCCGCACGTCAACCTGCACCTCCATGTACCGGGTGAACTCGTCCACCACGTGCCGCAGATCCCGCGGCAGCGTGTGGATCGGCCGGGGGTCGCCGAGCTGCTCGCACTCGATGCCGATGACGTGTGACACCACGTCACGGACGGACCAGCCGGGGCACGGGGTCGCCCGGTTCCACTCCCCCTCGGGCAGGGGAAGGACCAGCTCGGATATCGCCTCGATGGAATGGGTCCACGCGTCGGCGTAGGGCTGAAGGCTGGGATGGACGGTCAACGGGACCCCTCGCGTGCTGTTCAGTGGCGCGTTGTGGACTATTCCCAAAACTACGCTGCCGGTGAGCACCCCGGCAGTGCTTTCGTGTGACGATCGTAGGCCCGAGTTGAGGGCTACAAGTCCAGGACGGTGGTAGTGTGCGCGCCTCATTGATCCAAATCGCGGTGAACGACGGGGAGTCGGTGTCCTCCCGGCGGACGCGGGTGGCCGAACTCGTACGGGAACAGAGCGGCTCCGACCTCGTCGTGCTGCCCGAACTGTGGACGGTCGGGGCGTTCGCCTACGAGCAGTTCGAGACCGAGGCCGAGCCGATCGACGGCCCCACCTACGAGGCGATGTCCAAGGCCGCGCGCGACGCGGGGGTCTGGCTGCACGCGGGCTCGCTGGTGGAACGCGCGGGCGACGGCTCGCTCTACAACACCGCCCTCGTCATCTCCCCGGCGGGCGAGCTGGCCGCGACCTACCGCAAGATCCACCGCTTCGGCTTCGACCAGGGCGAGGCGGTGCTGATGTCCCCCGGCGACTCCCTGACCACGGTCGCCCTGCCGGAGCAGAACCTCGGCATCGCCACCTGCTACGACCTGCGCTTCCCGGAGCTGTTCCGGGGCCTGGTCGACGCCGGGGCGACGACGATGGTCGTGGTCGCCGGGTGGCCGGCCCGGCGCCGCTCCCACTGGACGCTGCTGAACCGGGCGCGGGCCGTCGAGGACCAGTCGTACGTCCTGGCGTGCGGGCTGACCGGCACCCACGCGGGCGTCGAGCAGGCCGGGCACAGCCTGGTCGTGGACCCGTGGGGCGAGGTACTGGCGGAGGCGGGAACCGGCGAGGACGTGCTCACGGTGGACCTCGACCCGGCGAAGGTCGCCGAGACCCGCGAGCAGTTCCCCGCGCTCAAGGACCGCCGGATGGGGCGGTAGGCCGTCTCCTTCGGGGTAGAGGCGCATCGGTGGTACCGGGTACGACGGGAAGCGGGCGTGGCGTGCTGGAAGCGGACGGCAACGAGAGCGGTCGGGACGGCGCCGGGGGCGCCGGGGCGGCGGCCGAGGACGCGCGGGACACCGAGGCCGTGATCGAGGCGGCCCTGGAGCCCCACGAACCCTCGGCCGGGGAGGTCGTGGCCCGCGACCGGGTCCGTGCCAAGGCGGAGGGCATGGCCCATCACGAGGCCGCCGCAGCCCTGGAGGCCGCCCTGAAGTCCGCCGGCGACCTGTCGCGGGCCGATGCCCCGACCCGGGCGGCGGTCGCGGAGTGGCAGCGCCTCACCGACCTCCTCCTCGACCACGGCGGCCCGTACAGCACCGGGTCGGACGCCTACGTACAGGGACAGCTCACCGCCCGGGACAGCCACAAGCACGACCGGGTGGCCGGCCGGGCGTCGGGCTAGGCGGTCCGGTGGTCCGGGTGGTCCGGCCGTCCGGGCCGCCCCGTCAGTCGTCCTCGTCCCGTTCCTTCTCGGCCATCCGGATCACGCAGACCGCGACGGCGATCAGCAGCGCCGCGTCCGCGTCCTCCCGGACCACGTCGACGGCGTACGTCTCGCGGATCCGGTACCACTGGCGGGAGATCAGCGCGAGCAGCTCCCCGTCGTACTCGACCTTGAACTCGCGGTCGAGGATCCGGCCGCTGACGTCGACCTCGGTGCCCTCGGCCAGCGTGACGCGGTAGTGGTTGCGCAGCAGCGAGAGGCGCTTGCGCCGGATCACGGCGAGGCGCCGCCCGTCGCGCTCCAGGGTCATCGCGTCGCGGAAGGAGAACCACTTCTCCCGCAGCGTGATCAGGATGTGCCCGTCCGGATCCTTCAGCTCCAGGGTGTCCCGCATCCGCAGGGCTTTCCCGTCGACGAGGAAGGCGTGCCGGCCCTCCTCGTCCTCGATCCAGTAGTCGTCGCCGATGGCGAGCACTTTGTCCCGTACGAGGTATTTCATGCCCTGATCCGTGCCCGCGATAGGTTGCGTGCATGCCTCTGCTCTTCGTGACCGACCTGGCCTACCCGGCGCGCGGCCGCCGCTACTGCGACGAGGACATATTCCTCACCTCCCGGCTCCGCGAGCACTTCCCGCTCGCCCTGTGCCATCCGCTCGACGCGGAGCGGCTGATGCCCGGCTTCGACGCCGTCGTGGTCCGCAACAGCGGTCCGGTCCTGCACTACCAGGAGGCCTACGACTCCTTCCGCGCCGCCGCGACGGCCGCCGGGACGCGGGTCTACAACCCGATGACCGGCCGCGGTGACATGGCCGGCAAGCAGTACCTGCTCGACCTGACCGAGGCCGGCTTCCCGGTGATCCCGACCGTCGACGACCCGGCGCTGCTGCACCGGCTGCCGTCGGTTCCCTCGTACGCGGTGAAGCCCAAGCAGGGCGCGGACTCCATCGGGCTCACCTTCACCGCCGACCCGGGCGGGGTGCCCGCCGGCGAGTTCCTGATCCAGCCGCGCGTCGACTTCGCGTACGAGGTGTCCTTCTACTTCGTCGACGACGCCTTCCAGTACGCCCTGTACGCCCCGGACCCGGCCCGCCGCTGGGAGTTGGAGCGCTACGAGCCCACCGCGGCGGACCTGGACTTCGCCCGGTCCTTCGTCGCGTGGAACACCCTCGCGCACGGCATCCAGCGCGTGGACGCCTGCCGCGCCCCCTCGGGGGAACTGCTGCTGGTCGAGCTGGAGGACCTGAACCCGTACCTGTCCCTGGACCTGCTCCCGGAGTCGGTCCGGGAGTCCTTCGTGACGGCCCTCGTGGCCTCGCTCAGGACCTTCACGGAAGCCGGCGACTGAGGTCGGACCGGCTGTCAGACCCGGGTGCCAGGCTCCTCCCATGGACAAGCAGACCTTCTGGAAGCTGATCGAGACGGCCCGCGCGGACGCGGGTGACGAGGGGGTGGCGCGGCGGGCGTCGGAGCTCCTGGCCGGGTACCCGCAGGGCCGGATAGCCGCCGCCCAGCAGGTGGTGTGGGACCTGCTGGCGGAGTCCTACCGGGCCCCGCTCTGGGCCGCCGCGTACCTGATCAACGGTGGCTGCTCCGACGACGGCTTCGACCACTTCCGCGGCTGGCTCCTCACCCAGGGCGAGGCGGCCTTCACGGCGGCCCTGGCCGACCCCGACTCCCTGGCCGACCACCCGGAGGTCCGCGCGGCGGCCTCGGCGGGCGAGGAACTGCGCGACGAGGAGGCGCTCTCCATCGCCTGGACCGCGTACGGGCTCGCCACGGGCCGGGAGCTCCCGGCGGACTCCTTCACGATCAGCTACCCGACCCTGGACCCGGACTGGTCCTTCGACTTCGACGACACCGCGCAGACCGCCGCCCGCCTGCCCCGCCTGAGCCTCCTGCTCGCCTCGGCGTGACCCCGAAGGCGGCCCCTGCCCGGCGCGGTCCTACAGCCCGGTGGTGTCGAGTTCGAGGTCGAACGGCTCTGGCAGCCGCACCGGCGTCCCGAAGGGGTGGGGGCCGTCGGTCCGCGTGTAGCCGAGCCCGCCCGGCTCGGAGAAGACGGTGACGGTCTTCTCCACCCGGTCGACCAGCAGGTACAGGGGCGCGCCGTACTCGGCGTACCGCTTGCGGTTGACCACGCGGTCGGTCTCCGCGTCGAACTCCGAGGTCACCTCGACGATCAGGAGCGTCTGGTCGGGGACGAGGGCGTCTCCGCCCCTGGCCAGTTCCCGGGGTGCGACGGCGATGTCGGGGACGTACCAATTGGGCGAGCCGGGCAGATCCAGATTGCCCGAACCGGTGACGCAGCCGAGTTCTCGGACCCGCGGTGTGATCTGATCACGGATCTCTTCGGCGGCGCGCTCGTGATCCCAACTCGATGTCACTTGCGTGATGAGCCCCTCGACGATCTCCGTTCGGTCACCTCTTTGGTGCTGGATCGCGTACTTCAGCGCGTGCTCGGGGGCGTTCCCCCGCCGTAAGCGTGTGATCCGGCGTTCATATCAGGATGGCAAGCTTGAAGCATGAACGATGCCGTCCCGGCGCCCACCCCCGCGCCCCGCCGCAGTGCCCGAGTCCGTGCCCCCGAGCTGATCGGCAAGGGCGGCTGGCTGAACACCGGAGGCAAGGAACTCACCCTTGCCGACCTGCGAGGACGCCTCGTCGTTCTCGATTTTTGGACCTTCTGCTGTGTGAACTGCCTGCACGTGCTCGACGAGCTGCGGGAGCTGGAGGAGAAGCACCGGGACACTCTGGTGATCATCGGTGTGCACTCGCCGAAGTTCGTGCACGAGGCCGAGCACACCGCGGTCGTCGACGCCGTCGAGCGCTACGGGGTGCACCACCCCGTGCTCGACGACCCCGAGCTGGCGACCTGGAAGCAGTACGCCGTCCGGGCCTGGCCCACGCTCGTCGTGATCGACCCCGAGGGGTACATCGTCGCGCAGCACGCCGGCGAGGGGCACGCCCACGCCATCGAGCGGCTGGTCGAGGAGCTGGAGGCCGAGCACGAGGGCAAGGGGACCCTGCGGCGCGGTGACGGGCCGTACGTGGCGCCCGAGCCCGTGGCGAGCGACCTGAGGTTCCCCGGGAAGGCGCTCGTGCTGCCCTCCGGGAACCTCCTGGTGTCCGACTCGACCCGGCACCAGCTCGTGGAGCTGGCCCCGGACGGGGAGAGCGTCGTACGGCGCGTCGGCGGTGGGGCGCGCGGCTTCGGGCCGGACGCCTTCAGCGAGCCGCAGGGTCTCGCGCTGCTGCCCGACGGCCGGGTGGTCGTCGCGGACACCGTCAATCACGCGCTGCGGACCTTCGATCCCGAGAGCGGGGTCGTCGAGACCGTCGCCGGGACCGGCCGGCAGTGGTGGCAGGGTTCGCCCACCTCCGGTCCCGCCCTGGAGGTTGACCTGTCCTCGCCGTGGGACGTGGCCTGGTGGCAGGGCAAGGTGTGGATCGCGATGGCCGGCGTCCACCAGCTGTGGACCTGGGACCCGGAGTCCGACACCGTCGAGCTCGCCGCCGGCACCACCAACGAGGGGCTGGTGGACGGGCCCGCCGCCGAGGCCTGGTTCGCGCAGCCCTCCGGGCTCGCGGCCACCGAGGACCGGCTGTGGATCGCGGACTCCGAGACCAGCGCGGTGCGTTACGTCCACCGCACCGACACCGGCTACGCGATCACCTCCGCCGTCGGCACCGGCCTCTTCGACTTCGGTCACCGCGACGGCCCCGCCGGGCAGGCGCTGCTCCAGCACCCGCTCGGGGTGACCGCGCTGCCCGACGGCTCGGTCGCGATCTGCGACACGTACAACCACGCCCTGCGCCGCTACGACCCGGCGACGGGCGAGGTCACCACGCTGGCGACCGACCTGCGCGAGCCCAGTGACGCCGTGTTGGTCGGCACGGACATCGTGGTCGTCGAGTCGGCGCGGCACCGGCTGACCCGGCTGCGTCTGCCGGAGGAGGCGGTACGGGTCGACGCGGTCGCGCACCGCACGCAGCGGGCGGCGACCGAGGTGGCCCCCGGCCGGCTGCGCCTCGACGTGGTGTTCCAGGCGCCGAGCGGGCAGAAGCTCGACACCCGCTACGGCCCCTCGACCCGGCTGCTGGTCTCCTCGACCCCGCCGGAACTGCTGGCGGCGGGCGAGGGCCCGGGCAGTGACCTGTTCCGCGAGCTGGAGTGGAACCCGGACGTCACCGAGGGCGTGCTGCACGTCTCGGCGATGGCGGCGTCCTGCGACGACGACCCGGCCAACGAGTACCCGGCCTGCCACGTCCACCAGCAGGACTGGGGCGTGCCGGTGAAGGTCACCGCCGGCGGCGCGGACCGCCTGCCGCTCGTCCTTGCGGGGATGGACGACTGATCCACGGACCGGGCCCCTCGGGACGGTCAGGACTTCAGCAGGACGTCGAGCAGCCGGTCCGCGAACGCGGCCGGCCGCTCGACGCAGCCGACGTGTCCGCCGGGGAACTCGGCGAGCCCGACGCCGAGTCGGTGCGCCAACGCCTCGGCCGGGCGTCGCAGGAGCAGCCCGCGCGACTCCTCGCCGGCCGCCGGCACCAGCCGGTCGGCGTACGAGGCCAGCGCGTCGAGGTCGGGCAGGTGCCCGGTGAACTGGCGCAGTTGGTGTTCGAGGAAGAACGGCGCGTTCGCCGACATCCGCCGGAACACCTCCGGCGGCGGCGGGGTGTGCGCGGCGGGGGCGCGGTGCTCGCCCCCGGCGTCGCCGCCCGTACCGCCCCCGGCGGCGTCGCCGCCCGTGCCCGCCGCCATCACGGCCATCGCGGCCTCGACGCCGCGCTCGCGGTGGGCCTCCACCACCGAGGCGAAGAAGCTCCGCTGCTCCGCGGCGTCCGGCAGCAGCTCCACCAGCGGCGGCTCGTGCGCCACCACCCGTCGTACCAGCGCCGGGTGACGCTGGAGCAGGTCCACGGCGACGATCGCGCCGGCGCTGATGCCGAGGACGTACGCCGGTTCGTCGGTGACCGCCGCCAACAACAGCGCCGCGTCGTCGGCCTGTTCGGCCGGGCTCTGGTCCACGGGCGGTCCGTCGAGCGGGCTGCGCGTGGTGCCGCGCGGGTCACAGGCCACGACCGTGAAGTGGTCGGCGAGGGTGTTGGCGAGGGGGTCCCACACGGCGGCGTCGGCGCCGCCCCCGGGCAGGAGCAGCAGGGCGGGACCGGAGCCGCGGGTCTCGTAACGGAGGGTGGCGCCGGGGACCTTGAGCGTGTGGACGTGCATGGTGCCGCAACCTTTCCTAGGGCTTCTAGGTTTTAACCTAGCCCTTCTAGGGTCTTGGCGCACGGAAAAAACCCCGCCCCGGACGGGTCCGGGACGGGGTCGTGGAGCGGGGGCGGTCAGCCCTCCAGGAACGCCGCCAGAGCGTTGGCCAGCAGGAACGGGTCGTCCGCGCCGCACAGTTCACGGGCGCTGTGCATCGACAGGATCGCCACGCCGATGTCCACGGTCTGGATGCCGTGCCGGGCGGCCGTGATCGGGCCGATCGTCGTGCCGCAGGGAATGGAGTTGTTGGAGACGAAGGTCTGCCACGGCACCCCGGCCCGCTCGCAGGCGTCCGCGAAGACCGCCCGTCCGCTGCCGTCCGTCGCGTACCGCTGGTTGACGTTCACCTTGAGGATCGGTCCGCCGTTGGCGCGCGGGTGGTGCGTCGGGTCGTGCCGCTCCGCGTAGTTGGGGTGCACGGCGTGCCCGGTGTCCGAGGACAGGCAGACGGTGCCGGCGAAGGCCCGCGCCCGGTCCTCGAACGTGCCTCCGCGCGCGAAGACAGAACGTTCCATCACGTTGCCCAGGAGCGGGCCGTCCGCGCCGGTGTCCGACTGCGAACCGCTCTCCTCGTGGTCGAACGCGGCCAGGACCGGGATGTGGCCCAGGGGCCTGTCCGAGCGCGCCGCCGCCGCCAGCGCCGCGACGCCCGCGTGGACCGAGATCAGGTTGTCCATGCGCGGTCCGGCGAGCAGTTCGCGGTCGCGGCCCAGGTACGAGGGCGCCTCGATCGAGTGGACCATCAGGTCCCAGCCCGCCACCGAGCCCTGCGGCAGGCCCTCTTCCTCCTCCAGGAACGCGATCAGATCGCCCTCCCGCACCTCGCCCAGACCCCAGATCGGCTGCATGTGGCGCTGCTTGTCCAGCTTGAGGCCGTCGACGTTCACCGACCGGTCCATGTGCACGGCCAGTTGCGGCACGCGCAGCAGCGCGCGGTCCACGTTCACCAGGCGCTCGGTGCCGTCGCGCAGCGTCAGCCGCCCGGCCAGGCCGAGGTCCCGGTCCAGCCAGGTGTTGAGCAGCGGTCCGCCGTAGACCTCGACGGCGATCTGACGCCACCCCTGGGAGCTCATGTCGGGGACCGGCTTGACCCGCAGGTTGGGGGAGTCGGTGTGTGCGCCGACGATGCGGAACGGGGTGTGCGCGGCGGCGCCCTCCGGCACGTACCAGGCGACGATCGCGCCGCCGCGGAGCACGAACCTGCCTCCCGAGCCCGCGTCCCAGGCGTCCGTTTCCGACACCTGCCGAAACCCTGCCTCCTCCAACCGCGCCGCGGCGTTGGCCACGGCGTGGTACGGCGATGGACTCGCCGTCAGGAAGGTCATCAGATCGTCGGTGTGGCCGCGATCGAAGCGGGTGGGAGAGCTCATGTGGTTCACCTTAACGACGGTCGTGTTCGCCTTGGCCGGGCTGCGGCGGATGGCAAGGGGTCGGGGCGGCGCGGGATGTGTGGTCCGCGATCCCGTCGTCCTCAGCCCGGCGGACGCTCGAATCTGCGCTGCAACTGCCGACGCTCGCCCCGGCGGATGCGCGGGAGCATCTCGGGGGTCTGCGCCGGTCGCTGCGCGCGTCTTCTGCGTCCGGCGCAGAAGATACAGGCCTCACCCGGCGGGGCGTCGGGGTCGATCGGCGCACCGGGGTGCTCGGAGCACCCCGAGGCGTTCCGCGGCCGGGACAGTTCCCGGGCCACGATGAAGGCGCGGTGCAGGTCGTCCGCCATCCGCACGAACTCCTCCGGCGGGGAGGAGAGACCCAGGTGGAAGCGCCGGTCCTCGATCGTGCGGAGGAAGGCGCGCAGCGCGTCGTGGGTGTACGGGGGGTCCGGCACGGGATAGCCGAGCCGTCGCTGTTCCCCGGCGGCGGGTGCCGCGCCGGCGGGCCGGCCGCCCTGGCCGCGCAGTCCGAGGCGCCGCCGGTCGTTGCAGATCAGGCAGCGGCCCCAGCCGTCGGGGGCCTCGGGGTCGAGGGCGCCGTTGGGATGCTCGGAACAACCGGTGTAGCTCTTGGCGGGCGCCAGCCCGGACGCGGTCTGGAAGGCGATGTAGAGGGCGTCGGCGACGCCGTCGTACTCGGCGGGGTGGGCGCCGTCGTACAGCTCCCGCATGTGGTCGCCGAGGCTGCCCAGGGTCGCCTGCAGCTCCTTGAGGGCGTACGGCCGCCCGGTGGGGACGGAGTACCCCCTGCTGCCGTGCTGATCCTGTGGGCTCATGCCTACGAGCGTCCCATGAACGACCGACAACGGAAGAACGGCCCCGTGGAAACGGCGCGGGCCGGACCCCGTGACGGGATCCGGCCCTTGCCGGCGTACGTACACCGCGTACAGCTGTGAGGTGCCTCCGAGGCTTTGCCGACAGGACCTAGAAGGCGGCCTCGTCGAGCTCCATGAGGGTGTTGTCCACCGACTCGGCCAGCGTGCGCTGGACCGAGACGCCGGGGAGGACCTCCGCGGCGAAGAACTTCGCGGCGGCGATCTTGCCGGTGTAGAAGGGGACGTCCTTCGCGGAGGCCGTCGCCAGCTTCTCGGCGGCCACGGCCGCGCCCTTGAGCAGCAGGTATCCGACGACCACGTCACCGGAGGCCATCAGCAGGCGGGTGGTGTTCTGGCCGACCTTGTAGATGTTCTTGACGTCCTCGCCGGTGGCGGTGAGGTCCACGATCATCTGGCCGACGATGGCCTCCAGGTCCACGGCGGCCTTGGCGAGCGCGTCGCGGGCCGGGGCGAGGTCGTCGCCGCCGACGGCCTCGGCGAGGAACTTCTTGATCGTCTCGGAGAGCACGTTCAGGGAGGCGCCCTGGTCGCGCACGATCTTCCGGAAGAAGAAGTCCTGGCCCTGGATCGCCGTGGTGCCCTCGTAGAGGGTGTCGATCTTGGCGTCCCGGATGTACTGCTCGATCGGGTATTCCTGGAGGTAGCCGGAGCCACCGAAGGTCTGGAGCGACTGCGCGAGCTGCTCGTACGACTTCTCCGAGCCGTAGCCCTTCACGATCGGAAGGAGCAGGTCGTTCAGGCCGATGAGCGCGGAGGCGTCCTCGCCCGCGGCCTGCTTGACCTGGATCTCGTCCTGGACGGAGGCGGTGTACAGCACGAGGGCGCGCATGCCCTCGGCGTACGCCTTCTGCGTCATGAGCGAGCGGCGCACGTCGGGGTGGTGCGTGATGGTGACCTTGGGGGCCGTCTTGTCCATGAAGTTGGCCAGGTCCGGACCCTGCACGCGCTCCTTGGCGTACTCCAGGGCGTTCAGGTAGCCGGTGGAGAGCGTCGCGATGGCCTTCGTGCCGACCATCATGCGGGCGAACTCGATGATCATGAACATCTGGCGGATGCCGTCGTGCTTGTCCCCGATCAGCCAGCCCTTGGCGGGGTGCTGGTCGCCGAAGGTCATCTCGCACGTGTTGGACGCCTTGAGGCCCATCTTGTGCTCGACGTTCGTCGCGTAGACGCCGTTGCGCTCGCCCAGCTCGCCGGTCTCCCAGTCGAAGTGGAACTTCGGGACGAGGAAGAGCGACAGGCCCTTGGTGCCCGGGCCGTGGCCCTCGGGGCGGGCGAGGACGTAGTGGAGGATGTTCTCCTCCATGTCGTGCTCACCGGAGGTGATGAAGCGCTTGACGCCCTCGATGTGCCAGGAGCCGTCGTCCTGCTGCACGGCCTTGGTGCGGCCGGCGCCGACGTCCGAGCCGGCGTCCGGCTCGGTGAGGACCATGGTGGAGCCCCAGCGCTTCTCGACCGCGATCTCCGCGACCTTCTTCTGCGCCTCGTTGCCCTCTTCGTAGAGGATGCCGGCGAACGCCGGGCCGGAGGAGTACATCCACACGGCCGGGTTCGCGCCCAGGATCGTCTCGGCGAAGGCCCAGATGAGCGAGCGGGGCGAGGTGGTGCCGCCGATCTCCTCGGGCAGGCCCAGGCGCCAGTACTCGGAGTCCATGAAGGCCTTGTAGCTCTTCTTGAAGGACGCCGGGACGGGCGCGGTGTTCGTGGTCGGGTCGAAGACCGGCGGGTTGCGGTCGGCGTCCTCGAAGGAGGCGGCCAGCTCGTTCTCGGAGAGCCGGGTCATCTCGCTCAGGATGGTCTTGGCGGTCTCGGTGTCCATCTCACCGAACGGGCCGGTGCCGTACAGCTTGTCGCGGCCGAGCACCTCGAAGAGGTTGAACTCGATGTCGCGGAGATTCGACTTGTAGTGCCCCATGGCGACGGCTCCGTTAAGGCTCGGGGAGACAGGTTCCTCGTACATACCAATCGGTAACATCATGATGCTACCCGTCGGTAATAACAAGCAACCCCTTACCGGTGACTGTGACCAGCATCAAGCCAGAGTGACTGGAGTGCCGCCGGAAGCCCAGACCCGTGCGGGGCCGGGATCTCGGGCGCCGGGCGGGTCCGGGGAGGCGGTCGCGGGGCGGGTCCGCGGGGGCGGCGGGCTACGGGGGCGGGAGTTCGGCCCAGACGGTCTTGCCGCTGTACGGGCCGGGACGCACGCCCCAGCGGGCGGCGACGGCGTCGAGCACGGCCAGGCCCCGACCGCCCTCGTCCTCGTCCGTCGCCCGGCGCAGGACGGGCCACATGCGGGGGTCGGGGTCGCTGACCTCCACCCGGGTGCGGCCCTCGGCCGTGCGGGTGATGGCGAGGGTCACGGGAGTGCCCTCTCCGACGTGCACGATCACGTTCCCGACCAGCTCGCTCACGCAGAGCTGGAGGTCGTGGCAGGGCGCGTCCACGTGCGCCCGCACAGCCCGCCGCAACGCCGACAGCTCCTGCGGCAGCGCGAGCACCCCGGCACGGAACGGCCTCACCGGCGCGGGGCCCGGTTCAGGGTGGCGGCGAGGGCGCGGGCGGTGGCCGGGTTGCACGACCCGAGGGCGAGCAGGGTCGGCGTGCGGTGGGTCGCGGCGTAGGAGGGAAGGTGCAGGTCGAGCGAGGGGAGCGTGATCCCGTGCGCGGTCAGCGCACTGCGGAGCTCGGTCAGTGCCTCGATGGCGAGGCGGTCGCCGACGTGGTCGCTCATGGGGGGGCATCCGTTCCTGTGCGGAGTGTGACGAAGCCCTCACAGCGTGGGGTCGCGGTGCGTACCGTGGGAAGGGTTTCCGGTCCACGGCGCGAGGTGTGAAAGGGCGGGCTGCGACGATGGCCGCACGCAAGGACATTGACGGCTCGGCGGGCGTTCCGGCCTTCTACGGGAAGGAGTTGCGCTGGCAGCGGGAACGAGCCGGACTGACGCTCCAGGAGACCGTGGAGGGCAGCTTCTACGGGGTGAGCTACCTCAGCGAGATCGAACGGGCCCAGCGGCGCATGCCCTTGGATCTGGCACGGCACGTGGACCGGGTGCTGCGCACGGACGGCTTCTTCGAGCGGTGCTGCGAGGACGTGCGCAAGGCCCGGCAGGGCGCGCACGCGTCGTACTTCGCTCCGGTCGCGGAGTCGGAGACGCGGGCACGAACGATCGAGGGGTGGGCCAACGCGGTCATCCCCGGGCTCTTGCAGACCGAGGCGTACGCGCAGGCGACTGTCTACGCGACGCATCCGCTGGAACTGCCTGAGCAGGTGGAGGCGAAGGTGCGGCAGCGCATGGAACGAAGCCGGCTGTTCGAGGCGCCGCAGCGGCCCGAGTACTGGGTGATCCTGCACGAGTCCCTGCTGCGGCACACGATGCTTCCTCCTGCCGGGATGGCCGAGCAGTTGGATCTGATCGCCACCCTGGCCAGGCGCCGCCGGATCGTTCCACAGGTGCTTCCGTGGAACGGAACCGTGTCCCTCCTGGGCATGCTCCCGGTCACGCTCATGGAGTTCGACGACCAGCCGCCGGTCGTCTACACGGAGGGCCCGTATCACGGTCAACTCATCGACGATCCGGCCCTCGTGAGGCAGTACGCCAAGGCTTACGATCGCCTCAGGGCCGCCGCGCTGTCATCGGAGGCGTCTCTTGCCATGATCGAATCCACGGCTGAGGAACTCCGCAATGGCAATCACGCAGACTGACTTGGACAGCGCCGTCTGGCGCAAGAGCAGTTACAGCAACGGTGACGGCGGCGACTGCGTCGAGGTCGCCGACGGCGTCACCGGTCTCGTACCGGTCCGGGACTCCAAGCGTCGGCACGGCCCCGCCGTGATCGTCACGGCCGCCGCATGGGTTCCGTTCGTGCGGGCGCTGAAGGCCGGGGAGCTGTCCGGCTGAGGGTGGTGGCCGGTACCGGCGGGTACGGCGTCGGGCGCTCGGTAGGGTGGGCCGCATGTACGGCTACGACCAGACTCCGGGCGCCCAGCAGCAGGGCTATGCGCAGCAGCCCCCGCCCCAGCAGGGCTACGCGCAGCAGCCGCCGCTGTACCCCGAGCCCTCGCCGCCGTCGCTCGCCGACGCGGTGCGGGCCTTCACGACCGGGTCGCTGTCCGCCGAGGACTTCCAGCAGATCTTCGCGACCTCGAAGGTCTACTGTCCGCGCGGCGACACCCCGGGCTTCCTGGCGTTGCACAACACGCAGCAGCCGGTGATCCCCATGTTCACCACGCTCAAGGAGCTGCGCCAGTACGCCGGCAAGGAGTCCAAGTACTTCGTGATCACCGGCGCCGAGGTGATCGATCTGCTGCCGACCGGCTACGGCTTCGTCCTCGACATGGAGGGTGACCACCGGATGGTGTTCGACGCGAAGGCCGTCGAGCAGATGGTCGACTTCGCGATGCGCCGGATGTACGGCTAGCCCGGCCCTCCCCACGCCTCGCATCGGCCCGTCCCGGCACCGCCGGGGCGGGCCGGCGTCGTCGCGGGCTCAGGAGCGGTGCGCGGCGCGGCGGCGCCAGGCCAGGGCGGCGGCGGTGCCCAGCAGGAGTGCGGGTACGGCCCAGGCCCAGAGCAGGTCGAGGTCCGGGCGGTGGGCCAGGCTCTGCCGGACGCCGGCGAAGGCGACGACCAGGACCACGTAGCCCGTGCCCTCGCCGCCCTCGGTGACCGCCGCCCAGCGGAGCAGCAGGCAGCCGACGAAGCAGAACGCGCTCCAGGTGGCGAGGTACGCCCACGGGGAGCCGGGCTGCGGCGACAACGGCATGCCGGTCGACGCCCAGCGGAAGGCGGCGTAACCGGCGCCGAACAGGCAGGCCGCGGTGACGAGGGACCACAGGAGCGCGGAGAGCACCGGTGAGCGGCGTTCGTCGGGCTCGTCGCGCCGATCGGGCTCGTCGTGCTTGTCGCTGCCGGAGTTCTCGGCGTGCCCGGCGTGCCCGGCGTGCCCGGCGTGCCCGGCGTGCTCGGCGGGTCGGCTGCCGTTCCGGTCGATGTCGTCCACGTGGTGCCCCCTCGGTCGGTCCTCGTCCTCTGCCGGTGGAAAGACTCAGGTCGGGGACTCGGGGTTGACGCGGGAATGACATCGGGCGGCGCGCTGTTCTGCGGGGTGTGGCAGAAAGTTCGAGTTTCAACTAAACTCGGCGCCAGAAGGAGGTTCCGACCATGCCTGCAGTGACTGTGGAGAACCCGTTGACGCTCCCCCGCGTCGCGGAGCCCGCCCAGGAGACCGCCGCCCGCAAGGTGCTGGCCGTCACGACCGCCCCGGGTGGTTTCGAGGGCGAGGGGTTCCCGGTGCGCCGCGCGTTCGCCGGGATCAACTACCAGTACCTCGACCCGTTCATCATGATGGACCAGATGGGCGAGGTGGAGTACGCGCCGGGCGAGCCGAAGGGCACCCCCTGGCACCCCCACCGCGGCTTCGAGACCGTCACGTACCTGATCGACGGAACCTTCGTCCACCAGGACAGCAACGGCGGCGGCGGAGTCATCAACGGGGGCGACACCCAGTGGATGACCGCCGGTTCGGGCCTCCTGCACATCGAGGCACCGCCGGAGTCCCTCGTCGTCTCGGGCGGGCTCTTCCACGGCCTCCAGCTGTGGGTGAACCTCCCGGCCACCGACAAGATGATGCCCCCGCGCTACCAGGACATCGGCGGCGGCCAGGTGCAGTTGCTGTCCACCCCGGACGGCGGCTCGCTGCTCCGCGTGATCGCCGGTGAACTGGACGGCCACGAGGGCCCCGGCATCACCCACACCCCGATCACGATGATCCACGCGACCATCACCCCGGGCGCCCAGATCACCCTGCCGTGGCGCGAGGACTTCAACGCCCTCGCCTACGTCCTGGCAGGGCGCGGTTCGGTCGGCCAGGACCGCCGGCCGATCCACAAGGGCCAGACGGCGGTGTTCGGCGAGGGCGGTTCCCTGACCGTCCGCGCGGACGAGTCCCAGGACTCCAACGCCCCGGACCTGGAGGTCGTCCTGCTCGGCGGTCGCCCGATCCGTGAGCCGATGGCGCACTACGGCCCGTTCGTCATGAACAGCAAGCACGAACTCCAGCAGGCGTTCGACGACTTCCAGGCCGGCCGCCTGGGCACCGTCCCCACGACGGCGCGCACCCGCTGACCGACCGCCCCACGCGGTCACCCCACGACGAAGGCGCCCCCGGATCCCGGGCGGCGCCTTCGTCGCGTGCGGTACCGGCGGGCGCCGGACCGGCGGGCGCCGGACCGGCGGGCTCAGGCCGGGGGCGTCTCGGGGTGCGGGGCGGGTGGGGTTTCGTAGCGGGTGCGGAGTTCCGACGCGACGCCGAAGGCGGCGGCGGTGAGGGGGACGGCGAGGAGCATCCCGAGGATCCCGGCCACGCCGGCGCCGGCGGTGATGGCCAGCATGACCACCGCCGGGTGCATCTGCACGGTACGGCTCTGGATCACCGGCTGGAGCACGTGCCCCTCCAGCACCTGGACGGCGAGCACCACGCCGAGCACCCACAGGCCGATCACCCACCCCCGGTCGGCGAGGGCGACGAGCACGGCGATGGCGCCGGAGAGGAAGGCGCCGAGGTACGGGATGTAGGCGCCGACGAAGACCAGTGCGCCCAGACCGAACGCGCCGGGCACGCGCAGGATCAGCAGGCCGATCGTGATGCAGACGGCGTCGATCAGGGCGATGAAGGTGGTCCCGCGCATGAACCCCTCGACGGCCTCGAAGGCCCGTCGGGCCATCGCCTCCACGATGTCGCCGGCCGCGCGCGGCCCCAGCGAACGCAGGGCGCCGGCGGCGCGGTCGGAATCCCGCAGGAAGAAGAAGATCAGCAGGAGCGCGAGGATCGAGGTGCCGATGACCTCGCCGACGACGCTTATGCCGGCGATCACCCCGGAGGCGGCCGTGCCGCCGAACTTGGCCAACAGCCCCTTGGCGTTCTCCGCCATGTCCTCCAACGACGTGCCGGCCGCGCCCAGATGACGGGCGAGGTCCTCGCCGGCGCGTCGCAGCGAGGCGGCGATCTGGTCGCCGGTGTCGATCAGCGCGAGGGAGACGGCGTACGAGACCCCGCCGACGAACGCCACCACCGCGAGGCAGGTCAACGCGGCGGCGAGCGACCGGTTGACCTTCATGCGGATGAGCCGCCGGTGCATCGGTCCGAGCAGGGCCGTCCCGAGCAGGGCGAGCAGCGCAGGCGTCACGGCGGTCCGGAAGGTGGCGCACAACCAGACGATCACCGCGACGACGCCGGCGACGAGCAGGAAGACGGCGCACCAGGCAGCCAGCCGCCGGACGGGCTCGGGGAGCAGGGGAGTCGACACCGCTGCATCCAACCACGCCCGGGCAGGATGTCCCGTCCGGGCGCTCACGGTCGGGGCGGGGAGGCCGTGTTCGCGTCGGGGTCGGGGGTCGTGTCCGCGCCGGGGTTCGCGTCCGGGGTGGGTTTGGACTGTTCGCGCAGTTCGAACCAGATCGACTTGCCCTCGCCGCGCGGGTCGACGCCCCACGCGTCGGCGAGCATCTCCATCAGCAGCACACCGCGTCCGCTCGACGCCATCTCGCCGGGGTGCCGCTTGTGGGGCAGTTCGTCGCTGGAGTCGGCCACCTCCACGCGCAGCCGCCTGGTTCCGGGCTCGCCCACCGCGTCCGCGACCAGCACCGCGTCGCCGTCCGTGTGCACCAGTACGTTCGTCACCATCTCGGAGACCATCAGCACCGCCGAGTCGACCTGCTCGGAGTCCGCCCAGTCGTGCAGCAGCTCCCGGATCTGTCGGCGGGCTCCCGCGATCCGGGCCGGCTCCGCCTGCGCCACGGTCAGCAGGGTGCGGCGCGACGGCGGCGCCGGGTGGGTCTGCGGGGTGCCGCAGCCACAGCCCGCGCCCTCGCGGCACAGCAGGACCACGGCTATGTCGTCCTCGCGCCGATCGGCCAGCGGGCCGGTGGTGTGGTGCGAGGACGGCCCGTGCACGGCCTGCACCAGCAGATCGGCCAGCTTCTCCAAGTGCCCGGCCGCCATGTCGCCGTCGAGGGTCCCGTCGTCCGGGGCCTCGGTCTCCAGGATGGCCCGCAGCCGGGCCCAGCCCGTGTCCAGGTCGTGGCCGCCGGTCTCGATGAGCCCGTCGGTGCACAGCATCATCGTCTCGCCGGGTTCGAGGGTGAACCGGGTCGTCGGGTAGTCGGTGTCCGGGACGATGCCGAGCGGCAGCCCGCCGGCCGTGGACCGCATCAGCACGGTGCCGTCCGTCATCCGGACCACGGGCTCGGGGTGGCCGGCCCGCGCCACCTCCAGCGTTCCCGTCCGCGGGTCGCACTCCACGTACAGGCAGGTCGCGAAGCGCGGGCTGAGGAAGTCGGTGTCGTCGTAGGACGCCGAGTCGGCCGTGTCCTGGGTGGAGCACAGCCCGGCGAGGAACCGGGAGGCCCGCGAGAGCACCGCGTCCGGTCGGTGGCCCTCGGAGGCGTACGCCCGCACGGCGATCCGCAGCTGGCCCATCAGCCCGGCGGCCCGTACATCGTGGCCCTGCACGTCCCCGATGACCAGGGCGAACCGGCCCGACGGCAGCGGGATCATGTCGTACCAGTCGCCGCCGACCTGGAGCCCGCCGCCGGTCGGGACGTACCGGGCGGCGAGGGCCATGCCCGGGATCTCCGGGCCGAGCTGCGGCATCATCGACCGCTGGAGGCCGGTCGTCAGCTCCCGCTCGGATTCCGCCACGCCCGCCCGCTGGAGGGCCTGGGCCAGCATCCGGGCCACCGTCGTCAGCACCGACCGCTCGTCCGGCGAGAAGGACACCGGGTGCTTGAACGCGGCCATCCAGGCGCCCATGGTCCGCCCCGCCACGATCAGCGGGAGGAAGGCCCAGGAGATCCGGCCGAAGTGCCGGGCCAGGGGCCAGATCGCCGGGAAGCGGAGCTTGTAGTCCTCCGGGGACGGCAGGTAGATCGCCCGTCCGGTGCGCACGACCTCCGCCGCCGGACAGTCCGTGTCCAGCTGCATCTCCGCGAAGGGATCCTCGGCCCCCGGACCGTGCCCGTGGTGCCCGATGATCGACAGCCGGTCGCCGGCCACACCGAACACGGCCAGCCCGTCGGGACTGAACCCGGGCATGGACAGCGACGCCGCCACCCGCAGCACCTCCGCCGTGGACCGCGCCTCGGCGAGCGCCCGGCCCGCGTCCAGCAGGAACGCCTCGCGGGAGCGCCGCCAGTCCCCGGTGATCGGGGTGTGCACGGCGGTGGTGCCGGGCTGCGGCTCGGCGATCTCCTGGATGGTGCCGATCAGCTCGTAGTCCACACGGCCGTCCGGGGCGCGGTTCTCCACGGGCTTGGAGCGGCTGCGCACGGTGCGCAGCACCCGCCCGTCCTCGTCCATGATCCGCAGCCGGGCTTCGGCGAGGGTGCCCTCGGCGACGGCCAGGTTCACGATGCCGTTGATCTCGTTCCAGTCCACCGGGTGGAACCGGGACCGTACGGCGACCTCCGGCAGGACCACGTGCTCCGGGGGCAGACCGAGCAGCCGGGCGGCCTCGCCGTCGAGCGTGACGGTCCCGGACCCGTTGTCCCATCGCCACAGGCCGGTCGCGATCGCGGCCAGGACATCCTCGGTACGCACTCGGTCATCTTTACAGGTGATGATCCGGGCGTGCCTGTTCACGGCCCCCGGACCCGCTTCCCGGCCGTCCCCCGCACCCCGTCCCAGGTCGCGCCCGGGGCCCGCCCGCGAGCCCCTGCCACGGGCGGCCACACGGCCGCCGGACCGGGCCGCCCCGGCCCCGCCCGCGCGGCCGGGGCCCGGACGGTAACCTGGGGACGGTTGAATCCACCCTGGTATCGCGAAGAACTGGATGACTGATGCATCGGTACAGGTCCCACACGTGCGGCGAGCTCCGAGCCTCCGACGTCAACGCCGACGTCAGGCTGAGCGGCTGGCTGCACAACCGTCGAGACCTGGGCGGCATCCTCTTCATCGATCTCCGTGACCACTACGGCATCACGCAGCTCGTGGCCCGTCCCGGCACCGCCGCGAACGAGGCCCTGAGCAGCGTCTCCAAGGAGACCGTCGTCCGCATCGACGGCAAGGTCCTCTCCCGTGGCGCGGACAACGTGAACCCGGAGCTGCCCACCGGCGACATCGAGATCGAGGTCTCCGAGGTCGAGGTGCTCGGCGCGTCCGCCCCGCTGCCCTTCACCATCAACACCGACGACGGGGTGAACGAGGAGCGCCGCCTGGAGTACCGCTTCCTCGACCTGCGCCGCGAGCGCATGCACCGCAACATCATGCTGCGCTCGGCCGTCATCGCCTCCATCCGCTCGAAGATGGTGGCCCTCGGCTTCAACGAGATGGCGACGCCGATCCTCACCGCGACCTCCCCCGAGGGCGCCCGTGACTTCGTCGTCCCGTCCCGCCTCAACCCGGGCAAGTTCTACGCCCTGCCGCAGGCGCCGCAGCAGTTCAAGCAGCTGCTGATGATCTCCGGCTTCGACCGGTACTTCCAGATCGCGCCCTGCTTCCGCGACGAGGACGCCCGCGCCGACCGTTCGCCGGGCGAGTTCTACCAGCTCGACGTCGAGATGTCCTTCGTCGAGCAGGAGGACGTCTTCCAGCCGATCGAGCGCCTGATGACCGAGCTCTTCACCGAGTTCGGCAACGGCCGCGAGGTCACCTCCCCCTTCCCGCGGATCCCGTTCCGCGAGTCGATGCTGAAGTACGGCAACGACAAGCCCGACCTGCGCGCCAAGCTGGAACTCGTCGACATCACCGACGTGTTCGAGGGCTCGGAGTTCAAGGCGTTCGCCGGCAAGCACGTGCGTGCGCTGGCCGTCCCGGACACCGCCGCGCAGCCCCGCAAGTTCTTCGACGGGCTCGGCGAGTACGCGATCTCGCTCGGCGCCAAGGGCCTGGCCTGGGTCCGCGTGGGCGAGGACGGCGCGCTGACCGGCCCGATCGCCAAGTTCCTCACCGAGGAGAACGTCAAGGTCCTCACCGAGCGTCTCGGCCTCGCGGCCGGCCACGCGGTGTTCTTCGGCGCGGGCGAGTTCGACGAGGTCTCCAAGATCATGTCCGGCGTCCGCGTCGAGGCGGCCAAGCGCGCGGGCCACTTCGAGGAGAACGTCTTCCGCTTCTGCTGGATCGTCGACTTCCCGATGTACGAGAAGGACGAGGAGACCGGCAAGATCGACTTCTCCCACAACCCGTTCTCCATGCCCCAGGGCGGCATGAAGGACCTGGAGGAGAAGGACCCGCTGGACATCCTGGCCTGGCAGTACGACATCGTCTGCAACGGCATCGAGCTGTCCTCCGGCGCCATCCGCAACCACGAGCCCGAGGTCATGCTGAAGGCCTTCGAGATCGCCGGTTACGAGGCCGAGACCGTCGAGCGCGAGTTCGCGGGCATGCTCCGCGCGTTCCGTCTCGGCGCCCCGCCGCACGGCGGCATCGCCCCCGGTGTCGACCGCATCGTGATGCTGCTCGCCGACGAGCCGAACATCCGCGAGACGATCGCCTTCCCGCTCAACGGCAACGCGCAGGACCTGATGATGGGCGCGCCCACCGTGCTGGAGGAGACCCGTCTGCGCGAGCTGAACATCGCGCTGCGCAAGCCGGTCGAGGCCAAGGAGACCGAGCCCGTCGAAAAGTCGGTCAAGCAGCACCAGTAGGACCGGCAGGCCCCGCGCGGGGCTGTACGGCTTGTACGGCTTGTGTGTGAAGGGCGGCGCCCCCGGATGTTCGGGGGCACCGCCCTTTTCCGTGGGCCGGCTGCCGGGCCACGGCCCCGTGACTCCCGAGGCCGCTGTGGCTCGTTGCGCCGCCTTCCGGGCGTCCGTGGCCCCGGCCTGCCCCCGGCGGCCCGTGCGGCGTCGCAGGGCGCACTGGGGCCCTCCACGGCCCGGGCGGGCCGGGTACGCGAGAAGGCCGCCGCCCCCCGGAGTACCGGGGGCGGCGGCCTTCTCGTACGCGCCGTCGACCTAGAAGCGGTCGAGGAGGCCCTTGAGCAGGGCCGCCGAGGTCAGCTCGCGGGGCGCGGGCCCGGCGTGGAAGAAGCCGGCGTTCTCGGCGTCCAGCTTGCGCAGGAAGTCGAAGCCCTTGCTGTCGTGGTCACCGAAGCCGACGAACTGCCAGTGGATGTCGTGCGCCGCGGCGGCGGCGATCGCCTGCCGGGCGGGCTGACGGTTGTCGGGGGCGCCGTCGACCTGGAAGACGACGAGGGCCGGGCCCGTGCCGCCGTCCTTCTGGTACCGCTCCACGACCGCCTCGACGGCCACGTGGTAGCTGGTGCGGCCCATGCGGCCCAGCTCGGCGTGACGGGCCTCGACCCAGGCGCCGTCGTGACCGTCCAGGGTGAGGTCGGCGGTGCCGTCCACGTCCGTGGAGAAGAACACCGTGTGCACGGTCGCCGCGTCGTCGAGGTGCGCGGCGAGGGCCAGCGCGTGATCCGCGAGGTGCTGGGCGCTGCCGTCCTTGTAGAAGCCGCGCATCGAGAAGGACCGGTCCAGCACGAGGTACACCTTGGCGCGCGCCCCGGCCTTGCCCTTGGCGCGCAGCACCTGACCGGCGGCCTTGTACGCCCCGGCGACCGACGCGGCCCGCCGCTTGACGGCGGCCAGCGCGACGGCCGGCCCCCCGACCCCGGCGACGACCGCCTCGACGGCGGGTGCGGGTGCGGCTTCCGCTCCGGCGGTGACGGGCTCGGCTTCGACCGCGAGCGGCTCGACGGCGACCGGCTCGGCCGCTACGGGCTCGACGGCGACCGGCTCGGCCGCTACGGGCTCGACCATGAGGGGCTCGGCTGCGACCGGCTCGGCTGCGACCGGCTCGGCTTCGACCGCGGGTGCGGCCTCGGCAACGACGGGCTCGGGCGCGACCACGACCGGTTCGACCACGACGGCCTCGACGACGGGGGCGGGCTCGATCACGACCGGCTCGACCACGGCTTCGACCACGGGCTCGGCTTCGACCGCGACGGCTTCGACCGCGACGGTCTCGGCGGCGACCGGCTCCGGCTCGGCTTCGACCGCGACGGGTGCGGCCTCGGTGACCTCGGGCTCGGCCACGGCGGCGACCGGCTCGGGCTCGACCTCGGCGGCGGGTTCGTCCACCGTCTCGGCCGTCACGGGCTCGACCTCGGCGGCCGCGGGCTCCGCCGCAACCGCCTCGGCCGCAACCGGCTCGGTAGCGACCGGCTGGGCCGCAACCGGCTCCTGAACCGCTTCGGCGGGCGCCGCCTCGGCCTCGGCCGGCGTCGGCGTCTGTTCCGGCGTCGGCGCGGCGGCCGGCTCCGCCGGGCTTCCGGTACCGGCCGAAGGCGCCGGGCGGCGGGCCTCCGGGACGGCCGGCGCCGTCATCACGGTGCCGGCTTCGCGGTCCCGCGGAGCGGACTGCGGGGGAACAGTGGGGTTGTCGAAGGACGCGGCGACCAATTCGGCCGCCGAGTCCATGGGCGTACGTTCCGTCTGGCTCGGGACGGCCGCCGATGGGGCGTCCGACGTATCCGGAACCGGTTCGGTAGACCGTCCGAACACCTTGCGCAACAAGCTCCGAATACCCATGGGCCAGGCCTTTCGCATGAGTGCGTGCGTCATTTGTCCGTGCTGCGCGGTAGATCCCTGCCCAGAGTGGACACGTAAGGTTATCGGCCCCTTGGCTGGAACTTCGGCAGGGGCGCCTTTCGTGGCGCCAACCCTCGCATGCAACCGGAGCCCGTGGGGAACTGCCCCTCCGCCGTGCCGGGTTCACCGACCGTTCATCCCCGCGCCGCCGCATCGGCGCAACCTCCGCCTAGCGTCACGGCTGTTCGTTCCGACATGTTGTCGGCGCCGTGCACCCTCGGAGGACACCTCGTGCGCAAGCTTCTGCCGCTCCTCGGCAACCCGCATGGGAGCGGCCGTTCCGCTCTCACCTGCCGCTACCGCTGTGGCGACGCCTGCTTCCACGAGGTGCCGAACACCAGCGACAACGAGTACGTCGGCGACGTGATCGCCCGCGCCTACTCCCGCCGCTCGATGCTCCGGTCCGCCGCCGTCGTCACGGTGGCCACCGCCGCCGGCACCGCCGTCACGCTGGGCGGCAACGGCTCCGCCGCCAACGCCTCGCCCTCCGTCGACACCCGGGGCTCCGGTGCGGCCGGTGTCGGCGACGCCGCCCGCGGACTGCGCTTCAAGGCCGTCGCGCCGAACACCGACGACAAGGTCACCGTCCCCGAGGGCCACGAGCAGAACGTGGTCATCCGCTGGGGCGAGCCCATCGTCAAGGGCGCCCCGGGCTTCAACCCCGACAAGCAGACCGCCGCCGCGCAGGCCGGCCAGTTCGGCTACAACAACGACTTCCTGAGCCTTCTCCCGCTCGGTGACGACTACGAGCGTCGGCAGCTGCTCGTGGCCAACCACGAGTACACCGACGAGAACCTCATGTTCAAGGCGTACGACCCGGCCAACCCGACCCGCGAGCAGGTCGAGATCGCCTGGGCCGCGCACGGCCTCTCCGTCGTCGTCGTGCAGGAGGACCACCGCAGCGGCAAGCTGACGGCGGTCTCCCGGCACCAGCTCAACCGGCGTCTCACCGCCACCAGCGAGTTCAGGCTGACCGGCCCCGCGGCGGGCTCGGAGCTGCTGAAGACCTCCGTCGACCCGACCGGCACGAAGGTGCTCGGCACCCTCAACAACTGCGCCGGTGGCACCACCCCGTGGGGCACCACCCTCCACGGCGAGGAGAACTTCAACCAGTACTTCGCCAACGCCGGACAGGTCACCGACCCGACCGAGGCCGCCCGACTGAAGCGCTACGGCATGACCACGGGCGCCACCGAGCGCAAGTGGGAGCGGTTCGACAAGCGCTTCGACACCGTGCAGGAGCCCAACGAGTCGCACCGCTTCGGCTGGGTCGTCGAGCTCGACCCGTACGACCCGACGTCCACTCCGCGCAAGCGCACCGCGCTGGGGCGCTTCAAGCACGAGGCCGCCCAGCCGCGCCTGACCGAGGACGGCCGCCCGGTCGTCTACATGGGCGACGACGAGCGCTTCGACTACTTCTACAAGTTCGTCTCGTCGAAGCGGATGAAGAAGGGCGGCTCGCGCGCCGCGAAGGAGCACAACCTCACCCTCCTCGACGAGGGCACCCTGTACGTCGCCAAGCTGACCGGTGACTCGCCGGCCGCCGAGATCGACGGCACCGGCAAGCTCCCCTCGGACGGCCAGTTCGATGGATCCGGCGTCTGGATCAAGCTCGCCACCGGCAACGTCTCGCACGTCGAGGGCATGACCGCCGAGGAGGTGTACGTCTTCACGCGGCAGGCCGCCGACAAGGTGGGCGCCACCAAGATGGACCGTCCCGAGGACGTCGAGCCCTCCCCGCGCACCGGCCGCGTCTACATCGCGCTGACCAACAACACCGACCGCGGCAAGGCCGGCAAGGCGGGCGCGGACGAGGCCAACCCCCGCAACCTGAACAAGCACGGTCAGATCCTGGAGCTCGCCGAGAACTTCGACGACCCGGCGGGCGACGGCTTCGCCTGGCGGCTCTTCCTGGTCGCCGGTGACCCCAACGACCCGGCCACCTTCTTCGCGGGCTTCCCGAAGGACAAGGTCAGCCCGATCTCCTGCCCGGACAACGTGGCCTTCGACCCGCACGGCAACCTGTGGATCTCCACCGACGGCAACCAGCTCGGCTCGCACGACGGTCTGTTCGGCGTCGCCACGGCCGGTGAACGCCGCGGTGAGTTGAAGCAGTTCCTGACCGTGCCGCGCGGCGCCGAGACCTGTGGCCCGCTGATCCAGGACAAGCGAGTCCTGGTCTCCGTCCAGCACCCGGGCGAGATCGACGGCGCGTCCGTCGAGAAGCCCCAGTCGGTGTGGCCCGACGGCCCCGGCAAGATCGTCCGCCCGGCGGTCGTGTCGGTCTGGCGCAAGGACGGCAAGAACATCGGCGTCTGAACCGGCCCGGTCGACCAGGGTGTGAACCGGCCCACTGGTCAGCCCAGTTGATCAGCCGGGTTGGTCCGCCTGGTTGGTCAACCGATGGATCAGGCGGGCGACCGGTCGGGTCGACGGGCCACCCGGTGACGGCGGGGGATGTTTCACATGAAACATCCCCCGCCGTCCGGTGTTTCACGTGAAACATCTCCTCGTCCCGTTCAACTGTCCGCGACCAGACGCCCGACGGGCAGGCGCAGGGTGGTCTCCGCGCCCCCGTCGGGGGCGTTGGCGAAGGTCAGTTCCACCTCCAGCACCGCGGCCTGACCCGCCGCGATGGTCAGTCCCAGACCGTGCCCCCGGCCCCGCCCCGGGTCGCCCGTGCGGAAGCGCTGCGGGCCCTGCTCGATCAGTTCGGGCGGATAACCGGCCCCGTGGTCGTGGATCACCACCACCGGGCCCTCGACGGACACCTCGATCGGCGGCTTCCCGTGCTTGTCGGCGTTGACCAGCAGGTTGGCCAGGATCCGGTCGAGGCGGCGCCGGTCGGTGAGCACCACCGTGTCCCGGACCACCCGGACCGTGACGGGCAGCCGGGTGCCCGCGGCGGCCCGCCGGACGGCCCGGCCCAGTTCCACCTGGGACAGCTCCGCCTGTTCCACTCCCGCGTCCAGCCGGGAGATCTCCAGCAGGTCCTCGGTGAGCAGGTGCAGGGCCCGAAGCCGGTCGTTGATCATTTCCTTGGGGCGGCCCTCGGGCAGCAGTGACGCGGCGGCGAGCGAGCCCGTCAACGGGGTGCGCAGTTCGTGTGCGACGTCGGCCGTGAACCGTTTCTCGGCCTCCAGCCGTTCCTGGAGCGACCCGGCCATCGAGTCCAAGGCGTGCGCGACGTCGCGGACCTCGTCGTGGTGGCGGGTGTTCCGGGGATCGTCCGGGTCGGCGGGGAGGCCCACCCGGGCGTCCAGGTCGCCGGCGCTGATCCGGCGGGCCACGGCGGCGGTGGTCGCCAGCCGCCTGCTGATCCGGTCGGCGAGGAACAGGCCGGCCAGTGCCACGATCCCGGCGGCGAGGGCGGCAGAGGCGAGGATGGCGGTGTCCAGGTCGCGCAGCCGCCGGCGGGTCTGGTCGAAGGGGAGCCAGACGGCCAGGACCTTCGTGTCGGCGGGCCCGGCGCCCCACATGGCGGGTTCGCCGTCGTGCTTGCCGACCATGCTCCCGGTCTCCCCGCGCGCGACGAGCTTGCGCAGGGGTCCGGGAAGCTCGGGCGGGTCGATGACCACGTTCACGTCGCCGTGCACGGTGCCGTACTGGTACTGGTTGACGGCGTCGTCCAGGTCCCGGGTCACGTCCTTGCGGACCTCGCCGACGACCTGTCCGGCGACCACGTTGTGCACGAGGATCCCGAGCACGGCCGCCACCGCGCAGCACACCGCCGTGGTGGTCAGGGCGATCTTCCAGCGCAGACTGCTCGTCACCCGCATCCGGCCCGTCCCCTCAGCCCCGGCTCGGGGGGCAGCCGGTCGAGCCGTCCTTGGCGGTGGGGCACTCGTCGAGGGTGAGCTGGGACAGGTTGAGGATCTTTGCGTCGGGGTCCCACACGTAGTCGGAGACGGAGACGTACTTGGGATTCGACGTCGGTTCGCGCACCGCGAGGTGTTCGGCGGCGACCTCCACGTCCTCCAGCACTCCGCGCCGGTACAGGATCCGGGCGATCGCCCCGTCGTCCTGGACGGTGTAGACGCGCAGTTCGCTGTTCCGGCCGTCGAGGTCGAGAGCGGTGATCAGTTCCTCCCGGCCGTTGCCCGTCACGTCCTGCAGGACGGGGGGCCGCATCGGGCAGTCGGGGCCCCCGTCCACAGCCTGTGTGCAGAGCGCCAGCCGCTGCGGGGCCCGAGGGTCGACGAGCCGTCCGGTGCCGCCGTCCTGCCGGGCGGAGGCGGTGACGTCGGCCCGTACGACGTCCAGCGGGTTCACGCCGCGCATGTCGGGTCCCGGGGCCTTGGGCAACCCCGGGACCACGGTGGCGGTGCCCGGCTTCTGGTCCGCCGCGGGCGGCGCCGGGTGGATGTTCTTCCACAGGGTCTGCGGGGCGTGCACGACGCCCAGGTCACCGTCGCTCTGCAGCCCCTCCACGTCGGAGCACCCGGCCGACACCGCGAGCAGGGCGGCGAGGACGGGGAGGGCCAGGACGCCGCGGCGCCGGCCGCGCGGGACGGGGGACCTCATGGGGCGATGCTCCCCCGGAGGAGGAGCACCGGCCCGGGCACGGACCCATTCGGGGGACGGGGCCCCGCGCCCGCCGTCAGTCGGCAGGAGCGGCGATGGCGCGGGCCGCGGCGATCTCCTGGTGGACGGGCGCCAGCACGGAGTCCTCCCTGCCCAACGGGGCCGGGCCGCCGCGCACCGCCGCCGGGGTCCGGCTCGCGCGCACCCCCTCGGCCAGTCCGCGCAGTTCCCGCACGGCGGCCGCGACCTCGTCCCCGTCGGGGGCGTCCGCGCCGTGGTTGACGCGCACCCGGGCGGCGGTGGTGGCGTCGACGATCCGCTCCACGGCCACCACCAGCGGCCACCACGCGGCGGCCCGCGCCCCCGTCGGCGGCGGCTCGGTCAGCGCCCGCTGGAACTCGGTCCGTACGCCCGACAGGTCCCGGTAGATCCGTCGGCGGGCCTGGAGCCGGGCGGTGCGGGCGGCCCGCTGCTCGGCCTCCGTGTCCGGACGGTCGGCGGCGAACGCCCGCTCCACGTACCGGGCGGCGTCGTCCACGGTGTCCGCGAGCCGGTCCCCGATCCGGGTGTGCCAGCTCTCGGGCCAGAGCAGGTACCCCGCGACCAGCGTGATGGCGCAGCCGATCAGGCTGTCCAGCAGTCGGGGCCGGATCAGGTCGAAGCCCTGGTGGTTGAGCAGGTCGGACAGCAGCAGGATCACCGGGGTGATCGCGGCGGTCTGGAAGGCGTACCCCTTGGCGGAGAACGCCGGGATCAGCGCGGCCAGCACCGCCATCACCGGCACGTCCCACCAGCCGCGCGGCACCTCGGCCAGCACGGCGGCGGCGAGGACCAGCCCGACGGCCGTCCCCAGGGCCCGCAGGACGGCCCGGGAGAACACCGAGCCGAAGTCCGGCTTGAGGACGAAGGTGACGGTCAGCGCGACCCAGTA
Organism: Streptomyces sp. H27-H5; assembly: GCF_026627505.1. GTDB lineage: Bacteria > Actinomycetota > Actinomycetes > Streptomycetales > Streptomycetaceae > Streptomyces. Next base: position 94,959 of record NZ_JAPNLK010000012.1, on the reverse strand, counting down.
CGAGCGCTCGATGGGGATCACCGAGACGAGCACCTGCGCCAGCCCGATGCACACGGCCAGCCGGATGCCGTACCGCCAGGAGGCCCGGGAGAACATCATGTCGCGGACCGCCCGCCGGGCCCTGATCCCCAGCGCGGCCGGTCTTCCGAGCCGGTCGTCCACGTTGTGCATCCGCGGCTCGGCGAGGTGCACGATGGTCGCCGCGTGCCGCAGGGCCGCGTCGATGGCGCGTTCGGACTGGCCGTGCGGCGGGGGCAGGTCCAGTACGGGCGTCCCGGTGCGGCCGTCCTCGACGGCCGCCGCCAGTTCCCTCACGGCGGCCGGGATCTCGGGCGGCAGCGGCCGTCCCCGCAGGTGAGCTGCGGGCGCCCCCTCGACGAGCGGGATCAGCACGTTCAACTGGGCCAGCATCCGCACCAGCGACGGGCTGCGCCCGTGCACCAGCGCCCGCCGGCCCAGGACGAGGTCGTAGGCCTGGTTCAGGGCCTGCGTGACCTCCCGGCGGCGATCCTCGTAGTCGGGCCCGCCCGCCGCCTCCAGGGTGTCCGCCAAGGCCCGGTATCCGGCCGCGACGGCGACCCGTTCGGGTTGGCGCCCACGCAGGGGCCAGCCCGCCAGGCTGAGCGCCAGCACGAACAGTCCGCCGGCGCTGAGCAGCAGCGGCGCCGTCCACCAGGGCTTGGGCATCGGCAGGCCGGCGCCGACCACGGCGTTCAGCAGGAGCAGCAGACCGGACACGGAGGCGACCGTGCCGATCGAGGAGATCATTCCGGAGACGAGGGCGATCAGGGTGAGCACGGCGACGGCCAGCCAGCCGTGCCCGAAGACGAGGGTGCCGACGGCCACCCCGACGGCGCCGAAGAGCTGCGGCACGGCGATGTTGAGGACGCGCATCCGATACGCGTCGGCGGTGTCGCCGATCACCCCGGACAGGGCGCCCATGGAGACCAGGGCGCCGTATTCCGGTTCGTCCAGCGCGAAGCCCACGGCCAGGGGGACGGACAGGGCGATGCCGGCGCGCGCGACGGCGGCCCACGGGACGGGGGCGCTGCTCGGGCGCAGCCCGTTGAGGAGCCACGAGGGCGGGGTCAGGGGGATCTGACGGGCCCGGGAGTGCCCGGACCTCATGTGCTCGGTGCGTCGTTCGGTGGTCATTCCCGCTTCCGTGCCGCCGCTCGCGAATCGGTTCTTCTGTGGAGTTCCCCGGTCGTCTGCCCATTTCTCCGCAGGTTCCGCATCTTCCGAGCTTATGGCGTGCGGCGCAGCCGTCCCGCGAGCCAGGCGCCGAGCGCGGCCGCGAGTCCGATGGCCAGCACCACCCAGGCGGTGGTCCGCAGGAACGCGGTGAGCGCGTCGTACACCGCCCCGGCGGCGGGCCGGTCGATGTCGGCCGGCAGGTCCTCCAGGGTGAGACGTCGGCACCATTGCACCGCGAGCCACAGCAGCGCCGCCCCGACCGCCAGCCCCAGCCCGGTGGCGACCACGGCCCGCCGGCGCGCGGCGGCGACCGCGATCGCCGCCGCGGCCAGCAGCAGGGTCAGGAGGGGAAGCCACACCCCGGCGATCTGGAGCATGCGAAATCCCTTCCGTAGGGCGCCCAGGTCGTCGTACTCCATGACCTCGACGGAGACGTGGGTCACCGGGATCCGGTCCGCGAAGGGCACCCCGTTCTCGACGAGTTCCCCCTTCACCCGGGCGATCACGGGCGCGAGGTCGATGGTGACGGCGTCCCCGTCGCCGGTGGTGAGGGCCTTGAGGAACGCGGCGTGCGCGGCGCGGTTGGCGGCGTCCCAGGCCGTCCGGTAGGCCGGGGTCCCGGAGAAGGACTGCAGGGCCTCGCCGAGGAGGGCGTCCACCCCGCCCTGGAAGGGGCCGGCGTCGATCTGGCCGGCGAGTGCGCGGGTGGCCTGGGTGACGACCACGCCCCGCACGGCGGGGTCCTCGGCGAGCGGGGACATGGCGGCGGTGTACCGGTCGGCGTCGCCCAGCTCGCGGTCGGCCCAGTACGCGACCGCGCTCGCGGGCACCAGCAGGGCCACGAGCACGATCAGTACCGTCGACAGGAAGGTGCGCACGTCACCAGGGAATGCCGCGGCGGTGCGGCCCGCGAGCGTTGTTGCTGCGAGCGGGTGGCGGGCGTGAACGGACCGGGCGGGGCCCCGCGGGGCGGGGACGCGGCGGAGCCGAGGGCGACGGGGACACCGCTTGATCCACTTGCCGGTCCGAGGTGGCGGGTGTGCCCTGGATGGTGGAGAGAGGAGCCCCGTCATGGCACATGCGGCACCCACCGCCCATCGGCGGCACCGGGGGATGACGACGGACCGGACGCACGACCTGAGCAAGGGCGCGATGGTCCGCGCCCTGCTGGCCGGTCTCGTCTACGGGGTCTGGGCGGCCTTCATCAAGCGCCAGATGGGCCCGGTCGACGTGGGCAACGTCTTCTACGGCATCCTGTGCGGCGCGCTCTTCGCCGCGATCATGTTCACCCTCGGCCGGATCGGCTCCCGACTGCCGAGGGAACTGCACGCCGCCGCCTACGGCGTCTTCGGCGGCGTGGCCGTCGGCTACCTGTACAGCCTCACCGGCGACAGTGTGCTCCGCTCCGCGGGCCTCGGCATCGCCGTCGCCGCGGCCACCGGACTCACCGCGTTCTACCGCTACTACATGCGCGAACCGTGAGCCGACGCGTCGTATCCGGGGAGGCCTCACTCCTTCGCGGCGGCTTCGGCCGGGCGAGCGGCCGGGGCTTCAGGACGGGCGGCGGGCTCCGGCTCCGGCTGCTCCGGGCGTCGGGCCGGCGGGGTGAAACGGGAGGCTTCGGCGCGCAGCATGGCGTTCAGGGCGGCGTAGGGGTCGATGGGCATGGCGGAACCTCACGGGTGCTCGGTGTTCGAGGGGGGTGTGGGTGCGTGCTGCTGCTCGGCCCGCTCAGCAGCGCAGGACCACACTCCGTACCGTCCTCCGGGACAGGGCCGGTTCGGCCGACCCGTACGAGGTCACGCGGGATGCCCGCGCCTCCCGGGGTTTCACGTGAAACACCGGCGGCGCCGGTCGTCGCACGCCCACCATCCCGCGCACGACCGGGCGCAGGGCCGCCCGCGCCTCGGGATCAGAGGCGGGGTCGGACGGGCTCTCGGAAGGCTCCGCGGGGGTTGCCGGGGCGCTCGTGGCGGGCCGGACCTCGACGGCCATCGCGCCGGCCGGACCGGCGCCGAAGACGCACAGCAGCACGACGCAGGCCATCGTCAGGGCCTTCGCCGCAGCCGTCCGCGCGTACCGAGCACCGCTCATGACCAGCTCTGTGCCCCGACACGCCGAAGCACTCCCCACCGGGGCCCAAGAAGCCCCCGACCGGGGGACGAAGACACCCCCGTCGGCTGACACCGGGCCCGCCGCGGCGGGGTCAGCGGGTGCGGTGGCGGCCCGTCAGCCGGGCCACGACGGCCGTTTCCCCGCTGATCAGACGCAGTTGGGCGCGACGCCCGGCCCGCTCACCCGGCCGCCGCTCCGACGCCCCGCCCGTCCGCTCGCCGGCCTCCCGCCCCGTCCGTTCGCCCGCATGGTCCCCGGACCGCCCCGACGGGCCGGGGACGCGGGCCGGCGAGACCCGGTCCACGGTGAACACGGCCGTACGGTGGTCCGCGCGGGCGATCTCGATGGTCAGGCCCCGGCGCAGCTCGCCCAGGCGCAGCCCGTTCCCCGTGACGACGGCGGTGCCGGCCGAGCCCGGGGCCGGGCCGTCGGCGTCCCAGCGGATCGCGTCGCCGTCCTCCGGGTCGGCGGTCAGCGGAACGTCCAGCCCCAGCGCCGGGATCACCAGCCGCACGGGCGGCGCGGCCCGCATCGGCGCGACGGGACCGGGCAGGCCACCCCGCGCGGACCGAGCCCCCTTGCCGGGGGTGTGCGTGCCGGAGTGCCCGCCGGAATGCTCCAGTTCGCGTACGAGCCGGCGGTGGCCGGACAAGCCCAGGGCCCGGGAGGGGAGCGAGTCGGCGACCGTGCCGGCGGCCGCGGGCGGGGCGCCGTCGCTGCTCCTCAACATCCCTACGCCGGTACACAGCAGAGTGACCGTCACCGCTGCGACGATCCACTGGGCGCGGGGCATGGGCATTCCCTCCTGGTCCGGCTCGGACGGCCGGGTCCTGTGAGCAGTGGACCGCTCCCGGCCCGCCCGCACATCGGGAGTCATCCCACGCTGACGACAAGTCACCCACACGTCACCCGGGTGCGCGTGCGTCTTCCCAGCTCGCGGCCGGTGCGCCGGTCGTGCTTCGGCCCGTGCGGGGCCCGCGCCCGAAAGGGTGAGGGGGAGTACGGCGCCGTGACGGCTCAGAGCGGATTCGCCGGCCAGTCCAGCAGCCGTGACCCGATCACCGCCGTCTGGAGCGTGTACCGCTGCGCGGGGTCCCCCGGATCCGTCCCGGTCAGCCGGTGGTCCGTACCCGGCCCCGGCGGCCTTCTCCCCGAGCACGCGGCGGGCGTCGAGTTCGTCGCGGCCGGGCCGCCGGCCGGTCGCGGCCACGTTCGCGAGGATCCGGACGTAACCCTCCAGGTACTCCTCGGGTATGTCCCGCCCTGTCGCCACACCGGCCCCCGTACTCGTTCGAAACGCCCATCCTCCCCGGTCGCGGCGCACCGGCCGATCCGTGGCGGTCGCCCGGGGATCACCGGGCCCGGTCGAGGGGCGTTTCGAACGACCACGGGGTCACACGGGTCTCAGACGACGACCAGCGCGACGGCCGTCGCGCCCATGAAGGCGGCGCAGAGGTGGACGGCGGGGTGGCCGTAGTCGCCGTACCAGAGTTGGCGGACCAGGCCGCCGAGGGCGGCCAGGGCCGTGATGACACCGATCTGGGCGAACAGGGTGACGGCGGTGAAGGGGGCCAGGAGCAGCAGGAAGGAGTTCAGCCAGAACGGGGCGGCGCCCGTCCAGCCCCGCCACTCCCTGATCGCCGTCGGCATGTGCGACCGGCCCCCTCATCGTCAACTCGTCGGCACAGCCTCCTGGGCCGGGGTCGCGGGGACAAGGGCGCGTTCGGCTAGATGTCCGAAGGTGAGGCCGAAAGTCGCCCACGTGACGGCCTGGAGGGCGAGGGTGGCGAGTCGGAACTGCCAGACCAGCGCCGCCGGGAAGCCTTCCGGCACCTCGTTGATGCCGGGCAGCAGCGCATAGGACAGGCCGATCGCCACGAGGAACGCGAACGCGGCGACGATCGACGCGTTCCAGTTGCCGAGCCTCGGTGCGAGGCGCCGACCCAGGATCAGCGCACCCACGCCCAGCAGCACGCTCAACGCGATCATCAGCACGAAGAGGGTGGTCCGCTGGGTGACCGTCTCGGGGTCGCCGACGGCCGGCGGGTTGGAGGGGTACTTGATGAACGGCACCAGGTTGACGGTGAGGAAGAGCCCACCGGAGACCAACAGGGCGGTGGCCCGCGGGCCGAAGCGACCGATGCGGCCCAGGGCGTAGCAGAAGACGAGCGCCGCGATGCCGCCGATCGCGACGCCGTACAGGAGGGTGCCGGTGCCGAGGCCGGCCGTGGCCTGGAGGGCACGGCTGACGGGGGCGCCCTCGTCGCCGTGCTCGTGGGCGCCGGCCTCCTCGATGGCGATCGCGGCGTCCACCTTGGACTCGCCGAGGAGATAGGCGACGAGGAAGGCGGCCACGCCGGCCAGGAGGCCGGCGAGCATGCCCCGCACGAGCAGGACCCTGGGGGAGATGGGGTTCATGTTCGGGTTCCCTTGCTGAGGGTGCGGGGATCAGTGGCAGGGGAAGCCGAGGAGGTGACGACCGTCGTGCATCCACTCGTGGATGGTGTCGCCCTCGAAGATCGCGGTGGCGCCCTGTTCGGCGCCGACGAGGTACAGCAGGACCAGCATGAGGACGCCCGCGAAGACGGCCCAGGGGGCCAGCGCGGAGAGGGAAATCGGGGCAACGGCGGCGGGAGCCGTCGTGGGCACGGCGGACTGAGCCATGGCAGAACCTCCAGGGGGAACACGCGTCCCGGTCAGTGGTGCTCTTGACGAAGGTGGCGGGTCTGACTTCCCTCCCCGAACTCCTGCGGGAGGTTTCACAGTGGCGCGACCGTGCCGGATTCTCACCGGTGCTTCCGTCATACCGTCGTCATGTCGTCCGAGACCGTACCGCGCGCCTGGCTGGAACACCACGGCGTGTGGGCGCCGTCTCACGCCCCGGGCGGGCGCTTTACGCTCCCCACATGGCCTCTGTGTGTTCCGTGCCCCCGAGATCCGTCGTCCGCGTCCACCTGGTCACCCCTCCGTCGAGCCCCGACGGCCGCCCCGGGACGTTCGGCCGCGGGGAACCCGTCCCGGGCCACGAGGGCCTGCGCGGCCTCGCCGTCGGGGCGTGGGCGGGACGGACGTTGGAGGAGGTCGCGGCCGAGGACCCGGAGGCCGTGGGGGCGTGGCTGACCGACCCCGGGTTCGCGCCTCCCGGCGGGGAGTCGGTGGCCGCGCTGATCGCCCGGGTCGGCGCGCACCTGGCCGCCCTGGCCCCCGGAACGCACCGGGTGGTGGTCGAGCAGGCCGTCGTACGGGCGGCGGTGGTGCACGCCCTGGAACTGCCGGCCCCGGTGTTCTGGCGCCTCGACGCGCGGCCCGACACGGTCATCACCCTCACCGGGCGCTCCGGTCGCTGGAACCTGCTCCTGGGCCGCCCCGACCCTGACGCCGGCTGAGGAACGCGAACGGCCCGGACCCCGCGACGCGGTCCGGGCCGAACTGACGGGTCCTTCGGGCGTTACGCCACGATCCAGTCGCTGGTGGCGATGACGGGCCGCACGCCGTCACGGTGGATGGTGCCCTCGATCAGGCCGTACATCCGGTCCGCCGCGAAGTAGACCTCGTTGTCGTTCTTGAGGCCGAAGGGCTCCAGGTCGACCAGGAAGTGGTGCTTGTTGGGCAGGTTCAGCCGGACCTCGTTGACCTTGGGGCAGTTGTCCAACACCCGCTCGGCCATCTGGTTCAGGGTCTGCTGGAGCGAGTACGAGTAGGTCTCCGCGAAGGCCTCCAGCAGGTGCTTGCGCACCTTCTTGTACGACTGGTCCCAGTCGTACGCGGAGTCCTCGGCGGCCAGGGCCGAGTGCGCCCACCGCGAGGTCACCTTGGTCGCCAGGATGCGGTCGTACGCCTCCTGGAGGGTCGTGTACTTGTCCTTGATGTAGCCGTGGAACTCGGAGTTCGTCGAGTTCATCACCGTCAGGTCCTTCAGCCCGGAGATGACCTGGAGGCCCGTCGTCTCGCTGAACGTGACCTGCGCGGTGCGCACTTCCTGGCCCTTGAGGACGAAGGAGTGCTGCTCCTTGCGCGTGGGGACCGGGATCCGCTCCCACACGAACTCCTCGATGCGGATCTGCGCCTCGCGGATCGGCACCTGGGAGGAGACGAAGTGCCTGGCGAGCAGGATGCCGAAGGCCTCGGGAGAGTCGATGCCGTGTTCCTTGGCGAAGGCGTACACGGTGTTCTTGGTGGTGTCGGTCGGCAGGCAGTTGGCGTTGTCACCGGTCAGGTGGACGTCGCGGAACTCGCCGCGCAGGGCCACGGAGACGTTGAGGTCGCGGATCTCGTGCCAGGAACCGTCGCTGCCCTTGCGGGTGACCTTGACGATGCGGTTCTCGGCCTTGCCGTACTGGTTCTGCGCCAGGACGTGCTTGCTCATGGTGTCTTCCTTCGGGTTCTCGGGAACACGGAGTCCGGTCGTCTGGATCCCGTACGCCCGGCGTCCAGCGCCCGCCCGAAGTTCAAGACGTGGTCGCTCCCCGCCGTTCGGCCCCGCAGGACCGCCCCGGGACTGACGTGCATCCCGGTCCGTAGGTGCTGGGTACTGCTGTGTGCTGCGCTACGGATTGCAACATGCGTGCGGGGGGATCTCCCCCGCACGGATCATCCGAACACCGGCATCCACGGATTGGGCGACCCCACAGTCCCCGAAGGGAATCCCAGGTCAGGCCATGTGCGCGTCGGCGACCGAGAGGGCCTCGTCGAGGATCGCCAGGCCCTTGGCGACGTCCTCGGCGGAGATGTTGCAGGCCGGGGCGACGTGGATGCGGTTGCCGGCGATCAGCGGCCACAGCCCGCCCTTCTTGCAGGCGGCCCCGAACGCGGCCATCGGCGCGTTGTCGGCGCCCGAGGCGTTGTACGGGACGAGCGGCTCGCGCGTCGACGGGTCCCGGACGAGTTCCAACGCCCAGAAGGTGCCCATGCCCCGGACCTCGCCGACGGCGGGGTGCCGCTCGGCGAGGGCGCGCAGGCCGGGGCCCAACAGGTCCGCGCCGGTGCGGGCGGACTGCCCGACGGTGTCCTCCTCCTCCATCACGTTGATCGTTGCGACGGCGGCGGCGCAGGCGAGCACGTGCCCGGAGTACGTGAGCCCGCCCGGGTAGGGCCGGCGGGCGAAGGTCTCCGCGATGGCGGCGGAGATGGCGACCCCGCCGAGCGGGACGTATCCGCTGGTCACGCCCTTGGCGAAGCAGAGCAGGTCGGGGGTGACGTCCCAGTGGTCGGCGGCGAACCACGCGCCGGTCCGACCGAAGCCGACCATGATCTCGTCCAGGATGAAGACGATGCCGTACCGGTCGCAGAGCGCGCGCACGCCCGCCAGGTAGCCGGCCGGGGGCACGAGCACGCCCGGGGCGCCGCCCACGGTCTCCAGGATGATCGCGGCGATGGACTGCGGGCCCTCGAAGACGATGGTGTCCTCCAAGTGCCGCAGGGCACGGGCGGATTCCTCGGCCTCGGTGGTCGCGTGGAAGGGCGAGCGGTAGAGGAACGGGCCCCAGAAGTGCACGACGCCCGCGGTCGCGGTGTCGTTGCCGAAGCGGCGGGCGTCACCGGTCAGGTTGATCGCGGTGGAGGTGGCCCCGTGGTACGAGCGGTACGCGGACAGCACCTTGGGCCGTCCGGTGTGCAGTCGGGCCATCCGTACGGCGTTCTCCACGGCCTCCGCGCCCGCGTTCGTGAAGAAGATCTTGTCGAGGTCGCCGGGGGTGCGCTCGGCGATCAGCCGGGCGGCCTCGGAGCGGACGTCCACGGCGAAGCCGGGGGCGACGGTGCACAGCTTGGCGGCCTGCTCCGCGATGGCGGCGGCGACCCGGGGGTGCTGGTAGCCGATGTTGGTGTAGACGAGCGCGCTGGAGAAGTCGAGGAACCGATTGCCCTGGTAGTCCCAGAAGTACGAGCCCTCGGCCCCCGCGACGGCGAGCGGGTCGATGAGCTCTTGCGCCGACCAGGAGTGGAAGACGTGCTTCCGGTCGGCGTCTTTCACGGCGGCGAGGGCGTCGGCTTCTGCGTTCATGAGCCGAGGGTAGTTGTCCGGGATGTGGACCCCGGGGCGCCTCCCGCGCGGCGCGTCCCGCCGACCCCACGAGGACCATCGGGGGGCGTCGTGCGTGGCGGGCCGCGGCGGCGCCGATTCCGGAAGATGATGCGTGAGGGTGTGCAATCGGCACGCGGTCGCGGGGGGCGGTTTCGAGGTCCGGGCGGGCGGGACGTCGGGGTTGACCGGTCCGGGCCGGGGTAGGTGCGCCGCGCAGGGGCGGTGCGGGAGACGGGAGGCCCTGTGGCCGAGCAGACTCGGAGGCTGGTCCTGGGCGGTGCCACGACGGGGGTCGTCACGCGCTGCCGGGACTTCACCCGGCAGGCACTGGCCGACTGGCAGTGGACGCGCGACCAGGACGCGGTGGACGACGTGCTCCTCCTGGTCTCCGAAGTGGTGACCAACGCCTGCCTACACGCAGGCGGGCCCCGCGAACTCGTCCTGCGGCACGCCCCCGGACGCCTGCGCGTCGAGGTCAGCGACGACAACCCCGAGCCTCCGCGGCGGCGGGTGTCGGGAGACCGCGGTCGGCCGGGAGGACACGGCCTCGTCGTACTGGAGCGACTCGCACGGAGCTGGGGGGCGCAGCCGTCGGGCGGCGCGGGGGTCGGCAAGACGGTCTGGCTGGAAGTTCCGGGTCCGGGGACCGACTCGGCTCAGGCTCCCGAGCAGGGGCCCGGTCCGGATCCGGGTCGGTCGACTCCGCGTCCGTGAGGAGCCCGGTGCGCAGCCGGCTCAGGGTCCGGTTCAGCAGCCGGGACACGTGCATCTGGGACAGCCCGAGCCGTTCCCCGATCTCCGCCTGCGTCAGCTCCTCCCCGAAGCGCAGCTCCAGCAGGCTCCGTTCACGGGCGGGCAGCCCGGCCAGCATCGGCACCAGCGATTCCATGCACTCGATCAGGTCGTAGGCCGGCTCCTCCGCGCCGAGCGAGGGCCGCGCCGTGTACGGGTCGCGCTCGCCCTCCTCCTGCGGTTGCGGCGGGGCGTCCAGCGAACGCGCCGAGTAGGCGCAGGCCGCCTTCCGGCCCTCCGCGAGTTCCTCGGGCGTGACGTGCAGCCGCTCGGACAGTTCGGCGTCGGTGGGCTCGCGGCCGAGTCCCTGCTCCAGGGCGTCGTGCGCCTTGGCGGTGTCGATCCGCAGCTCCTGGAGCCGGCGGGGGACCTTGACGGCCCAACTGGTGTCACGGAAGAACCGCTTGATCTCCCCGGTGATGGTGGGCATCGCGAACGAGGTGAACTCGACGCCGCGGGCCGGGTCGAAGCGGTTGATGGCCTTGATGAGCCCGATGGTGCCGACCTGGACGATGTCCTCCATCGGTTCGCTGCGGTTGCGGAACCGGCGGGCGGCGTACCGCACGAGGCTGAGGTTGAGTTCGACGAGCGTGTTGCGCGTGCGGGAGTACTCCTCGGTCCCCTCTTCCAAGGCGGCGAGTTCGCGGAACAGGGCCACCGAGAGTGCCCTGGCCTCGTGGGTCGAGACATCGGTGAGATCGGTGTGTTCCATCGCTCTGCGCTCCTCCGGCGGCCGGCCCCGGGGCGGGGCCCGTCGTCGCGCGGTCTAGAGGGTATACCCCCTCATATCATGACCTACCCGGGCGTATCGCGCGGCTCGTCCGGGTCCGGTCCCAGGGCCCGCGCGTACAGCCGGAACAGGCGGGGCCCCGGGGACGGGGCGGTGGAGTCGAGCCGGTCCCAGGCGCGGGCGGCGGCCGCGCGGGCCGCCGCGCCGGGCCAGGGTCGGGGCAGCAGCTCGGGCGGCAGCAGCGGGTCCGGGAGCATCGCCTCGGAGAACGCCGCCGCCAGTTCCACCGCGCGTGCCAGCGGGTGGACGCGCCCCGAGCCGGACGGCCCCCGCTCGAACGACCCCGGCTCCGACGGCCCCGGCTCGGGGCGTGACGCCAGCTCGCGCAGCGCCTCGTACCGTTCCGCGATCTCCGCCAGTGGCCACAGCCGGGCCGCGAGGGCCCGCGGGTCGTCCGTCCCGCCGACCTCCAGGTCCCGGGTGCCGAGGCAGGTCAGTGCGGCCCCCACCCCCAGTTCGGCGGCCCGGGCGCGGACGTACGGCCCGATCGGGTTCGGGGTCACGTACAGCCCGCCCTGCAACGGCGCCGCCCCCAGGCCCGTCAGGGCGTCCCGCAGGGCGTCCCGGGCCGCCCGCGCGGATTCGGGTACCGCGAAGGCGAACACGTGCCAGACCCCGTCCCAGGGCTCCAGGCCCCGGTCCTGCCGGTAGGCGTGCCGGACGTACTCCACCTCGGGGACGGCCGGGAGTCCGCCGCCCGGCCCCACCGCGCGCAGCACGGCCCGCCGCCCCCGCCCCTCGACCTCGAAGCGGCCCTCCGCCGCCAGCCGTTTCACGCACAGGCGGACCTGCTGGTCGGTCATGCCGAGCGCGCCGGCGACCTCGTACAGCTCGCCGGCGTCGACCGTGCCGTCCTCGCGGACCAGCGCGTGCACCACCAGCCGGGTGGGGATCATCGGACCGTCACCGCCTTGTGCATCGTCGTGACGGCCCCGAAGCCCAGGACGTCCCGCAGCCACGGCGTCCGCCGCACCTTCACGGCTTGGAAGCCGCGCCGCTCGTACAGGGCCCGCGCCCGCGGGTTCTCCTCGACCACGTCCAGCCGGATCCGCCGGCAGCCCTGCTCGGCGGCGACCTCCTCGACGCCGTCCAGCAGCAGGGCGCCGATGCCCTCGCCCCGCCGGGCGGGGTCCACGGCGATGCCGTCCATGACCAGCTCGCCGCGGGCCGGGGTGCGTTCCAACAGGGCCAGCAGGAACACCCGGTACAGGCCCCTGACCTGCCCGTACCCGGCCCTGATGGCGGCCGCGTCACCGCCGACGAGGCCGCGGCCCGCGAGTTGGTACCCGGCGACGCCCAGCACCCGACCGTCCTCGGCGAGGACGGTCAGGGCCCGGTCCGCGTGCAGGTGGTCCGCGATGAACCGGCGCCCCGGCCCGGCGGGCCCGAGGGCGGCGCCGAGTTTGTGGCCGAAGGCCTCCCAGTAGAGCTCGGCCACCCGTTCCTCGGCGCCCTCTGGCAGTCCGCGCAGCAATGTCGTCGTCATACGCACAAGCATAATACGTTCATGGTCGGTACGATCGTTTCCAGCTCGATCGTTCTGGCGTTCCGAGGCGCCGCGGCTTTCCGCGTTTCCGATCGACCCGCACGTCCCACGGGGGTACCGGCATGTCCCGCACACGACGCACCATCCGCACGCTCCTCCTCCTCGCCCTGGCCGCCGCGCTCCTCCTCACCGGGGTCGTCGTCTGGCAGAACGACTACGACCTGCGCGAACAACAGGTCACCGTCCCCGCCGCGGGGCACGAACTGTCCGGGGTGCTCGCCACCCCCACCACCGGCCGGGGGCCCTACCCCCTGGTCGTGTTCGTGCACGGCGACGGCGAGGTCGACGCCACGCACGACGGCTTCTACCGCCCCTACTGGGAGGCCTTCGCCCGCGCCGGCTACGCCTCCCTCTCCCTCGACAAGCCCACCGACTGGCTCGACCAGACCATGGACGACCGGGCCCGCGAGAGCCTCGACGCCCTCGCCTGGGCGGGCCGGCGACCCGAGATCGACCGGTCCCGGATCGGGCTCTGGGGCGCCAGCCAGGCCGGCTGGGTCCTGCCCAAGGTGGCCGCGCGGGCCCCGGCGCCCGGGGTCCGCTTCGTGATCGCCGTCGGCACCGCCGTGAACTGGGAGCGCCAGGGGGAGTACAACCTGCGCGCGGAACTGCGCGACGAGGGCGCCGGCCCGGAGCGCGTCGCGGCCGCCCTGCGCCGCAGGGAGACGACCGGCGCGCTGCTGCGGCGCGGCGCCGGCTACGAGGAGTACCGCACGAGCCCCGACGCCGATCCGCAACTGACGCCCGGGCGCTGGACGTTCATCGGGCGCAACCACACGGCCGACGCGACCGCCGACCTGCGGGCGATGCCGCACCTGCCCGTGCTGCTGATCTCGGGCGCCGACGACCTGAACGTCGACGGCGCCGAGACCGAGACCGTGTACCGGGCGACGCTCGCCCCCGGCACCCTCACGGTCCGCCGCTATCCGGGGGCCACCCACTCCCTGGTCCGCACCCCCGTCGAACGGTCCTCGTGGCGGCTGCCGCTGACGGCGCTCTTCGCCCCGAGGGCGCTCTTCCCGCCGGGCCTCCTCGACGACCAGCGGGCCTTCCTCGCCGCGCAAACGCCCTGACACGACGGGCGACGGCCTGCGTGGCACGGCCCGGCGCGCGGTCACTCGTGCGTACGGGGCTGGAGGAGCGCCGGTACCAGGGCGGCGGCCAGTGCGACGACCACCCACAGGTAGGTGTGCTGGAAGGCGCCGGCGAGCGCGGGGGCCGACGTGCCGCGGGCGACGGTCAGGCCGCCGCTGCCGGCCGCGGCCGTGGTCAGCAGCACCGAGAACAGCGCCATGCCGATCGACCCGGAGATCTGCGAGTTGATGTTCAGCAGGGTGCTCGCGGCCGGGACCCGGTCCGGGCCGAACCCGCGGGTCGCCCCGGTGATGGTCGGCATCATCGTCATCCCGACCCCCGCGCCGGCCACCGTCAGCGCGGCCATCAGCCGCCAGTACGGGACCTCGGCGTCGCCGATCTGGGCCGTGAACGCCGCGTAGCCGAGCACCGCCAGCGCCACCCCGACCGGGACGATCCGCCCCGCCGGGACCCGGTCGGTGAGCCGGCTCGCGATCTGTAGGGCGATCCCGGTCGCCAGCACCTGCGGGATGCCCAACAGCCCCGACACCGTGGCGCTTTCACCGCGTACGAGCTGGTAGTACATGGGCACCAGCATCAGCGCCCCGAAGTAGGCCCCCGCGAACAGCGCCATCGTGCCCACCCCGGCCGAGAAGGCCCGTACCCGCAGGAGCCGCAGGTCCAGCAGCGGCGTACGGGCTTTGAGCGCCCGTACGACGAAGGCGGCCACCAGCACCGCGCCGACGACGGTGGGCACCAGCGCGGTGGGCGAGGCGAAGTCGCCGTGCTCGCCGCCCGTGGCCAACCCGTAGATCAGCGCCGCGAGGCCCGGGGAGAGCGTCAGCAGGCCGACGACGTCGAGCGGGCGGGAGGCGCGGGTGGTGTCGCGGGGCAGGATCCGCGCGGCCAGGGCCACCGCGAGGAGCCCGACCGGCACGTTGACGAAGAAGATCCACCGCCAGGAGGCCTCGTCCACGAGCCACCCGCCGAGCACCGGTCCGACCAGCGGCCCCACCAGCACCGGAAGGCCGAGGAGGCCCATCATCCGGCCCTTGGTTCCGGGGGAGGCGGCGTTCAGCACGATGGCCATCCCGAGCGGCATCACCATGCCGCCGCCGAGGCCCTGGAGGACCCGGAACGCGATCAGGGTCTCGATGTTCCAGGCCAGCCCGGCGAGGGCCGAACCGGCCGTGAACAGGGCGATGGAGGTGACGTAGAGCCGCGTCGTGCCGAAGCGGGCCGCCGCCCACGCGGTGAGCGGGATGACGGTGGCGAGCGCGAGGGTGTAGGCGGTCGCCGTCCACTGGACGGTGGCGAGCGGGGAGGCGAAGTGGCGCGAGAGGCCCCCCAGGGCCACGCCGAGGATGGTGGTGTCGAGCACCGTCATGAACGAGCCGAGGACCACCACCATGGCGATCGCGAGCGGGGAGGGGACGGGAGTCGCGGTCCGCCGGAGAGCGGTCGGTTCGGTGGTGGTCATCGGTGGTTCCTTCCGTTCCGTCGGTGATTCGCGGTCGGTGGACGGCTGCGCCGGCAGTGATGTGCGCCGGGCCGACCGACCGTCAGGACACGCGCCCGGGGTGTCAGTTGCCGTACGGGCGGGCCGCACGGCCCTCGTGCAATGTCCGCCCCCACCAGGCGAGCTGGTCGAGCAGGACCTTGGCCGCGCCGGCGGCGCCCGCCGGGTCGTCCGCCCGACCGCCCTCGCCGAAGTGGTCCCAGGCCGAGTGGAAGCTGACGACGTCCCGGACGGTCACGCAGTGCAGTTCGGCGAAGATCTGGCGCAGGTGCTCGACGGCGCGCAGCCCGCCGGCCTGGCCGCCGTACGACACGAAGCCGACCGGCTTGGCCCTCCACTCGGAGTGGTGCAGGTCGATGAAGTGCTTGAGGTGGGCGGGGTAACTGTGGTTGTACTCGGGGGTGAGGACGACGTAGGCGTCGGCCGCTTCGACCCGGGCCCGCAGAGTGGCCAGTCCCGGGGTCGGCTCGGTGCCCCAGCCGGGATGGACGTCGGGCAGCTCCAGCGTGGCGACGTCGATGACGTCCAGGTCGAAGTCGGCGTGCAGACGGGCGATCGGGGCGAACCAGTTCGCGACGGTCGGGCCGAAGCGGCCTTCGCGGGTGGAGCCGATGACGAGGGCGAGACGCAGGTTGTTTGCCATGCCCCGAACCTACGAGCGGGCAAGGCGGCCGGTCCTCTGTCGAGTGACCGGGTTCCGATGACCGGGGTCGTGACGGGGGCGGGTCCCGCGCCGGCGCAGACGGGATCCCGCGCGCCCCACCCCGCTCCCCGCCGGGTCCTTTCAGACCGCCAGGTCGAGCCGGGTCAGTTCCATCCGCGAGGTCACGCCCAGCTTCGGGTACGCGTTGTACAAGTGGTACCCGACCGTCCGTGGACTGAGGAACAACCGGGCCCCGATGTCCCGGTTGGTCAGACCGGTCGCCGCGAGCCGCACCACCTGCAACTCCTGGGGCGTCAGGCGGTCCAGGTCGGACCCGGCGGCGGGCTGCTCCGGCGGCCGGCCCTCGCCCGCCGCGCGGAGTTCCCCGGCGGCCCGCCCCGCCCACGGGGTCGCGCCCAGCCGCGTGAAGGCGTCCCGGGCCGCCCGCAGCGGCCCCCGGGAGTCGACCGGTCGCCGCACCCGGCGCAGCCACTCCCCGTACAGCAGGGCCGTCCGGGCCTCCTCGAAGCGGTCCGTGTCCCCTTCGCCGTGCAGGGCCAGGGCGCCGCGGAACAACTCCTCGGCGTCGTCGGCCAGCAGGGCCTCGCACCGTACCTCCACCGCGCGGATCCCGGGCCGGTCCAGCTGCCGGGACAGGTCCCGCAGCCGCTCCCACGCCGCCAGCGCGGCGCGCGGCCGACCCGCCCGCAGGGCCGCCTCCACCTCGTCGGAGTCCCGGCCGCAACACGTGCAGCCCGCCAGGGCGGGCGCCGCGGCGGCCCGGTCCGCGGCCGCCTCGTGCCGGCCGAGCCCCAGGTCGAGCAGGATGCCCGCCGACACCAACCGGTGGCGTATGTCGGGCAGGTCGACGGTCCCGGCGGTGACCGCCAGCTCCCGGTACCAGGCCTCGTCGCCCCGGGCCGCCGCCAGGCCGGCGAGCGTGCCCGCGAGCTGCGCGGCCGTCCGGACCTGCCCGGTGTCGGCGGCGATCCGCAGCCCCTCCGTACCGCCGGCCAGGGCGTCCCGGTGCAGCCCGAGCCGCAGTTGGGCCTGGCACACCTCCAGCAGGGCGCGCGGCAGCACCCCGATCGCGCCCTGCGCCCGGCACTCCCGCTCGACGGCCGCGGCCCGCTCGCAGGCCGCCCGGTGGTCGCCCAGGAACCCGGGCCAACACGCGGAACGCAACGCCTCGCGCAGGTCCCCGAGTTGCCCGGCGGGACGCGCCGAGGAGTCGCGCAGGAACCGCAGCGCGTCCGTGCGGACCTCCGCGTCCGGTGACGACAGCCGGGCCAGCGCCCGGATCTCCGCCAGGTTCGGCACACCGGCCGCCGTCGCCGCCCCGGTCGCCCGCGCCACGCCCTCCGGGTCCCCGCCGACCCACGCGCTGCCCACGGCGAGGAACAGCATCCGTCCCGCACCCCGCGGATCGTCGGCGGCCACCGGTGGCGCCGCCTCCACCAGCAGGGTGTGCGCCCGCGCCAGGTCGCCCCGCTCGTCGGCGATCTCCGCGACGATCGACGCGAGCCGGGCGGTCGCCGTCGCACCGCCCGGTGCGACGCGGGCGGTCGCGGCGAGCGCGCACGCCCGGTCCAACTGGCCCGCGTGCAGGGCCGCCTGCGCCGCGGCGCCGAGCCGGCGGCCGCGATCGGCGGGATCCGGGCTCAGTTCCGCGGCCCGCTCGTACACCCCCGCCAGCGCGGCGTGCCCGCCCCGGGCGCGGACCTGCTCGCCGCCGCGCTCCAGCGCCGCGGCGACCTCCTCGTCGGGGGCCGTCGCGGCCGCGGCCAGGTGCCAGGCCGCCCGGTGGCCCTCGCTGCACTCCGCCAGGGCGCGGTGCGCGGCGAGCCGGCGGGCCGCCGGGACGCCCCGGTACGCCGCCGACCGGACCAGCGGGTGCCGGAAGACCAGCCGGGTCCCGTCGAGCCGCACCAGAGCGTGCTGCTCGGCGGGCGCCAGGTCGGCGAGCCCCGCGCCCAGCCTGCCGGCCGCCTCGAAGACCGTCCCGGCGTCCCCCTCGTCGGCCGCGGCCGCCACCAGCAGCAGCGTCCCGGTCGGCTCCGGCAGGGCGGCGATGCGGGTGGCGAAGCTCTGCTCGATCCGGCCGCGCGGACCCCCGTACGGGGAGCCGTGGCCCTCACGCCGCGCCGTGGTCAGCTCCAGCAGTGCGAGCGGGTTGCCCTCGGCCTCCCGCAGCACGTCCTGCCGCTCGTGGTGCCCGAGGTCGGCGGCGTACAGGGCCAACAGATCGGCGGCGGTCGCCCCGTCGAGGCGCCGCAGCCGCAACTCGTCGAGCCCGGCCGGTCGGAACTCGGGCGTGTGCGGGTCCCGCGCGCAGAACACCAGGGCGATCCGTTCGGCGTGCAGCCTCCGGGCGGCGAACACCAGGGCCTCGGCGGACGCCTGGTCCAGCCACTGCGCATCGTCCACGAGACAGAACACCGGTCGCTCCTCGGCCAGTTCGGCCAACAGCGTCAGCACCGCGACCCCGACCAGGAACCGGTCGCCGCCGGCGGGAGCGGCCTTCCCGGTACCCAGGGCCGTCCGCAGCGCGGCGGCCTGTGCGGCCGGCAGCACGTCGGCCCGGTCGAGCACGGAACGCAGCAGCAGGTGCAGCCCCGCGTACGGCAGGGCGCTCTCGAACTCGATGCCCGTCCCGCGCAACACCCGTACGTCGTCGCCCGCCTCGGCGAGCACGCCGTCCAGCAGGGCCGTCTTCCCGATGCCCGCCTCGCCCCGCACCACGAGCACCCCGCTGCGGCCGTCGCGCGCCCCGGCCAGCAACCTTTCGACGACGGCCCGTTCCCCACCCCGGCCCAACAGCATCGAACGCCCCCCTCGGATCCCCGTCACCCGACGGATGCCCGGGCCGTCCCGGTGCTCCTACCGTCGAGCCGTCAGCTCGACCACCCACCGTACGCGGAGGCCCCCGATGAAGATCGAATTCACCCTCGACATCCCCTGCGTCTGGTCGTACTTCGCCTTCGCCCGCCTCACCCGGGAGGCCGCCCGGGTCCGCGCCGCCGGCGGCACGGTCGACCTGGTCTTCCGCCCTCACCAACTGGCGCCCGAGGCCACCGTCGAGGGCGAGCCGAAGGCGGAGGTGCTGCGGCGGGCGTTCGGCGCCGACGTGGCCCCGGCGATCGCCCGGATCACGGCACTGGCCGCCGCCGAGGGCCTGGAGTTCCACCACGACCGGGCCGTCTTCTCCCACACCTTCGAGGCGCACCGCCTGATCGCCGTCGCCGCCGCGCAGGGCCGGGCGGAGGCCGCCGTCGAGCGGCTCTTCCGGGCCCACCACACCGACGGCCTGAACATCGCCGATCCCGCCGTCCTGCGCCGCCTCGCCGCCGACGCGGGGGTCGCCTGGAGCGACGGGGGAGCCGACGCCGTCCGGGCGGCGCTGGCCGCGGTCCGCGCCGAGGCCCTGCCGGGCATCCCGTACCTGCGCTTCCCGGACGGGGTCACCTTCACCGGCAACCCGTCGCGGGAGGCCCTGGCGGCCGCCCTCGCCCCGGCCGCCGCCACGGCGTAGCACCGTCCCCCACCCGCTCCCGGGCGGGGCGGGGGACGCACCCGGGGCAGGGCGGCCACCGCGCCGGTACCCGCTCCGGGGCAGGGCGGCCACCGCACGGCGTCCCCGGGCGGGGATCGGGACGCGCAAATACGATGGGCGTACCGCTCGGTCGTCCCACGTCGTCCCACGGAGAGAGGTCCAGACGCCCATGGCCCCGCGTCGTGCCCCTCGACAGGCGAGCGCCGACGACCTCCTGGCCACCCTCGGACGGCTCACCGCCCAGGCCCGGGAAGGCGCCGAGCTCCAGCGGGCCCGGGTCCAGCTGGCCGAGGCGCTGCAACGCGAGATGCTGCCGCCCTCCCTGCCCGACGCCCCCGGACTGCGGACCGCCGCCCGGTACGCGCCCGCCCGCCAGGGCCTGGACATCGGCGGCGACTGGTACGACGGCTTCCCGCTGACCGACGGCTCGCTCGGCTTCTCCATCGGCGACGTACAGGGCCACGACGTGGAGGCGGCGGCCTTCATGGGGCAGATCCGCATCGCCCTGCGCGCCGTCGCCGCGGCCGCCGAGGACCCCGGCGACGTGCTCAGCCGCGCCAATGACCTGCTGATCTCGGTCAACCAGGAACTCTTCGCCACCTGCACCTTCCTCCGCTTCGACCCGAGCACCTGGGAGATCGACGGCGCCCGGGCCGGGCACGTCCCGGCCGTCTGGGCCACGGTCGACGGCGACTGCGGAACGGACGAGGACGAGGGCGGGCTCCCGCTGGGCGTCCTCGCCGGTTCCCACTACCCCGTCACCCGCCGCCGGCTGCGGCGCCCCGGCGCCTACGTCCTGCTCACCGACGGGGTCGTCGAGGGGCCCTCGTTCCCCATCGAGACGGGGCTGGCGGAGGTGGTCCGGGTGGTCCGGGACGGGGCGGGCGCGGACCCCGAGGAACTGGCCGCCGAGGTGATGAAAGTGGCCGACTCGACCGGCCACGCGGACGACGCGGCGGTCCTCGTCCTGCGCCACGACGCACCACCGGGCACCGAGTAGCGCGTGTCAGGCGCCCCGGGAGCAGCCGGCCGTTGTCTCATACATGGGGTGCACACCGAGCGATGGCGACGCCGAGGCCTCCCGTACCTGCTGCTGTCGATCCTCGCCGTCGCCCTCGCCTATTACCTGGGCGGACGCGTCGGCCTGCTCCAGCGCGTGGTCCTCGCGGGCGCCCAGGTCACGCCCCTGTGGCTGCCCACCGGGATCGCGGTCGCCGCGCTGCTGTGGCTGGGGCCCCGGATCTGGCCGGGGATCGCGCTGGGCACGTTCTGCGTCATGCAGACCCTGGGCCCGTTCGAGCCGGTCGGCCTCGCCATCGTCGCCGGGAACACCCTCGCCCCGCTCTGCGCGTACGCGATGCTCCGCCGGGTCGACTTCCGGACCGAGATGGACCGGCTGCGGGACGGCCTGGCGCTGGTCTTCCTCGGCGGGCTGCTGCCGATGCTGATCAGCGCCACCGTCGGCGCCGGGGTGCTGGCGCTGAGCGGCAGCCTGCCGGCGAGCGGGTTCTGGCCGGTCTGGTGGTCCTGGTGGGCCGGTGACGCGATGGGCGTGCTGGTCGTGACCCCGCTGCTGCTGGTCCTGCCCCGGTTCCGGCTGACCCCCGACCTCTACCGGCTCGCCGAGGGGGCGGCGCTGGCGGTCACGGCGGTGGCGGTCACCCTGCTGGTCACCCACAGCTCGCTCTCGCTGCTGTTCCTGGTGTTCCCGCTGCTGATCTGGGCCGCCGTGCGCTTCCAGCTGCCGGGAGCGGCCCCCTGCTCGCTGCTGATCTCCGTCGTGGCCATCGCGGCGGCCACCGATCGGGCGGGCCCCTTCGAGGACCACAGCCTCTTCGAGATCATGGCCAACCTGATGGCCCTCAACGGCTCGGCCGCCCTGACGGCCCTCCTCCTGTCGGCCATGGTCACCGAGCAGCAGAACATCCGCCGCAAGATCGAGCAGGCCTGCGTGGAACTGGCCGAACTGGTCGCCCGCCTCTCCCAGCCGTGATCCGCACCGCGACGCGCGGAGCCCCCGGAGTGTGCCCGAACCCGACGGATGTTCTATGTTGCACAGGCAAAACAGCGGGGGAGGCGACGGACGACACATGGCACGGGACTACGACAGCCAACTGCTGGAGTCGGTGGCGGTACGCCGTCGCAGGATGCGCGACGCGCTGCTGTTCGGGGCGGGGCGGGCGAGACGCACCGCCGACGAACGGCTCGGGAAGGTGTTCGCGGGGGTCGCCATCGCGGCCGTCCTGTGCGCGGGCTGCGTCGGATGGTCCTTCATCCAGGCCACGCTGGCGAAGCAGAAGGCCGAACAGCAACAACAGAAGCAGCAACAACAGGGACTCGTGCAGCCGTACGCGCAGCCGTCGGCGACCCCGACCCCCTCGCAGGCGTCGGCCCCGTCGGAGGCGGCCTCCAAGGCCGCGTCCGTGCACGCCCCCGCGTCCGGGTCGCGGTCCCCGAAGCCCTCGAAGTCCGGGACCCCGACCGGGTCGGCGACGCCGTCGAAGTCCCCCCGCCCGTCCAAGGCCCACACGTCGCCCCGGCCGTCGGCGACGAAGTCGCCCGAGCCGACCCATTCGTAGAAACCTTGACCCTGAAGGGCCGCAACGCCGCGATGATAGGTTCCCGCAAGTGGTGAGCACAGCTACGACTTCCCGAGCGCAACTGTCCCGGGTGACCCTGGTCGGCGAGCGACGCCGGGCCGACATGGTCCTCCCCTCGGACACTCCCATAGGGCAGCTGCTTCCGGACATCCTGCAGTTGCTCGACGACCGTGCCGCCTCGCGGCCCATGACACGCCAGTTGGTGACGTCGGACGGTTCGGCGCTGCCGCAGGACAGCACCCTGGCCGGCGCCGGCATAGCCGACGGCGCGGTCCTGCGGCTGGTCAGGACCCACTCCGCGCCGCCCGCCCCCGTCGTCCACGACGTCGTCGACCTGGTGGCCGACGACCTCGACCTCCAGGCCTGGCGCTGGCGCCCCGCCGCCCGCAGGGGCAGCGCGGGAGTGGCGACCGTCGCCTTCGCGGTGACCGCCGCCCTGCTCGCCCGCCGCGAGTTCGCACTCGAGGCCCTCGCCGGCGCCCTGCTCGTCGTCACCGTCCTCCTGCTCGCCGCCGGCGCCCTCGGCGCACGCGTCGGGAAAGGAAACCGGGGCCTGGCCACGGCCCTCCTGCTCGCCTCCGGAGGACTCGGCATCCTTACGGCGTGGACGGCCGCCGACGCCTACCAGTGGGCGGGCATCGCCCGACTGGCGGCCGTCGCCGCCGCGCTCGTCGTGACCCTCGTCATGCTCGGCTGGTTCTCCCCGCTCGGTCGCGGCGGATTCATGGGCGCGGCCGCCATCGCCACGATCACCGCCGTGTGGGAGGTCGTCGCCTCCGTCCAGGACGACCCGGCGCGACTCGGCGCGGTCATGGCCGTGTTCTCCGTCGTCATGCTCGGCCTGCTGCCCCGCCTCGCGCTGATGGCCTCGGGGCTGACGGCGCTCGACGACCGGCGCTCCGGCGGAACCTCCGTGAGCCGACACCAGGTGGGCAACGCGCTCGCGGCCACGCACCGGGGCCTCGCCCTCGCCACGATCGCGGCGGCCGTCTCCGCGGCGGCGGCCGGCTGGTTGCTCACGCTGGCCGGCGAACCGAGCGTGTGGACCGTGGTCCTGCCGGCGCTCGTCGCCGTGGTACTCCTGTCGAGGGCGCGGGCCTTCCCGCTGGTCGCGGAGGTCGTGGCGCTGATCGCTGCGGCGGGGTTGCTCCTCGTACGCCTCGTGGTGCTGTGGATCGGTCACGGCGGCGGCGCGGGAGCCCTCGCCGTGCTGTGCGTGGCCGCGCTGCTGCCGCTGCTCGGGCTCGCGATGCAGCCGCCGGACCACGTGCAGGTGCGGCTGCGGCGCACGGCCGACTTCGTCGAGTCCGTCGGGGTGGTGGGGTTGTTCCCGCTGGCCGTCGGGGTGTTCGGCATCTACGGGCAGTTGCTCGACAAGTTCTGAGGTCCACGCGCAGGTGTTCCGCGCGGGGCGGCAGGTCGGAAGAAGAGGGGCAGGGGCAGACATGTCACAGGCAGACAACTGGCAGGGCGACGTCCTGCGGGACCTGAGGGGCGGCGGCCGGCAGCCCGCCCTGCCCGGCGGGCCCGGGCCCGCCGGGCAGGGCGCCACCCCGCCGCCCCCCGGCCCGGGGCAGGACCCCGCGCGGCCCGCCGCCCCGCAGGCCCCGGCCCCGCAGGCGGCCCCGTACCCGGCCCCGCAGGCCCCGCACCCCGGTGGTCCGCACCCCGACGCCGGTCCCCGGGTACCGTCCGCCGCCCCACGGCCGCAGAGCCACGCCCCGGCCCCCGGCCCCGCGCACCCGGCCCCCGCCCGCGCGGCCCGTACCCCCGACTCCCGCCCCGCGGTCGATCCGAGCCTCGCCGCGGCGAGCCGCAAGCCGCGCAACGGCGAACCCTTCACGGCCCGGGCCGCCCGCGCGATCTGGCGAACCGTTTCCTCGTCCGTGGCCCGCGAGGTCGCCGAGGTCTCCCGCATCGCCGAATCGCTCCAGCAGCCGGTGACCACCGGCCGCCAGATCGCCGTCACCTCCATTCGCGGCGGCGCCGGCAAGTCCACCGTCGCGGCCCTGCTGGGCACCACGTACGCCCACTACCGCCAGGACCCCGTCCTCTTCGTCGAGGCCGACCCCGCCCTCGGCTCGCTCCCCATCCGGCTCGGCGCCGAGTCACTGCGCTGGACCACCGGGGACGTCGCCGACATCGTCCAACCGCAGATGTCGCTGCTCGACATCACCGGCTACCTCGTCCAGCTCCGCGACAACGCCTGGCTGCTGCCCGGCAGCCAGGGCCAGATCGGCGCCATGCTGGACTTCCGCTCCTACGAACGCGCCATGGTCGCCCTGCGCCGCTACTTCGGCGTCACGGTCGTCGACTGCGAGACGCTCCCCGCGGAAGTGGCCCGCGTCGCACTGACCGCCTCCCAGGCCTGCGTCCTCACCACCCCCGCGACCCTCGACGGCGTCGCCAGCACGCACGCGGTGCTCCAGTGGATGCAGGGCCTGCCCCCGCACGTGATCGGCGGCACCGTCGTGGTCCTCACCGAACAGGCCCCGCACTCGGGCATCGACACCGACGAGGCGGTGCGCACGCTCGCGTCCACCGGGACGAGCGTCCACGTCCTGCCGTACGACCGCCACCTCGCGGACGGCGGCGAGATCCGCACCGACCTGCTCGCCCAGGCGACCAGGACGGCCGCCACCCGCATCGCGGCGGACGCGTTCCGGCTTTCCCAGAAGCGCCACTGACGGACGACGACGGACGACTTAGATGAGCACCCGACTGATCCACCGCCCGGCCCGGACGGTCAGGCCCCCCGCCGCCTCCGAGGCACGCGTCATAGAGGCACCGCCCAACCTGCCCGAGGGCAAGGCGGGCAACATCGCGATGTCGCTGCTCCCCGTGGCCGGCGTCATGTCGTCCGTCGTGATGATGACGGTCGTCCGCAACAGCCAGTTCGCCGCCCTCGGCGCACTCATCCTCGTCGTCACCATCATCGGTTCCGTCGGACTCGTCTTCTCCCAACGCGGCAAGGCCCAACGCACCCGACGGACCCAGCGCGAGGCGTACCTCGCCTACCTGGAGGACCTCCGCGAGGAACTCGCCGCCGAGGAACGCGAGCGCGGCGAACGCGCCGACGTGCTCAACCCGCCGCCCCACGCGCTCTACGACATCGTGCGCGACCCGGCCCGGCTGTGGGAGCGCCGCCGCGTCGACGCCGACTTCCTGCGCGTGCGCGTCGGGACCGGCGAGATGCCCGTCCGCGACCTCCGCATCGCGGAACAGGGCTCCACCGTCCTCACCCCGCCCGACCTCTTCATGCTCAACGAGGCCTCGGCCCTGACCACCCGGTTCCGCAACGGCACCGAACTCCCCCTCACCGTCCCCCTCGACCGCGTCGGCAACGTCACCGTCATCGGTCCCCGCGAGGACTGCCTGCGCGTCGCCCGCGCCCTGATGGTGCAGACCGCCGCGGCCCACGCACCCGACGACGTCGCCATCGCCCTGGCCGTGCCCGGCGACCGGCTCGACGACTGGGACTGGGCCAAGTGGATGCCGCACCTGCTCGACACCGAGCAGCTCGACGGGCCCGTGGCCGCCCGCCGGATCGCGCCCTCGGCGTCGCAGCTCGCCCGCCGGCTCGGACCCGAACTGCGCCGCCGCGCCTCCTACGCCGCCGAGGTCCGTCGCGGCCTGTCCGGCAAGGACGCCCTGTCGATGACCTCCCGGCTGCTCGTCGTCGCCGACGGACACGGCGAGGACGCCGTCGAGCTGCCGCGCCCGGACGAGGCCGTCGGCCTGCGCGAGATGGGCGTCACCGTCCTGCACCTGCTCGAACAGCGGATCCAGGAGCCCGGCCACGTCGGCGTACGGATCACCGTCGACGGGGACCGGGTCCTCATCGAGGACCTGCGCGAGGAGGAACCGATCAGCGCCCACGGCACCGTGGACGAGGTCGGCATCCCCTTCGCCGAGGGCCTGGCCCGGATGCTCGCGCCGATGCGGCTGTCCGCCGAGTCCCTGATCGACGCCCCGCTGTCCGGCCCCGTCGACTTCGCCGACCTGCTCGGCATCGACGACGTGGCCCGCCTCGACCTCGACCGGCTGTGGGCGCCGCGCGGCGAGCGCGCCTTCCTGCGCGTGCCCATCGGCGTCAGCGACTCCCGCGAGCCGGTCCTGCTCGACCTGAAGGAGTCCTCCGAGCTGGGCATGGGCCCGCACGGGCTGTGCGTCGGCGCCACCGGCTCCGGAAAGTCCGAACTGCTGCGCACCCTCGTGCTCGCCCTGGTCGCCACGCACCCGCCGGAAGACCTCGCGCTCGTCCTCGTCGACTACAAGGGCGGCGCGACCTTCGCCCCGTTCGCGGACCTGCCGCACGTCGCCGGTGTCATCACCAACCTGGAGAACCAGGCCGGTCTCGTCGAGCGCGTCCACGCCTCCCTCGCGGGCGAGGTCAAGCGCCGCCAACAGGTCCTCAAGGACGCCGGCAACGTCGCCGACATCGGCGACTACGCCGCGCTGCGCGCCGACCGGCGACCCGACCTGGAACCGCTGCCGCACCTGTTCGTCGTCATCGACGAGTTCGGCGAACTCCTCACGGCCAAGCCCGACTTCATCGACCTCTTCCTGTCCATCGGCCGGATCGGCCGCTCCATCGGCGTGCACCTGCTGCTGTCCAGCCAGCGCATCGAGGGCGGCAAGCTCAGGGGCCTGGACACCTACCTCTCCTACCGGCTCGGCCTGCGCACCTTCTCCGCCGACGAGTCCCGCACGGTCCTGGACACCACCGACGCCTTCCACCTCCCCCCGCTGCCCGGCTTCGGCTACCTCAAGGTCGACACCAGCCACTACGAGCGCTTCAAGGCGAGCTACGTGTCCGGCGGCTACCGCGGACCCGTCCGACGGGCCGAGGAAGAGGAGACCGGCCCCCTCGCCCTGGAGTACGAGGCGTTCAACACCCTCGCCGACCTGGAGAACCAGGGTCCGCAGGAGCCCTCCGCCCGCCGCCGCGAGACCGGCCCCACCGAGATGGGCGTCATCGTCGGACAACTGGAGCACGCCGCGGCCCCCGTACGCCGCATCTGGCTGCCTCCGCTGCCCACCGCGATCGCACTGGACACGGTCGCCGGCCCGCTGGACGCCGGCCCGCGCGGGATGCAACTCGCCAAGCGACGGGGCCGGCTCACCGTGCCGCTCGGCCTGCTCGACGACCCGACGAAGCAGTGGCAGGGCGAGTGGTACCTCGACCTGACCGTCGCGGGCGGCCACGCCGCCGTCATCGGCGGACCGCAGTCCGGCAAGACCACCCTGCTGCGCACCCTCGTCCTCTCCCTCGCCCTGACCCACACCCCGCGCGAGGTCGGCGTGTACGGCCTCGACCTGGTCGGCGGCGGCCTCCAGGCCCTGTCCGGTCTGCCGCACGTCGGCGGCATCGCCGGCCGCGCCGACCGCGAGCGCGCGGCCCGTACCGTCGAAGAGGTACGGAACATGCTCGCCACCCGCGAGGACCTCTTCCGCGACCACGGCATCGACTCCGTCGAGCAGTTGCGCACCCTGCACGCGGCGGGCCGGCTGCCGCAACTGGCCTCCGCCGAGATCGTCCTCGTCATCGACGGCTTCGGCGCGCTGCGCGACGACTTCGAGGAACTCGACGACGCCGTCGTGGACATCCTCAAGCGCGGCGGCGGCTACGGCATCCACGTCGTCGCGGGCATGCTCCGCTGGAACGACGTCCGCATCGCCACCCAGTCGAACTTCGGCACCCGGGTCGAGCTGCGGCTCAACGACCCCGGCGAGTCCAGCATCGAGCGCAAGCTCGCCGAGACCCTCTCGCCCGACGAGCCCGGCCGGGTCCTCACCGACGGCAAGCTGTTCGCGCAGGTCGCGCTGCCCCGCACGGACGGCCTCGCCGACCAGGCGGAGCTGGGCGCGGTACTGGAGCGCACGGCCCGCCAGGTGCGCGCCACCTGGAGCGGCGAGGCCGCCCAGCCGGTACGGGTACTGCCGCACGTCCTGGAGCCGCACCTGCTGCCGGGACCCGCCGTCGAACCCCGCCGGGTGCCGATCGGCCTCGACCAGACGGCCCTGGCGCCCGTCCTGCTGGACCTCTTCGCGCACGACC
Source organism: Streptomyces sp. H27-H5 (assembly GCF_026627505.1). GTDB lineage: Bacteria > Actinomycetota > Actinomycetes > Streptomycetales > Streptomycetaceae > Streptomyces. The sequence continues at coordinate 67,047 of NZ_JAPNLK010000012.1, read as the reverse complement.
AGCACCTGCTGGTCATGGGCGACAGCGAATGCGGCAAGACGAACCTGCTGAAGACCATCGCGGCCGGACTCATCGAGCGGTACGGCGAGCAGGAGCTCGTCTTCGCCATCATGGACCCGCGCCGCGCCCTGCGCGGGGCGATCCCCGAGGAGTTCAACGGGGGCTACGCCTACAACGCCAAGATGTGCGCGGGACTGGCCGCGGGCATCGCCACCGAGCTGGAACGGCGGATGCCCGACGACAGCGCCCCCCTGGACGACTTGGAACCGGGCAGTTGGGGCGGTGGTCCCCGGATCGTGGTCCTCGTCGACGACTACGACGTGCTCACCACCGCCGGACAGTCGCCGCTCGCCCCCTTCCTGCCCTACATCCCGTCGGCGGTCGACATCGGCCTGCACTTCGTCCTGACCCGCCGTGTCGCCGGCGCCTCGCGCGGCATGTACGAGCCGCTGGTGCAGGGCCTGCGCGAGTCGGGGGCCTCGGCCGTGGTGATGGCGGGCGACCGCAGCGAGGGCCAGCTCTTCCCCGGTGTGTACGCCTCGCAGCAGCCCGCCGGCCGCGGTGTGCTCGTCCGACGGGGACAGACCCACCGCCTGATCCAGACCGTGTACACGCCCGAGTGACGAAACCGCCAGACCCCTAAGGACCGTACGACCCCATGACCAAGGACGTCATAGCCCTCACCCCGCGGATGCCCGACGCCTGGAGCGTGCTCGCGGGGCTGCTCTCCGGCGGCCCGGACAAGCTGGTGGACACCACCGGCGAGGGAGCCGTCGTACAGCTCTGCGACCCGCGGGGCCGGCCACTGGTGGCCGTCGAGGCCCCGATGCTCGTACAGGTCCCCGGCGAGGCCACGCGGCTGTTCGCAGCCGTGGAGCCGCCGGTGCCGTTCTGGTGGACCGAGGCCCGCGCCACCACCGGTGTCGCGGAGGCCGAGCTGCTGGCGGGCACCTTCGCGGCCCGGGTCGCCGCACTCGCCGGCGGCACGGCCTGGCCACCGGAGGCCGCGCTGTCGCTGGCCGTGGTCCCGGCCGAGGGCGTGGACGTCGCCCCCGCGCCGGCCGCCGCGCAACCCGCCGTGGACGTCCTGACCGACAAGGTCGCCGTCGTCATCATGGACCGGCCCGTGGTCGCGATGACGGCCTGGCTCGCGGACGCCTTCCGGGCCGCCGCCGCCTCGGAGCGCGGGCTCCAGATCGTCAGCCCGGCGGGCAGCACCCTCACCCCGGCCGTGCGCGACGCCCTGCCCGGCTGGCCCTCGCGCTGGGTGGTGCGGGACGAACGGGACGGCTACTTCGACGGCCGCTCGGGCGCCGTGCTGCGCTGGCAGGAGGGCATGTTCGCGACGGTCGTGCACCCGGACGCGACCGAGGACGATCCGCGCACCCCGGTGGCGGCCTCGTTCCGGGAGTTCACGGACACGGGCGAACGCCAACTCACGGTCTCCTTCCGTACGGTCCACCCCGCCGACGACCGGCTGGTGCTCGGCGGCGCCCTGGAGACGGTCTGGCGCGAGCTGACCGGCGAGGCGCCGGCCGGCTGGTCGACCGCCGAACCCGCCAACCTGCCCTGGTCACCCGCGCGGTTGACCGACGTCGCGCACGCGCGGTCGCCCGAGCCGAGCTGGTTCGTGGTCGTCGGCAGCCCGGAGCGGCCGGGCGTCGCCGGTGTCCGGGTGACCCGTACGAAGGCGGGCGTGGAGGAGGACGTCACGCTCGCGTTCGGCTACGGGGCCCACGAGGAGCCGCCGTTGGAGGCGCTGCCGCGGCTCGCGGAGGCCCTCGCCACCCGCCACCCCTTGCGGTCGATGCTCGTACAGTTCCGCAAAGCACGCCGTGACCTGGCGGTACCGGCCCGCTTCGAGGGACCCGGAGTGCCGTTGGCGTTCGTCCTGGGATCCGAGGAGGTCCGGGCGATGCCGGGCGACCGCGCACGACGCACGCCGCTGTCAGTGCAGCCGGTCACACTGGGACCGAAGGCCCGCCCGGCGCTGTACTACCCGTTCCCGGGGGATCCTTCGGACCTTTCGGGATGGACCGACTTCGAGCGGCTGGTGCGACATCTGAAGGGGGAATGACGGAGGCCGCGGGTTTGTCAGGCCTTTGTCACAGGAAGCCGGTTGCTGGTTGCACTAGCGACGTGAGTTGATAGAAATGAACATACTTACGGTCATCCGAGTGTGCGGGGGAGTGGAATGAAGTTCGACATGGGGACGCAGGTTCTGACGAGCCTGATGTCGGGGTCGCGGAACTCCAGTACCGACCTGGGGACGCTGATCCAGCAGTTGATCAATGCGGCGCAGCCCCTGGAAGGCAAGTTCAACGGCCAGGGCAAGGTCGCGTTCGACTCGTTCAAGCTGCGGTCGGACGGGATCACGAAGGAACTGAACGCCTCGCTGTCGGCCATCCTGGGCGGCCAGTCCGGCATGGAGAAGGCCTTCGGGACCGGCGACCAGGAGCACGGCGACAACGCGCGCACGCAGATGGGCGCGGGCAACTTCGACGCGGCCCGGTTCTCCGGCCGCTGATCCTCTTCAGAACCCTTCAACCACACGGGGAGTGTGATGTGTGATGGCCGGTGACACGGACCGTCGGTCCTACGACACGGGTGCGTCGACCGAGGCGCAGGGCAACATCCAGGTGGTCATCGGCCAGTTGGAGCAGGTGATCGCGGCGCGCGAGGCGCAGGTGAGCGCGGCGATGTCGGACTTCGCGGCGGACGGTGTGGCGGACGACTACCACGCCAAGGAACTGCGGTGGAAGAACGCCTCGCAAGAGGTGAAGAACATCATCCGGCTGCTCAAGACGACGCTGGAGAAGAACGACGCGACGGCGCAGCAGACGCTGGCGCGGGCCAAGGCCGCGGTCGACAACATCGGCTGAGCGGGGTTGTCGGAGCTTCGGGGGAGCCATGACGTCGTGGGACATCAAGCCGCAGGGTGTGCAGAGCCAGCTCAAGCTCACCGGTGAGCGGGCGGGTGATCTGGAGAAGGCGCTGAACAAGCTGATGTCGGACATGTCGGAGGCCGCGTACGCGGCCGGCACGGCGATTCCGGGATCGGCCGCCAAGCTGCCCTCACCCACCATGCAGGGCCCGGTGGCGACGGGGCAGGTGCCCCTGTCGCACCGCGGCAGCACGGGCCCGGTGGGCGCCGCGCTCAGCCAGTACCTGGAGAAGCGGCAGACGGACCTCAAGTCCATGGTCGACCGCATCCAGGCCGCGGTGCTGGGCGCGGCCAAGGCGACGAACGAGTACGTCCAAGGCGACCTGGAAGCGGCCAAGGAGGCCCAGGACGCGGCGAAGAACGTGCGCCTCGACCAGCTCAAGGAAGCCGCAGGAGGGCACAAGTGAGCAACGCCCCGGTCGATCCGGCGAACGTTCCCGTCTTCACGGGACAGCTGTCGGTGCTGGACGAGAAGGTCAAGGCCCTGTCGGCGGACGGCGGCGCGCTCGCGAACGCCGGCTCGTCCGTCCACACCACCTTCGGTGGGATGTCGGCGTACTACCAGGCGCCCGAGGCCGAGCAGTTGTTCGCGGTGACCAAGCCGGTCGTCGACATCACGATGTCGTTCAGCGGCGACATGTGCACCATCGCGGGAGCGCTGGGCACCTACGCGCAGGAGATCCGTCCTCTGGTGAAGAGGATGGAGGAGCTGAAGGTCGAGGCCGCGTCGTTCAAGTCCAAGGTCTCCCAGGACGAGGACTGGATCGAGGACGGGGATCTCATCGACGAGAACCTCGAACGCCGGAACAAGATCGCCGAGGTGTGGACGCAGTTCCAGGCGGCGGAGCGGCACGCGCACGACAAGATCGTGGCGTTGGTGTGCGGCACGCCGCTGAAGGTCAACGACGGCTCCAACGGCGAGGGCATGTACGGCTACGACGCCGAGGCCCTCAAGCAGGCCAAGACGCTGCCGTGGGGTGACGCGGTGGAGGAGTCGGTCCCGGCGTGGCAGGTGTGGGAGCACGCCTACGACTTCGGCAAGGGCCTGATCGTCGACGGCGTGTGGGGCACGATCAAGGGCCTGGGGACGCTGGTCGGCTTCGACGGCTGGGACGCGGCGGGGCAGGCGTGGACGGGGCTGGGGAAGCTCCTGACGGGTGTGGCGATCACCGCGTCGCCCGCGGCGGCGGTGTTCTGGCTGGCGGACGACAAGGACCTGCCGCCGTGGATCCGTGATTCGCGCACGGCGATGAAGGAGACCGGCAAGGCGCTCGTCGCGTGGGACCAGTGGGGTTCGAACCCTTCGCGCGCGGCCGGCGCCGTGACGTTCAACGTGCTGACCACGGTGTTCACCGGCGGCGCGGGCGGTGCGGCGGCGGGCGCGGGCAAGGCGGGGCTCGCGGCGAAGGCGATCTCCTTGGCGGGCAAGGCCGGCCGGGCGATCGACCCCATGACGTACGTGTTCAAGGGCGCCGGCGCCGGTGTCTCGAAGATCGGCGATGTCATGGCCGGCCTGAAGGGCATGGGCAAAATCGAGCTTCCCAAGATCGACGAGGGTGCGTTCAGCCTCCCCGAGGGCGCCATGGAATTGCCCGACGGAACGATTCAGCTGCCCAAGGACACCCCGATACCCGAGGGGGCCGTCAAGGTCTCCGACGACACGATCAAGCTCCCGGAGGGCACCGCCTCCCTGCCCCCGGGCACGGTCAAGTGGCCTTTCGACGGCCCCGCGAAGTACGCCGACGAGGCGGGCAACCTCTACAAGGAGGACGGCAGCCTCTACCAGAAGGCCGACCAGGCCCGACCGGAACCGTCCCCGAAGATCGACACGGGCGCGAACACCCCCAAGACGGAGGTCCCGGTCCGCCAGGAGACCCCGGTCCTGGCGGGAGTCGGCGCCCGAGGCGGCGACGACGTCATCCGCGTCGGCTCCGACATCTCCGAACCGGTCCGCGCGGTGGACAACGGCGCCCACGGCGGCCCCCACGGCATCGACAACACCCCCACGGGCCGCGCCGGCGACCACGGCACCCCGGGCGGCCAGGCCCCGGACGGCATGCCGCGCAACGACCTGGACCACACGCCGCGGGGCGGCACCCGACCGGGCGATCTGTCCCCGGTCGGCCGACCCGACGGCCCGTCCGCGGGCGGATCCCACCCGGACGGCCCCGGCTCGGGCGGCTCCCACCCCGACGGCCCGTCCGCAGGCGGCTCTCGCCCGGGCGACCTCTCGCCGGTCGGCCACCCCGACGGCCCCGGCGCGGGCGGTGGTCATCCGGACGGCCCCGGCGGTACAGGTGGCACCGAACCCCACGGCCCTTCACCCTCGGCACCCCTTGACGAGGCGACCCGTGCGGCCCACCGAGCGGAGTACGAGGCCGCCCGTGAGGTGCCGGCGAAGGAGCGGACGCCTGCCGAAAGCATGGCGATCACCCGCGAACACGTCCGGCTGGTCAACGAGGACCCCATCTGGCGTGCCGAGCACTACGACAAGTACAGGCCCGGATACCGAAACAGTGCGAGCGAACTGGTCGATGGCCAGCTCCTGCCGATTCTGAACAAGCAGCCGGACGGCAGCTGGATTGCCGCGTCCTCGATTCCCCACGCGCACCCGGGCGGATTCCACCTCGACACCATGGAAAGGGGCCGGTCCACGGTCGAGCCCAACGACCTCCCGCACCTGGACAAGATCGCGGCCAGGCGCTTCGCAGGCATGGAGCTGACCAAATGGGAGAAGGCCTTCGCGGAGGACCCGAGCTTCGCCAACGCCTACGAGTTGGCCCACGCGCAGGAGAACTTCAACATCATCGGCGAGGGTGCCGCGAACAACAGCAAGCTGGGTGAGACCCTCGGCGAGGAGGCCGCCCGCCGACACATCCTCCGGCAGGTGGAGTTCGAAGGCGCTCACGAGCTGACCGACCTGCCGGAGACGGCGAATGGTTCGAAGAGGTTCGACCAGCTCTGGCGTGGCAAAGACGGCAACCTCATCATCGTCGAGGCCAAGAGCCCCAACGGGACCTTGGAATGGCGCCAAAGCAATGGCCATCCCAGCGGCGGCACGTTCATGGTGAAGCAAGGAAGCATCGATTATGTCCGCACCATCGTGGCCGACATGAAGGATCGCGTCCTGGAATCACCGGGCGAAGCCAAGTACATCAAGGAGATCGAGGACGCCATCAAGGCCAAGACTCTGCGTTACGTCCTCGTCCAGGCCTCCGAAAACACCGGTACGTATGCTGGAGCCGTACTCAAAGACTTCGATCTCTTTTAAGGAGAAACGCCTTGGTTTCGGTCATCCCCCGCCACCCCTTCCCCACGGAGAACGTGGAAGCAGCGCTCACTGTGCTCACAGAGAGTGCGGAAGGGTGGATCGGTGGTCTGGAGGCGGACTCGACCGGTCTGGGCGAAGCCTTGGACACCACGCTCATGGTGGCCAAGTTGCGCTGCGGGACGGATCCACGGGGGGCGATCTTTCCCACGTGGGATGCCTGGGTGAATGCCATGCAGGTCGGTTCGGCCGTGTTCGCCGCCGCGAGCGCGACCGAGGGTCCGGTGCAGTGCCGAATCGCGCACGAGGACCGCACGCTCCAGGCCACCGGTCCGCGGCAGTACGTCACCCCGGGTAGCTGGCTGACCGCCTTCTACCTGGCCGTGGTGTGCCGGGAGCGCGACCGGATCACGGCCCTGTGCCGGGTGCCGCTGTCGCTGCTCCGGGACAACGACGCGCAATTCGACGCATTCGAGTACGCCTGGATCGACGCGTTGCAGACGTATTGGCTCGGCGGTGACGGCTTCAGCGCGAAGCTGGTGGCCGCGATCGACGGCACGGACCCGGCAGTCGCCACTCAACCGGAAGCCGCGGGCAAGCTGATGTACCCGCCGATGGAGATGTTCCACCGTGTCGTTCGAGGGGACCACGAGGGCTTCAATCGTGCCCTCGCCGCAGCCCTGGAGTTGCACAAGGAGTACTGGACCGACGAGGGTCGGGCGACCCGGGTCTCGGGTCTCGTCGCCCTCGCTCCGCTCGCCGTGGCCTGCTTCGCTCAGAACGAGGGCATTCCGATCGAGGTCGAGTCCGAGTACCTGCCCGCCACTCTCCTCGCCGGCAACTGGTGCGGCGAATTCCCCACGTAAGGCGGACTAGTGGCCGCCCCGGTGCGTATGGGCCCACCTCGACGTCTCTGTGCCATTCCGAGACGGATCGTCGCGGGCACTCCAAGGGAGCCTTCACGGCACCGCGATGCTTCGACGCTGACACCCGCAGCCTGCGAGACGTGACGTTCTGGGACGAGAACGGCGCTCCCACTCGTGCATGGGAGCGGCCTGGCGTGAGGGAGATCGAGTGAGGGTGACTGTTGAGCGCCACGGTGCCTTTGCAGGAAGCTCGCGAGTGCGCCGAACTGGCTGGACGCCTCCTTCTTCGCGGTCATCTGCCGTGACCAGCTCCGCATGACCGAGTTGTGTGCGGTCCCGGAGGAGGAACGCGACTTCGACGTCACCGGCCTGTGGGCGATCGGCCCCCTGGCCATGGCGTGCCTTGCCTTCGACGGCGACTTTCCCATCGACGTGGTCTCCGACTACCTCCCGACCCAGCTCCTGCACCGGAGCTGGGTCGGCGAGTTCGACACGTAGGCCGCCGGCATCGGTCGGCGTCGGCCGGCCATCGGCCGGAGTGCGCAGTGCGCAGTGCGCAGTGCGCAGTGCGTCAGAGCGTCTTGAGCGAGTCGCCGGCGTTGGTGCGGTACAGGCCCACCTTCGGCTTGACGACGCTGCCCGGCTTGGCGAGCGGGAGGCTGACGCCGTCCGCGTTCGGCATGTGCGAGCCGTCGGCCAGGATGTTGATCTCGTCGGCGACGGGGCCGTTGCCGCCCGAGGGGTTGAGGTTCACGGCCGCGTACGCGGTGGCGCCGGCCCGCACCGGGTACGCCGGCGCGCCGCCCAGGCCCTCGGGGGCGGTGGCCTGGATGCCGAGCGCCGCACCCTTGGCGCTGAAGCCGACGGCGGGGTGGTAGTCCAGGCCGCACGCGGTGGAACCGTTGTTGGTCACGGTGATCACGCGCACGGTGGCGGGCATGCCCTGCGGGGAGGTGACCTTGACGGTCAGGTTCCTCGCGGAGCACGGGTGGCTGTAGGCGTAGGAGTCGTCGGCGGCGTCGCCCGAACCGGCATTCGCCGGGGTGACCGGCGTGCCCTTGCCGGCTGTACCGGCTCCGGCGGCCGTCTTGCCGTTCGTCGAGGCGGCCGAGCCGGTGGCAGGGGGAGTGGACACGGACGTGGACGTGGACCCGGAGGTGACCGGCTTGGCGTCCGGGCCCGGCGTCGCGGTCGATCCGCCCGCGGTGGCCGAGCCGCCGCCGCAGGCGGTCAGGGCCAGGGCGAGGCCGGCGGTGGCGGCTGCCAGGGCGGTGGTCCGGGCGGTGGTCCGGGTCGGGTGGGTGGTCACGGTCGGGTGGATGGCGCGGGTCCGGTTGGTACGCATGTGGAGTGCCCCCGTGTGGTGCGGTCGAAGCGGGAGGGTTCCCGCATGATCACCACTGTGCCGGGAGCGACCATCGTTGTGGTCATGCCCCGCTGACGCTCCGCTGACGTACCGGAACGGGTGCGTGCCGAGGGAACGAGGACTACCCGTCCGCGGGCGTCGTCGTGAAGATCCGGTCCAGGTGGTGGCGCAGTACCTCGATGGACGACTCGGGTGACCGCTGCCCCACGAGGATGCTGGTCCCCAGGGTGCCCGCCATGGCGAGCAGACTGATCGCCTCCGTGCGCGCGTCCACGTCCGGGTCGGCCAGACCGGCTTCCCGTGCCCCGTCGATCAGCCCGGTCACGGCGTCCTCCGCGGCGTCGGGGTTGTCGATGAACGGCTGGGCGGCCAGCGCCTCGTCGGTCACGGACAGGATCGCGTACGAGCTGTAGAGCAGGTGGAAGGTGCGGCTCTCCTCGTCGGTGGGCAGCGATGCCAGGAGCAGCGCCTCGACGGTCGCGCGGGGCCCCGGGGCCGGGCCCGCGGCGGTGAGTCGGGCGCCGACGCGCGCCGTGAAGCGGTCGGTCAGGTGCCGGAGCCCGTAGAGGAGCAGTTTCTCCTTGGTCTCGAAGTAGTACTGCACCAGGCGCAGGGACACGCCGGCCTCGGCTGCGACGTCGCGCATCCCGACCGCGTGCAGCCCGCGCCGTCCGGCGACCCGGACGAGCGCCTCGGCGATCTGCGCCCGCCGTTCCTCGTGGTCCACGCGCTTCGGCATGTTGGGGTGTCTCCGCCCGGTCGGGGATGGGGCCCGGTCGGCGGTGGGGCCGCGGCCGGGGCCGTTTCATGGTACCGCCGTACCAGCACAGCGTCGATCGCCCGTCCCGGCCGGATGGCCCGGCCCCGCGGGTCGGACCGGCCCCGCGGGTCGGACCGGGATCGGGGACGGCCGGTCAGGCCGTCAGTCCTTGTCCACCCGGGGAGGGTGGCCGCACATCTCCTCGCGGTGTCCCTCGTCGGTCGTCGTCGAACTCACCTCGTTCGAGGCAGGGTTGATTGTGCCCGGACAGACCGGCACCGGCGCCGGTCCCGCCGTTTCGTCGAGTCGTCGAGTCGTCGAGTCGTCGAGTCGTCGAGTGGGCCGGCGGGGCTGCCCGGGCAGCCCCGAGCCCCGCCGACCCTCACCCGCCCCGAGGGCCCGCCCGCGCGAACCGTCGACAGCCGCTGCTCACCCGATGGTGGAGAACCCCAGCCGCACGCTCTCCTTGTCGTTCGCGACGTCCAGCGCCCCGTCCTTGACCCGCGCGGCCTCTTCCGCCGTCAGGGCGCGGCGGAAGATCCGTACGTCGTCGAGCCCGCCGTTGAACAGCTCCCCGACCCCCACCGGCTGGTTCGGGAAGTCGGGCCGGGCGCCCACGTGGATGCTGAACTCGCCGGGCGGGGTGATGTCGCCCGCGGGCGCGTTCGCGGTGAACGCGGCGCCGTCGACCGACAGGACCAGCTTCGCGTCCTCGCGCTTGAAGACGGCGTGGTGCCACTTCCCGTCGTTGTAGGACGAGTTCGTCTTCACCTCCCCTCCGCGTACGCGCCGTCCGTGCTGATGGCCGCGCGCATGATGCCCTTGCCCGGCTCGGCCTTCAGCCAGAACTGGCGCACGTTCTTCGCCGGGTCCGAGTCCTCCATGCCGTACGCCCAGACGATGGGCAGCGCGCCGGTGGTCGCGCTGTGGCGGAACCACGCGGTGACCGTGAAGTCCTGGTCCTTCACCTTCAGCGAGTCCGAGCAGCTCACCAGACGCAGGTAGTCGTCCTTCCCGTCGAACGTCATGGCCTTGCCGGTACCGCGGTCCCCGAGCACGGCGCCGCCGTGCACGACGGCGTGGTTGTCGTTGCCGTTGGGGCCGGTGTCGGCGGTGCGGGGGCTGCGCAGCCCCGTCTTCGCGGCGTCCATGTCGGACTCGGTGAAGGAGACGAACGCGACGGTGCCGTGCGGGATGTTCCCCGCCGTCTCGTGGAGCATGCCGACCGCGCCCGAGGGCAGCAGGGTCAGGTCCGAGTACCCGGCCCGGCCCGGTATCACCAGGGTGCCCTCGGTCTGCCAAGTCCGACCCTCGTCGTACGAGGACCGGACCGCCAACTCGCGGCGGTCCTCCAGGGTGTTGGGGCCCAGGCGTGCGGGGGCGGAGAACAGGATCCGCTCGCGCCTGCCGTCAGCGGCGGCGGGACGCAGGCCCAGTAGGGACCCGAACACCGGGGACGTGTCGAGACCCGCGACGGGCTTGAAGGGTGCGGCGAAGGTGGCACCGCCGTCGGCGCTGGTCGCGTCCAGACGGTGCTCCTCCGTGTCGCACCGGGCGGAGCTGCGGGCGTTCACGTACAGCGAGCCGCCCGCGGTCTCGGCGACCGTCAACTCGGCCGGGTAGGCGACGGCCTGGTCCACGTTCGAGGTGGCGCCGAGCGTCCAGGTCAGGCCGCCGTCGTCGCTGTAGTACAGCTGGGCGCCCGCCTTGTTGCCGGTGGCCGTGTGGTCCCCGGGGACGACCAGGCGACCGCGGTGCGCGCCGTGCGTGAGCTGGATGCCGTGTCCGGGGCCCGTGGAAACCCACACCCAACCCGCCGGCTTCAACTGCGGCAGCGCGACACTCGGCTGCCAGCCGGCGCCGTTGTCGACACTGTGCACGACACGCACGCCGCGGGTATCCCGCACCGGTGCGCCGGCGGTACCGCTCCAGGTGCTGGTCGCGTACAGGAGGCTGACCCGGCCGGTGACCGCGTCGACGACCGGCGCGGGATTGCCGTGCGCGTCGGTGTCGTCCTTCCCGACGACGACGGTCAGAGGACCCCAGGTCTTCCCGCCGTCGGTGGACCTCTTCACGACGATGTCGTTGTGACCGACGTCGCTGCACGTGGCGACGCGACCCTCGGCGAAGGCGAGCAGATCACCGGACTTGGTGGTGACCAACGCCGGGATGCGGAAGCAGTAGTAGCCCTCACCGCGTGCAGGGAAGGGCGTCGACACCGTGCCGGGCAGCGCGGACCCCGCCGCGGCGGCGACGGCGGGCGCGGTCGGTATCAGCGCGACGGCCGTCAACACGGCCGCCACGAGCGCGGACAACCACCCGTACAGGGCGGCCCGGCGCAGACCGCCGGGCGGGCTCACAGGGGAATCGGACATTCAGCGGATCCTCGTCATTGTCGAGATCGAGATCGAGATCGAGATCAGGGACGGGGCCGAGACCGTGGCGCGAGCGACGCACTACTCCCGAAGCGGGTACGAGCCCGTCTCCCCGCCCACATTGTTGATCTTGCCCCGAGCCAGGACCGTACCGGCGGTGTCTGACACCGGGCGGGCCGAGCCCACGAGCGGCTCCCGTGCACCTGAGCGCCAAGCACGTGCAGGCCCCGCCCCGTCGGCCTCACACTCCCTGCCGTGGTCGGCAGCACCCGCGGTCTGAAATGCGCCCGACAGCGTCACGCCGCATTCCGCCACAGGACGCAAATGCGTTCCCGCGTAGGGATCGTTGATCTGTCAGATGCGGGGCAACACAAAAGCCCCAGGTCGCTGACCTGGGGCTTTGCCATGGAGCGGATGACGGGAATCGAACCCGCGCTATAAGCTTGGGAATCACTGCCGCCTAGACCGGTCGCATGGTGCCTGACCTGCTGTTTCCCCTTGTGGGGGAGCTTCTGGCGGAGTGTTCCCGACACCCCTGGTGACCGCTGTTTACCGCCCTGAAGGGCACGGCTGGGGCACGCGCGCTGTATGCGACGGGGCAGGGGCTCCCCGACCGCGACAGGACCGCCGTTTCCGGGGTCAGGCCGTGGCGCCTGCGGGCGGGGGTTGCGGGCGCAAGCGATGCCTGGCCGGCGAGCCGAGAGGGAGATTCGAGTCCACGGCGGTCGTCCTGGCCGCCACCCAGCGGGGTCTGGTGGAACTGCTCGGGCGCGGGCATGCCCGTACACCCGGGGTCTGATTCCAGGAGCGGCGACCGTCGGCGGCAAGGAGCACGGTCCGCGCGGGGGTGGGACCTGTACCCCGCTCCGCGGCCGTGCGAACCTGGGGCCACTGCCCTCCCTGCCAGGAGCCCCTCGCATGCCTCGACCTGCCCGGTCCGGCCCCGCGTCCCCTCTCTTCGCCTTCGGCGTCATCCTGTACGGCGGCCGGCGCGGTGATGTACGTGCTGCCCGACAGCCCCGACAGCCCCGACAGCCCCGACAGCCCCGACAGCCCCGACAGCCCCGACAGCCCCGACAGCCCCGACAGCCCCGACAGCCCCGACAGCCCCGGCTCGCCCTTGGCGCGCTGGCCCTGGCCGCCGCCGCCGCGGTGTGGATTGCCGGCCGGCGGCGCTGAGGCCGTAAGGGAACCGTCGTCCGCCAGGTCTGGCCGACGCCCGCGCCCACCTCGTTGAATAAGGGCGAGGACAGAATCGTGTGACGGTGGAGGAGCGGCAGTGCAGGACAGGAAGCGACGCACAGGGCTGGTCATCGGCGGGCTGGTCACGGCCCTGGTGGTGCTGGCCGTCGGGCTGTACTGGTTCCAGCCGTGGAAGCTCTGGCAGGACGCCACGGTCAATGACGCGCTGCCGACCGCTGCCGCCCCGGGTTCCACCTCCTCGCCCACGGCTGCCGCCACCGCATCCCCTTCGGCTCCCGCTGGACCACGGACACTGGCTCAGGGCTCCCTGATCAGCCACGAGCACGCCACCACGGGCACGGTGAAGCTGGTCCGGCTCCCCGACGGCTCCCGCACGCTCCGGCTGGAGAACCTCGACACCAGCAATGGCCCGGACCTGCGCGTATGGCTCACCGACGCCCCTGTGAAGGAGGGCAAGGAGGGCTGGGAAGTCTTCGATGACGGCAAGTACGTCAGCCTCGGCAAGCTCAAGGGCAACAAGGGCGACCAGAACTACGAGATCCCGGCCGACGTGGACCTTGCCGACTACACCAGCGTCACCATCTGGTGCGACCGCTTCAACGTGTCCTTCGGGGCGGCGGCTCTCCAGGCAGCGTGACCCCCGCCAAGGGGCCGTGACTGATGCCCGTGCCCATGGTCACCCTTGTGTCCGTGTCACCCTGGTCGTCGCGTCAAAGGCGCGTGAATGACCATGCGCATCGGTATCGGGGGAAGACGTGGCGGACCGGGAAACGTCAGGGAGTCATCTGGCGGGGTACGCCGGGGTCCTGCGCGACGCGTGTGCCACGGGACGCCGTCTCACCCGTGCCGAGCTGGAGGCCCGTCGGGCCGACGGCGAGCGGGCGGCGGAAGCGGGACTGCCGCTGCGGGCGCTGATACGGGACCACTTGGCCGCCGCTCAGAAGGTGGAGCCGGCGCCGGAGGCCAGGCCGTTGCTGGCCGTCGTCGAGCAGGCGGTGGACGCGTTCGTCGAGGGGTACGAGCGGGCCCAGCGACAGGCGGTCCGCCAGGAAGAGGCCGCGCGCCGCGAGTTCATCGACGACCTGCTGTACGGACGGGGCGGGCTGGGCCGGCTGGCGGAGCGGGCCGAGCGGTTCGGACTACGCCTCTCGCAGGCGCATGCCGTGGCGGTGGCCGCCGGGCCGGAGCCGTACGGGGACGGCTACCCGGTGGCCCGCCGTATCGAGGCGGCGGTGCTGGGCCGGTTCGGGAACCGGCAGATCCTGCTGGCCACGAAGGACGGCCGGCTGATCTGCGTGGCGCCGGGGGACCAGCCCGACGTCCTCGCGTACTTCGCCAAGCAGGCGCACGCGGCCACCGATGGAGGACGGGTGGCCGTCGGCCGCTCCCACCCGGGCCCCGGCGGCGTCGTTCACTCGTACGAGGAGGCGCTGAACGCCCTCGACCTCGCCGAGCGGATGGGGCTGGAGGGACCGGTGCTGCACGCCTCCGATCTGCTGGTCTACCCGGTCCTTACCCGCGATCGGCAGGCCATGGCCGACCTCGTGGAAAGCGTCCTGGGCCCGCTCCGCGGGGCGCGCGGCGGTCCCGGGCCGCTGCTGGACACCCTCACCGCGTACTTCGACTGCGGCTGTGTGGCGACGGAGACCGCCCGTCGCCTGTCGTTGAGCGTGCGGGCCCTGACGTACCGGCTGGAGCGCATCCACACCCTGACCGGCGCGGATCCGGCGGATCCGGTGAACCGCTACACGCTCCAGACCGCGGTGATCGGCTCCCGGCTGCTGGGCTGGCCGGCCGCGACGGCGTAACCGGCTCTCACGCGAAGGCGAAGTAGCGCAGCCACAGGTACAGGGCCGAGACGGCGACGGTGACGGCGGCGACGATGAGGCCGTATTTGGTGAACTGCCAGAAACTGATGGGCTGGCGGTTGCGTTCGGCGATGCCGAGGACGACGACGTTGGCGGAGGCGCCGATGGCGGTGGCCTTGCCGCCGAGGTCGGCGCCGAGGGCGAGGGCCCACCACATGACGTGGTCGGGGTCGCCGCCCATGTCGGTGACCAGCCGGCCGGTGATGGGGGCCATGGTGGCGACGTAGGGGATGTTGTCGACTATCCCGGAGAGCACGGCCGAGCCGCCCAGCAGGAGCATGGAGCCGCCGAATTCGTCGCCCCCGATCGCGTCTGTGAGGGAGGCCGCGAGGTTCCCGATGACCCCGGTCTCGATGAGGGCGCCGACCATGACGAAGAGCCCGGCGAAGAACGCGAGCGTGGGCCACTCCACCTCGCCGAGGACCTCGCCGGTCTCGACCTTGGAGATCGCGATGAGCAGGCCGGCGCCCAGCAGGGCGACGACACTGGGCTCGTAGTGGAGTACGGGGTGCAGGACGAACCCAGGTTCCGCTCGGCCAGCAGCCGGACGGCGTCCACGGCGGGGTCGTCGGTGGTCACGTGCGGGTAGGGCTCGGCGAGGTCACGGGCCGGCATGGATCTTCTCCTGGTCGGGTGCACTGCTCGGGCTGGGGACGGCGGCGGTCGGGTGGGGAACGGCGTCGGTCGGGGGCGACGGCTCGGCCGGGATGCCGGCCAGGTCGGCGACCTGGAACAGCCGGGCGATCGGTACGTCGGTGCTGCTGTGGGCGATGATCGAGAAGGCGATGCAGACGGCGATCAGTGTGTACGCCTTCTCGCCCTGGGGGATACCGGCTTGGAGGACGAGCAGGCCGTAGACCACGGACGCGAACCCCTTGGGGCCGAACCAGGCGGCGACCAGCTTCTCGCGCCGCTCGATCCGCGCGCCCAGCAGCGATACGAGCAGCGAAGCCGGGCGGATCAGTACGATCGCCAGCACCACCGCCACGTACCCGCCCACGGGCAGGTCCCCGAAGAGCTGCGGGGTCAGCAGTGCGCCGAAGACCAGCAGCGCCGCACCGACCAGGAAGGACGTCGTCCAGTCCAGGCCCACGAGGTAGTGCGCGACCACCGCCATGCCGGCCATGGCCAGCGGCATGCCCAGCCCCAGCGCACGGGCCGGGTTCTTCCAGTTCTTCCGCAGCCCGCACGCGTCACCGAAGGGCCCTCTCCCATGGGCGTGCACATCGGAGCCGCATCCTGCCGTCCCTGCTGCGTTAAAGCCACGTAAAGATTGCCGAGGGTAGGCAATGTGCGGTAGCCGGTTGCGCTGGCACGATGCTGTTGTCCGGCGCAAACGCGTGCCAAGCGGGGAGGTGCTCATGGGCTTGTTTCTGGGTCTCGGCATCGGGGGAATCGCCCTGCTGGCCTGTTCGCTGGTGTTCGACGGGGTGCTGGAGGGGGTCTTCGACGGCGCCCTGGACGGACTGCTCGACGGATGGCTGTCGCTGCCGGTGGTCGCGGGCTTCGTTTCGATGCTCGGTTTCACGGGGGCGATCGTGCTCGGGGCCACAGGCCTCGGGCCGGCAGCGGCAGCCGCCGCGGGGGCCGTGGCCGGTGCGGGGGCGGGCTGGCTGACGTACCGCTTCAGCCGCGCCCTCGCCCGGACCGGCAGCGGGGCCGCCCCGCGCCCCGCCGAACTCCTCGGCTCGGCCGGGACCGTGGTCACCGCCATCCCCGCAGGGGGCTACGGCGAGGTCCTGCTGCGCCTCGGTGGCCAGCCCGCCAAGTACGCCGCGACCGCCGAGGGGCCACTGGCCCGGGGCGCGGAGGTCTGGGTGACGGCGACGCCGTCGTCCTCCTCGGTCAGCGTCCGCGCCGTCGAGCGCTGACCGGCCGTTTCACTTTCTCATCCACCACCGATCTGTCCCCTCGACCGAGAGCGGGCAGGGGGGATCAATCATGAGTTCAGTCGTCATCGCGGTCGTGGGAGTGGTCGTACTCCTCGTCCTCCTCGCCCTGGTCGTCGTCACCCGCTACAAGGTGGCCGGCCCCAGCGAGGCGTTCATCATCACGGGCCGCCGGGGCAAGAAGTCCACCGACCCCGACACCGGGCAGATATCCACCGACAACAGCGGTCAGAAGGTCGTCGTCGGCGGCGGCGTCTTCGTCGTCCCCTTCGTCCAGCAGCGCTACTCCCTCGACCTTTCCAGCCGGCACATCCCGATCGCCGTCCGGGGCGCCGTCACCCTGCGCGGCATCAAGGCCAACCTCGAAGGCGTCGCGATCGTCAAGGTCGGCGGCAACGAGGACGCCATCCGCGCCGCGGCCCAGCGCTTCCTCCAGCAGCAGGACGGCATCGTCGGCTTCACCCAGGAAGTGCTCTCCGGAGCCCTCCGCGCGATCGTGGGCCGGATGTCCGTCGAGGACATCATCCGCGACCGCGCCGCCTTCGCCGGGCAGGTCGCGGAGGAGGCCGAGGCCAGCCTGTCCGGACAGGGCCTGGTGCTGGACGCCTTCCAGATCCAGGACATCACCACCGAGGGCTCCTACCTGGAGGACCTGGGCCGCCCCGAGGCCGCCCGCGCCAAGCAGGAAGCGGACATCGCCGAGGCCAACTCCCGCCAGGCGGCCGAGCAGGCCCGGCTGAAGGCGGAGGAGGAGATCGCGGTCGCGCAGCGGACCCTGTACCTGCGCCAGGCCGAGATCAAGGCCGAGACCGACGCGGCGACCGCCCAGGCGAACGCCGCCGGCCCGCTGGCCGACGCCGACCGGCAGCAGCAGATCCTCGCCGAGCAGGAGAAGGTCGCCGAACGCCAGGCCGCACTGACCGACCGCCAGCTCGACACCCAGGTACGCAAGCCCGCCGACGCCCGGCGCTACGAGGCCGAGCAGGAGGCCGAGGCCAAGCGCGTGGCAAGGGTCAAGCAGGCCGAGGGCGAGCGCCTGGCGGCCATCGCCGCCGCCCAGGCAGAGGCCGAGCGGGCCCGGCTGACCGGTGAGGGCGAGAAGCAGCGCCGCTCCGCCCTCGCCGAGGCCGAGGCCATCGAGGGCGCCAAGCGCGGTGAGGCCGAACTCGCCCGCCGTGCCGCGATCGCCGACGCCGTCCGCCTGGAGGGCGCCGCCGAAGCCTCCGCCATCGCGGCCAAGGGCTCAGCCGAGGCCGAGGCCATGCAGAAGAAGGCCGAAGCCTTCGAGAGCTACGGCGATGCCGCGAAAATCCAGATGCTGGTCGAGATCCTCCCGCAGGTCGTCGCCAAGGCCGCCGAACCGCTGTCCGCCATCGACAAGATGACCGTCATCTCCACCGACGGCGCGAGCAAACTCACCCGCACGGTCGCCGACAATGTCGCCCAGGGCATGGAACTCCTCGGCTCCACCACCGGCGTCGACCTCGCCCAGCTCCTCAAGGGCCTCACCACGGCCAAGCCCGAACAGGCCGCCGAGCCGGCCACGACCACGACCGCGGCCACGGTCAACGGCAAGATCGCCATCACCGACTGACCTCCGGCGACCTCTGTACGTCGACCAGTGCGGGGCCCCCTTCGAAAGAGGCGGGCCCCGCGGCTTCGGATCAGCCGGCGGAGGCGGCCGCGCCGCGGTGAACGGCGTGACGAGCGGCCACTCGACGTCCACATCGAGCGCTTCCGCATGCCTCCATCACGGTCGCGAGCGCAGTCAGGCGCCACCCTTGCCGCTTCGCGACCCAGGTCACACATGGTTCCTGTCAGGAATCGGGGCGCTGTCCCGCTCAAGTCTCCGAGAGCAAGCGAACTGACGGGAGCATCACATGAAGCACCGCATTGTCGTCCTCGGCGCCGGCTACGCCGGGTGCAACGTGGCCGGGACCCTGGCCCGCCGGCTGTCCCCGGCTGACATCGAGGTCACCGTGGTCAACGCCGTGCCGGACTTCGTCCAGCGGCTGCGGCTGCACCAGCTCGCGGCCGGTCAGGAGATAGAGGCTCCCCAGCTCGCCGAGGTCTTCGCGGGAACGGGGATACGGCTGCGCGTGGCCCGTGTCACCGATGTCGTCCCTGAGCGCCAAGTCGTCACCGTGGCAGACACCGACGGCGGCGGCGAGCTCGACTACGACACGCTCGTCTACGCGCTCGGCAGCCACGGTGCCGACCAGGGTGTCCCCGGCGTGGCCGAGCACGCCTTCGACGTCGCCGCCAGGCCCTCGGCGCTGCGCCTGCGTGAACGCCTGGACGGCCTGGAGGGCCGGGGCGAAGGCGGGAGTGTCCTGGTCGTCGGCGACGGGTTGACCGGCATTGAGACCGCCACCGAGATCGCCGAATCCCGGCCCGGCCTGTCGGTGACGCTGATCGCCCGAGGCGAGCTGGGCGCCCCGCTCTCCGCCGGAGCCCGCGGCCACCTGCGCGGGACCTGCGACCGGCTGGGCATCACCGTCCTGGAGCACACGAGCGTGGAAGCCGTCGAAGCGACGCGGGTTCTGTGCGCCAACGGCGCTGCCCTGGCATCCGACGCGACCGTGTGGACGGCCGGGTTCGCGGTCAACCCCATCGCTGCCGCCGCAGGGTTGGAGGTCACGGAGGAGGGTCGGGTCGTCGTTGATCGCACGATGCGGTCGCTCTCGCACCTGAACGTCTACGCCGTCGGCGACAGCGCCTACGCCATCGGCGAGAACGGGCGGCCGCTGCCGATGTCCTGCGCTTCGGCCGGCTATACCGGCATGCAGGCCTCCGCCGCGATCATCGGCCGCCTGACCGGCCGCAAGATCCCGAACACCAAGCTGGAGTACCCGGGCAACCACATCAGCCTCGGGCGGCGGGACGGGATCCTGCAGATGGTCGACGACGAAGCCCAGGCGAAGTCGAAGTACATGGGCGGCCGGAAGGCCGCCCGGATCAAGGCGGGCATCCTCAAGATGTCGCTGTGGGCCAACTCGAACCCGACCTTCGGCCTGCCGAAGCGCAAGCACCACCTGGCCGCCGTACCCCAGGCGTCAGTCGAGAAGGCAATCGCATAACCGC
Organism: Streptomyces sp. H27-H5; assembly: GCF_026627505.1. Classification (GTDB taxonomy): domain Bacteria; phylum Actinomycetota; class Actinomycetes; order Streptomycetales; family Streptomycetaceae; genus Streptomyces. Next base: position 47,424 of record NZ_JAPNLK010000012.1, on the reverse strand, counting down.
CCACCGGGAAGAATGATCATTTAGGGTGACCGGCGTGGACAGCACCGCGACTGATCGCTTCGACACCAGTCGGTTCGAGGCCAGCCGAAACCGGCTGGCCTCCCTGGCGTACCGCCTGCTCGGCTCCGCCACCGACGCCGAGGACGCGGTGCAGGATGCGTTCCTGCACTGGCAGGCCGCCGACCGGCAGCTGATCAAGGTGCCGGAAGCATGGCTGACCAAGGTGGTCACCAACCTGTGCCTCGACCGGCTCCGCTCGGCACACGCCCGCCGCGAACGCACCGCCGGTGCCTGGCTGCCCGAACCGCTCCTCGACAGCGACCCGATGCTTGGCCCGGCCGACACCTTCGAGCAGCGCGAATCGGTCTCCCTGGCCGTGCTCACTCTCGTGGAGCGCCTCTCACCCCTGGAGCGGGCCGTCTACGTCCTGCGCGAGGCGTTCTCCTACAGCCACGCCGAGACCGCCGAGATCCTCGACATCACCGAGTCCGCGAGCCAGCAACACCTCCACCGGGCTCGGCGCCACATCACAGCCGCGCGCCGCGGAGGCGGCGAAGTCGACCCCGCGTCCGCTCGCAGGATCGTCGAGGAATTCCTCGCCGCCGCCTCCTCGGGCCACACCGAACGGCTGGTGGCACTGCTCACCGACGACGTGATCGCGATCTCCGACGGCGCCGGCCTGACCGAGAAGCTGCTGCGGTACGACACTCCGCAGCGCGTCGCCGCCATCGCGCGCGGTGGCTTCAAGTCCACACCCGCGAAGCAGCGCCTTGCCGGCGGCCCGTCCGCCGTCCACTCCGCGCTCGTCAACGGCGCCCCGGCCATGCTGTTCGTGGTCGGTGACCAGGTCGTCGGCGCCGTGACCTTCGACATCGCGGGCGGCAAGATCGCAATGGTGCGCGGCATCGCCGCCCCTGCCCGCCTCGTCCGCCTCACCGAAGCCTGGCGGAAGCACGGCCCGGATACGCCGCTCATCAGCCAGTGGTGACCCGAACAGCGGGTCCCTTCGCGACGGCGAGGGCGTCGGATCAGCCGGTGACGCGCTGGATGTCGAAGCTGACGAGAGCGTCGCCGTCGTTGGTCCAGGAGAGGTCGTTCCCATCCTGGTAGCGCCGGCCCTTGGCAGTGCCAAGGACTACGCCGTCATCGTGACGTACAGGGGGCCTTTCCGGCGCACCAGGGTGTGGACCTTCTGCGTCTACTGATGGGGAGGTAAATGGCCCCAGACGCACCTGGAATTACCGTGGTTGACCTCGGCCTGCGACGCGGGCTGCTCGTTCACGAAGTTCCTGAGCCTCGGGAACTCCGCTGTAGCGGCGGAGGCGGACGCGCATGTCCTGGAGGGCGGCCTGGACCTTCACCGAGCGGATGCCGTCGGCGCAGTCGAGGAAGTCGCGCCAGGTGGCCATGGCTCCGTCTGCGTCGCCCTGTCGCAGGCGGACGCCGCCCAGGCCGGCCAGGACGATGGGGCGGGTGCGGCGGCGGTCGAGGCCGTGGATGTCGAGGGCGAGGTGGAGGTGTTCCTCGGCGGCGTCGAGGTCGCCGAGGCGGGAGAGGAGCATGCCGGACTCGTGGGCCCAGCGGCCGTACTCGACGCAGGTTTCGCCGAGCTGGACCGCCTCGGCCCGGTAGCCCAGATCGACGCACTGCACTGCCAGACCTCGGAGTGCGGTCGCCGACAGTTCCGGGTCGCCAGCCTCGGCGGCCAGGCGGAAGGAGTGCGCGTAGTGGCGCTGGGCGAGCCCGCGGAGTTCGGGGGTGTCGCCCTCGTCCTGGGCCATCCAGCACCACCGCGCCCGCCCGGAGGACCAGATCAACCGGCAGTGCGTCCCGCGACGCGGCCGCCCCGAAGACGTGACGGCCTTGGCCGCGTTCCTCGTCGGCCCGTCCGCGTCGTTCATCACTGGGCAATCTATCCACGTCGATGGCGGCTGGCTGCTGCGCTGAGACGTCAACAAGCAAGGAGACAAAGCGAAATGATCGAACGAGTCCGAGCCGTCCTCGTCACCGCGGACGACACGATGCTGGTCATCCGCCGCACCAAGCCCGGAATCCCCGTGTACTGGGTGCTGCCCGGCGGTGGGGTCGAGGAGAGCGACGAGTCCCGGGAGGCCGCCCTCCACCGGGAGATCCACGAGGAGATCGCTGGCAAGGCCGACGTCGTCCGCCTCCTGCACACGATGGAGTCCGACACCGAGCGTCAGCTCTTCTACCTCGCCCGCATCGCGACCTGGTCCTTCGAAGACCGCACCGGCCCCGAGTTCAGCGCCGAGGGACGCGGCGAATACGGGCTGGAAGAGATCCCGCTGACCGTGGAGGGGCTCGACGCCATCGACCTCAAGCCCGAGGAGATCACCCACGTCCTGCGGGGCGCTATCGGTGCCGGCACGCTCGGGGCTGGGGTCGTGGCCTAGCCGTACGATATGCGGACATGCCACCGGGGCCAACGCTGAATTGCGTTGGCCCCGGTGGCGTTGCTCAGAAGGAGTACGCGGTGAAGCGGCGAGGGGCTCGATCGTGAGGCGAAGCAGCTGGTCGAGTTCGGCCCTTTCGTCCTTGGTCATGAGCTCGACGGCATTGCCGAGGTTCTTCGTGGTGAGCTGCTCCATGAACGGGGTGAGGAACCGCTGGAGGGCGTCCGGGGCCTCCTGAGTGGTCCGTCGGTACTCCATGTAGCGAGTGTGCTGTGCCGCAAACTCTTCGAACTCGGCGCGGGTGGCGTGCAAGGCGGTGGCCTGCTCCTCCTTGGTGAAGGGGCGGCCGTCTATGTGGGACCAGGTTTTGGTGTCGCGCCGGTATTTGAAGTCCGAGTCGCAGAGGAGGGCGACGACGGCGGGTCGGATTTCGGTTTCGGGCATGCGAGTGCTGAGTAATGGACGGGCGCTCCGTCCTTGTTGCGGTCCTCGGGCAGGGCGACGGTGTAACCGAGGGTGTCACCGGAGGGCGCGATCCGGCGCTTGATGAGGAGGCCGGCGGAGGCGAGGCAGTCGAGGAACTCCGCTTCCGAGCCGGTACCCGCTGCAGCGCGGCGGACGGTCTCACGCAGTTCCTCGCGGGCGGTACGGTCCCGGCCCCGGCGCTTGGCCTTGTGCTGCTCGGCGCTGGTGGGGCGCTTGGCGGCGGTGCCGTCTCCGGGCGCCACCCGGTACGGGTCGTAGTCGGCCTCGATGCGGCGGCATTCGGTCTGGGCGCGCTGGCCGGAGTGGTGGTGGTCGGGCTTGCGGCCGTCTTCGCGTACGAGTGTGGCGATGAGGTGGATGTGGTCCTCGGCGTGGCGCACGGCCGCCCAGCGGCAGCCCGCACCGTCGCCGGGGTCGATCCCGGTGGCGGCGATGACGCGGCGGGCGATGTCCGCCCGCTCGGCGTCGGTGAGCGTGCGGTCGCCGGGGGCGGCACGGACGGAGGCGTGCCAGACGTGCTTGTCCGGGCGGGTGTCCTCGGGGAGGAGGTCGACGCCCTCGCCGAGGCCATGGGCCCGCGCTGGCGGCTGATGGTCTACTTCTGCGCCTACGGCCCGATGCGCCCGGAGGAGCAGGCAGCCATGACCGGCAGGGGCGGAGGCAAGGAAATTGCCCCCGCCCCGTGGGCCGGCGAGGCCACTCGGCATCGGAACCCATTCAAGGGACTGCGTGGCCCGTCGTCGGGGACCGTTCGGCCCATGCCAGGAGCGGGGCGGCGCTGGACGATGTGAGTGAAGGCTTTCGTGGCCCTCGGGAGGTGATCGGTCGTGATGTTCTGGTACAACCACGACGTCAGCGGCTGGGGCTGGTTCGCGATGTCGGTCGGCATGATCCTGTTCTGGGCGCTGATCATCACCGTTGCGGTGCTGCTCTTCCGGGCTATCGCCCGCCCCCACGAGCACACCCACGTGCCTGCGACGCCGAGTCCCGAGCAGGTCCTTGCCGCCCGGCTCGCTCGTGGCGAGCGCTAGGCCGGACCCGACCCTCAACCATGAAGATGCGCGGGCACAGCATGCTCCCGCCCTCTCCTGAGGAAAGCGAGACGCCGTGAACACCAACCGCAATTACGGCCTTTACGCGATCGCCGCGGCGATCGTTCTGGTCGGAGCCCTCGCACTGGGAATCCCGCTGGCGGCCCTGGCCTGGATCGCGATCATTGCCATGTGCCCGCTGATGATGTTCTTCATGATGCGAGGCATGCGCGACAACAGCGACGGCCACGACATGCAGGACATGGACCGCAGGCACGACGACCATCCCAGGCCCCGACGGAAGTGACCGCCTGGCAGGGGGCGGGAGGCGGGCCCGTCCCGACTGACACCGCTGGCACGGGAACGTCGCCCCGCTTCTCTTTCCGCGCCGTCGTGCGCCCGCGTGCCGTATCAGCCGTTGCGGCGCGGGTGCGACCGCCGCAGGCTGCCGGCAGGCGAACCGTTTACATGGATGAGCACGTACGCGCCCAGGAGCTGAACGCGCATGAGGCACCCGCCAGGACTTGGACCAAGCGATCCGCGAAAGGATCGGAGCACGGCGGTGCTGGACGTGCGGGGCATGGTGCGTGCCAGTCAGCAGAACACCGTCGCCGCCGTTCTGGGCCGCCGGCCGGGTGTCCTGGACGTCGAGGTCAACCCCGTGGCGCAGTCGGCCACCGTCGTCTTCGACCCGACGCGGACCTCACTGGCCGAGCTGCGCGGCTGGGTGACCGAGTGCGGCTACCACTGCGCCGGCCAGTCGGTGCCGTCGCACATCTGCGACCCGATGGACGAGCCTGACCCGCCCGGCCCCGCGCGAGCGCCCGAAGCCGTGCGGCCCGCGCACGTGGGGCACGAGCCAGAGGTCATGCACTCGCCCCACGAGGCGACGGTGGACGATGACGGCCATCACGGTCATGGCGGTCATGCGGGGATGTCGATGGCGGCGATGGCCGCCGACATGCGCAACCGTTTCCTCGTCGCGGTGATCTTCTCCATTCCGATCGTGATCTGGTCCCCGATCGGGGAGGAGGTCTTCGGCTGGCACGTGCCCGTGCCGTTCGGGCTCCGTCAGGACGTGTGGGCGCTCCTGCTGAGCCTGCCGGTGATCTTCTACTCGTGCTCGATCTTCTTCGTCGGCGCCGTCCGGGCCCTGCGCGCCCGGACGCTGGACATGATGGTGCTGGTGGCGGTCGCCGTCGGCGCGGGCTGGCTGTACTCCCTCATCGTCACGCTCACCGGCGGCGGGGACGTCTTCTACGAGGCCGCCACCGTGCTGGCGTCCTTCGTGTTGCTCGGCCACTGGTTCGAGATGCGCGCCCGCGGCGGCGCCAACGACGCCATCCGCGCGCTGCTGGACCTCGCCCCGCCCAAGGCCGTCGTCCTGCGGGACGGCGAACCGGTCGAGGTCGCCACCGCCGAGGTGGCCGTCGGTGACCTGCTGCTCGTACGCCCCGGGACGAAGATCGCCGCGGACGGGGTCGTGGAGGAGGGCGAGAGCGAGGTCGACGAGTCGACCGTGACGGGGGAGAGCCTGCCGGTGCACAAGGCGCCGGGCGACGCCGTGGTCGGTGCGACCCTCAACGCCAACGGCACCCTGCGGGTACGGGCGACCAGGGTGGGCGCGGACACGGCACTGGCCCAGATCGTCAAGCTGGTCCAGGAGGCCCAGAATTCGAAGGCGCCGGGTCAGCGGCTCGCCGACCGCGCTGCGTTCTGGCTGGTCTTCGTCGCCCTCATCGGCGGCGCGCTCACCCTCGCCGTCTGGCTGCTGGCCACCGACCGCCCCTTCAGCAGCGCGATGCTCTTCGCGATCACGGTGGTCGTCATCACCTGCCCGGACGCGCTGGGCCTGGCCACTCCCACCGCGATCATGGTCGGCACCGGGCTGGGGGCCAAGCGGGGAGTCCTGTTCAAGAACGCGATGGCCCTGGAGACGTCCGCCGGGATCCAGACCGTGGTGATGGACAAGACCGGCACCCTCACCAAGGGCGAACCCGAGGTCACCGAGGTGATCACCGCGCCCGGTCGAGACGAGGACGAGATCCTGCGGCTGATCGCGGCCGTCGAGCGGGAGTCCGAGCACCCGCTGGCCGAGGCGGTCGTACGCCACGCCGAGTCGCGCGGCGTCGGGCCGGCGCAGGCCCGGCACTTCGAGAACGTTCCCGGCCACGGGGCGACCGCCGTGGTGGACGGCCACCGGGTCGCCGTGGGCAACCGCCGGCTGGCCGAACGCGAAGGCGTGGACCTCGGTCCTCTGGCCGCCCCGCGGGACGAGCTCGCAGCCACCGGCCGCACCGTCGTCCTCGCCGCTGTCGACGGCCAGGCCGCAGCCCTCATCGGCATCGCCGACGCACCGCGGGAGACCTCCGAGGCTGCCGTACGCGAACTGCACGCCCTGGGCGTCGAGGTCGTCATGCTCACCGGCGACAACCAGGCCACAGCCGAACGGATCGCGCAGCGTCTGGGCATCGACACCGTCATCGCCGAGGTCCTGCCCGGCGACAAGGCCGCCACCATCGCCGAGCTCCAGCGCGGCGGCCGCAGGGTCGCCATGGTCGGTGACGGCGTCAACGACGCACCCGCCCTCGCCCAGGCCGACCTGGGCATCGCCATTGGCGCCGGCACCGACGTCGCCATCGAGACAGCCGACCTCGTCCTGATGCGCTCCGACCCCCTCGACGTCCCCACCGCCCTGCGCATCGGCCGGGGCACCGTGCGCAAGATGCGCCAGAACCTCGGCTGGGCCATCGGTTACAATGCCATCGCCCTGCCCATCGCCGCAGGCGTCTTCGAACCCGCCACCGGCCTGGTCCTGCGACCCGAGATCGCGGCACTGTCCATGTCCGGATCCAGCATCATCGTCGCCGTCAACGCCCTCGCCCTCAAACGCCTCCGCCTGCCGCGCCCTGCCCCTACGGATCCGGCGGACGGAAGTGATGGCAATGGCCGGTGACCGGGCCCAGGCCGCGCTGCGCCGGGTACGAGTGCGGCCTACGGTGGGAAATGTGACCGTCCGCGAGCCCCGCACGCCGCCGCAGCCCCAGCCGATGCTGCGGCTCAGGCTGCTGCTCGTTCTCGGACTGACTCTCGGGCTGCTCGGCATGCATGCGCTGGGCACTGCCGCCGCGCTGCCGTCGACGGGTGCCACCGAGCACACGTCCCACCACGTGGCGGCAGTGCAGGCCGGCCCGCAGTACCTGTGCCCCGACGATGACTCGGGCCCGGCCCGCCACGGCGGCCACGCGGACCAGATGTGCGCATCCGCGGCCTTGCCCGGATCCCCCGGCATCGCCGCGCCGGACACCGCGCCCCTCACCGGCATGCCGAGCGGCATCGCCGACGCCTTGGCCGCGCTGCTGCTCGCGCCGGCCTACGAGCCCGCCGGAGGGCGGGCACCACCCCTGCTCGCCGAACTCCAGATCCTGCGGATATAGGGGCTCCTCCTGTGGCACGCGCCGAGGGCGCCGGCCACGGACGGCCCAGCCCTTCCTTCCCGCATCCGATCACTGGAGCCCAACGAAATGAACACGAACCGATCCCTGGCGCACCGCGCGGTCCTGGCGGCCACCGCGGTCGCCGCCGGCCTGGTCCTGGCCGCGTGCGGCAGCGACAACAGCGCGAACACGGCCGGCACCACTCCCGCGACCACGACCGCCCCGGCGTCGACAGAGGCCGACCGGCACAACCAGGCGGACGTCACCTTTGCGCAGGGGATGATCCCCCACCACCGTCAGGCCGTCCTGATGTCCGACATGGTCGCCACCCACGGCGCCTCCGCCGACGTCAAGACACTCGCGGAAAAAATCAAGAAGGCCCAGGCCCCGGAGATCGAGACCATGTCCGGCTGGCTCAAGGCGTGGGGCGAGAAGGTCCCCACCGGCCACAGCATGGATGGCATGGGCCACGGCGATGACGACTCCGGCATGCCCGGGATGATGAACGACCAGGACATGAACCAGCTCGGCAACGCCAAGGGCAACGCCTTCGACACCATGTTCCTGACCATGATGATCGAGCACCATGAGGGCGCGATCGACATGGCCAAGACGGAGAAGCAACAGGGCGCCTACGGCCCCGCCACGGCCCTGGCCGACGACATCATCACCTCCCAGACCGCCGAGATCGCCCAGATGCGCACCATGCTCAAGACAGGCTGACAGCGGCAGGGCTGCGACCTCGCCGCCCTGCTCCATCAGGGCCGAGCACCGCGGTTCCCTGAACCGGACAAGATCCCCAATTCGTGTGATCAACAACGGGGCTGCCGGACAGTGGGAGATGACAGCCGGATAGGGTCCCGGCATGGTCACGGCCCGGGCTGCTTTCAGCACGAGGCGGACCCGCCGCCCGGCGGGTCCGCTGCGGCTGCTGTGGCTGGCCGCCCTGCTGTTCGCCTTCCTCTACACGCACGCCGCCGGAGCCGAAAGCGCCTCCGCGCATGTCACCGGTGGCGGCGTCGCAGTGCCCCACCCGGCGCTCGCGGAGACCGAAGGTGCCCGGCCCGACCACGACGAGACGTCCGGCGGGCGCGACGACGACAGCGGGCACTCCCACCCCGCCGCGGCGTGCGCCACCATCCACCTGCAGCAGGGCTGTGACCTGCCCGGCCCGCCACTGGTCCCCCTCGCGGAGCTGGCTCCCGCCGACGCCGGGACGACGCCGCAGTCCTGGTGCCGGACCTTCCCGGCAAGCCTTCCTTCCTTGCACAGTTCCCTCGACTCAGTGGTGCAACAGGTATAGGTCCGGGTGCTTTGCCCCGATCTGACCTGACTCTCGTTGTCGACCCCGGCCCGCCCTACAGCGGGTTCGTCAGCGATGAGCCCCGCCCGCAGCACCCAAGGAACTCGCACATGACCTCCACCCAGCTCCTCGGCGCCCGGACCCCGGACGCCGCGCCCGCCCCTCCCGCCGTGGGGCGGGCCGCCCGGCGCAAGCAGCACTCCTCCCGCAAGCGGTCGTTCGCCGCCCGCTACCTCGGATACGTCGGCTACTTCGTCGGCGCCGGCCTCATCAGCGGCGCGGTCGTCCACCACCCGCTCGACCCCGACCGCTACACCCGAATCGCCGTCTACGGCGCCCTCGTCTTCCTCGCGGCGACGGTCCTCAACGAGTTCCTCCTTACCCGGGAGCGTCCCGGGCTCCCGCGCATGCTGGCCGTGATCGGCTCCTCGCTGCTGCTCTCGTTCGGCATCGGCATGCTGAGCGGCGGCCTCCAGCACTTCGACGACTTCCCTGCCCGCGGCGCCGTCCTCGTCCCCGCCGGTCTGGTCGTCTCCTTCGTCGCCTACGTCATCAAGGACGCAGACACGCCCTGGCACCGGATCTTCGGCCCTGTGGGGCTCGCCGTCCTCGCCGTGGCGGCCCTCGCCCTCTTCGGCCTGCGTGAGGTTGCCGCTTCGAAGGAAGGCGCCCCGGGCGGCGGGCACAGCCATGGAACCGAAGGGGAACCGGCAGACAACCACGGCTCCGCCCCCGAACCGACCGGACCCGTACCGACTGCCCCTGCCCAGGGCGCCTCTCCCACGCCGAAGCCCTCTTCGCCTGCACCGACCCACAACGACGGGCATGCCCACTAGGGACATGCCGCCAACGGCGGCTTTGTGGAAGCGAATTCACACAAAGGCGCCCGAGGGCGGTGCAGGTCACACGAAAGGTGTCTCGCGATTCGAGACGACCTGGGCTTGAGGTGGCCGATGCGGTGCGCCGCGACCCCTCCGAGCAGGCGATTCCCCCGAGTTGGGGCACGCGGAGGGCACGGCGGGGCCGGAGAGGTCTAGACAATGACGAAGCCCCAGGTCGCTGACCTGGGGCTTCGCAGAAGAACGGATGACGGGAATCGAACCCGCGCTATAAGCTTGGGAATCCCCCGGTACTTGAGGCTCGTTGGGGTGCTGACCTGCGAAGATGTGTCTTTCGAAGTGGATTCCAAGGGTTCCGGGCGTCCTCTGCCGACCGCTGTTTACCGCCCTGACTGGCACGTAAGGGCACGCGCCGCTAAGAGTGCTTGGCCGGCCTGATCTGCGAGGTACGAGCGCAGGGCCGCGTGCGAGGAGCGTTCCGAGCCGCTCGCCCTGGCGTCCAGCCATGCATCGTCGTGCCGACTGCCGGACGGTCAGGCTGTGTCGATGGCCACGAGCAGACCTGCCAGCGCCGGCTGTGCATCATATGCAAGTCTGTTGGCGCAGGTCAGTCCAGTATTCTTGGGTGTTCACCTGGGTTCATGAGCGTTCCCGTACCTCCGCCCGTCTGCAGCGTGGACGGTGCTGAACGCTGCTGCACCGACCTGAATGAGACGGGATTGAAGCAGGTCCAGAAGCAGGGCCAGACGGCGGCCTCGCGCCGCCGCGAAGACGGCCTGCTGCGTGAAGAGGACCCGCGCGACGAGACCTTTTGGCCGGAGAACCACTCGCCCTCACGCACAGAGCCCGGCCGGGGTCTGTCATGTCCCGCCCGACGCGACCTCGAAGCTCGCAGGGACGGGGGGAGACGGCCCTGCCTCCGAGGCGGCTTCCTGACGTTACGTCACTCACATAGACCATTTTTTCTGATTTGTAGGCAATTACGGTGGAATATGCGTGACTGTTCCCGTGTGACGGCATATCACTAGCTCGGGCAGGGAGCCGCTCTCGAAGTCCCCGCTCAGGAGCCTGCGCGCCCGGCGCGGGTAGGGGCTTGCGGCCCCGCGCAGCCATCGTCGCGGGCGCTCGGGAACCTCCTCCGGGAGGACCTGAGACCCGAAGCAACAAGAAAGGTCCTGCTGTGTCATTGGATGTCATCCGGTCGGGTCCACCCGACAGAAGGCCTCGACGCAATCTGTTCAAACGGGGAGCCCTTGTCCTGCTCCCCGCAGCGATCCTGGCGGCGGCAACCCTGGTCCCGACCCTCGCTCACGCCCTGGAAGCTCCCGTCGGGCTGGGGACCACCACCAATTACGCGGTCCTGGCCGGTTCAACGGTCACCAACACGGGCCCCTCCGTCATCAACGGAGATCTGGGGCTCCATCCGGGCACATCGGTAACCGGCTTTCCGCCCGGCATCGTCAACGGAACGCAGCACGTCACCGACGCCGCCGCCGCTCAGGCGAAGTCCGACCTCGTCGTCGCCTACAACGACGCGGCAAGCCGGGGACCCGGCGCCGCCACTTCGGCCGATATCGGCGGACAAACGCTGGCGCCCGGCGTCTACACGGCCTCGTCGACACTGAACATCACCGGAACGGTCACTCTCGACGGCCAGAACAACCCCGATGCCGTCTTCATCTTCCAGATCCCCTCGACCCTGATCACGGCTCCGGCGAGTGTCGTGGCCTTCATCAACGGGGCAAATGCCTGCAACGTGTTCTGGCAGGTGGGCAGCTCCGCCACCATCGACACGACCTCCCAGTTCAAGGGCAACATCCTGGCCCTGACGTCCATCACGCTGAACACGGGCGCCGTGCTCGAAGGCCGTGCCCTGGCGCGCAATGGCGCTGTCACGCTGGACACCAACACCATCACGAGGGCGGCCTGCGCCGTTGGCCCGCCTGGGCCGCCTGGGCCTCCCGGGCCGACCGGCTCGCCTGGCCCGACGGGCCCGACGGGTGCTCCCGGCCCTGACGGCAGTCCTGGCGCCCCTGGCCCGACCGGCGCCCCTGGCCCGACGGGTGCTCCCGGCCCTGACGGCAGTCCTGGCGCCCCTGGCCCGACCGGCGCCCCCGGCCCGACCGGCGCCCCTGGCCCGACGGGTGCTCCCGGCCCTGACGGCAGTCCTGGCGCGCCCGGCCCGACCGGCGCCCCCGGCCCGACGGGTGCGCCCGGCCCGACCGGCGCCCCCGGCCCGACGGGTGCTCCCGGCCCTGACGGCAGTCCTGGCGCCCCTGGCCCGACCGGCGCCCCTGGCCCGACCGGCGCCCCCGGACCGACCGGCGCCCCCGGACCTGCTGGACCTGCTGGACCTGCTGGACCTGCCGGACCTGCCGGACCCGCCGGACCCGCCGGACCCGCCGGACCCGCCGGACCCAAGGGGCCTCGCGGCGACAAGGGTGAAAAGGGTGACGCGGGCGATCACGACCACGGTCACGACGACGAGGGCGAGCACGGTGAGCACGGTCACGATCACGACCACGGCAAGCCCGGCCACGACCACGGCAAGCCCGGGCACGGCCACGGCAAGCCCGGGCACGGCCACGACGGCTCCGACCAGGGCAAGGCCTAGTCGGCCGACTTCCTACCAGGCGGCTTCCACGATGCTCTGGGCCACGTAGGTCCGGGGCACACCGCCAAGAACGTCAACTTCACCCCTGTAAGCGCCGCCACCGGCCTGCGGTCGAAGGAGACGACGCCGGGCCCTCACCGCGACCGACTTGAGCGGCGAGGTCAGCATCATGGCCGCCACTGCAGCCGCGCCGGCATTCGTCGGAGGCTCGGCCGTCTTCGCCATGAGGCGGACCCGGCGAGATGGAGCAATCCGACAGGACTAGCCCTTCACAGAAAGGCTGACGCTCGATCAACCACATAGGCAGTTCGGTCCGCCGTTCGGCAGTTGAGCCCCTGGAGACATCGTCCGGGGGTTCAGTGGCGCTCACGGGCTCGGCAGGGACAGCGCGCGGGCATCCGGGCACGATTCGGGGTCGGTGTACGCCCTGATGGTTTCCTTGATGAAATGCCGGGTGCCGTCCGGGCTCAGCGCCTGGGCCCACAAGTGCGCATGCATGCCGCTGTAGCGTCCCACGTCGGATCGTTTTTCCAGATAGAGGTCGCTGGTGAACCTCTCCAGATACACCACGCTCCCATCGGTGGTGTCGGCGAACTCGAGCAGCGTGAACTGTCCCGAGACGCCTGGGTGCGCACCTGCATCGTGGGGGAGGACCTGCATGGTGACGTGCGGCTGGGCGCTGAGGTGGGCCAGATGCTTCAGCTGTTCGCGCATGACCTCGCGGCTGCCCGCGACGCGGCACAGCGCCGATGCGTCCAGCACGGCCCATAGGCGCAGTGGGTTGCCCGGGGCGCGAGGCCGGTCCTGGCGCCGCATCCGCACTGCGAGGCGGGTGGCGGCCTGTTCGGCAGTGGCGGCCGCTTTACCAGGAACTCCCGCTGCTGGTCTGCGCGTACGCCGTACTGTTCCTGCCCATCGCGGTCGCCGCCACCCGCGCCGCGGTCCTCCAGGCCCCGCCCGCACTGGAGGACGTCGCCCGGTCGCTGGGCCGCGGCCCCTGGCGCGTACTGCGCGAGATCACCGTGCCGCTCGCCGCCCCCGGGGTCGCCGCGGGAGCCGCGCTGACCTTCGGGGTCTGCATGAAGGAACCGCCCGCGACCCTGCTGCTGCGCCCGACCGGCATGGACACCCTGGCCACCTGGCTGTGGACGGAGACCGGCAGCGGATCCTTCGCGGCCGCGGCCCCGTACGCCGCCGCGCTGATCCTGCTCGCGGCCATCCCCTCCTACCTCCTCGGGAGGCACCGCACATGACCGGACTGCACATCGAAGGCCTGACCAAGTCCTACGGCGGCCCCGACGCCCCACCCGTCCTCGACGGCCTCGACCTCACGGTGCCGGCCGGCGCCCTGGCCGCCGTACTCGGCCCCCCTCCGGCTGCGGCAAGACGACCATGCTCCGCATCATCGCCGGCTTCCTGCGCGCCGACGCGGGCACGGTCTCGGTCGGCGGACGCGTGCTGACCGGGCCGGGCGTGCACCTGCCGCCGGAACACCGGCAGATCGGCATCGTCCCCCAGGAGGGCTCGCTCTTCCCCCCACTTGAGCGTGGCTCGCAACGTGGCCTTCGGCCTGACCTCCCTCGACCGGGCCGACCGCCGCCGTCGTACCGAGGAGATGCTGGAGCTGGTCGGACTGGCGGGCTACGGCGACCGGATGCCCCACGAGCTGTCCGGCGGCCAGCAGCAGCGCATCGCCCTGGCCCGCGCCCTCGCCCCGAGCCCCCAACTGGTCCTGCTCGACGAGCCGTTCAACGCGCTGGACAGCGCCCTGCGGACCAGGGTCCGGGCCGACGTCCGGGCCGCCCTCCAGGCCACCGGCGCCACCGCCGTCCTGGACACCCCGATCGACGTCCGCGTCGCGGGCCCCCTCGCCGTCCGTTCGGGCGAAGACACCGGTATCCGGATCACCGGCGAGGCCACCCCTCATTCATCACCTGGTCGCGCGGTGTCGTCAGCCCGCCGCGTTCTTGAGGTGCGCGGCGCCGAGGTGGCGCGGATGGTGCGCCGGGCTCCTCCGGCCAGGGCATTTACGCGAGTTGGGGCACGCGGAGGGCACGGTAGGGCCATAGAGGTCTAGACAACGAAGAAGGCCCAGGTCGCTGACCTGGGCCTTCTTGCAAGAGCGGATGACGGGAATCGAACCCGCGCTATAAGCTTGGGAAGCTCATGTTCTACCATTAAACTACATCCGCACAGGGGTCCAATTGCTTGGAGCCGTATCGTTGCACACTCTACCCCATGATCGACCCCCGGTGAATTTGCCGCGGGGTCGTCGTTGTGTGGGGGGTGCAGCGAGGCGCGTACGAGGGGGAGTTGGGGCGTACCGTAGGGGTTCGGAGCGGCGGCTGGAGTGGGTCCCGGTCATCCCTTAATGTGGCGATTCGTCGCAGTACGGCTGGTTGGGGAAAGGGACTCGATGGAGCACACCGTCGTCCGTTGTGCCGAAGGGCATGTATTCAGCACCGCTTCGTTTCCGCTGCAGCACCTCGGTGCCGGTCGGATCGGGCCCGGGCGGCTGCTGCGGTGCGCGCGGCTGAGGCACGCGGTGCCCGTCGGCGGCGCGAAGCGTTAGTCGCGAGGTCGCGAGGCGTCGGCAGGCGCGGTAGACGTCGGCAGGCGTCGGCAGGCGTCGGCAGGCGCGCGGGGGCCGCTCTCGATTGGGGGTGGCCCGTGCGCTCTGCGTATCCTCGGGGCGTGCTTCTCTCTGACAAAGACATCCGGGCCGAGATCGACAGCGGACGGGTTCGCATCGACCCGTTCGACGAGTCGATGGTGCAGCCCTCCAGCATCGATGTACGTCTCGACCGGTTCTTCCGGGTCTTCGAGAACCACCGGTACGCGCACATCGACCCCGCCACCGAGCAGTCGGATCTGACGCGGATGGTCGAGCCGGACGGCGACGAGGCGTTCATCCTCCACCCGGGCGAGTTCGTGCTCGCCTCCACGTACGAGGTCATCTCGCTGCCCGACGACATCGCCTCCCGACTGGAGGGGAAGTCCAGTCTGGGGCGCCTCGGTCTGGTGACGCATTCGACGGCCGGGTTCATCGACCCCGGGTTCTCCGGTCACGTGACCCTGGAGCTGTCGAACCTCGCGACGCTGCCGATCAAGCTGTGGCCGGGCATGAAGATCGGGCAGCTGTGCCTGTTCCGGCTCAGCTCGCCCGCGGAGTTCCCGTACGGGAGCGAGCGGTACGGATCCCGTTACCAGGGGCAGCGCGGCCCGACGGCCTCGCGCTCCTTCCAGAACTTCCACCGCACCCAGGTGAGGCACGAGGCATGAGCGACGTACGCGAGAACCTGAACTACGAGGGTTTCGGTCGCGCCGTGCGCGAGCTGGCGCAGACCATCGCCGACGACGGCTACGAGCCGGACATCATCCTGAGCATCGCCCGCGGCGGTGTGTTCGTGGCCGGTGGTCTGGCCTACGCGCTCGACTGCAAGAACATCCACCTCGTCAACGTGGAGTTCTACACGGGCGTGGGCACCACCCTGGAGATGCCGGTCATGCTGGCGCCGGTGCCCGAGGCGATCGACTTCACGAACAAGAAGGTCCTCATCGCCGATGACGTGGCCGACACCGGGAAGACGCTCAAGCTCGTCCACGACTTCTGCCTCGGCCATGTCGCCGAGGTGCGCTCCGCGGTCATCTACGAGAAGTCGCACTCGCTCGTGAAGTGCGAGTACGTGTGGAAGAAGACCGACGAGTGGATCAACTTCCCGTGGTCGGTCGAGCCGCCCGTGGTCAAGCGCGAGGGTCAGATCCTCGACGCCTGACACGTGGCGTCGTGAGGTGACACGGCAGTGATCCGGGGCCGGGCGGACAGCGCCCGGCCCCGTCTTCGTGTCGTCCTCAGCCGGCGCGGCGCCGTACGGGCCGGGTTCGTGCGGGCGCCGACCGTACGAAGGGGCCCGGCGCGCGGTGTGCGCGCCGGGCCCCTTCGTACGCTCGCTCCTACCGGGTACGGCGGCGGTCAGATCGTGCCCAGCTTGATGATGGACAGCAGGGCGACCAGCTGGATCGCGGAGGCGCCCAGCGCCTTCGGCCACGGCAGGTCGTGCGACTTGCTCACCAGCGAAGTGAACAGGGCGCCGGCGGCCAGCCAGGTGACCCAGCCCAGGACCTGGACGACGATGTTGTCGCCGCCGAGGAAGATCGCGAACAGCAGTCGCGGGGCGTCGGTGATGGACATGACCAGCATCGACAGGCCGACCGTCGGCTGCCACGCGCCGTCGCCGCCCAGTTGGCGGGCCAGTGTGTGCGTGACCGCGCCCAGGATGAGGCCGCAGAGCACGAACGCCACGGCGGCGCTGAGCACGATCGGGACGGCGTTGGCCAGGGTGGCCTTGATGACGTCCTCGCGGGTGTCGTCGAGGCCGAAGACCGCGAGGAGACCGTAGAGGAAGGTCACGATCAGCGCCGGACCCCAGACGGGGTAGTCGCGCATCTGGAGGAACGTCGGTCCCGGCCGCATCACGATGCCGCGCAGGAGCTCCTTCCAGGGCAGCCGCGGACCGGCCGGGGCCGCCGCGCCCGCGTGGTACGTCGCGCCCTGGCTGTACGGGTCCTCGCCGATGGAGAAGGCCTGGGTGAAGCCCGGGTTGTTCGCGTACGAGGGCTCGTACGGGGGTTGCTGCTGCCCGTGGTGCGGCTGCTGCTGTTGTCCGTACGGGTCGAAGTACTCGGGCTCGCCGTGGTCCCCGTGCGCGCCCTGCTGCGGCCACTGCTGTTGCGGTGGCGGCCCGCCGGCAGGCGGGTAGGGCTGTCGGCCGTACGGTGCCTGCGGCGGTTGCTGCTGACCGTACGGCTGCTGCCGCGGGGGTTGCGGGGGTTGTTGCGGGGTGCGGTTGTTGTCCCGGCCGCGTCCGATCCTGAATCCAGCCACGTGATCGAAAGTACCTGCTCCGGCGGGTGATGGTGGTCGGGCGGCCGGAACAGGGGGCCTTTGCGGCTGAGCTGTGACATCCCCTAGGGGAACCCCGGGGGGTTCTCCCCACCCCTGAGGCCGGTGGGATTTACGTGGCTGAGGGGCAGTCTGCGGAGGTTCGTTACGTTCTCTACTGAATGCGGAGATATCGGACCCGTAGCTTCGTGAGGGTCGCCGCCACGCACCACGCGTCACGAACGCCGAACGAGCACGGAAAGAGTCCCCCCATGCGCAGCCCCCGCCCCACCAGCCGCCGTACCGCCTTCCGTACCGCCGCCGTCCTCGCCGGCGCGACCGCCGTCCTGGCGCTCCCCGTGGGGGCCGCCTTCGCGGATTCGCCGGCGGCCCCGGATCCGCAGGTGCTGCCCGGCGTCGAGCAGCCGGCCGTGGACCCGACGCCCCCGCCGACCACCCCGCAGACCGTCCCGTCCACGGTCCCGGCCGGCGCCTCGCCCACGAAGCCGGCCCGCGGGTACGTCACCACCGCCAGGCTGGCGGACGGATCGGTGGCCAAGATCTACGAGATCGGCGTCGACCACGTCGAGGCGGACGTCTTCGCCGGCTCCACGAAGCTGGGCACGCTGGTCAGCAGGGACGGGCGGCCGGCGTACGGCCAGAACAACGGCGTGCACATCACCCTCTACCCGAACGGCACCGTGAGCTCGTGGGTCGAGGCCGCGCCCAAGCCGAAGCCCAAGCCGCAGTCGAAGCCGAAGCCCGTGGTCGAGCAGGAGAGCGCCGCGCGGATCGTCATGCCGGACGGGAACGTCGCGGAGGCGGTGTACGGCGTGCACGGCAAGCGCGTGGACCTGTCCACGGCGAACGGGCACCGGCTGGGCACGATCGACCTGAAGGACCCGAACGCGCTGAACGACGGCTGGATGTACAAGCTCGTCCGGGACGGCCGGCACGTGAAGTTCGTCGTCATCGACGGCAAGAGCGGTGGCAACAGCTGGGTGTACGACTTCGACAGCGGCAAGCTGATCGAGCGGTACACGGTCGCGAGCGGCAAGTAGACCGCCGCCGGCGCCGCCGGGAAACGACGGAACGGCCGGTCCCCCGAGTGGGGGCCGGCCGTTCCTGTGGGTGTACCTACACCTACTTGGCAGCCTCGGGCTTCGCCTCTTCCGCCGCGGGCTCCGCGTCGGCCTTCGTCTCGGCCTTCGCGTCGGCCTTGGTCTCGGCCTTCGCTTCGGTTTCGGCTTCGACCTCGGGCTCGGCCGCCACGGGCGTCTCGGGCTTCGACTCGGCCACGGGCTCCGCCGCGGCCTTGGTGTCGGCCTCCGCCTCGGACGCCTCGGCCTCAGGCGCGGACGCCTCCGGCTTCGCCTCGGCCTGCTCCGGCTTCGCCTCGGCCTGCTCCGGCTTCGCCTCGGCCTCGACAGCAGCTTCCGCCGCCGCCTCGGGCTTCGCCTCCGCGTCAGCCTTGGCTTCCGCCTCCGCCTTCGCCTTGGCTTCCGCCTCCGCCTTCGCCTGGGCCTCCGCCTCCGCCTTCGCCTTGGCCTCCGCCTCAGCCTTCGCGGCGGCTTCCGCCTTCGCGGCCGCCTTCGCCGCCGCCTCGGCTTCGGCGGCGGCCGCGGCGGCCGCTTCCGCCTCTTCCGCGGCGAGCGCCTCCGCGGCGAGTTCCTCCGCCGTCGGACCCGGTGCCTTCACCGATTCCAGCAGCAGCTGCGCCACGTCGACGACCTGGACGGATTCCTTCGCCTGGCCGTCGTTCTTCTTGCCGTTGACCGAGTCGGTCAGCATCACCAGGCAGAACGGGCACGCCGTCGACACGATGTCCGGGTTCAGGGACAGGGCCTCGTCGACACGCTCGTTGTTGATGCGCTTGCCGATCCGCTCCTCCATCCACATCCGGGCGCCACCGGCGCCACAGCAGAAGCCCCGCTCCTTGTGGCGGTGCATCTCCTGCTGGCGCAGCCCCGGAACGGCCGACATGATCTCGCGCGGCGGCGTGTAGACCTTGTTGTGCCGACCCAGGTAGCAGGGGTCGTGGTAGGTGATCAGACCGTCCACCGGCGTGACCGGCGTCAGCCGCCCCTCGTCGAGCAGGTGCTGGAGCAGCTGCGTGTGGTGGATGACCTCGTACTCGCCGCCCAGCTGCGGGTACTCGTTCGCGATGGTGTTGAAGCAGTGCGGGCAGGTGGAGACGATCCGCTTCGCCGACTTCGGCTTCTTCGTGGACTCGTCCTCGTCGTCCTCGCCGAAGGCCATGTTGAGCATGGCCACGTTCTCCTGGGCGAGCTGCTGGAACAGCGGCTCGTTGCCCAGGCGGCGCGGGGAGTCACCGGTGCACTTCTCGTCGCCGCCCATGATCGCGAACTTGACGCCCGCCATGTTCAGCAGCTCGGCGAAGGCCTTCGTGGTCTTCTTCGCCCGGT
Organism: Streptomyces sp. H27-H5; assembly: GCF_026627505.1. Classification (GTDB taxonomy): domain Bacteria; phylum Actinomycetota; class Actinomycetes; order Streptomycetales; family Streptomycetaceae; genus Streptomyces. The sequence goes on along the minus strand of NZ_JAPNLK010000012.1, from coordinate 27,992 downwards.
CCTCCAGGGCGCCGGCGCAGCCGACCCAGTAGAGGTAGTCGTACTCGGAGAGGTCCTCAGCGTCCTTGCCGATGATCGGGACCTCGAAGTCCACCTCCTTGGTCCACTCGACGCGCTGCTTCTTCGCGAGGCCCCAGGGGTTGCCCTTCTTCTCCAGGTTCTTGAGCATCGTGCCCGCCTCCGACGGGAACGCGCTCTCGATCATCACCTGGTAGCGCCGCATGTCGACGATGTGGTCGATGTGCTCGATGTCGACCGGGCACTGCTCGACGCACGCGCCGCACGTGGTGCAGGACCAGAGCACGTCCGGGTCGATGACGCCGTTCTCCTCGGCGGTGCCGATCAGGGGGCGCTCGGCCTCCGCGAGGGCGGCCGCCGGAACGTCCTTGAGCTGCTCCGCCGTCGCCTTCTCGTTGCCCTCCATGTCCTTGCCGCCACCGGCGAGCAGGTAGGGGGCCTTGGCGTGCGCGTGGTCGCGCAGCGACATGATCAGGAGCTTCGGCGACAGCGGCTTGCCGGTGTTCCAGGCGGGGCACTGCGACTGGCAGCGACCGCACTCGGTGCAGGTGGAGAAGTCGAGGATGCCCTTCCAGGAGAACTGCTCGACCTGGGAGACGCCGAAGACGTCGTCCTCGCCCGGGTCCTCGAAGTCGATCTCCTTGCCGCCGCTCGTCATCGGCTTCAGCTCGCCGAGCGCGACCGCGCCGTCGGCGTTGCGCTTGAACCAGATGTTCGGGAAGCCGAGGAAGCGGTGCCAGGCCACACCCATGTTGGTGTTGAGCGAGACGACGATCATCCAGATCAGCGAGGTGCCGATCTTGATCATCGCGGTGAAGTAGATGAGCGTCTGGAGCGTGTCGACCGAGAGGCCCTTGAAGGCCAGCACCAGCGGGTACGACAGGAAGTACGCCGGCTCGTAGTGGTCGACGTGGTGGATCGCACCCTCAAGGCCGCGCAGCGTCAGGATCGCGAGGCCGATGGTCAGGATGATGTACTCGACGAAGTACGCCTGCCAGGCCTTCGAGCCCGTGAAGCGCGACTTGCGACCGGCCCGCGAGGGAAGGTTGGCCAGGCGGATGCCCATCAGCACGAGGATGCCGAGGATCGTCATCACGCCGATGAACTCGATGTACAGCTCGAACGGCAGGAAGCCGCCGATGATCGGCAGCGTCCAGTCGGCCTGGAAGAGCTGGCCGTAGGCCTGCGCCAGGGTCGGAGGCAGCGTCAGGAAGCCGATGGCGACGAACCAGTGGGCGAATCCGACGATGCCCCAGCGGTTCATGCGGCTGTGGCCGAGGAACTCCCTGACCAGGGTGATCGTTCGTGCTTTCGGGTTGTCCGTGCGGCTACCCGCCGGCACGGGTTGGCCGAGTTTCACGAACCGGTAGATCTGCGCCACGGCTCGGGCGAGCAGCGCGACGCCGACCACGGTCAGGACCAGCGACACGATGATCGCGGCGAGTTGCATGGGAGGGCTCCTCGGGCGGGACTTACTAAGCGGTAACTTATTGAGTCAAGGCTTGAGGTTACCCAGTTCCCGCGCCGCAATGTAGGTGAGCGAGCGGTGATCTGTGTCGCTCAGGCATGCCTCTGTAGACAGGCGGCCCGAGGTGTCTGCGCGAGGATCGCGAGATCCATCCCCAGCCAATGGCTCTCCACATAGTGCCGGTCCAACAGGGTCATCTCCTCCCAGGGGAGGTCGGAGCGCGCGCTGACTTGCCACAATCCGGTCATTCCGGGGCGTACGAAGAGTCGTTCGGGCCGATCCGTGGCCGCCTCGGGGCGCGGTCCGACCAGCGACATCTCCCCCCGCAGCACGTTCAGCAGCTGCGGGAGCGCGTCCAGGCCGCACCGCTCCACCACCGCGCCCGGTCGACCGGTGTCCCGCGTCCGCAGCCGCCAGGTCCGGAACTCCCGCCCGCCCCGCCCGAGCGCGGCTTCCCGTACGAGGACGCCGCGCCGGCCCGCGTACAGCAGCCCCGCGGCGGCGAGCAGCGGCAGGGCGAACACCCCGAGCAGGATCACCGCGCCGACGAGGTCGAGCACCCGCTTGGTGGACAGGTCGGGGCGCGGGAAGGCGGGCCGGCAGGGCCCCGGCGGGGCGGACGGGTTCGGCTTCGACGGGGTGGGCAGGCGGAACGTCCGGGGTGGGCGCGGCGAGGGTGGTTGCGGGCGCATGGAGGCACGGTGCCCCACACGTTCGGCGGTCCCCGGATGCCGCGCGGGGTGGTGGCCGGAGGGTCGCCCGCTCGGCTGTGTGGCGGACGGGGCGGGCGCCGGCGGCGTGTCGTGGCCCTGGTGAGCGTAAGGGCGGGATAAAAGTTGAGCGCCCTCGACTCAGCTCTGTTGACGTCGGCGCGGGCGATGGTGCATGGTTGAGTCTGTTCCACTCAAGTCAGCTGGAGGAATCGAAATGGCACGTGCGGTCGGCATCGACCTGGGCACCACTAACTCCGTCGTCAGCGTTCTGGAAGGCGGCGAGCCCACCGTCATCACCAACGCCGAGGGCGCCAGGACCACGCCGTCCGTCGTCGCCTTCGCCAAGAACGGCGAGGTCCTCGTCGGAGAGGTGGCCAAGCGCCAGGCGGTCACGAACGTGGACCGGACCATCCGTTCCGTCAAGCGCCACATGGGCACTGACTGGAAGATCAACCTGGATGGCAAGGACTTCAACCCGCAGCAGATGAGCGCCTTCATCCTGCAGAAGCTGAAGCGCGACGCCGAGGCGTACCTGGGCGAGAAGGTCACGGACGCGGTCATCACCGTCCCGGCCTACTTCAACGACTCCGAGCGTCAGGCGACGAAGGAAGCCGGCGAGATCGCGGGCCTCAACGTCCTGCGCATCGTCAACGAGCCGACGGCCGCCGCCCTGGCCTACGGTCTCGACAAGGACGACCAGACCATTCTCGTCTTCGACCTCGGTGGCGGCACCTTCGACGTGTCGCTCCTCGAGATCGGCGACGGTGTCGTCGAGGTCAAGGCCACCAACGGTGACAACCACCTCGGTGGCGACGACTGGGACCAGCGCGTCGTCGACTACCTGGTGAAGCAGTTCCAGAACGGCCACGGCGTCGACCTGTCCAAGGACAAGATGGCGCTCCAGCGTCTGCGCGAGGCCGCCGAGAAGGCGAAGATCGAGCTGTCCTCCTCCACGGAGACCACGATCAACCTGCCGTACATCACGGCGTCTGCCGAGGGCCCGCTGCACCTGGACGAGAAGCTCACGCGCTCGCAGTTCCAGCAGCTGACCGCGGACCTGCTGGACCGCTGCAAGACCCCGTTCCACAACGTCATCAAGGACGCGGGCATCAACCTGTCCGAGATCGACCACGTGGTCCTGGTCGGCGGCTCCACCCGCATGCCGGCCGTCGCCGAGCTCGTCAAGGAGCTCACCGGCGGTCAGGACGCCAACAAGGGCGTCAACCCTGACGAGGTCGTCGCCATCGGCGCGACCCTCCAGGCGGGCGTGCTCAAGGGTGAGGTCAAGGACGTCCTGCTCCTCGACGTGACCCCGCTGTCCCTCGGTATCGAAACCAAGGGCGGCATCATGACCAAGCTCATCGAGCGCAACACCACGATCCCGACCAAGCGGTCCGAGATCTTCACGACGGCCGAGGACAACCAGCCGTCCGTGCAGATTCAGGTCTACCAGGGCGAGCGCGAGATCGCGGCGTACAACAAGAAGCTCGGCATGTTCGAGCTGACCGGCCTGCCGCCGGCCCCGCGTGGCGTCCCGCAGATCGAGGTCTCCTTCGACATCGACGCGAACGGCATCATGCACGTCACGGCCAAGGACCTCGGCACGGGCAAGGAGCAGAAGATGACCGTCACCGGCGGCTCCTCGCTCGGCAAGGACGAGGTCGACCGCATGCGCCAGGAGGCGGAGCAGTACGCGGACGAGGACCTGCGTCGCAAGGAGGCGGCCGAGTCCCGCAACCAGGGCGAGCAGCTCGTCTACCAGACGGAGAAGTTCGTCAAGGACAACGAGGACAAGGTCCCGGCCGACGTCAAGGCCGAGGTCGAGGCCTCCGTCACCGAGCTGAAGGAAAAGCTCAAGGGCGAGGACGCCGCGGAGATCCGCACGGCGACCGAGAAGCTCGCCGCGGTCAGCCAGAAGCTCGGCCAGGCCATCTACGCCGACGCGCAGGCCGCCCAGGCCGGTGGCGCGCCGACCGGTGACGCCGACCAGGCCAAGGCCGACGACGACGTCGTCGACGCCGAGATCGTGGACGACGAGAAGCCGAAGGGTGGCGCTGCCTGATGTCGGAGGAGACCCCGGGTTTCGACGAGAAGCCTGAAGTCCCCACCGGCGCCGACGCGGACGACGCCGCCGCCGAGCCGAAGGCCGCCGACTCCTCCCCGGAGGAGAAGGAGGCCCCGGCCGGGGACTCGGACACTCAGGCCGTCGGCCAGGAAACGGCCCTCCTGGCGCAGCTGGACCAGGCCCGTACCGCGCTCGGTGAGCGCACCGCGGACCTCCAGCGGCTCCAGGCCGAGTACCAGAACTACCGCCGCCGGGTGGAGCGGGACCGGATCGCCGTCAAGGAGATCGCGGTCGCGTCCCTCCTGACGGAACTGCTCCCGACCCTGGACGACATCGGCCGGGCACGGGAGCATGGCGAACTGGTCGGCGGCTTCAAGTCGGTGGCCGAATCGCTGGAGACCGCCGCCGCCAAGATGGGGCTGCAGCAGTTCGGCAAGGAGGGCGAGCCCTTCGACCCGACGATCCACGAGGCCCTGATGCACTCGTACGCGCCGGATGTCACCGAGGACACCTGCGTGGCGATCCTGCAGCCGGGCTACCGGATCGGCGAGCGCACGATCCGCCCCGCGCGGGTCGCGGTGGCCGAGCCCCAGCCCGGGGCGGCCCCGGCCGCCAAGTCCGAGTCCGCGGACGGCGACACGCCGTCTGACAAGGACGCGGATGCCCCCGACAAGGGCTGACGTCCACCATGTAGCCGCACGAGAGGAGGGCCACCGGGGATGAGCACGAAGGACTTCGTCGAGAAGGACTACTACAAGGTCCTCGGTGTCCCGAAGGACGCCACCGAGGCCGAGATCAAGAAGGCGTACCGGAAGCTCGCCCGCGAGTTCCACCCGGACGCCAACAAGGGCGACGCCTCGGCCGAGGAGCGCTTCAAGGAGATCTCCGAGGCGAACGACATCCTCGGTGACGCCAAGAAGCGCAAGGAGTACGACGAGGCCCGCGCCCTGTTCGGCAACGGGGGCTTCCGCCCCGGTCCGGGCGGGGGCGGCGGCTCGTTCAACTTCGACCTCGGCGACCTCTTCGGAGGTCAGCAGCAGCAGGGCGGCGGCGCGGCGGGCGGCTTCGGCGGCGGCCTCGGCGACGTCTTCGGCGGCCTGTTCAACCGCGGTGGCGCCGGCCCGGGTGCGGGGCCCCGCACCCAGCCGCGCCGCGGCCAGGACATCGAGTCCGAGGTCACGCTGTCGTTCACGGAGGCCGTGGACGGCGCGACCGTCCCGCTCCGGATGTCCTCGCAGTCGCCCTGCAAGGCCTGTTCCGGTACCGGCGACAAGAACGGCACCCCCCGGGTGTGCCCGACCTGTGTCGGCACCGGCCAGGTCTCGCGGGGCAGCGGTGGCGGTTTCTCCCTGACCGACCCCTGCGCCGACTGCAAGGGGCGCGGCCTGATCGCCGAGACCCCCTGTGACATCTGCAAGGGCAGCGGGCGGGCCCGTAGTTCCCGGACCATGCAGGTCCGGATCCCGGCGGGCGTCTCCGACGGCCAGCGGATCCGACTGCGCGGCAAGGGGGCCCCGGGCGAGCGCGGCGGCCCGGGCGGCGACCTGTACGTCGTCGTCCACGTCGACGGGCACCCGGTGTTCGGCCGGCGGGACGACAACCTCACGGTGACCGTCCCCGTGACGTTCGCCGAGGCCGCCCTGGGCGCCGACATCAAGGTGCCGACGCTGGGCGGTCCCCCGGTGACCCTGAAGCTTCCCCCGGGCACCCCGAACGGGCGTACGATGCGGGCCCGCGGCAAGGGCGCGGTCCGCAAGGACGGCACCCGCGGCGACCTGCTCGTGACGGTGGAGGTCGAGGTGCCTTCGGAGCTGTCCGACAAGGCCCGCGAAGCCCTGGAGATGTTCCGCGACGCGACGGAGTCGCAGGACCCGCGCGCCGCGTTGTTCGAGTCCGCGAAGGGAGCATGACATGGACGGCCGCCGCAGACAGTCCCGGTTGGGCGGGGCTTATCAGCTCACTGATGAGACCCCGGTCTACGTGATTTCGGTGGCCGCCCAGCTCTCGGGACTGCATCCGCAGACCCTGCGTCAGTACGACCGTCTCGGTCTGGTCTCCCCGGACCGGACGGCCGGCCGCGGACGTCGATATTCGGCCAGGGACATCGAGCTGCTCCGCACGGTGCAGGCGCTGTCCCAGGACGAGGGCATCAACCTGGCCGGCATCAAGCGGATCATCGAACTGGAGAACCAGGTCGCCGCCCTCCAACAGCGCGTGGCCGAACTGTCCACGGCCGTGGACGGCGCGGCCGCCGCGCTCCAGGCCCGCGAGGCGCAGGTGCACGCCTCGTACCGCCGCGACCTGGTCCCGTACCAGCCGCCGCAGCCGGGCAGCGCCCTGGTCGTCTGGCGCCCCAAGCGCCCGATGGACTGACACCGCCGCCCGACACCGCCGTTCGACGCGAAGGCCCCGCCCGGATCTCCCGGGCGGGGCCTTCCGCGCCGCTACAGGTGGTTCGCGTGGTCGGTCTCGTCCTCCGGGAGGTGCGGGGCCGAGCTGTGCAGGATGCCGGACTGGGCGATCAGGAAGCCCAGCTGCGCCCGGCTGCCGCTGCCGAGGGCCGTGGCCAGCCGGGCGATGTGCGCACGGCAGGTTCGTACGTTCATTCCCAGCCGGCGGGCGATGGCCTCGTCCACGTGCCCCTCGACCAGGAGCTGCGCTATGGACCGCTGCACGCCCGTGATGCCGTCGTGCATGTGGGTGTAGGTGACCTCCTCGCTCAGGGGCACGGCGCGCCGCCAGAGCTGCTCGAACACCTTGATGAGGTAGTCGACCAGCCCCGGGTGCCGCAGCTCCAGCGCCACCCTCCGGTCGTCGCTGACCGGGATGAACGCCACCGTGCGGTCGAAGACGATGAGTCGCTCGATGAGCTCCTCCAGGGTGCGGATCTCCACCTTTCCCGCGGAGATCCGGTCCACGTACGCCAGCGTGCCCTGGCTGTGCCGCGCAGTGTGCTGGTAGAGCGTCCTGATGCTGATGCCCCGGTCGATCAGCGGGGCGTCCCGCTCCAGGGCCTGTGTGAGGGCCAGGGAGGGCCGCGCGCCGCCCGGCTGGATGGTCAGCATCTCCGTGTGGCACTCGGCCGTCGCCAGGTCCAACGCGGCGTTGATGCGCTCGAAGCCCTCCAGGACGGTGATGGCGTGGGTGTTCGCCGGGTTCTGCGCACTGATGGTCAGAAACGGCTCGAAAGCATCGGTGAGATCTACAGCCGTACGTCGCCTGTCCTGGATCTCGCGTTCAATCGGATGCAGCCGTTGCGCCAATGCGACGGACGGGGGAACCGGGCGGAGCTGGTTCGCGTCATCCGGGTCAGGCTGCACCAGGGCGAATTCAAGCAGGCAGGGGGCCTGCTGAACCTCGCTCCGAGCGATCCGGCCGGCGCTGAGCGCAGCCGTGTACAGCCGCGTTCCCTCAGGGCACAGGGACGTGACGGAGTGGGGATGAGTCGGGTTTGTCGCACTTTTGGGCAAATCTCCACCCCCCAGGGTCCTGAACATGCAAGAACATGATGCATCGTCCCTGTGGCATTGACGTGCCTGAATGAGCCATCGTCTGTGTGGCGGGGGAGAGGATTCCATCAAGTGAGGACGAAGCCGACCATGTATAAGAGAATGCTTCGCTCGGCGCTTGCCGTTGGTTTCTCCGCTGTTGCGGTCTTTGGGGTAGTCGGTGCCGTCGAAAGTGACGCGGGGGGCACCGCTCTGACCGGCGACAGTGGCTGGACCGGCGCGCCGGTGGGCAAGTCGGACAGCGGATGGACCGTACTGCAGGCCGGTGACTCCGGCTGGACCAACGGTCCGACCGGCAAGGCGGACAGTGGCTGGACCGTGCTGCCGGCCGTCGACTCGGGCTGGACCAACGGTCCGTCCGGCAAGGCGGACAGCGGGTGGACCCGGACCCAGGCCGGCGACTCCGGCTGGACCAGCGCCCCCTCGCGCTCGTCGGACAGCGGCTGGACCAGCGCGCCCTCCGGCGCGTCGGACTCGGGTTGGACCGCTCTGCCTGTGATGGCCGTCTGATGACCCCCGACGACCGAGACTTCCGACGCGAGATGGCTTCGGCGTACCGGTCCGGCTGGCAGTTCATCGACCTCGCCACCGCGATCCCCCACGCCGGCGATTCGTTGATGGTCACGCTGTTCGGCCAGCCGATCGTCGTCGTGCGCGAGGAGGACGAAGACGTCCGCGCCTACCGCTGTCTGCGCCGCCCCCGGGGCGCACCGCAGCCCGTCCGCTGCGAAGTGCGGTACGGCATGGTTTTCGTCAATCTCGACCAGCGGGACCACCAACTCTTCGAACCCGACATCACCGCCGCCACCCCCCGAAGTGCCTGAAGCGATTCCCCCGTCGTTGCAGATCGCTCAGGCACTACCCCCACACAACGGCGCCATCGTGGACCTGACCACGATGGCGCCGTTGTGATGTTCGCGTCCAGTGGTTGAACCGGACAAACACATCGGTCAGTTCAGGTCCGTGCCCACGTCAGCCGCCGCGCCCGCGCCTCCGCCCGGGTCCGCCGCGCCGGCGTCCGGGTCGGCTCCGCCGTCAGCCGCGCCCCATCGCGCGGTCCAGGGTGATCTCCATGACCACCCGGTCCGGGTTGGGCGAAGGCGTCCGCCCGTAGCGCTCCGCGTAGCGCGCCACCGCCTCCGCCACCGAGGCCTCGTCCGTGCGGATCACCGCGCGGCCCTCCAGGGTGGCCCAGCGCCGGCCCTCCATCTGGCAGACCGCGACCCGCGCTGTCGCGTCCGGGGCCGCCAGGACGTTGCGGATCTTCTTGCTGTGCCGGTTGCTGATCACCCGGGCCAGCCCCGCCTCGGGGTCGTACGTCACGCCGACCGGCACCACGTGCGGGCTGCCGTCGGGCCGCGGAGTGGTCAGGGTGCAGACGTGCCGCTCCCGCCAGAAGGCGAGGTACTCCGGCGTCGGGTTGAGTACGTCGTGGGCTGTGTTCGAACCAGGCATGGCCCGAAGAGTACGAGATGCAGCGCCACACACTGCCTTGAGTGGAATAGACTCAACTTTGTGCACGCTATACGTGTCATGCCCCTGTATCGCGACGGAGAGGAGAAGCCGCAGTGGACGCCGAGCTGACCAACAAGAGCCGGGACGCGCTGAACGCCGCCACCCGCAGGGCCGTCAAGGACGGCCACCCGGACCTGACCCCCGCGCACCTGCTGCTGGCCCTGCTCGCCGGCGAGGACAACGAGAACGTCACCGACCTGCTCGCCGCGACCGACGCCGACCAGGTCGAGGTCCGCGCCGGCGCGGACCGCCTGCTCGCCGCCCTGCCCAGCGTGACGGGTTCCACCGTCGCACCCCCGCAGCCCACCCGCGAGCTGCTCGCCGTGCTCGCCGACGCCGACGAGACGGCCGGGAAGCTCGGGGACGACTACCTTTCCACCGAACACCTGCTCATCGCCCTCGCCGCCAAGGGCGGCGCGGTCGGCGAGCTCCTTTCCACCCAGGGCGCGACGGCGAAGAAGCTGCTGGCCGCATTCGAGGAAGCACGAGGAGGACGCCGGGTGACCAGCCCCGACCCCGAGGGTCAGTACAAGGCCCTGGAGAAGTTCGGCACCGATTTCACCGCGGCGGCCCGCGAGGGCAAGCTCGACCCGGTCATCGGCCGCGACCAGGAGATCCGGCGGGTCGTCCAGGTCCTGTCGCGCCGCACCAAGAACAACCCGGTCCTCATCGGCGAGCCCGGCGTCGGCAAGACCGCCGTCGTCGAGGGTCTCGCCCAGCGCATCGTCAAGGGCGACGTCCCCGAATCGCTGAAGAACAAGCGGCTGGTCTCCCTCGACCTCGGTGCGATGGTCGCGGGCGCCAAGTACCGCGGCGAGTTCGAGGAGCGACTGAAGACGGTCCTCGCGGAGATCAAGTCCAGCGACGGCCAGATCATCACCTTCATCGACGAGCTGCACACCGTCGTCGGCGCGGGCGCCGGCGGGGACTCCGCCATGGACGCGGGCAACATGCTCAAGCCCATGCTGGCCCGCGGCGAGCTGCGCATGGTCGGCGCGACCACCCTCGACGAGTACCGCGAGCGGATCGAGAAGGACCCGGCGCTGGAGCGCCGCTTCCAGCAGGTGCTGGTGGCGGAACCGACCGTCGAGGACACCATCGCGATCCTGCGCGGTCTCAAGGGCCGCTACGAGGCCCACCACAAGGTGGTCATCAACGACAGCGCCCTGGTCGCCGCGGCCACCCTCTCCGACCGGTACATCACCTCCCGCTTCCTGCCCGACAAGGCCATCGACCTCGTCGACGAGGCCGCGTCCCGGCTCCGCATGGAGATCGACTCCTCCCCGCTGGAGATCGACGAGCTCCAGCGCTCCGTGGACCGGCTGCGCATGGAGGAACTGGCCCTGAAGAACGAGTCCGACCCGGCCTCCCTCGAACGGCTGGAGAAGATCCGCAAGGACCTCGCCGACAAGGAGGAGGACCTGCGGGGCCTCACCGCCCGCTGGGAGAAGGAGAAGCAGTCCCTCAACCGCGTCGGCGAGCTGAAGGAACGCCTCGACGACCTGCGCGGCCAGGCCGAGCGCGCCCAGCGCGACGGCGACTTCGACACCGCCTCCCAGCTGCTCTACGGGGAGATCCCGACGCTGGAGCGCGAGCTGGCGGAGGCCACCGAGGAGGAGGAAGAGGCCACCAAGGCCGGCGCCTCCAAGGACAGCATGGTCAAGGACGAGGTCGGCCCCGACGACATCGCGGACGTGGTGGGCGCCTGGACCGGCATCCCCGCGGGCCGCCTCCTGGAAGGCGAGACCCAGAAGCTCCTGCGCATGGAGGAGGAGCTGGGCCGCCGCCTGATCGGCCAGTCCGAGGCCGTGCGGGCCGTCTCCGACGCGGTCCGCCGCACCCGCGCCGGCATCGCCGACCCGGACCGCCCGACCGGCTCGTTCCTCTTCCTCGGCCCCACGGGCGTCGGCAAGACGGAGCTGGCCAAGGCCCTCGCGGACTTCCTCTTCGACGACGAGCGGGCCATGGTCCGCATCGACATGTCGGAGTACGGCGAGAAGCACAGCGTGGCCCGCCTGGTCGGCGCCCCTCCCGGCTACGTCGGCTACGAGGAGGGCGGCCAGCTCACCGAGGCCGTCCGGCGCCGCCCCTACAGCGTCGTCCTGCTCGACGAGGTGGAGAAGGCGCACCCCGAGGTCTTCGACGTCCTGCTCCAGGTGCTCGACGACGGCCGCCTCACCGACGGCCAGGGCCGCACCGTCGACTTCCGCAACGCGATCCTGATCCTGACCTCGAACCTGGGCAGCCAGTTCCTGGTCGACCCGGCGATCTCCGAGGAGGACAAGAAGGCGCGGGTGCTGGACGTGGTCCGGGCCTCCTTCAAGCCGGAGTTCCTGAACCGCCTCGACGACCTCGTGGTCTTCTCCGCCCTGAGCCGGGACGAGCTGGCCCACATCGCGCAGCTCCAGATCGACCGCCTCGCCAAGCGGCTCGCCGCCCGCCGCCTCACCCTGGACGTCACCCCCGAGGCGCTGGCCTGGCTGGCGGACAAGGGCAACGACCCGGCGTACGGCGCGCGACCCCTGCGCCGGCTGATCCAGACGGCCATCGGGGACCGCCTCGCGAAGGAGATCCTGTCCGGCGAGGTCAGGGACGGCGACACCGTACGGGTGGCCGTGGCCGGGGAAGACCTGCTGGTCGGCAAGGTTCTCTAGGCCGAGCCGGTCGTACCCTGGGCGGTGGGGGCCGAAGGATCCGGGCCCCCGCCGCCCCCGCGACGAACGGCCCCGCGCCGGGTCGTGTGGGGCCCCGTCCTCCTTACCTGAGTCCTACTCGTGTCCGCCCGGAGCGGATCGCGCGTGCGGGGCTGGACACGGGGTGGGACCGATGGTGGAGGATGTGGTTCATCCGCACGAAGGGAAGTACACGGTGAGCATCGACCCGGCCTCGATTCCGAACTTCGGAGGGCAGCAGCCCGATCCGCAGGCCACAGGACCGGCGGGCCCCGTCGTCCCCGACCAGGATCTGGTCAAGCAGCTGCTGGAACAGATGGAGCTCAAGTACGTCGTCGACGACGAGGGTGACCTCGCGGCGCCGTGGGAGGAGTTCCGCACGTACTTCATGTTCCGCGGCGAGGACGAGCAGCAGGTCTTCTCGGTGCGGACCTTCTACGACCGCCCGCACGAGATCGAGGACAAGCCGCAGCTCCTGGAGACGATCGACGACTGGAACCGTCGCACCCTGTGGCCGAAGGTCTACAGCCACACGCACGACGACGGCTCGGTCCGCCTGATCGGTGAGGCGCAGATGCTGATCGGCACCGGCGTCAGCCTGGAGCACTTCGTGTCCTCCACGGTCAGCTGGGTCCGTGCCTCGATCGAGTTCGACAAGTGGCTCGTCGAGCAGCTCGGCCTCGAAAAGGACGTCGACTCCGCCGAGGGCGAAGAAGACAAGGGCGACGACAACAACTAGGCCCACAGCGGTAAGCGCGCCACGAGGAGCAGGTACGCCCCGTGGCCGCACGAGAGCCCGGACGACACCGGGGTCACCACGACCCCCGTGCGCGCCCGGGCTCTCGCCTTCCCCCCTCCGGGGGGCCGCGAGGGCCGCGACGGGGGTCCTACAGCCGCCCGAGGCGGTCGACGGCGTCGCGCAGGACGTCCTCCCGCTTGCAGAACGCCCAGCGGACCTGGGTGGCGCCGGCGGCCCGGTCGTCGTGGAAGACCTGGTTGGGGATGGCGACCACACCGCAGCGTTCGGGCAGGGCGCGGCAGAAGGCGAGCCCGTCCTTCTCCCCGAGGGGGGTGATGTCGGTGGTGATGAAGTAGGTGCCCTGGGGCCGGTAGACCTCGAAGCCGGCCGACGTCAGGCCGTCCGCGAGGATGTCGCGCTTGGCGGCGAGGTCCGCGCGGAAGGTGTCGTAGTAGGCGTCCGGCAGTGACACACGAATGGGTGTATGAACAAGGAGTCGGCTGGGTCACCGCCCCGCCCGCCCTGACGGCGGCGGTCCGCTCCGCGAAGCAGTTCCTGACGTACGTCGCCTCGGAGGCCCGTTCCAGTACGCGATCGCGGAGGCCCTGGCCACGCCCGAGGACGCCTGTGCTTCCCTCGCGCTCTCCCGATGGTCGGCTGAAGTACGGCCGCTACGGCATCCCGATCTACCTGGTGGTGGACCCCTACGCCCAGGAGGTCGTCCTCCACACCCAGCCGACCGACACCGGTTACATCGCGGCGCACACCCACAAGTACGGCACGGGCAAGCTCCCCATCTCCTTGGCCGACGGCCGCACTTTCACCCTCGACCTCGACGAACTCCCGCGTCCGGAGCCCGAGCAGTCGAACGCCCGCTGACCCTTGAGCAGGTGAGCTACTCGTCCTCGACCGATTCGGCCGTGGTTCGGCGGTAGCGTGCCACCGTCAGGACTGCTGCGGACGGGTTGGGCGAGTTGCATGCGGATGAGGTTCGAAGCCGAGGCCGAGGAGGAGTTCGAGGCCGCGCGCGGGCTGCTGGTCGACCGCCTGGTCCGGTGGGGCGGGGAACAGGGCTTGCCGGTGGACGGATTCACTGCCGAGACGGTGCTGGACTACCGGCACCGGGCGACGGCCGACGGCCGACTGGGGCTGTGGGAGCCGCGCCATGTGGAGGAGGTGCTGCTCTCCTGGCTGCCCCAGAACGTCACCGAGCTTTCCGGGGAGGAGCGCTCCGACGCCCCGGGCACACTGCGCACGCTGCTGCGCTACCTGCACGCCGCACAGTTGGCGGACCCACGCGGCCCCTCACTCCATGATTCCCTCGCCGCGGTCGACAAGGTCGCGGAACAGTATCCGGCGGCGATGGCGGACCGCACTCGCTGGGGTCTGGCGAAGTTCTGGGCGATGACGGCCGCCGAGCAGGGCGTGGACGTCCTGGACGGGGCTGCGTTGCAACGCTTCGCGGACCGGGCGCGGCGCGGAGAAGCCGCCTACGACGGGCAGGCCCTCGACGCGATCATGGAACGGCGGCTGACGGGCCGCGCGCTGTCCGGCTCGGCCCGCGCCGAGCCGCAGCTGCCCGTGGTGCTTCCTCCGGACGACGACCTGCGCCGACCGGCCGGGGCGTCGACGACGGTGGCGCAGTTGCGCGGACTCACCGAGTGGGCGGGACAGGACGGCCGCCCCCTGACGGCGACGGGACGGCTGCGGATGGCACATGCCCGTGAGTTGGCGGACCGGCTCGGCACTCGGGACGAGACCGATGGGGTGCGCTCTTCGGCCGACCTGCCGCGGCTGGGACTGCTGGTGGAGTGGGCGAAGAAGGCGCGGCTGGTCCGGGTGGTCAAAGGGCGTTTGTACGCGGTGGCCAAGGCCCAGCCGCTGCTGGCCGACCCGCTTCAGCTGTGGCTGCGCGCCTTCGACGCGTGCTTCGAGCTGCGGCAGGTCCTGCTCGGGGCGCGCAACGGCTGGCACGTCGAGTCGATGCTCTTCGATGTCTACGAGGACGTCCTGCAGGATGTGCTGAACACGCTCTACAGCCTGCCGTACCCGATGCCCTGGCCGCGGCTGCGCGACACAGTGCACCTGGCCTATCGGACCTCCTTCCAGCTCGACGACGGGTCGGACCTCCAGCACCGGATGTGGTTCGAGCACGCCGACCGGGACCTGCGCAAGGCGCTCGACCTGCTGGACGACCTGGGCGCGATCGAGCGGGACCGTGGGATGGCCGATCCGGTGTTCCTCGATGCCGACCTCTCCGATGCCGGACCCGAGCTGCTCGCGGACATGCCGCCGGAGATCGCGGAGCTGTTGGGCGTCGCGGCAACCCCCGACTCGGCGGCGCGGGAGCGGGCCGATCAGCGGCGGCAGGAGCTGACCACCGGGCCTGTCGAACTCATCCGTCTCACCGAGCTCGGTACCCGGGCCGTACGGCAGCGGCTGCTGGCGGTCGGCCGGGACGCGCCGCTGATCGGTGAACTGGCCGGGGCGCCGGCGGCCGGCCTGCTGGGCGTACTGGCTGAGGAATACCCGCCGGATGCCGCCCAGGCGGAGCTGGCCGGCTGGATCACGGCCCGCGGCGAGAGGGCGGACGCACTGCGGGAACTGACCGACGCCGTGCGGACCACGCCTTTCCGTACGCGTGCGCAGGCGATGCTCGGCGTGCTGCTGGCGGCGTTGCCGGACGATGAGGGCGTGCGGCTGGTACGCACGCTGCGTCGTGACCCCCGGCTGGCGCCGCTGGCGTTGAACGCGCTGGCGCAGAGTGAGCTGCTGTCTCCCGAGGGCATGAACGACGCCGAGCATCTGCTGGTGCTCGCCGAGAACCTGCTCCAGCTCGTGGAGCTGGCGGGCGGCTCGGGCGGCGCCGAGGAGGCGCTCCGCGCCCAGGGCCCCGAGGCCAGGGACGCGATCGCCGCCGCATTGGACTCCGCGCACCCTGACCGGGCTGGCCTGGAGGAGCTCAGGCAGCTGGCGGCCCGGGCGGTGCGCGCTCCCTCCGCCCGTCTCGGCCGCGCCCACAAGCGCCGGCACCCTGTCGGCAAGAACGGCCGCAAGCGGCGCCGCTGACCAGCGGCGACACCGCCGGACTCGCACCGGCCGCCGCTGCTCTTGCCGACGAGGACGCGTGCCCCGGGCGAGGCCGAGGGCGGCGTGAGTTCAGGACATGAGGCGTCGGAGGCGGCTGGTGGCCTCTGCAAGAACGTCGTCCTCCTTGCAGAAGGCGAAGCGGACCTGGCTGCGGCCGGCGTCCTTGTCGTCGTAGAAGACGGAGTTGGGGATGGCGACCACGCCGCAGCGCTCGGGGAGGGCGCGGCAGAAGGCGTAGGCGTCCTTCTCGCCGAGGGGGGTGATGTCGGCGGTGATGAAGTACGTGCCCTGCGGCTGGTAGACCTCGAACCCGGCCGCGCGCAAGCCGTCGCCGAGCAGGTCGCGCTTGCGTTGCAGGTCGGCGCGGAAACCGTCGAAGTACGCGTCCGGCAGGCGGAGCGCCTCAGCGATCGCGTACTGGAACGGGCCCGAGGACACGTACGTCAGGAACTGCTTGGCGGTACGGACGGCGCTCACGAGTTCCTGGGTCCCGGTCACCCAGCCGACCTTCCATCCGGTGAACGAGAACGTCTTGCCGGCCGACGAGATGGTCACCGTGCGCTCGCGCATCCCGGGCAGCGAGGCCAGCGGCACATGGGTGCCCTCGAACACCAGGTGCTCGTAGACCTCGTCGGTCACGACGAGCAGGTCCCGCTCGATCGCCAGGTCCGCGACGGCCGCCAGCTCCGCCCGGGTCAACACCGTGCCCGTCGGGTTGTGCGGGGTGTTCAGCAGCAGCAGGCGGGTGCGCGGGGTCACGGCGGCGCGCAGCGCGTCCACGTCGAGACGGAAGTCCGGCGCGCGCAGCGTCAGAGGTACGCGGACGGCCCCTGCCATGGCGATGCAGGCGGCGTAGGAGTCGTAGTACGGCTCCAGGGCGATGACCTCGTCGCCGGGCTCCAGCAGAGCCAGCAGGGAGGCCGCGATGGCCTCCGTCGCGCCCGCCGTGACGAGGACCTCCGTGTCGGGGTCGAACGCGAGTCCGTGGAAGCGCTCCTGGTGGTGGGCGATGGCGGTGCGCAGCTCCGGGACGCCGGGGCCGGGCGGGTACTGGTTGCCCTTGCCGTCCCGGATCGCGCGCACGGCCGCCTCGGCGATCTCGGCGGGACCGTCGGTGTCGGGAAAGCCCTGACCGAGGTTGATCGACCCGGTGCGGGCGGCCAGCGCCGACATCTCCGCGAAGATCGTGGTGCCGAAGACCGCCAGGCTGCGGTTGAGGAAGGGGCGGCTGCCGGCCGCGGGTGCGCTCATGACGGCCATCCTGCGGGCAACCTCTGGAGTTGCTCAAGTGTGCTTTGGCGCCGATGGCCTGAGGGAATCTCCCCCGCACACGGGACGCGGGGATCCCGGACCCCGGGGGACCGGGGTGTCAGAGAGGGGCCGGAGATGGTGCTGATCGCAGTGCTCGTCGGAGTGGGCGTGTTCACGCTCGTGGTCGTGGGGATCGTCAGGGCGGCCGTCAAGGCAGGCGGCGCGGCCCGCCGCCGAAGTGGCGGAAGCCACTGGGCCGGGGGAGGATCTTCAGGTGGGTGTTCGTCCGGATCCTCCTGTGGTTCGTCGTCCTCCTGCGGCTCGTCCTCCTCTTCCTGCGGTTCGTCCTGCGGGGGTGGGGGATGCGGGTCCAGTTGACGAACACGGCCGGAGCCGGAGTTGCGTAAAAGAGACGCCCAGCGGGGACAACTTCCCTCGGGCGTCTCCTTGTTCGGCTGCGTATTACGGCGTACGGGGGGCACGTGGTTGAACACGTGAACTGTGTAGCCCCCGGGGGGATGTAAACCCCGTCAAGTTGGGTAAAAACGCTGTGAGTGCCGTGCCTTTCATGATTCCCTCGGTTGAGTAGACCAGTCCTCGGACCTCCTGGACTTCCTGTGGACCCGTGCCGGTGTCCCCCCACCCGTTGACCACCGCTGGCGGGCCCCGGCCACCTCTCCCTCGCGCGTTTGCGGAGCCGACTCATGCTCACGACCCTCCAGACCACCTATACCGACACGCGTGCCGCCGATCTCGCCTGGGCCCTGGGTCGGGAGCGGCTGCCCGCCTTGGCCGTACTGAACCTCCGGCTCGACGGAGCGAAGGTGGAGTTGCGCCTGCTCGGGGCCTCTCACCAGGTCCTCCTGGAGGAGGGCGAAGTGCTCTGTTCGGAGACCGTCGCCTGCATGCCCGGCAGCAGCACACCGTTGCCGCTCGGCGTGGCCAAGCGGGTCGGCGACTGGGAGTACGAGTTCGCCGCCCGCGTGGAGACCCTGTCGCGCGGCTCGTTCGCAGGGCGGGCGCAGGAACTGCTCGCGCTGGTCGCGGATCACCCGAACGGACTCGCCGGAACCTTCCCGGGAAGCCCGCACGCGTTCACCGCCCTGCTCGCACAGCGCCACGAGGGCCAGGTCCGTTGGCGGACCTGGCACGCGTACCCGCAGGAAGGGCAGTTGGTGGCCACGCGTACCCGGGTGGGCATGCGGACCGGGTCACCGACCGCGACCGCCCCCGAGATGACGGCCGCACTGCTGTAGGCCGTTGCCGTCGGATGCGGGGTGCTGCTCACCGGCCGGTGGGGCGCCGGTGGTTGCGCCCGGGTTACGCCAACTGGGCGGACAGGTGCGCCACTTGCACCCATGTGGGTGACAGGGTGCGAGTGGGTGGTGACGTACGGTTCGCTTCATGATCGACCGTTCCGTCCCGCGCCGGGTGTTGCCGGCTCCGGAGTCACGGGGCGTGGCGACCCGTCCGGCCGCCCTGCCCGTACGGCCCCGGACCGGCCGGCTCCTCGTCCTGGCCACCGTGTTCGTATGCGCCGCCTGCGGGCTCGTGTACGAACTGGAGCTGCTTGCCCTCGGCTCCTACCTGATCGGCGACTCCGTCACCCAGGCGTCGATCGTGCTGTCCGTCATGGTCTTCGCCATGGGCGTCGGCTCGCTCCTCGCCAAACGGCTCAGGCGGCGGCCCGCCTTCGGATTCGGCGCCATCGAAGCCGCGCTCGCGCTGATCGGCGGGCTCTCCGCGATGGCCCTGTACGCGAGCTTCGCCTGGCTGGGGGAGTCCAGACCCGCGCTCGTCGCGTTCTCCTTCGCCATCGGGGTGCTCATCGGCGCGGAGATCCCGCTGCTCATGGTCCTGATCCAGCGCATCCGCAGACAGGACGCGGGCGGCGCCGTCGCCGACCTGTTCGCCGCCGACTACGTGGGCGCCCTGGTCGGCGGACTCGCCTTCCCGTTCCTGCTGCTGCCACTGCTCGGCCAGCTCACCGGCGCCCTGCTCACCGGCACCGTCAACACGCTCGCCGGCGGTGGACTCGTGCTGTGGCTGTTCCGCCAGGACCTCAGCCGGCGCTCCCGCTGGCTGCTGATCGGCGTGAACGTGACCGTCGTGGCCGTCCTCGCCTCCGCGACCGTCCTCGCCGACGACTTCGAGCGGGTCGCCCGGCGGGCCGTCTACGGCGGGGAGGTGCGGGTCGCCGTCCAGACCGGGGTCCAGGAACTCGTGCTCACCGGCCCGGGCACCGGATCCCCGCGCTCCCTCGACCTGTACCTCGACGGGCGGCTGCGGGTCAGCGGCTACGACGAGTACCGCTACCACGAGGCGCTCGTGCACCCGGCGATGACCGGCCCGCACACCAGGGTCCTCGTCCTCGGCGGCGGCGACGGGCTCGCCGCCCGCGAGGTGCTGCGCTACCCGGACGTCGCCTCCGTCACCGTCGTCGAACTCGACCCGGGAGTGGTCCGGCTCGCGCGCACCGACCCGATGCTCTCGCGGCTCAACGCGGGGGCGTACGCGGACCCCCGGCTCGGCGTCGTCACGCAGGACGCGTTCCGCTGGCTGCGCGGCCCCGGCACCCAGGACCGCTTCGACGTGATCGTCTCCGACCTCCCCGACCCCGGCATCACCCCCAGCACGAAGCTGTACTCGCAGGAGTTCTACGGGCTGGCGGCGCGGGCCCTGCGCCCCGGCGGCCGGATCGCCGTGCACGCGGGGCCGCTGGCCGGTCGGCCGCGCACCTACTGGACCGTCGAGACCACCCTGCGCGCCGCCGGCCTGCGGACCGCCCCGTACAGCGCGGGCGGCCGCCTCACCGGCTTCGCCGCCGGACCCGACCGCACCCTCGGCGGCGGCGCCGGTCCCCCGCAGGACTGGGGCTTCGTGCTTGCCGCCCGCGCCGCCGTCCCCGAGCTGCGGGTCGACCGCGACACGCCGGGGCTGCGCTCGCTGTCCACCCGCGCGCTCCAGGACGCGACCCGGGACGCCGAGCGCACCCGCCTGGACGGGCTGCCGCCCTCCACCCTCCCGCACCCGAGGTATTCCTAGGCCCCGTCGTCGAAGTGGCGCCCGGCCCGCGGCACCCGGCCCGGGCACACGATCGCGTGCCCGGGGGCACCGGCAAGATCGGGAACGGGCCACGGCGCGTGCACTTGGCGCCGGACCGGGCGCGTGGGCGGGTCTCGTCGGTAGGCTCGACCGCATGGAGCATCAGGTGTTCGTTCCGGTAGCCGCAGACGACCTCCGGGCCGTGCTGCGTGATCCCGCCCGCACGGCCCGTTGCGTACCCGGCTTCCAACAGGACGCCGACGCCGAGTCCGGGCCGCTGTCGGGCCGGCTGAAGGCGCGGATCGGCGGACACACCGTGACCTACCGGGGGTCCCTGACCGTCATCGAACGGGATCCCGACCGGTTCGCCGTCGAGGGCGAGGGCACCGAGGCCAGGGGCAGCGGCACCGTCAAGCTCGCCCTCCTGCTGCGGCTCACCCCCCAGGGGGACGGGACCCGACTGGAGTTCACCGGCGGGGCGACCTTCGACGGCCGGGCCGCCGGGTTCGCCCCCGAAGCCACCGCCACCGCCGTACAGCGGCTGTTGGACCGCGCCGCCGCACAGCTCGCCGCCACGGCCGGCGCGGCCGGCGCCGTGGAACCGGTGGCCGACGCCGCTCCCGGGGCCGTTCCGGCCGCCGACGCGGACCCGGCGGATCGGGCGGATCCCGTGGCCGACGAGGCGGGATTCGAGGCGGACACCGAGGGCGTCGAGGCCACCGATGACGCCGACGGCGCCGAGGACGGCGGGGTCACCGCGTCCGTCTTCGACACCGATGTGCCGCCCCCGTCCCTCGACCCCTTCCTGGAAGGCGAGTTCGGCGAGGTCGGTGGACCCGCACGGCCCCCGGCCGAGGCCGCCCACGCCCGCCGCACGATGATCGGCCGGAGCGCCGAGGAGGTCGACCACGCGCCGCCGCGCGGCCGCTACGCCCCCGTCCCGGCGCCCGCCGCCGGCGCGGCCGGAGCGAACCTGCGCTGGCTGGCCCCCGCCGCCGCCCTCGCCGTGGCCTCCGCCGTGGTGGTCGGCCGGGTGCTGCGCCGCCGCCGCTGACCCGCCTCCGGTGTGCCCGCGTGACGTGGGGCATGCCCCGGGACACGTGGGGCGTCCGGCACCCGTAGGGTCGGCCGTATGAGTACGCGACTGAGCGCCGGCGGCGCCGAGCTGACGATCGACCAGGAGAACGGCTGCCGGATCAGCAGTCTGCGCGTCGACGGGACCGAGCTGCTGCGACAGGGCCCCCGGTACGGGTCCTTCCCGATGGTCCCGTGGTGCGGGCGCATCGAGGACGGGCGGTTCCGCGACGGCGGCGCCGTCCACCAGATGCCGCAGAACCAACCGCCGCACGCCATCCACGGCTTCGGCCGGGACGCGGCGTGGCGGCCGGGAGGCGCCGACGCGACCCGCGCCGCCTTCACGTACGACCTCGGCGACCCGTGGCCGCACAGCGGCAAGGTCACCCAGATCTTCGAACTGGGCGAGGACGCGCTGACGCTCACCCTGGGCATCGAGACGTACCAGGACTCCTTCCCGGCCCAGGCGGGCTGGCACCCGTGGTTCAACCGCACCCTGGCCGCCGACGGGCCGGAGGTCCGGATCGGCTTCGACGCGGCCTGGCAGGAGGAGCGCGGCGCCGACCACCTGCCCACCGGACGGCGCGTCGACCCGAAGCCCGGCCCCTGGGACGACTGCTTCGGGATGCCGGACGGCGTGGACGTCACCCTCACCTGGCCCGACGCGCTGGAGCTGCGGATCACCAGCCGGGACGAATGGGTGGTCGTCTACGACGAGCAGGCCGAGGCCGTCTGCGTCGAGCCGCAGTCCGGCCCCCCGAACGGTCTGAACACCCTTCCGCGGCTGGTCACCCCCGTGGACCCGCTGGAGATCTCCACGACGTGGACGTGGCGGCGGCTCGGGTAGCGCGCAATTAAGCTCGACGCCATGAGTGACGTACGGGATGCGCTTCTGCAGCAGATCAAGGACAAGGCCGTCGTGCACGGCAAGGTGACCCTCTCCTCCGGGCGGGAAGCCGACTACTACATCGACCTCCGCCGGATCACCCTCGACGGCGAGGCCGCCCCGCTGGTCGGTCAGGTCATGCTCGACCTGACCGCCGACCTCGTCTTCGACTGCGTCGGCGGCCTCACGCTGGGCGCCGACCCGGTCGCGACCTCGATGCTGCACGCCTCCGCCGCGCGCGGCGGGTGCCTGGACGCCTTCGTCGTGCGCAAGGCGCAGAAGGCGCACGGCATGCAGCGCCGCATCGAGGGCACCGACGTCAAGGGCAAGCGCTGCCTGGTCGTCGAGGACACCTCGACCACCGGCGGTTCCCCGCTGACCGCCGTGGAGGCGGTCCGCGAGGCCGGCGGCGAGGTCGTCGCCGTCGCCACCATCGTGGACCGGGGCGCGGCCGACGCCATCGCCGAGGCCGGCCTGCCCTACCTCACCGGCTACCGCCTCGAGGACCTCGGCCTCTCCTAGGCCCTGTCGCCGTCTCGGCAGGCGGGCCTCGATGGTCGGGCGCGACCGGCTTCCGGCCGGCCCGACCAAGTGGGGACGAAGGTCCCCGCAGACCCCTGGTCGGGCTCTGACCTGCTCGTTCGTTGCCGGGCGGAATGTTTCACGTGAAACGTCCCGCCCGGTTTTCGCATGTGGCGTGGACGGCGGGGTGGAGTGACGCGCGGAGTCTGGAAGGATGGGGTCGACGATGACGTCGCCCCCAGGTCAGGGCCCGCAATAAGCACACTCCCCGCACATCCAAGGAGCGGACAGATGCCCATCGCAACCCCCGAGGTCTACAACGAGATGCTCGACCGGGCGAAGGCAGGAAAATTCGCCTACCCGGCCATCAACGTGACCTCGTCCCAGACCCTGCACGCTGCCCTGCGCGGCTTCGCGGAGGCCGAGAGCGACGGCATCATCCAGATCTCCACCGGTGGTGCGGAGTTCCTGGGTGGCCAGCACAGCAAGGACATGGTCACCGGCGCGGTCGCCCTGGCCGAGTTCGCGCACATCGTCGCCGCCAAGTACGACATCACGGTCGCGCTGCACACCGACCACTGCCCCAAGGACAAGCTGGACGGCTACGTCCGCCCGCTGCTCGACATCTCCGCCGAGCGCGTGGCCCGCGGCCTGAACCCGCTCTTCCAGTCGCACATGTGGGACGGCTCCGCCGAGACCCTGGCCGACAACCTGGCCATCGGCCAGGAGCTGCTCGCCAAGGCCGTCGCCGCGAAGATCATCCTTGAGGTCGAGATCACCCCGACCGGCGGCGAGGAGGACGGCGTCAGCCACGAGATCAACGACGAGCTGTACACCACCGTCGACGACGCGATCCGCACCGCCGAGGCCCTGGGCCTGGGCGAGAAGGGCCGCTACCTGCTCGCCGCGTCCTTCGGCAACGTGCACGGCGTGTACAAGCCGGGCAACGTGGTCCTGCGCCCCGAGCTCCTCAAGGACCTCCAGGCCGGCGTCGGCGAGAAGTACGGCAAGTCCTCGCCGTTCGACTTCGTCTTCCACGGTGGTTCGGGCTCCACCGCCGAGGAGATCGCCACCGCGCTGGAGAACGGCGTCGTGAAGATGAACCTCGACACCGACACCCAGTACGCCTTCACCCGCCCCGTCGTGGACCACATGTTCCGCAACTACGACGCGGTGCTGAAGGTCGACGGCGAGGTCGGCACGAAGTCCAAGTACGACCCCCGCACCTGGGGCAAGGCCGCCGAGGCGGGCATGGCCGCGCGTGTCGCCGAGGCGTGCACCAACCTGCGTTCCACCGGTACCCGGCTGAAGTAGTCCGGCCCGTACCCGGTAGAGGGGTTCGCCGGTCCCGTGGGGACCGGCGGGCCCCTTTCGCATGTGGTCGGGAGCGCCGGGGCCCGGCGGAGGTGACATACGCCAGTGGACTGCCGTCCGGCCATGGTGTGGAATCTACCCACAGGAACGTACCCGCGGTTATGTAATGGCGGTGGGGCAGGAGAGGCGGCAGCCATGAGGACGGAACGACCCCAGGTCAAGCAGGAGCGGGCGGTACGTACCCGCCTGGCCATCCTGCAGGCCGCGGCGACGGTGTTCGAGGAGCACGGCTACGAGGCGGCCAAGCTCTCCGACATCGTCAACATCGCCAAGGTCACCAAGGGCGCCCTCTACTTCCACTTCGACTCGAAGGACGACCTGGCGCAGGCCGTCGTCGACGCGCAGAACCAGGGCCAGCCGCAGGCCCTTCCCCAGAGCCACAAGGTGCAGGAGTTCATCGACATCGGGATGATCTTCTCCCATCAGCTCCGGCACGACGTGCTGATGCGGGCCAGCGCACGGCTCACCCTGGACTGGGCCGGTCGCGCACTCGACCAGGCGGCGCCGTACACGGCGTGGATCGAGCAGCACACGGACGTGCTGGCGGAGGCGAAACGGCGGGGCGAACTCCTGCCGGACGTGGACCCGCTGGTTCCCTCGCGGCTGGTCGTGGGCGCGTACGCCGGACTGAACCGGATGGCCTCGACGCTCGGCCTGGACCTGGACCCCCAGGTCTCGGAGCTGTACAGCCACGTCCTCCCGAGCATGGTGGTCCCGGCCCTGGCGATCCGGCTGGACACCGCCCCGGGGCGGGGCGCCCGCGCGCTGTACGGTCCGCACGGCCGGCACGAGTGTCTGGCCGGCTGCCCCACCGGCGCCCCGCCCGCGGTGGTCGGGAGCGAGGAGCGGGGAGAGCCGGTGACGGCCTGAGGTCACCCCCTGTCCTCGGCGCCCCGGCATCATCCGACACCCCTTCACAGGCCCTCCCCGACCGCCCTCTTCCCAAAAAGATCCTTCCGGGTATTATTTTTCCTCGGACCCGGGGGGAAGACGTGGACATCGAGCTGCTCGGAAAGCTGCGCGTCAGCGAGAACGGGGTGCCCGTCGCGGCGCCCACACCGGAGTCCCGTCATCTGCTGGCCGCCCTCGCCGCCTGCCCCGACCGGGTCGTCCCGGTCCGGGTGCTCGCCGACGAGTTGGCCCACCGCACCCCGACCGCGAACGCCCGATCGGTCCTGATCACCGCCGTGCGCCTGCTGCGCGAGAGGTTCACCCAGGCTCAGGCCGTCGGGTCGGTGCGCGACGCCCGCACGGTGCTGTCGGCCCGGTCCGGCGGGTATGTTCTCGACACCGGCGGCGGCCGATCGGACGCCCAGGAGTTCGAGCGGGAGGCGGGCGCCGGCTATCGCGCCATGAGCCGGGGCGACTTCGAACAGGCGGCCCGCAGGCTGCGGCGCGCCCTCGACCTGTGGACCGGCCCCGCCCTCGCCGGCATCGACGCGGGCCCCTGGCTGGCCGGCCGCGTCGCCGCCCTGGACGCCGACCGGCGCGCCGTCCTCGGCCAGTGGGTCGAGGCCGAACTGTTCCTCGGGCGGGACCGGGAACTGCGCCTGGAACTCGCCGGACTGCGCGGCGGACACGAACGCTCCGGCGGCGCCTACCTCGCCGACCTGCGCCGCGCCGAGCAACGCGTCGAGGCGCTGCGCGCGGCCCGCCCCACCCCGCGGCTCAGCCTCGCCTGAACCGGCCGCCGCTTGACCCCCCGTCACCCGGAACCTAGGTTCGAGTTCCGGACAGAGAAGCGCTGGTCGGACGGGGGAGGGACAGGATGCCTGGAGACGGGGGCGGCTCGCTGGCCGTACTGGAACTGCTCGTCGCGGAGGCCCCACAGAGCGCCTACGACGCCCTGCTGCTCGAAGCCCGCGAGGCCGGCGCCGACAGCGAGGAACTCGCCCGCCTCACCCGCGCGGTGGACCTGTCCCGCTCGGTGCGCAGGAACACCAGGCGCCGCGAGCAGCGGGAGGCCGCGCTCACCGCCCTCGTCGACACCGCGCACGACCTGACCTCGCCCTACGACATCGACGGCCTGCTGCGGCTGATCACCCGCCGCGTCCGCCGGCTCCTCGGCTTCGACATGGCCTGGCTGTCCCTGAGCCGCCCCGACGGCTCCGCCTACGTACGGACCTCCGAGGGCGAGACCACCGCCCTGAACGTCGGCCTCGAACTCGGTACCGGCCGCGGCCTGGGCAGCATCGCCCAGGACCGTCGCTCCCCCGTCTGGAGCGCCGACTACCTGAACGACGACGCCATCGCGCACGCCCCCGGCATCGACGCCGTGGTCCGGGCCGAAGGACTGCACGCGATCATCGCGGTCCCGCTCCGGCGCGGGGACTCCACCCTCGGCGCGCTCTACGGAGCCGACCGCGCCGTACGACGGTTCGGACCAGACGAGATCGGCATGCTGCTCTCCCTCGCCGACCTCGCGGCCGTCGCCATCGAGAAGGCCCGGCTGCTGGAACAGACCCGCGACGAGGTGCACGAACTGGAGGTCTTCGGCTCCCGCACCAACACCGCGCTCACCCGCGTCCGATACCTCTGGGAGTGCCACGCCCGGCTGGCCGGCCTGGTCCTGGACGGCGCCGGACTGCCCACCCTGGCCCGGGCCACCGCCGACGCGCTGGACGGGGTGCTCCAGGTGCGCGACCCGGGCGGGCGGCCGCTGACCGTCACCGGCGAACTCCCCGACCTGGACGAGGCGGCGGTCACCAGGGCGGCGCTCCAGGCGCTGACCGACCGGCGCCCCGCGGGCCTGCCCGGCGACGTGTGGTTGGCGCCCGTGCTGGCGGGCGCCGAGGACCTCGGGGTGCTGCTGCTCAGCGCGTCCGCGCCGCTGGTGGAGGAGGACGTACGGCTGTTGCAGCTCGCCGCCCAGTCGGTGGCCTCGCTGATGCTCATCCAGCGCGGTACGGCCGCCGCCGAGGGCCCCGTGCACGAGGAACTCCTCGCCGACCTGCTGGAACGGCCCCACGCCGTCGGCCCGCACCTGTCGGACCGCACCCGCCGCCTCGGCCTCGACCTCGACCGGCCGCACGTGGTGGTGGTGGCCCGCCCGGAAGGCGGGGAACTGGGCAAGGCCGTCGCCTGGGCATCCTCGTACGCGTACCGGATGGGCGGGCTCAAGGGGGTCCGCCGGGGCTGCATCGTGCTGGTCCTCCCGGGCACGGACGCCTCGGCCGCCGCGCACCGGGCCTCCGGTGAACTGTCCCCGCTGCTCGGCCACGCCGTGTCCACCGGCGCCGCCGGGCCCGCGGCCGGGCCGGGGGAGGTGGCCCGGGTGTACGCGGAGGCGGTGCGCTGCCTGGACGCGCTGACCGCGCTCGACGGCGCCGGGGGCACGGCCTCGCTGCGCGAACTGGGCTTCCTCGGACTGCTGTTGTCCGCCGACCACGACGTGGAGGCGTTCATCGCCTCGACGATCGGGCCGGTCCTGGAGTACGACACCGACCGCCTCACGGACCTGACCCGCACGCTGGACGCGTACTTCGCCTCGGGCGGCAGCCCGACACACGCGGCGGAGGAACTCCACGTCCACCCGAACACGGTGTCGCGCCGCCTGGAACGCATCGCGGAACTCCTGGGGGAGGGCTGGCAGAAGCCGGCGCAGGCCCTGGAGATCCAGATGGCGCTGCGGCTGCGCAAGACGCGCGCGGTGCTGGACGCTCGGCGGGCGAGTGGGCGGGGGGAGGCGTAGGGCTCCGCCGGTTGGTGGGGGTTGCGTGCGGTGGCGGTGCCGGTGCCGGTTCCGCGGGGCGGGGGGTGGTTCGGGTGCGGCGCCGTTGCGCGGGCGGCCCCGGCTCCGCCGGGCTTTCGGGGCTCCGCCCCGGACCCCGCGCCTCAAACGCCGGCGGGGCTGGGTGGGGTCGGACCGGCCCCGCGCCTCAAACGCCGGCGGGGCTGGATTGGCCCGGGCAGCGGGGGCGGGGGGTGGTTCGCCGGGCGGGAGATGCTGCTGTTCGGGGAGTGGACGGACGCGCGGCGGCAGCCGGTGCAGGCGTGGATGACGGACCTGACGCGGGCCGCGCCGGCGGCGCTGCTGCGGATGACGAAGGAG
>NZ_JAPNLK010000129.1 GCF_026627505.1 Streptomyces sp. H27-H5 | reverse complement strand
ATAGTGTTTCGGTGGTCATAGCGTTAGGGAAACGCCCGGTTTACATTCCGAACCCGGAAGCTAAGCCTTTCAGCGCCGATGGTACTGCAGGGGGGACCCTGTGGGAGAGTAGGACGCCGCCGAACAATCATTGTGGGAAAGCCCCGCACCCTTCAGGGTGCGGGGCTTTTCTGCGTTCCAGACCCATTTTCGTTCCCGAGGCCGCAGCGCCGTTCCCGAAGCCCGCGGCGCCGTTCCCGAAGCCCGCGGCGCCGTTCCCGAAGCCCGCGGCGCCGGCCGCAGTCGACACCCGGATGCCCGGCATGGGCTCGGAAGAGAACCGTGCCGGCGGCTCGTAGTGTGAACGTATGGGCTATGACCTCGTGATCTTCGACAACGACGGCGTGCTGGTGGACAGTGAGCCGATCTCCAACCGCATCCTCGCCGGGTACCTGACCGAACTGGGGCACCCCACCTCCTATGACGAGTCGCTGCGCGACTACATGGGGGCCGCCGTGCACCGGGTGCACGATCTCGTGCAGGAGCGGACCGATCAGCGGCTGCCCGAGGACTTCGAGGAGACGCTCCACGCGCGGACCACCGCCGCCTTCGAACGCGAGCTGCGTCCCGTCGAGGGAATCGAGGACGTGCTCGGCGCGCTGACCGCGCACGGAGTCGCGTACTGCCTGGCTTCCTCCGGGAGCCACGAGAAGATCCGGGCCGGCCACCAGGCGGCCGGGATCGACGGATGGTTCGAAGAGGAGTGGATCTTCAGTTCGCAGGACGTGGGCCGGGGAAAGCCCGACCCCGATCTCTTCCTGCACGCGGCCGACCAGATGGGCTTCGCACCCGCGCGCTGCGTGGTCGTCGAGGACAGCCCGCTCGGGGTGCAGGCCGCGGTGGCCGCCGGCATGGACGTATTCGGGTTCACCGGGATGATGCCGGCCGATCGGCTCACCGGTGCGACCAACTGCTTCGGTGACATGAAGGAGCTGACCCGGCTCCTCGGACTGGACGCCTACTGACCATCCCCGGCGACGGGAGCCGACCCGCCCGGTCCTCGTTCGATCACTGTTCCGAATCGGTATGTGATCTCTCTACCCACGGGTAGTCCGCGCCCCTACGCTGTGCCGCCATGACAGAAGACGTGCGGCTGCGCCGCGGGCGCGGGTCCCTGGGGTTCAGCTTCTTCGTGCAGGGTGTGACCTTCGCCCTCCTCGTGACGCGCATCCCCGCGATCCAGGACCAGTACGGGATATCCGACGCGCTGTTGCCCGCCTTCCTCGCCGCCGTGCCGATCCTCGCCGGCGTCGCCAGCGTTGCCACCGAGCACCTGGTGAAGCGCGTCGCGCCGAGCGTGGTGCTGCGATGGGCCCAGCCACTGGTGCTGTTGGCGCTGCTCGGCGTCGGGGCCGGCGACCAGATGTGGCACGTGGCCGTGGCCCTGGGGGCGTTCGGGTTCTCCGTCGGGGCGCTCGACGCCTCCATGAACATGCTCGGAGTCAGCCTCCAGCGGGCCTACGGGCGCAGCATCATGCTGGGCTTCCACGCCTCGTACAGCCTGGGCGGGATCGTCGGCGCCTCGGCCGCCTGGGCGGGGGCGCACTGGCACCTGGGACTGTTCAGCAGCTACCTGCCGGCCGTGGCGGTGCTGTTGCCGCTCGCGGTGCTCGGGAGCCGGTACTACGTGGACCGGCCGGAGGCCGACCGGGCCCGGGCCGTGACCGAGAAGGGCGGGGCGGCGGTCGAGAAGGGACTCGGGGTCGGCGGGTTCAAGCTGCTGCTGCCCCTGTGCCTGGTGATGGCGTGCGCGTACATCGGGGACTCGACGGTGTCGAACTGGAGCGCCAAGTACCTCCAGGACGTGCTGGGCAGTTCCGAGCAGCTCGCCACGGTCCCCTACAACGTGTACATGGTGACCACCCTGATCGGCCGGTCCGTCGGTGACCTGGGCGTACGGCGCTTCGGAGCCGTGGCCGTGGTGCGCGGCGGGACGCTGGTCGCGGCGCTCGGGTTCGGGGTGGTGGCCGTCGCCCCGGGAGCGTGGACGGGGATGCTCGGGTTCATGTTGCTGGGCATCGGGCTGTGCGTGATCGTCCCGCAGACCTTCGCGGCGGCGGGCCGGCTGTTCCCCGGGGCGTCGGCGGACACGGCCATCGCCCGGCTGAACATCTTCAACTACGTGGGGTTCCTCGTCGGGGCGCCGCTCGTGGGCGGCATCGGGGACGCCTGGAGCTACCGGGGCGCGATGTTGGTGCCGATGGTGTTGGTGTTGGTGACGTTGTTCCATGCCCGCTCGTTCGGCTCGGACGGTGCCCGATACGGTGTCGGGCATGAGCGGCCGCGGGTTGTTGATGTGGGACGAGGCGGTAACGAGGTATGACTTCGGACCGAGCCATCCGATGGACCCGGTGCGCCTGGCGCTGACCATGGGCCTGGTGCGTGCCTTCGGGCTGGACCGGGAGATGGAGGTACGGGCGGCGCGCGCGGCCGGCGATTCGACGTTGCGGCTCGTGCACCGCGAGGACTACGTCGCCGCGGTGCGCGAGGTGTCAGCCGACCCGGGCGTGGCCGACGGCTCGTACGGGCTCGGGACCGTCGACGACCCGGCGTTCCACGGGATGCACGAGGCGTCCGCGCTGATCGCCGGGCAGTCCGTGGCGGCGGCGGAGGCGATCTGGCGCGGGGAGGCCGGGCACGCGGTGAACTTCGCGGGCGGGCTGCACCACGCCATGCCCGGCGGTGCGGCCGGTTTCTGCGTGTACAACGACGCGGCGCTCGCCGTGGCGCGGTTGCTGGAGCTCGGGGCCGAGCGGGTCGCGTACGTGGACGTGGACGTGCATCACGGTGACGGGGTGCAGACGGCGTTCTGGGACGACCCGCGCGTGCTGACGATCTCGCTCCACGAGCATCCGCGGACCCTGTTCCCGCAGACCGGATGGCCGGAGGAGACGGGTGGGCCGGACGCCGAGGGGTCGGCGGTCAACGTGGCGTTGCCGGCCGGGACCGGGGACGAGGGCTGGTTGCGGGCCTTCCACGCGAGCGTGCCGGAGCTGCTGGCGGACTTCCGGCCGCAGGTGCTGGTGAGCCAGCACGGGGCGGACACGCACTTCGAGGACCCGTTGGCACACCTCGCGGTGTCGTTGGACGCGCAGCGCGCCGTCCAGGAGGCCTGTCACGCGTTGGCGCACGAGCACGCGGACGGCCGGTGGCTGGCGTTGGGCGGCGGCGGGTACGCGGTGGTGGACGTCGTGCCGAGGTCCTGGACGCACCTGGTGGGGATCGCGGCGCACCGCCCGGTGGATCCCGCGGCGGCGGTGCCGGACGCGTGGCGCGACGAGGTGTACGCGCGGACCCGGGAGCCCGCGCCGCGGCGGATGACGGACGGGCGGACGGTCTCCTGGCGGGACTGGGAAGAGGGCTACGATCCGGCCGACCGGATCGATCAGGCCGTGCTGGCGATGCGCAAGGCGGTCTTCCCGCTGCGGGGCATGCTGACGTAGCGGGCGGGCCGGCAGATGCATCGTTACGCCAACTGTGGGGCTGTTCGCCGGAATTGAGTCACCGCCAGGTTCGGTGCGGCAGCATCGGCAGGGTGTTGAGCACCGGAGCGTTGCGTGCGCATCTGCTGGCCGCCCGGTTGGCCGGGCCCGTCGCCACGTCGCGGGAGGAAAGCCTGCGCAGTTACCGGCTGTTCGCGGCGCGGGATCCGCGGCTGCTGCTGGGGCTGGACCCCGAACGGGGTTGGGGCGAGAGTGATCTGCTGAGGCTGATGGCGGACAAGTGCGGTGTCTCGGCGGATCCCGCGCACGTCAGCGGGCCGGACGTGATCGACCCGGAGCGGACGGTGGCCGCGCTGGAGGCCTTCGCGGGGCGGTTGGGCGAGGCGGCGGCGGCGCGGTCGCCCGTGCTGTTCGCGACCGGGCATCCCCACCGCCTCCTGGGGTTCTACGCCAGTTTGGCCGAGGCCCTGTCGGCGGTGGGATGTGTTGTCCTCACCCCGGCGCGGGGGGTGCGCATCGACATGGCGACCCGGTTCGGCGTACGCCCTCACAGCATCGATTACGTACGGGGAGTCGCATTGGTGCGGGAACCCGGCGCGCGTCCGGCGGGGAGTGCGACCGGCGCGCACACCCATTCACCGCTGCCGGTTCGGGTCGCGCTGGGGGCACTCGCGGAGGCCGGAGAGCCACTGCCGGAACTGGTGGTCGGGGACCACGGATGGGTCTGCGGTGCAGGTCAGCTGGGTGTGGACACGATCGGGCTGGCCGACACGGACGATCCCGCGCTGTTCGTCGGCGAGGCCGAGGGGCGGGTCTCGGTGACCGTTCCACTTGATGACGGCGTGCGCTCGGACTACTACCGCCCGCTCACGCGCTACGTGCTCGGGCGTGCGGGGCTGCCTATGCGCCAGGAGTGGCTGTAGCTCCTCTTC
Organism: Streptomyces sp. H27-H5; assembly: GCF_026627505.1. Taxonomy (GTDB): domain Bacteria; phylum Actinomycetota; class Actinomycetes; order Streptomycetales; family Streptomycetaceae; genus Streptomyces. The sequence continues at coordinate 12,609 of NZ_JAPNLK010000129.1, read as the reverse complement.
CCCACTCGTATCACACGCCCCTACTCTGGGGAGTGAGCGTGCGACGACGGGGCGTAACCGGAGGGGAAGCCGGTGCCCGTCATGCGCGGAAGGTCAAGGTGTGTCATGGCTGCTGGCGAGAGGCCTCTCAGTGAGGTTCAGTTCCTGACCGTGGCGGAGGTCGCCTCGGTGATGCGAGTGTCAAAGATGACCGTGTACCGCCTGGTGCACAACGGTCATCTGCCCGCTATCCGGGTGGGCCGGTCCTTCCGGGTCCCCGAGAACGCGGTTCACGAGTACCTCCGAGAGTCCTATGTGGGGGTGGAGTCGGCCTGAGAATGACCGGCGATCGCCCTCGGATTACAAGCTCAGAGTTTGGGCGGGTAGGCTAGGCCGACGTAGGTCGTGTGGGCCCAGACGCCCCGCACCGTTCTCCGTCAACGCGGGGATGTTCCGAGAAGTGAGCGAGGGTAGTCGTGGGCTCTGTTATCAAGAAGCGGCGTAAGCGGATGGCTAAGAAGAAGCACCGCAAGCTGCTCAAGCGCACCCGCGTCCAGCGCCGTAACAAGAAGTAAACGGCAGCTGTACGTGTTCTCCGCAGCCCCTCCACCATCCTGGTGGAGGGGCTGCGGTGCAGCCGGGGTACTTCTTCGAGGGAGGCGCTGAGCTCGTGGGGAAGGTCGTGCTCGTCACCGGGGCTGCCCGGCAGCTGGGAGGCCGCTTCGTGCGGCGGATCCAGCACGAACCGGACGTCGAGCGGGTGATCGCGGTGGATGCCGTGAGTCCGCCGCACCGGCTCGGTTCGGCCGAGTTCGTGCGGACGGACATCAGACAGTCGGCCATCGTCCGGGTGCTCGCGGAGCATTCCGTCGACACGGTGGTCCACCTGGCCGTCACCGGGGGCAGTGCGGGGTCGGGCGGTGCGCGCAGCGCCGTCAAGGAAACGAACGTCATCGGGACGATGCAGCTCCTCGGGGCCTGCCAGAAGTCACCGACGGTGCGACGGCTCGTGGTGAAGTCCAGTACCAGCGTGTACGGGGGCACCTCGCGGGATCCGGCGGTCTTCACCGAGACCACGCAGCCGAAGTCGCTGCCTCCGGCCGGCTTCGCGAAGGACGCCGCCGAGGTCGAGGGGTACGTGCGGGGCTTCGCGCGAAGACGACCGGACGTGGCCGTGTGCGTGCTGCGGTTCGCGAACATCCTGGGTCCGTACGCGGATTCCGCGCTCGCCGAGTACTTCTCGATCCCGGTGATGCCGACCGTGTTGGGTTACGACCCGAGGTTGCAGTTCGTCCACGAGGACGACGTGGTGGACGTGTTGCGGTTGGCGGCGGGGGAGCCCCGGCGCGGGACGCTCAACAGCGGGACCTTCAACATCGCGGGCGACGGGGTGTTGCTGCTGTCGCAGTGCGCGCGGCGGCTGGGGCGGCCCACGGTGCCGCTGCTGCTGCCCGCGGTGACGTGGGTGGGGTCGGTGCTGCGGTCGGTCGGCGTGACGGACTTCTCGCCCGAACAGATAAGGCTCCTGACGCACGGGCGGGTCGTGGAGACCACGCAGATGCGGGACACCCTCGGGTTCGCGCCCCTCTACACGACGGCGGAGACGTTCGCGGACTTCGCGCGGAGCCGGGGGAGCGGGCTGTTGCCGCCGGAGCGGGTCGGTCGCACGGTGGACCGGGTGGCGGGCATGCTGAAGGCGGACCTGTCGAGTGTGGAGCCGGTGGCCGAGGGAGCGAAGAGATAGTGGCGGACGCGAAAGTCATCCCGTTCGACGAGGACCGGCCGCGTCGGCGGCCGCCGCGGCGGGTGCGGGTCGCGCCACCGGTCGAGCCCGATCCCGTGGTGGAGCCGGTCCCGGCCGAGCCGGCGACGGGCGGCGCCGGATGGGACCGGAGGATCGCCGGCGGGCTGGCGTTCCTGCGGCGGCGGATCACCGGGGACTACGAGGTCGACGACTTCGGCTACGACAAGGAGCTGACGGACCAGGTCCTGATGTCCTTGATGCGGCCGCTGTTCGACAAGTACTTCAGGGTCGAGGTCAAGGGCGTCGAGAACATCCCGAAGGAGGGCGGCGCGCTGATCGTGGCGAACCACTCCGGGACGTTGCCGCTGGACGGTCTGATGCTCCAGGTCGCGGTGCACGACCACCACCCGGCGGAGCGGCACCTGCGCCTGCTTGCGGCGGATCTGGTGTTCATGCTGCCGGTGGTGAACGAACTCGCCCGGAAGGCCGGTCACACGCTGGCCTGCGCGGAGGACGCGCAACGGCTGTTGGAGGCCGGGGAACTGGTCGGGGTGATGCCGGAGGGCTTCAAGGGACTGGGCAAGCCCTTCGGGGACCGGTACAAGCTCCAGCGGTTCGGTCGGGGCGGGTTCGTGTCGACGGCGCTGCGCGCGGGAACGCCGATCGTGCCCTGCTCGATCGTGGGGGCGGAGGAGATCTACCCGATGGTCGGCAACGCGAAGACGTTGGCGCGGCTGCTGGGGGTCCCCTACTTCCCGATCACGCCGACGTTCCCGTTGTTGGGGCCGCTCGGCGCGCTGCCGTTGCCGACGAAGTGGACGATCCAGTTCGGGGAGCCGATCCCGACGGACGGGTATGCGGCGGAGGCCGCCGAGGATCCCATGTTGATGTTCAACCTGACGGACCAGGTGCGGGAGCAGATCCAGCACACGCTGTACCGGCTGCTCGTGCAGCGGAGGTCGGTGTTCTTCTGAGCGGGACCGTGTGAGCCGGAGGGGGACTGTCGAGCAGTCCCCCTCCGGCTTTTCACTCGGTGTCCTCCGCCTGGATGCCCAGCCCCGGCAGCAGGCCGGGGAGGAGCGGCGGGAGGGTGATGTCCGGCTGCGGGAGCTCCGGAGTGGTGGACGGGGGCGGGGTGGACTGGTCCTGCGACGGCGGGTGGAGCAGATCGCCCGTACCGCCGAGGAGTCCGCCGCCGGGGGGCGGGGGCTTGCTGGTACCCGGTGCCGGCGTGCTCGGGGGGGACGCCGCCGGGGCACCCGACGGGGGTGCGGACTTCTGTTTGCCCGCGGGCGTGCTCGGCTTGGCCGAGGTGCCCGGGGTGGAGCCGCGGGTCTGCGCCGGTGGCTTCGGCAGCAGTCCCTGGAGCGGCGCCACGTCCTCGTCTATGGCCTGGAAGACCGACTCCACTTCTCCGCCCACGTCGGTGAGCTGCGCCGGGAGCTTCTCCCGGAGCCGGCCCCACGCGTCGCGGTGGGAGCGGGAGAACGACGAGAGCGTCTGGATCGGTCCGAGTGAACCGTCCCGTTCGTACGCCGCCTGGAGAAGCCGGTGGCCCTCCGCCGCATCGTGTTTCATTCCCGCCAGCGCTCGGCGGATCTCGCCCAGGGACTCGTGGTCCAGTATGCCCGTCCGGCCCCGCTCCATCAGCCTGCGGGCCTCCGACAGCCGGTTCGAGGCCTGGTCCAGGTACAGCTCGCCCCGGTCCGAATCCTCGTCGGCCATCCCCAGCTTCAGATCCTCCATGCCCCGTTTCACGGGGTAGAGGGAGTCACCCGGTAGGGCGTCCGTGCTGGCAGCGGCCACGCCGCTGAAAGCCCCTGCGGCCACACCCACGGTGAGGCCACCTGCTGCGATGCCCTTGGACCAGCGGGAGCGGGGCCGCAATTTCCGGAGCGAGGTCGCCCGGTGGGCGCCGCGGCCGGTCCGCTGTTCGGGCACCAGAGGGTCGGCGGCGGCGCCTCCGGCCCTCTCCTCCATCACCATGGCCTCCATGGCTGCGACGAGCTGGGCTCGTTGCACCACTTTGACCTCGGGGTCCAGCGCTGGGCGCGGCATTTCGCCGAGCACGCTCGCCAGGGCCAACAACCGGTCGTGGTCGGCAGGTGCCTCGGACTGCTCGGCCGCCGGGTCCGGTTCCGAAAGGTCGGATGGGGTCCGATCCTCCAGGGCCTGGGCGAAGGCGTTCGCCCGCCGGTGCGGAGTCACGTTCGCGATCACTGGCGGCACCTCCTCTCGTCATGACGATCGACTCCCCAAGGTGTCCGGAAGGTTGCCTTCCTTGAGCACATCCACACTTTCGAGTGAGCGGCTTCGGGCAGGGCGTGTCCACAGGGAGCCTGCAGTCCGCACAACGAGCGGCGCGGCACTTGGGTTACGGACGAAGGATGATCGGACCACAGCGTCATCAAAGTCATCGGCAGGGTTACAGAGTGTGAGTAGGGCCGCGGTCAGCGGGCGTCGTCCGGGAGCAGGCGGGCCAGCGTGCGGACCGCCCGGTACTGGAGCGTCTTGATGGCGCCCTCGTTCTTCCCCATGACTCTGGCCGTCTCGGCGACGGACAGGCCTTGGAGGAAGCGCAGGGTCACGCATTCCTGCTGCTGCGGGTTGAGTTTCCGTACGGCCTCCAGGAGGGCCGCGTTGGAGAGGGATTCGAGGACGGAGTCCTCGGGGCTGCGTTCCACCTCGTTGGCGTCGAGCATCTCGCCGGTGGTGATCTCCAGCCTGAAGCGGCTGGACTTGAAGTGGTCGGCGACCAGGTTGCGCGCGATCGTCACGAGCCAGGCCCCGAAGTCTCGGCCCTGCCAGGTGAAGGTGGAGATGCGGCGCAGCGCGCGCAGGAAGGTCTCGCTGGTGAGATCCTCCGCGGTCGCCTTGCCGCCGACGCGGTAGTAGATGTAGCGATACACCGTGTCGCTGTACTGGTCGTAGAGCCGGCCGAAGGCCTCGGCCTCACCGGCCTGGGCGCGTTCGACCAGGTCCATCATGCGGGCCTGGTCGCTGTCCGCCGTGGGGCGGCGGGCGGCGGGCGCGCCGGCGGCGGTGCCGCTTGAGCTTCCGCCCGAGCGGCCGCGTCTGCCCACCGTCGCTCCGCCGTCGGTCAGGGCATAGCAGGGACCGGCCGGGCCGAGGCCGGCAGGGATCGCGGCGAAGGCGGGGACGGCGTACGCGGTGGGGACGAAGCCACGCAGGTGGTCGAGGACCGTTGCGCGCAGCGTAGCCAGGCCCGAGGCGTCAACCCCGACAGGTGGGTACACGGGACTCCCAGAGGCAGAGCTTCCATCACGTGCAGTGCGGGACCGTTCACCCGTCGTGGCGACAGATGGGCGGTGGCATGCGTTTGAGGAGAATAACGCTTCGTACAGGCAGCGCTACACCCAGTTGCTCAAATCACCGGTTACGACACTTCTGTTGCGTGTCGAGGGCATATTCGGTCGCAGATGGTGATCGATTCTTGATCGGTTGGGTGCGCGGAATGGAAGCTTCCACAGAGGCTCGCGACCGAGTCGGGCCCGGGGGAGTGCCTCGCCGGACGCGGGGGTAAGGCTGCGGGAATGGCCGCCGGGCGGTCCGCCCGAGGGCGGCGAAAAGCCGCCGGGCACGGGCCGGGCGGCTTTTCGCAGGCGGGATGAGGGGGCCGGGGTGGGCGGCTACCTGCGGCGGCGGTGCAGGGCGATGGCGGCGGCGGTGCCGCCCGCGATCGCGCCGACGCCGGCGGCCGCCGGGACGCCGACCTTCACGGCCTTGCGGCCGGTCCGATAGTCGCGCAGTCGCCAGTCGTGGGCTCGGGCATGCTTGCGCAGTTTTGTGTCGGGATTGATCGCGTACGGATGTCCGACGAGTGACAGCATCGGGATGTCGTTGTGCGAATCGCTGTACGCGGCGCAGCGGTCGAGGTCCAGGCCCTCGGCGCCGGCCAGGGCGCGCACGGCCTCGGCCTTGGCGGGGCCGTGCAGCGGTTCGCCGACCAGCCGGCCGGTGTAGACGCCGTCCACGGACTCGGCGACGGTGCCCAGGGCTCCGGTCAGGCCGAGTCGGCGGGCGATGATCGTGGCGGTCTCGACGGGGGCCGCGGTGACGAGCCAGACCTTCTGGCCGGCGTCGAGGTGGGCCTGGGCGAGGGCGCGGGTGCCCGGCCAGATCCGCTCGGCCATGTACTCGTCGTAGATCTCCTCGCCGATGGACATCAGCTCGGAGACCCGGTGGCCCTTGACGATGGACAGGGCGCTGTCGCGGGCGTCCTGCATGTGCTCGGGGTCCTCGACGCCCGCGAGCCGGAACCAGGCCTGCTGCCAGGCGAAGCGGGCGAGTTCGCGGCGCTGGAAGAACTCGCGCTTGTAGAGGCCGCGACCGAAGTGGAAGATCGCGGCGCCCTGCATGACGGTGTTGTCGAGGTCGAAGAAGGCGGCGGCGAGGTCGTCGCCGGGGACCGGGAACTCGGGCTCGGCGGGCGCCCGCGGTGCTTCGGCGGCTTCCGCTTCCGCGATCGAGCGGGCGGCGTCCGGCGCGTCCGGCGTCGAATCCGGAGCCTCGGTGAAAGGTGGCGCCTCGGCCTGAGCGGTCTTGCGCGCTGCCTCGGCAGAGGCCTCGCCTGCCAGCACGCTCCGCGCGGTTGCGGAGCGCCTACGGGGGGTGAGCCATCCCAGAGCGGCCATGACGCGAGCATAGCCATTGTGTTCGGGAGTTCCCGAACCGATGGGAAACGGAGGCGTGAACTCTGTGAGGCGCGCGGCCGGGTCGCGGGGGCGGCGCGGGGCGGGGGGCGTTCCGTACCGGCATGCCGGCGGGGGCTGCCGAGGGGACCCGGGGGCGTGGGGGCGCGGGAGAATGAGGACATGAGTCCTCTGCTGCGTCGTAAGGAAAAGAAGCGTCCCGAGGAGCGACTGGTCACGCTCGTCGGGAAGCCGGGGTGTCATCTGTGCGATGACGCCCAGTCGGTGATCGAGGAGGTCTGCGCGCAGACGGGGGCGCGGTGGGAGAAGAAGGACATCTCGCAGGACGAGGAGCTCTACCGCCGCCATTGGGAGCAGATTCCGGTGGTGCTGGTGGATGGTGAACAGCACACCTTCTGGAGGGTGAACCCTGAGAAGCTGCGTCGGGCATTGGAGGGCTGACCGTCCGGGCGGTTACCATCATGGGCGATTTATGGGGACTCGGGGGCGTATCGATGAGGAGTGTGTGCCGTTTTGCCCCCCTCGGGATTTGAACGGGTTCGGCCCGTTCCGGGTTCCCGTGCCGCAGCACCGACCCGCGTGACCCCGGTCACTTTGCTCGGACAAAGCGGACACAATCTTTGTGCACGCGTTCACAAAGACATAGCCTGCATTCGACGGGGCGGTCCTGGGACAAGTGACCGCCTGCAGCCCCGCTCATCCCGCAGGAGCATCGTGGCAACTGGCCGAACTCACCGACCGGCGACCCGCAGCCGAGGTATTCCCGAGGCCACTGTCGCCCGGCTTCCGCTGTACCTGCGCGCGCTCACCGCGCTCTCCGAGCGATCGGTGCCCACGGTGTCCTCCGAGGAGCTCGCGGCCGCCGCCGGAGTCAACTCCGCGAAGCTGCGCAAGGACTTCTCCTACCTCGGCTCGTACGGCACCCGCGGTGTCGGGTACGACGTCGAGTACCTCGTCTACCAGATCTCCCGCGAGCTCGGTCTGACGCAGGACTGGCCCGTCGTCATCGTCGGCATCGGCAACCTGGGCGCCGCCCTGGCCAACTACGGCGGCTTCGCCTCGCGCGGGTTCCGCGTCGCGGCGCTGATCGACGCCGACCCGGCCATGGCCGGGAAGCCGGTCGCCGGGATGCCCGTGCGGCACACCGACGAGCTGGAGAAGATCATCGAGGACAACGGCGTCTCGATCGGGGTCATCGCGACCCCGGCCGGCGCCGCGCAGCAGGTGAGCGAGCGGCTCATCGCCGCCGGGGTCACCTCCATCCTGAACTTCGCGCCGACCGTGCTGTCGGTACCCGAGGGCGTGGACGTGCGCAAGGTCGACCTGTCGATCGAGCTGCAGATCCTCGCCTTCCACGAGCAGCGCAAGGCCGGCGAGGGGGCCGCGGCCGCCGCTGCCGCCGGCTCCCTCGCGGACGACGAGGACACCGGCACGGGAGCCGCTCCCGCCGCTGCCGTGGTCCCGCCCGCGGGACGCGCCGCCGCCACCTCGCGCAAGGGCAACCCCGAGGGTGACGTGCCGGCGGTGATGCCGGCATGAGTCTGCTCGTCGTAGGGCTGAGCCACCGCAGCGCACCGGTCAGCGTGCTGGAGCGGGCCTCCCTGTCCGCCGATGCCAAGGTGAAGCTGCTGCACGACACCCTCGCCGCCGAACCGGCGACCGAGGCGACCGTGCTGGCCACCTGCAACCGGATCGAGCTGTACGCGGACGTGGACAAGTTCCACGCCGGTGTCGCCGAGCTGTCCACGCTGCTCGCGCAGCACAGCGGGGTGGCCCTGGAAGAGCTCACCCCCTATCTCTACGTGCACTACGAGGACCGGGCGGTGCACCACCTGTTCTCGGTGGCGTGCGGGCTGGACTCGATGGTCGTCGGCGAGGGGCAGATCCTCGGCCAGATCAAGGACGCGCTGGCGGTGGGGCAGGAGCAGCACACCGCCGGGCGGCTGATCAACGACCTGTTCCAGCAGGCGCTGCGGGTCGGCAAGCGGGCGCACTCGGAGACCGGGATCGACCGGGCCGGGCAGTCGCTGGTGACCTTCGGGCTGGAGCAGCTGGCCGTCCACGAGCCGGTGGACCGTTGGGCCGCGGGCAAGCGGGCGCTGGTGATCGGCGCCGGCTCGATGTCCTCGCTGGCCGCCGCGACGCTGGCACGGGTCGGGATCGCCGAGATCATGGTGGCGAACCGGACCGTCGAGCGGGCGGAGCGTTTGGCCGAGATTCTGGTTGCCTCGGGCACCGGGGTGGCGGCCCGCGCGGTGCCGATGACGCGTGTGGCGGATGAGCTGACACGTGTTGACGTGGTCGTGTCCTGCACCGGGGCCACCGGACTGGTACTGACCGGCGACGACGTCGCGGACGCGCTGTCCAAGGGCTCCGCCCCGATCCCCGCGCCGCAGGCGCCGGCGGATCAGGGTGGTTCCCCGATGGCGTCCGGTGGGCGGGGTTCCGCCCCGGCTCCGGTCTCCGCTCCCCCTGGCAGGACGCGTTCGGGCGGCGTTTCGGTTCCCGCGCAGGACGGGCTCGCCAGTGCCGAGGTCCTGGCGCGGCTGGTGGCCGCAGCCGAGGGCGGGCGGCGGCTGGCGGATGCCGGGGCCGCGCGGACCCTGACGGCGGTCGCCGAGCGCGACGACTGCCCGCTGGGCCTGGACGCGCCGACATCCGACGGGCGTTCCGCGCTCACCGGGGTCGACGCCAACGCCCTCGAACTGCACGGCACCTGGGCCGACCAGGGCGAGGCAGCCGCCCAGCGGCAGCCCCGCCGGAGCCGGCCGGCCGTCGTGAACGGCGCGACCGTACGGCTCGCGCTCCTCGACCTGGCCATGCCGCGCGACATCGACGCCGCCGTGCACCGCGTCCCCGGGGTACGCCTCGTGGACATCGAATCGCTCGCCGAGGCCTCCGCCGACGCGCCGATGGCCGCCGATGTGGACGCCGTGCGCGCGATCGTCGCGGAAGAGGTGGCCGCGTTCGGGGCCGCCCAGCGGGCCGCGCACATCACGCCCACCGTCGTCGCGCTGCGCGCCATGGCCGCCGAGGTGGTGGCGATGGAAGTGGCCCGGCTCGACGGCCGGGTGCCCGACCTCGACGAGCGGCAGCGCGCCGAGGTCACCCAGACCGTGCGCCGCGTCGTCGACAAGCTCCTCCACGCGCCGACCGTGCGCGTCAAGCAGCTCGCCAGTGAGCCCGGCGGCGCCGGGTACGCCGAGGCGCTGCGCGAACTCTTCGACCTCGACCCTCAGACGGTGGCCTCCGTCAGCCGGGCGGACGCGGCCGATCCGAAGAACGACGACCCAGGACGGGCATCATGAACACACGTCCCGACCAGCCCCTCCGGCTTGGCACGCGACGCAGCAAGTTGGCCATGTCCCAGTCCGGGCACGTAGCCGAGGCGGTGCGGGCGGTCACCGGCCGGCCCGTCGAGCTCGTGGAGATCACGACCTACGGTGACGTGTCCCGCGAGCACCTCGCGCAGATCGGCGGCACCGGCGTGTTCGTCACGGCGCTGCGCGACGCCCTCGTGCGGGGCGAGGTCGATTTCGCGGTGCACTCGCTGAAGGACCTGCCGACCGCGCAGCCCGAGGAGCTGGTGATCGCGGCGATGCCGCGGCGGGAGGACGTGCGCGACGCGCTCGTCGCCCGTGACGGCCTGGCCTTCGAGCAGCTGCCCGACGGCGCGCGGATCGGTACCGGTTCGCCGCGGCGCACGGCGCTGCTCAACGCGTACGCCAGGAGCCTGGGCAAGGTCATCGAGACGGTCCCCATCCGCGGGAACGTCGACACCCGGATCGGCTTCGTGCGCGACGGGGAACTCGACGCCGTCGTCCTCGCCGCCGCCGGGCTGAACCGGCTCGGTCGCGGTGACGAGGCGACCGAGCTGCTGTCCGTGGACAACGTGCTGCCCGCACCCGGCCAGGGAGCCCTGGCCGTGGAGTGCCTCGCGTCCGCCACGGACCTCATCGCCGCCCTCGGTGAACTCGACGACTCGTACACGCGAGCCGCCGTGACCGCCGAAAGGTCTCTGCTCGCCGCCCTGGAGGCCGGCTGCAGCGCGCCCGTGGGCGCGCTCGCCGACCTGTTGGCCGACGGGCAGGTTGTCAATGAAATGCGCCTGCGCGGTGTCGTCGGAACGCTCGACGGCTCGACGCTCGTGCAGCTGTCCACCACCGGTCCCGTGCCCCAGTCTCACGACGAGGCCATGGCGCTCGGACGCGAACTCGCGGACGAGATGCTGGCCAAGGGCGCGGCCGGTCTGATGGGGGAGCGATCCCTTTGAACCCCTCAATTCCCACCACCTCCGCTCTTCCGGCGGTCGCCGCCCACGGGCGCGTCACCTTCCTCGGTGCCGGCCCCGGCGACCCGGGTCTGCTGACACTGCGCGCCGTCGAGGCGCTCGGCGCCGCGGACGTGCTGATCGCGGAGCCCGAGGTGCTCGAAGTCGTGCGCACCCATGCTCGCGCGGGCGTCGACACGCCGCAGCTGACGGTGGCTGACGAAGTGTCAGCAGCCGCCGGTGTCCCGGTGATCCGTGATGCCGCCAATCTTGTCATGGAGGCCGCGCGGTCCGGCAGGCGGGTGGTCCGTGCCGTCACGGGCGACCCCGGGCTCGACGGCAACGCCGCCGAGGAGATGCTGGCCTGCGCGACCGAGGGCATCCCCTTCGAGGTGGTGCCCGGTGTCGCGACCGCCGTCGGCGTGCCCGCGTACGCGGGTGTGCCGCTGAGCGGCGGCCGGGACGCCAAGGGCACGGACGTGCGCTTCGTCGACGCCCGCAACGCCTCGGCGCGCTGCTGGAGCGAGGTCGGCGCGAGCGACGGGATCCTCGTGGTCTCCGCGACCCTGGAGACCGTGTCCGCGGCCGCCTCCGAGCTGGTGTCGGCCGGGCGCAAGCCCGACACCCCCCTCACCGTGACGGTGGCGGGCACCACGACGCGGCAGCGGACCTGGAACGCCACCCTGGGCACCATCGCCCAGGTGTTCAAGCAGGGGAAGGTGCTGCCCTCGCCCGAGGGCGCGCGCCCCGTCATAGCCGTGGTCGGTGAGCACGGCGCGGCAGCGCGTCACGAGGACCTGGCCTGGTTCGAGTCGAAGCCGCTGTTCGGCTGGCGGGTGCTCGTGCCGCGCACCAAGGAGCAGGCCGCCTCGCTCTCCGACCAGTTGCGTTCGTACGGCGCCGTGCCGCACGAGGTGCCGACCATCGCCGTGGAGCCGCCGCGCACCCCGCAGCAGATGGAGCGGGCGGTCAAGGGCCTGGTCACGGGCCGCTACGAGTGGATCGCCTTCACCTCGGTGAACGCCGTGAAGGCGGTGCGCGAGAAGTTCGAGGAGTACGGGCTGGACGCGCGGGCCTTCGCGGGCATCAAGGTCGCCGCGGTGGGCGAGCAGACCGCGGCCGCGCTGGTGGAGTTCGGCGTGAAGCCGGACCTGGTGCCGAGCGGCGAGCAGTCGGCCGCCGGGCTGCTGGAGGACTGGCCGCCCTACGACCCGGTCTTCGACCCGATCGACCGCGTCTTCCTGCCGCGGGCCGACATCGCGACGGAGACACTGGTCGCCGGGCTGATAGAGCTGGGCTGGGAGGTCGACGACGTGACGGCCTACCGGACCGTGCGCGCGTCGCCGCCGCCGGCGGACACGCGCGAGGCGATCAAGGGCGGCGGTTTCGACGCCGTGATGTTCACGTCGTCGAGCACCGTCCGCAACCTGGTCGGGATCGCGGGCAAGCCGCACAACGTGACCGTCATCGCGTGTATCGGGCCGGCGACGGCCAAGACCGCGGAGGAGCACGGGCTGCGCGTGGACGTGCTGTCGCCGGAGCCGTCGGTGTCGAAGCTGGCGGAGGCGCTGGCCGAGTACGGCGCGGCGCGCCGTGACGCGGCCAAGGAGGCCGGCGAGTCGGTGGCCCGGCCGAGCGAGCGACGGCCGGGAGCACGACGCCGACGCACGACGTGAGTCGGTGAGGCCGTCCCGCCGGCCGGTCGAACGGCCGGCCGGGCGGGGCGAGGAGTGACGGGCGCGGCCCGGGTGCGTGTGCGCCCGGGCCGCGTTCGTTTCCGGGGCGCACCGGGCCGCTCGCCGTGCGCGCGGCGTGCGGCCCTAGTGCTGCACCGCGAAAGTTCGTGGAGGGGTGTTGGTCAGGTCGGCTGGTCGCCGAGGTAGAGGTAGCAGGCGCAGTCGAGGCAGTCCTCGGGACTGCCGAAGGGCAGGCCTGAGGGCAGG
>NZ_JAPNLK010000128.1 GCF_026627505.1 Streptomyces sp. H27-H5 | reverse complement strand
GAAAGAACCTCGGAGAACCCGCCACCGGGACGGCCACCCGGGATACCGGCCTGCCCGAATCCGGAAACCCACCACAAAAGCAATCACACCGCGTGATCAAAGATCACGCGGTGGATCGAGGTTGAGATCGAGGAGGTCGTCGGCTATCTGGAACGCGATGCCGATCTGTTCGCCGCACTCGGCGAGCGCGGCGGCGACGGGTGCGGGCGCGGCGGCCTGGATGGCGCCGATCCCCAGGGACATCGCGAACAGGGCCGCCGTCTTGCCCGCCGCCACCTGGAAGTAGTGGGTGACGGGGTCCTCGCCGGGGCCCGGGCCGGCGAGTTCGCGCAGCTGTCCGACGACCAGGCGGCCGGCGGCCTGCGCGTTGAGGTGGACGGCCGCGGAGCCGAGTTCGGCCGCGAGCTGTGCGGCGCGGGCGAGCAGCCAGTCCCCGCCGAGGACCGCCGCCCGCTCGCCCCAGCGGGCGTGGACGCTGGGGACGCCGTGCCGGGTGGCCGCCCCGTCCATGACGTCGTCGTGGTAGAGCGAGGCGATGTGCACGAGTTCCGCGATGGCGGCCGCCTGGGTGACGCCGTGCGCCCAGGGGTCGCCGAATTCGGCGCCGAGGAGAACGAGGAGGGGGCGAAGGCGTTTGCCGCCGGCGTCGGCGAGGTGGCCGGTGAGGGCGGCCACACGCGGGTCGAGGGCGTCGTGCGCACTGGCTTGGAGCCACTTCTCGGCGCGAATCAGCGATTCTCGCATCCGATTCTCGAACTCCGGTGCATCCAGGGCGAGTTGATTAAGAAATCGGATGGCGGGGAGATCCGTGGAAACAGATGTCCCGGCGCCGTACATGCGTCCTGCCCCCATGGGGAAACCCCTCTGTGTAACGGTCGAGCCCATTGTTTTCACGTATGCGTCGAACAGCTTTCAGTGGGGGCGGACCGGCGTTCAACAGGGCTGTCATGAAGGTGCCACTACGACCTCGGACCACCGGCCGGCCAGGGGGCTGTCAGCTTCCTGCCAAGATCTCGGCGGGCGGGTCGGCATCGAATGACGGACGCTTACGCTCCCTCACGAAAACTCCGAGGGAAGGCTGGGGAATTGCGTAACCGACTCACGCTCGCCGCTGTACTCGCCGCCGGCGTGCTGGCACTGACGGCCGGTTCGGCCACGGCCGCCGGGACCGCGGCGCCGTCCGGATCGTCCGGGCAGGCGTGCGGGGAGGTCCGGTTGACCGGCTCGCTGCCCGCGCCGCCGGCCGGGATGGCCGTGCGGCAGCAGGTCACGATCGGGGCGGACTGCTCGCCCCGGCTCGGGGAGGTGCGCCTGGTCCCGATCGCCGGTACCCCCGCCACGGCGGCGGCCGCGGCCCCGGCCGCCGCGGGCACGGCGCGCCAGTTCAAGAGCTGGAACGAGATGTACGACTGCTGCAACATCCGGATGACCGGGCTCTACACCAGCTCGCAGTGGACCACGGACGGCGGCCGCATCACGACGGCGGCCACCGAGGTCACGCAAGCGTGGAACCGGGAACCGTGGAATGCCGGGTGGTCGCTGAAGTCCGCCACGAAGAACACCGACTGTGCCGCCGATTGCGCCGTCTCGCGTACCGAGGCGCACGCCGACTTCACGTACAAGGGAATCTTCGACGTTTCCGGAAAGACTTACGCGAACACGCACCACTCCTCCGTGGACCTGAACGCGGACGGCAGCGCGACCTGTCGTTTCGACGTTTCGCTGCGCAACACCTTCATAGGGTGGAACTGGCAGCGCGGCTGCCAGTGAGCGGATCGGGCGCGGCCACGGTGATGAGCCGCGCCCGGCTCGCGTGATCGCCCTTCTCACCGATGAGCCTGTCCTCGACCTCCACCCATGCGTGGGGGCTGAACGGCGGGCTCATCAGCGTTCCCACGCACCACGTGGGCCAGGTGCCGCGCCGCGGTCCGCGGGGGTGCGCGGCTCGGGCGGGCGGTGCCGGCGGTGGTGGCGGGGGGCTCCGTCGGGCCGGGCCAGGAGGGCGGTGCCCGGGGGGACGGCGGTGACGCCGTGCCACATCACGCGCTCGTCCAGCGGGGCGGGCACCAGCCCCATGAGGCGGATGGCGAGGGCCGTCGTGTCCGGTTCGAGGCCGGCCGGCCGGGCGAGTTCGGCGGCCCGGTCGCCGGCCACGAGGGCGTCACCGGTGCGGGTGTGGAAGACGCGGCGGGCCCCGTAGGCGGAGCCCTGGACGCGCAGTGGGCGTATTTAGACATGCCGCCGTGGTGGTGCCAATCCCACAGCGCCGGGAGGCCGATTCCGGTGTCCGCGCGGAACGTTCCCGCGGCGGCGAATACGGGAGTCTCGTAAGACTTCTTTCGATTCCAGGGAATTACGGCTGTGTGTCACGGAACGGAATTGAATATTGCAGCGGAGAAGGGGGGATTCAACGAGGTTGTCCGGTTCCGAACCGACATGGCAGCAAGCTGACATCGGAACAGAAATGGTCTTGACCGCTCCATAGAATTTCCGGTCCGGTTGCGCACCATACGACGAGATTGGCAGCCTTCTCATATGACGACTCAAGTCACTCCCACCCCGGCCCACGCGGCGGTCCTGAGCACTCCGCCGCCACCGCGCTGGGCCGTCTGGGCCGCGCATGCCGTCCCGTTGATCGCGCTGCCTTCCACCCTGTGGCGCCTGGCCATGACCGTGGGCGTGCCGGTGGGTTACGGCGAGGAGGTGCTGCGCACCGACTACGGGCTGCCGGGTTCCGGATACCTGATCCTGCCGCTGATCTCCCTCGTGCAGGAGGGCGTGGCCCTGCTGACGCTCGGACTGGTCCGCGATTGGGGGCTGGTCGCGCCGCGTTGGCTGCCCGTCATCGGCGGGAAGCCGGTGCGCACGTGGGCGGCAGCGGGGGTCGCCCTGGTGGGGGCGCTCGCCATGACCGCGATCACGCTCAGCCAGCTCCTGGTCTGGGACACCGTCGACCAGGACAATCTGACCGGCGTCCACCGGTCGATCATGGGCTGGCTGTACGCGCCGCTGCTGTTGTGGGGCCCGCTGCTCGCCGCGGTGGCGGTCTCCTATCTGAGGCGACGTCGCCAGTCATGAACACCGCGGTCCTCATTCTGCTGGCGGCGCTCTCCCTCACCGTCTTCGTCGCCGGACTCGCATCCGGGGCGCGCCGGTTGCTCGGGGTCCGGCTCGGCAAGGGGCGTGCCGTGCTCACGGGATGCGTCGGGCTGGCTGCCGGCACGCTGATCAGCTATCCCCTGCGCAACGTGCAGCCGCTGGCCCTGATCACCCTGGAGATCGGGGTGTCGCTGGTGGTGGCGATGCTGTTCCTGGCGGCCACCGAGGTACTGGTTCCCTCGGGCGCGGTGCGCGGGCTGGTCCGACTGCCGGGTTCGCTGCGCCGCCAGTTCGCCCGCACCCGGCGCTATGTCCGGCTCAGCCGGATCTTCGTCCGGCACGGACTCGGACGGTTCCTCAGCGGCAGATCGCGGCGCGGTCCGGGCGCGGCCGCCGAGCGCGCGGTACTGGCCCCGTCGCTGCGCCTGGCACTGGAGGAGGCGGGTGTCACCTTCGTCAAGCTGGGCCAGGTGATGTCCACCCGGTACGACCTGCTGCCGGCGGAGTTCATCACGGAGCTGAGCACCTTGCAGGACCAGGCGTCCCCCGAACCCTGGGAGGCGGTCGAGCGGCTGCTGCACGAGGAGTTGGGGGCGCCGCCCGGCGAGGTGTTCGCCGAGTTCGACCCGAAGCCGCTCGCGGCGGGTTCCATCGCCCAGGTGCACCGGGCGCGACTGCGGGACGGCCGGCAGGTCGCGGTGAAGGTGCAGCGGCCGAGCGCCCGCGAGATCGTCGTGGACGACCTGGACATCCTGTACCGGTTCGCGGGCCGGCTGGAGCAGCACACGGAGTGGGGGCGCAGCGTGGGTGCCCTGTCGCTGGCCCAGGGGTTCGCGGTGTCGGTCCAGGAGGAACTCGACTTCCGGATCGAGGCCCGCAACACCCAGTCCGTGGCCGCGGCGATCGAGGAGGGCGGCGGCGGCTCGGTCATCCGGGTGCCGGAGGTGCACGAGGAACTCACCGGAAAGCGGGTCCTGGTCACGGAGTGGATGTCCGGCATACCCCTGCACAGCGTGTCGAAGGTGCTGGACGAACGGGGCCTGGACCGGAAGGCGCTGGCCACCGCGATGCTGGAGTGCCTGCTGGGGCAGATCATGACGACCGGGGTGTTCCACGCCGACCCTCACCCCGGCAATCTGCTGCTGCTCGACGACGGGCAGCTCGGCATGCTCGACTTCGGGTCGGTGGGCCGCATCGACCGCTCGCTGCGAGCCACCCTGCGGGGGATGCTGCTGGCTCTGCACCGCGGCGACCCGGCCGGTCTGTGCGACGCGCTGATCGCGCTGGTCGTCCATCCGGAGCACATAGACGAACGCAAGCTGGAACGGGCCCTGGGGCAGTTCCTGGCCCGGCACTTCGCGCCCGGCATCAAGCCGGACCGAGAGATGTTCGCCGACCTCTTCGCGATCGTCTCCCGGCACGGGATCAGCGTGCCGCCGGAGATAGCGGCCGTCTTCCGGGCGCTGGCCACCATGGAGGGCTCCCTGGACCGGCTGGTGCCCGGGTTCGACATCGTCACCGAGGCCCGCTCCTTCGCCGTCACCCAGCACCTGCGCAAGCTCAGGCCGGAGGCGCTCGGGCGTTCACTGACCGAGGAGCTGTTGGGGCTGGTGCCGATGCTGCGCCGGCTGCCGCGCCGCATCGAGCGCATCGGCGCGGCCGTGGAGAGCGGTCAGTTGACGGTCGGCGTGCGGATGTTCGCCGATCCGAACGACCGCCGGTTCCTGCGCTCGCTCGTCCACGAGGTGCTGTTGGCCTTCCTGGGCGGGATCATCGGCCTGGTCGGCGTACAGCTGCTGCGCCTCGGGGGCGGCCCGATGCTGAGCGAGGGTCTGGGACTGTTCGAGCTGTTCGGCTACAACCTGCTGGTGATCAGCTCGGTGCTGGTCCTGCGGGTGCTCTTCATGATGATCGGGTCCGGGAACAGACGCTGACCGTGCCGCGCGCCCGGCGAGGCCCGGCCCCTCGGGGACCGGGCCTCGCCGGGCGTACGGGGCGTCAGCGCTTGGCGGCGGCCCGCTGGTATGCCCGGCCGGCGAGCGGTACGACCACCGCGAGCAGGATGAGCAGCACCGCGAGCGCGGCGATGACGGGGTGCTCGGAGGGGAAGGCGCCGCTGGAGGCGCCGCGCTCGTTGCCGAAGAGGTCGCGGGCGGCGGAGACCACGGCACTGACCGGGTTCCACTCGACGACCACGCGCATCCAGCCCGGCAGGCCCTCCGGCGGCACGAAGGCGTTGGAGAGGAAGGCCAACGGCATCATCACCACGCCGGAGAGCGCGCTGACCGCCTCCGGGCTGCGCAGGCTCAGGCCCACGAGGGCGCCCAGCCAGGACATCGCGAAGCCCATCAGGAGCAGCAACCCGAAGCCGGCCAGGGTCTGGAGCACGCCGTTGTGCGCGCGCCAGCCCATGAAGTAGCCGACCACTGCCATCACGGCGCTGGTCCAGCCGACGAGGACGAGGTCGGCGGTGGTCCGACCGAGCAGGACCGAGGAGCGGGAGATGGGCAGTGCGCGGAAGCGGTCCACGAGGCCGTTGTTGAGGTCCTCGACCACACCGATCGCGGTGGTGGTGAGGTTGGCGAGCATCACCTGCGCGAAGATGCCGGCCATGATGTATTCCTTGTAGCCGCCCTGGCCCGGAGCCTGCATGGCGCTGCCGAACAGGTAGCCGAAGACGAGCACGAACGCCACCGGCATGATGGTGATGCCGAGAAGCTGCTCGGGCATGCGCCGGATGTGCCGCATCTGGCGGCCCGCGAGTGCGAACGAGTCACTGATCACCTCGGTCATGCCGCCTGCATCTCCTTCTTGTCCGTGTCCGTGTCCGTGTGGCGGTTCTCGGTCGCCGCGGGCGGGCCGGCGTCCGGGGCCTGGTCGTCGGCGCCGCCCTTCTGTCCGGTGAGGGAGAGGAAGACGTCGTCGAGCGAGGAGCGGCGGACGGCGA
The DNA here is from genome assembly GCF_026627505.1 of Streptomyces sp. H27-H5. Taxonomy (GTDB): domain Bacteria; phylum Actinomycetota; class Actinomycetes; order Streptomycetales; family Streptomycetaceae; genus Streptomyces. The sequence goes on along the minus strand of NZ_JAPNLK010000128.1, from coordinate 11,259 downwards.
AGTCCTGCGGCTCGATGCCCAGGCGTTGCAGACCCGAGGCGGCGGCCGCGATGGTGTTCACCCCACCGGTCAGCGGTACCGAGACGGTGCGGGCCTCGCGGTCGACGACCGGCGCGCCCGGCGAGACCTCGTCCAGCACCCGGGTCACGGCGGCCAGGTCGGCGACGGAGGCGACGCAGACCTCGAGGCGCTCGCCGCCGACCTCGCGCTTGAGCTCGTCGGGGGTGCCGTCGGCGATGACGACGCCCTTGTCGATGACCGCGATCCGGTCGGCGAGCTGGTCCGCCTCCTCCAGGTACTGGGTGGTGAGCAGGACGGTCACCCCGTTGACCACCTGCTCCTTGATCATCTGCCAGAGGGCGAGCCGGCTGGTGAGGTCCAGGCCGGTGGTCGGTTCGTCGAGGAAGAGCACGGGTGGGCTCGCGACCAGGCTGGCGGCGAGGTCGAGGCGGCGGCGCATGCCGCCGGAGTACGTCTTGGCCATGCGGCCGGCGGCGTCCACGAGCTCGAACTTCTCCAGGAGTTCGTCCGCGCGGGCCCGGGCCCCCTTGCGGCCCAGGCGCAGCAGGGTGCCGATCAGCTGGAGGTTCTCGCGGCCGGTGAGTCGCTCGTCGACGGCCGCGTACTGGCCGGTGAGGCCCACGTTGGCGCGGATCAGTCTGGCCTGGGTGGCGAGGTCGTAGCCGGCCACGGTGGCGCGGCCTTCGTCCGGGTCCAGCAGGGTCGCGAGGATCCGTACGGTGGTCGTCTTGCCCGCCCCGTTGGGACCGAGCACTCCGAGGATGGTGCCCGCGGGCACCTGGAGGTCGATGCCGTTCAGCGCCTGGTGGTCGCCGTAGCGCTTGCGGAGGCCCTCCGCCGAGATTGCCGTTTCCATGACGGCCACTCCTTTACGTCTGGTCACGCGGGGGTCAGTTGACGGAGGTCAGCTGACTGGTGAGCTTGTCGAGGACGACCCGGCCGATCTCGGCCGCCGGCTCCGGCTGCAGCAGGTGTCCGTGGTGCGCGTGCACCGGGTGGGTGGTGACGGGGCCGGCGACGTACGGCTGCCAGGCGGCCACCGAGTCCCGTGTCTTGCCGGCGATGTCGGCGACGCCGGCCGTGGAGACGAACAGCAGCAGTTCGCCGTCGAACCGGCGCGGCCGGTAGGCGGCGCTCAGCACGTGGTTGTTGATGCCGACCTTCACGAAGGCGGAGATGTGGTGCTCCTCCAGGCTGGCGAGCGCGCTGTCCCGGCCCCGGATGAGCTCCATCGCCCGCTGGTGGTCGAGCGGCTGCTCGCGCAGCTCGGCCAGGTCGTATCCGACGAAGTCGAGGAGGGTCTCCAGGACGTCCCGCTCCGTCGGAAGCGTGTAGTCGTCGTCCTCCCAGGACTCGTCGTACGGGGTCTGGTCCAGGTTGGCGAGGAGCGCGACCTCCTCCCCCGCCTCCGTCAGCCGGGTGGCGATCTCGTGTGCCACGAGGCCTCCGAAGGACCAGCCGAGCAGGTGGTAGGGGCCGGCCGGCTGGACCGTGCGGATCTGGTCCAGGTAGTCGGCGGCCATCTCCTCCACACCGGCCGCGATGCGGTCCTTGCCGTCCAGGCCGCGGGCCTGGAGTCCGTAGACCGGGTACTCGGCGCCGATGTGCTTCAGCAGCGCCGAGTACGGCCAGCTGAGGCCGCCCGCGCCGTGGACGCAGAACAGCGGGGGCCGTTCGCCGGCGGGACGCAGCGGCAGCAGCACCTCGAAGCCGTCGCCGTCCTGGCCGGAGCCGAGCTTGTCCATCAGTCGGGCGACCGTCGGGGTCTCGAAGATGCCCCGGTTGCTGAGTTTGACGCCGAGGACCGAGCGGATCCGGCTGACGAGTTGGATCGAGGTGATGCTGTCGCCGCCGAGCTCGAAGAAGCTGTCGTCGATGCCGACGCGCTCGACCTTGAGGACCTCGCCGAACAGGCCGCAGAGCACTTCCTCCTGGGCCGAGCGGGGTCCGCGCCCGCCGGGGGTGGTGTCGAGGCCGGGGGCGGGCAGAGCCTTGCGGTCGAGCTTGCCGTGGACGGTCAGCGGGAGGACGTCGAGGGTGACGAAGGCGGACGGGACCATGTGGTCCGGGAGTCGGGCCGCCACGTGGGCGCGGAGCGTCTCGGTGTCGGGGGTGGCGCCGGGGGCGGGGGTCAGGTAGGCGACGAGGCGCTTGGTGCCCGGCTGGTCCTCGCGGACGATCACCGCGTTCTGCGCGATCGAGGCGTGCGATCCGAGGACGGTCTGGATCTCGCCGAGCTCGATGCGGAAGCCGCGCACCTTGACCTGGTCATCGGAACGGCCCAGGTACTCCAGCTCACCCGTGCGGGTCCACCGGGCCAGGTCGCCCGTGCGGTACATGCGGCTGCCCGACGGGCCGTGCGGGTCGGCGGTGAAACGTTCGGCGGTCAGGGCGGGGCGGGCCAGGTAGCCGCGGGCCAGACCGGCGCCGGCGAGGTAGAGCTCACCCGCGACTCCCGGCGCGACGGGCCGCAGGGACGCGTCGAGCACGTAGGTCCGGGTGCCCTCGATGGGCGTGCCGATCGAGGGCACGCCCGAACCCGCCACGAGGGGTGCCGAGGTGGTGGCGACCACGGTGGACTCCGTCGGTCCGTACGCGTTGACCATCCGACGCCCGGGCGCCCACCGGTCCACCAACTCCGCCGAGCCGGCGTCACCACCCACGATCAGCGAGCGGAACCGGGCGAACGGACCCGCCGGAACACTGGCGAGCGCCGCCGGCGGGATCAGCGCGTGCGTGACCCGCTCCTCCTCCAGCACCCGGGCCAGCACCTCGCCTGCCAGCGGACCTTCCGACGGGACCACCAGCGCGGCGCCCGCGGCGAAGGTCATCACCAGTTCCAGGACGGAGGCGTCGAAGCTCGGCGACGCGAACTGCAGCACACGACTGTGCGCGTCCACGTCGAACCGCTCGATCTCCGCCGCCGCGAAACTCGCCAGGCCCGTGTGCGGGACGACCACGCCCTTGGGGCGCCCCGTCGATCCGGACGTGTAGATCACATACGCCGGATTCTCCGGTGCCACGGCCGACGCCGGCCGGTGCGACGCCTCGTCGTCCGTCTGCGGCAGCTCGCGCAGGACCAGGACCGGACGGGCGTCGTCGAGCATGAACGCGATGCGCTCGGTCGGGTACTCCGGGTCCACCGGGAGGTAGGCCGCCCCCGCCTTCAGCACGGCGAGCCGGGCCACCACGCTGTCCACCGAACGCGGCAGCACCAACGCCACCACACCCTCCGGACCGACACCCCGGTCCGTGAGCCAGTGCGCCAGACGGTTCGCCCGCGCCTCCAACCGCGCGTACGACAGGACGAGATCGCCGCTGACCACCGCGGGCGCCTCGGGCGTCCGCGACGCGGTGGCCTCGAACAGACCGTGGAGGGTCACCGGTTCCCGCTCGCTCCCGGAGCCGGCCCACTCCCCCACCACCAGCGCGCGCTCACGCTCCGAGAGGACCTCGACCGCCCCGACCCGGACCTCCGGATCGGCCGCGACCGCGTCCAGCACCGCGACCAGCCGCGCGGCCAGAGCCTGCGCCGTCACCCGGTCGAACAGATCGACCGCGTACTCGACGCTCCCCTCCAGACCCGACCCGCCCTCGGCGAGCTGGAACGTCAGGTCGAACTTCGCCGCGTCGAACTCGATGTCCTGCGCGGCGATGCTCAGGCCGGCGAGGTCGAGCGTGGCCTCGCCGGTGTTCTGGAAGGCCAGCATGACCTGGAAGAGGGGGTGGCGGGCCATGGACCGTTCGGGGTTCAGCACCTCCACCAGCCGCTCGAAGGGCACGTCCTGGTTGGCGTACGCCGCCAGGTCCGCTTCCCGCACCCGTTCCACCAGCTCCCGAAACGTCGGATCCCCCGACAGGTCGGTCCGCAACACCAGCGTGTTCACGAAGAACCCCACCAGGTCGTCCAGGGCCTCGTCCGTACGCCCCGCGACCACGCTGCCGACCGGGATGTCCTCACCCGCGCCGATGCGGTGCAGCAAGGTGGCCAGGGCGGCCTGGACGACCATGAAGAGGCTGCCGCGCGTCTCGCCGGCGAGGGCGAGCAGCCGCTCGTGGGTCGCGCGGGAGACACGGAAGGGGACGGTGTCGCCGCGGTGGCTCGGCCGCGGCGGGCGCGGGCGGTCGGTCGGCAGCACCAGTTCCTCGGGGAGGCCCGCGAGGGCGCTCCGCCAGTGGTCGATCTGCCGGGACAGCTCGCTGATCGGGTCGTCCTCCTCGCCGAGCACCTCGCGCTGCCAGAGCGTGTAGTCCGCGTACTGCACCGGAAGCGGCGTGAACCGCGGTGCGGCGCCGTCCAGTCGGGCCGCGTACGCCTGCCCGAGATCTCGCGCCAGCGGGCCCATGGACCAGCCGTCGCAGGCGATGTGGTGCACCACCACGACCAGCACGTGGTCGTCGTCGGACGCCTTGAGGAGGCTCGCCCGGAGGGGCAGGTCCGCGTCCGGCTCGAACCCGCGCGAGACCTCGGCGGCCAATGTCTGCGGGTCGTACGGCGCCGTGGCGAGGACCGGGCGGACGCCGTGCGGCGGCAGGATCACCTGGTGCGGTCGCCCGTCGGTGTCGGGGAACACGGTGCGCAGGCTCTCGTGCCGGGCGACCACGTCGCCGAGGGCGGCCTCCAGGGCCGCGGCGTCGAGCGGGCCGGTGAGGCGGACGGCCAGCGGCATGTTGTAGGTGGCGCCGGGCCCTTCGAAGCGGTCCAGGAACCAGAGCCGGCGCTGGGCCGGTGACAGCGGGATCTCCTCGGGGCGTTCCCTGGCGGTCAGGGCGGTCCGGCCGCTGCCGGCGTCGCCGACGCGCTCGGCGAGTTCGGCGACGGTGGGTGCCTCGAACAGGGTACGGACGGGGAGTTCGGCGCCGAGGCGGGAGCGGACGCGTCCGGTCACCCGGATCGCGAGCAGCGAGTGGCCCCCGAGGTCGAAGAAGCTGTCGTCGATGGAGACCTGCTCCACACCGAGGATCTCGGCGTAGATCTCGCAGAGCGCCTTCTCCCGCGCGGTGCGGGGAGTGCGGCCGCCGGCGCCGGTGCGCGGTCCGGGGGCGGGCAGCGCCTTTCGGTCGAGCTTGCCGTTGACGGTGACGGGCAGCCGGTCGAGGGTGACGAACGCGGTGGGCACCATGTAGTCGGGCAAACGTGCGCCGAGCACGCGGCGCAGTTCCTCGGGCGCCGGGACCGTGTGGCCGGCGGCCGGGGTGGTGTAGGCGACGAGCTCCTGGATGCCGGGGCGGTCCTCGCGGACCAGGACGGCGGCCTGGGCGATCTCCTCGTGGGCTTCCAGGGCCGCCGCTATCTCGCCCGGTTCGATGCGGAAGCCGCGGATCTTGACCTGGTCGTCCACGCGGCCCAGGCAATCGACGCGGCCGTCCCGGGTCCAGCGGGCCCGGTCGCCGGTGCGGTACATGCGGGCGCCGGGCGGCCCGTAGGGGTCGGCGGTGAAGCGTTCGGCGGTCAGGCCGGGCCGGCCCAGGTAGCCGCGGGCGAGGCCGGAGCCGGCGATGTACAGCTCGCCGGCCACGCCGGGCGCGACGGGGCGCAGCGCGGTGTCGAGGACGTACGCCCGGTAGTTGTCCAGCGGGCGTCCGACCAGCACCCGGTCGCTGTCGGTGATGGGCTGGCCCAGGGCGTCGACGGTGGTCTCGGTGGGGCCGTACAGGTTGTGCGTGACCAGTCCGTCGATCGCGGCGAGTTCACCGCGCAGGGCCTCGCCGAGTGCCTCGCCGCCCAGGCTGACGACGAGTGGCCGGGTGCTCTCGTCGGTGGTCAGGCCGGCCTCGTGCAGCTGCTGGAAGTGGCCGGGGGTGGTGTCGATGTGGTCGAAGCCGCCGATGCGGCGGGCGTAGGCGTGGAAAACGGCGGGGTCGTGGCGGGTCTCGTCGTCGAGGAGGTGCAGCTCGTGGCCGGCGAGCATCCACAGCAGCGGGTCGACGGCGGCGTCGAACGAGAGCGAGGCGCCCAGCGCGACCCGAAGGGTCCGGTGTCCCGCCTGTGCGATCTGCGGGGCGTAGAGCCGGCCGAAGTGGTCGTGGAAGAGGTTGACGACGCTGCGGTGCTCCACGGTGACGCCCTTGGGGCGGCCGGTGGAGCCGGAGGTGTAGATGACGTACGCGGCGTTCTCCGGGCGCGGTGCACCGGCGATCTCGTCGGGGGTCAGGTTCTCGCCGGACCACGCGCGGTCGCGGTCGAGGGCGTGGAGTTCGGCGACGTCGGCGAGTTCGGCGACGGGGCGGGCGTCCTGGATCATGTAGGTGACGCGGTCGGCCGGGTAGCCGCGATCGACCGGGACGTACACGGCGCCCGCCTTCATCACGGCGAGGAGCGCCACGATGTGCTCGGCGCAGCGGGGCAGCCGGACGGCGACGGCCTGTTCGGGGCGGACCCCGTCGGCGATGAGCTGTCGGGCGAGCCGGTTGGCCCAGGTGTTGAGCGCGCGGTAGCTGAGCCGGACGTCCTGGAAGACCAGGGCGGTGGCGGCGGGGGTGCGGGCGGCCTGCGCTTCGAACAGGCCGGGCAGCGTGCCGGTGGGGTGGTCCCGGGTGGTGTCGTTCCAGTCGACGAGGGCGCGTCGGCGTTCCTCGGCCGTCAGGAGGTCCACCGCGGACAGGGTCCGGTCGGGCTCGGTGACGAGCGCGGTGACCAGGCGGACCAGGCGGTCGGCGAGTTCCCGCGCGCTCTGCCGGTCGAAGAGGTCGGTCGCGAACTCGATGCCGCCCTCGATGCCGTCGGGGGTTCCGTCGGCGGTGAAGCGTTCGGCGAGGACGACCGACAGGTCGAAGTTGGAGGTCTTCAGGCCGACGGGGCGCACGGTGGTGCTCACCCCGGCGAGGTCGAGGGCGGCCTCCGCGTTGTTCTGGAAGGAGAGCATCACCTGGAAGAGCGGGTGGCGGGCGAGGGAGCGCCCGGGGTTGAGGGTCTCCACCAGTTGCTCGAAGGGGACGTCCTGATGGGCGTAGGCGGCGAGGTCGGCTTCGCGGACCCGGTCCAGCAGTTGGCGGAAGGTCGGGTCGCCGGAGACGTCGGTGCGCAGGACGAGGGTGTTGACGAAGAAGCCGACGAGTTCGTCCAGTGCCTGGTCGGTGCGTCCGGCGACGGGTGTGCCCAGGGGGATGTCGTCGCCTGCGCCGAGGCGGTGCAGGAGGCCGGCGAGGGCGGCTTGGGCGGCCATGAAGACGCTGGAACGGTGTTCGCGGGCGAGCGCCGCGAGCCGCCGGTGGGTGTCGGCGGGGATGGTCAGGTCGACGGTGTCGCCGCGGTAGCTCGTCTCGGGCGGCCGGGGGCGGTCGGTGGGCAGGGTGAGTTCCTCCGGCAGGCCCGCCAGGGTGGTGCGCCAGAAGTCGATCTGGCGGGCGAGTTCACCGCCGGGGGTGTGCTCGTCGCCGAGTACGTCGTCGAGCCAGAGCGTGTAGTCGGCGTACTGGACGGGCAGCGGCTCCCAGGCGGGGTGCTCGCCGGCGCGGCGGGCGCGGTAGGCGTCGCTCAGGTCGCGGGCGAGGGGGGCCATGGACCAGCCGTCGGCCGCGATGTGGTGGACGACGAGGAGCAGTACGTACTCGGAACCGCTGAGGGCGAACAGGCGTGCTCGTAGAGGGAGTTCACTGGTGAGGTCGAACTCCTTGCCGCTGGCGGCCGCCAGTGCCCGGTCGAGTTCCTCCTCGGCGACGCCGATCACGGGCATGGGCACGCCGGCATCGGCGGGGGCGAGGACGTGCTGACGCGGCCGGCCGTCGGTGTCGGGGAAGACGGTGCGCAGGCTCTCGTGCCGGGCCACCACGTCGGCGAGGGCGGCGCGCAGGGCCTGCACGCGCAGGTCGCCGGAGATGCGGACGGCCAGCGGCAGGTTGTAGTTGCCGCCCGCGTCCTCGAAGCGGCCGAGGAACCACAAGCGGCGCTGGGCGGGCGAGAGCGGGATCCGCGCGGGCCGGGCGGCCGGGGCGAGGGCCTTGCGGGCCCGGCCGGCGACGGCGATCCGCTCGGCGAGGGCGGCGACGGTCGGGGCCTCGAACAGGGCGCGGACGGCGATCTCGGCTCCGAGGGCGGTCCGTACCCGGCTGACCAGGCGGGTGGCGAGCAGCGAGTGACCGCCGAGGTCGAAGAAGCTGTCGTCGATCGACACCCGGTCCAGGCCGAGGACGTCGGCGAACAGCTCGCAGAGCCGGACCTCGCGCGCGTCGCGCGGGGGCCGTCCGGTGGCGGCCGCGCCCTCGGGGGCGGGCAGGGCCCGGCGGTCCAGCTTGCGGTTGGGGGTCAGGGGGAGCGCGTCCAGGGTGACGAACGCGGAGGGGACCATGTGGTCGGGGAGGGTCCCGTCGAGATGGGTCCGGAGTTCTTGCGCCGCGGGCGCCGCGTGTCCTTCGGCGGGCACCAGGTAGGCGGCGATGGTCTTCAGGCCCGGGCGGTCCTCGCGGGCGATCACGGCGGCCTGCGCGAGGGCGGGGTGTGTGGTGAGGGCCGCCTCGATCTCGCCGAGTTCGATGCGGAAGCCGCGGATCTTCACCTGGTGGTCGCTGCGGCCGAGGTAGTCGAGTTCGCCGTCGGCGGTCCAGCTCACCACGTCGCCGGTGCGGTACATGCGGGTGCCGGCCGGTCCGTGGGGGTCCGCGACGAACCGCTCGGCGGTCAGGCCTGGGCGTCCCAGGTAGCCGCGGGCCAGTCCCGCTCCCGCGAGGTACAGCTCGCCGGGGACTCCGGGCTGCACGGGGCGCAGGGCGCTGTCGAGCACGCGGACGCGGGTGTTGCGGATGGGGCGGCCGATGGTGGGGCGGCTCGGCCATGCGTCGGAGTCGGCGGGGAGGGTGGCCGCGGTGACGACGTGCGTCTCGGTGGGCCCGTAGTGGTTGTGCAGGAGGCGGCCGGTGCCGTGGTGGAAGTCGCGGATCCGTTTGCTCAGGACGAGTGCCTCGCCGGCTTGGGCGAGGTGGCGCAGGGCCGGCAGTTCCAGGCCTTGGCCGACGGCTTCCTCGCACAGCGCGTCGATGACCAGGTTGGGCGCGTACACCTCGTCGATGTGGTGTGCGTCGAGCCAGCGGACGAAGGCGGCGGGATCGCGGCGGGTGTCCTCGTCGGGGATGACGAGGGTGCGGCCGGAGAGGGTGGTGGAGAGGATCTCCTGGGCGGAGACGTCGAAGCTGATGGCGGTGAACTGGGCGGTCCGTACGCCGACTCCGCCGGGGAGTTCCGTCTCGTGCCAGCCGACGAGGTTGGCCAGCGGTCCGCCGGGCATGGTGACGCCCTTGGGCTTGCCGGTGGAGCCGGAGGTGTAGATGACGTAGGCGGGGGTGAGCGGGCTGAGCGGGGCGGTCCGTTCGGCGTCGGTGACGGCGGTGTCCGCGAGGGACCCGAGGGAGGTGGTGGTGGCCGGGGCGTCGAGGAGGAGCAGGCGGGTGTGGTCCTCGGCGGGGAGGGCGGCGGCGATGCCGTCCCGGGTGGCGTGGTCGGTGAGGACGAGCGCCGGGCGGGCGTCGCCGAGCATGTGGGCGATCCGGTCGGCCGGGTATCCGGCGTCGACGGGGAGGTAGGCGGCGCCCGACTTGAGGACGGCCCACAGTGCGACGATCAGGTCGGTGGAGCGGGGCAGTGCGAGCGCGACGGTCCGCTCGGGGCCCGCGCCGTGCGCGATGAGCAGCCGGGCCAGGCGGTTGGATCGGCTGTCGAGGGCGCGGTAGGTGAGGGCGTGGTCGCCGTACTGGACGGCGATCGCGTCGGGGTGCCGGTCGGCGGTCTGCCGGAAGAGGGTGGGCAGCGGGAGCAACGCGCCGTCGTGTGCGGTGTCGTTCCATTCGTGCAGGACCTTGGCGCGTTCGCCGGGTGCGAGCAGGTCGAGCCGGCCGACCGGGGTGTCCTCGGCGCCTGCCAGGGAGGCGAGCACGCGCAGGACGCGTGCTCCGACGGCTTCGGCGGCGTCGGTGTCGAGGACGTCGGGGCGGTGGCTGAGTTCGAGGGCGAGGGTGGCTCCGGCGTGGACCATCAGTCCGAGCGGGTAGTGGGTTCCCTCGTGGCCGCGTCCGTCGACGACGCCGAGGCCGCCCGCAGAGCGGCGCAGGCCCTCGGTGTCCACGGGGTAGTTCTCGAAGACGAGGAGGGTGTCGAAGAGTTCGCCGCCGGCCGGGGCGAGGCGCTGGATGTCGGCGAGTCCCAGGTACTGGTGGTCCATGAGGGAGGCCTGTTGGGCCTGGAGTCGTTCCAGGAGGGCGCCGAGGGTTTCGGCGGGGTCGAGGGTGACGCGGACGGGGAGGGTGTTGATGAACAGGCCGACCATGGACTCGATGCCGGGGACCTGGGGCGGGCGGCCGGAGACGGTGCCTCCGAAGACCACGTCCTCACGGCCAGTGAGCCGGCCCAGGACGATCGCCCACGCGGCCTGCACCACGGTGTTGACGGTGACGCCGCGTTCGCGCACCCAGCGGACCAGTTCGGTCGTCTGCGCCGCGGGCAGCTCGACACGGGTCCGCGCGGGGGCGACCGGCTCGCGCGAGGGGTCGGGGGCGGCGAGGAGGGTGGGCTCCTCCAGTCCGTCGAGGACCTGCCGCCAGGCGTCCTCGGCGGCGGTGTGGTCCTGGGCGGCCACCCAGGCGAGGTAGTCGCGGTACGGGGTGACGGGGGGCAGTGCCCTCTCGTCGGAGCCGCCGCGCAGCAGCCCGTACAGCTCGAAGAGTTCTCCGATGAGCAGGGCCCGCGACCAGCCGTCGAGCAGGATGTGGTGCGCCGTGATCAGGAACTGGTGACGGCCGTCGCCGAGGGCGACGAGGGTGAAGCGGATCAGCGGGGGCCGCGCCAGGTCGAAGCGGCGGGCGCGATCGTCGGCGGCGATCCGGTCGGCTTCGGCCGACCGGTCGGCGGCTGGTCGGCCGCTCAGGTCGGTTTCGGTCCAGTCCGGGGCCACCTCGAAGGGGATGAGCTGCACCGGCTCGCCGTTCTTGCGGTGGCGGAACGCGGCCCTTAGTCCGGAGTGGCGGCGCAGCAGCGCGGCGCACGCCGCGTGGAGCGCCTTCGTGTCGAGCTCGCCCTCGATGTCCAGGACGAACTGCATGGTGTAGACGTCCGGTCCCTGCGCGTCGTACTGCGCGTGGAACAGGAGGCCCTGCTGAAGCGGGGAGAGCGGAAGTATGCCCTCGTGCGCCACGAGGCGCCACTACCCCGAGCGGGGGTGAAAGGACCCCGCCGCTGGCCTGTCGCAGCAGGCTAGTGCAGCTGAGGGCAGCCTGACCGCGGAGACGCGCGGGAGGGCGGCAAGCAGCCCT
>NZ_JAPNLK010000127.1 GCF_026627505.1 Streptomyces sp. H27-H5 | reverse complement strand
ATCCTCAAGGAATCCGAGGGACTTGTGGAGCGCCCGTTGCGTTGAGAGGCGCACGGCGGGTGCGGGAAGCGGTCCGGAGAAACGGACCGGCCGAAAGGCCGGAACCGCGCTCCGGGCCGACTTCACGGGATGGAGCTGACGGATACCGGTTTCGACGCGAGCGTGCTGTCCAGGTTCAGGGCCCGGCTCGCGGACAACGGCATGGAGCGGGTGGTCTTCGACCGGCTCCTGGAGCACTGCAAGGACGCCGGTCTGGTGGCGGCCGGGGGCAGGCAGCGCACCGACTCGACGCATGTGATCAGTGCGGTGCGGGACTTGAACCGCCTGGAGCTGGCCGGGGAGAGCGTGCGGGCGGCGCTGGAGGCCCTGGCGGTCGCGGCCCCTCTCTGGCTGGCCGGGCGGATCGACGTGACGGAGTACGCCGAGCGGTACGGGCCCCGGATCGACGGCTGGCGGATGCCGTCCTCGAAGACGAAGCGCGACCGCCTCGCCCACGTCTTCGGCCAGGATGCCCTCGCCTTGTGCCGGGCGGCCTGGGCCGACGATACCCCGGTGTGGATCCGTGAGATCGAGGCCGTGGGCCTGCTGCGGCAGGTCCTCGTGCAGACCTACATCATCCGCAGCGATGCCCGGGGACGGCAGGTGATCAAGAAGCGGGACGCCGACGACGGCGTCCCGCCCGGCCAACTCCGCCTGGCCTCCCCCTACGACGCGGACGCACGCTGGGCGGCCAAGGGCGACGACCTGTTCTGGATGGGCTACAAGATCCACCTCACGGAATCCTGCACCACACTCGCCGACGCCGACGCCGACGCCGACGCCGACGCGGTAGCAGGGGCAGGGGTGAAGCCGAACTTGATCACCGATGTGCACACGACCGACGCGACCGTCCCGGACGTGAAGGCGACCGCCCCGATCCAGCGGAGTCTCGCCGAGCACGGCGTGAAGCCGGCTGAGCACTACCTCGACTCCGGCTACCCCTCAGCAGACCTGATCACCAAGGCCCTGAAGCAGGGCACCCGCATGGTCACCCCGGTCCTCCTGGACCACTCCGCGCAGGCCAAGGCCGCCGAAGGCTTCGACAAGAACGCCTTCACCATCAACTGGAAGACCCGCCAGGCCCGCTGCCCCGCCGGCCGCACCAGCTCCCACTGGAACCCCGTCAAACAGCACGGCAAGGACGCCATCGTGATCACCTTCAGCGTCCTGACCTGCCGCGGCTGCCCCTTCCAACAGCGGTGCACCACCTCGAAACCCGGGCGCCGCATGCTCACCCTGCGGCCCGAGGAACTCCACGAGAACCTCGCCCGGGCCCGCGCCGAACAGAAGACCGACACCTGGAAGAACAAGTACGCCCTACGCGCCGGCGTCGAGGGAACCATCAACCAGGCCCTCGACATCACCGGCATCCGCCGCGCCCGCTACCGCGGCCTGCCGAAAGTCCGCCTTCAACACGCCTTCTCCGCCACCGCACTCAACGCGATCAGACTCGACGCCCACTGGACCGAAAGCCCCCTCCGACGCACCCGCACCAGCCGCCTCGAACGCCTCGCCTACCAGCTCACCGCGTAACCCCCACGAATTGCGCAGCAGAGTCGTCCGCGACTCCAAAACTCACGGGGGCGGGCCGGCATTGCGCTTCCCGATCACCGCCTGGACCTCGTTCATCACTGACGTCAGGAACGACGGGGCCATCTGATCTCAGAGCTCGATGACCACCGCGGATCCCCCGTGCACGCGGCCCCCTGCCTTTCGGATGCAGGGGGCCGCGTGCACAGGTGTGATCGACTCGATGATCACTGCGGACACCACGGATAAACGGCAGGGCGGGGCCGGCGCCTATGTGCATTGCTGCCACGGCCACGATGAGCGCGACGGACACCACCGTGAGTTGGCCGGTGAGATCTCGCTGTTGGAAAAGCAGCGCGCATCCCGCAGCCCGGATCTGCGACCAGTGGGGGCGCCAACTACCAGTCAGTCGAGACCTTTGTCGTGCACTCCCAATGTGCCCCGACGACGCGGGCTCATCTGGCCGGACCAACCACTTTCAAGTGGAGACCTCTGCTCCTCGCCCAAGCGGCGCGGTCGCCTACTCCTCTACGACTTCCAGAGTGGCGCCCAGCGACGCGAGCTTGGGCAGCAGGCTGCCGTAGCCGCGTTGCAGGTGGTAGATGCCGTGGATGGTCGAGGTGCCGTCGGCCGCGAGCGCTGCGATCACAAGTGCGGCGACGGCCCGGATGTCCTGTCCGGCCACACGGGCCGCGGTCAGGAGGGACGGGCCGTGCACGGTGATGGTCGGGCCGTCGGTGGTGACGGCGGCGCCGAGGGCGCGCAGGGGGTCGACGTGGGTGGCCCGTGCGGTGTAGATCCGTTCCTCGATGCGGGAGACGCCTGGGGCTTGGGTGAGGAATGCGGTCAGCGGGGGCTGAATATCCGTGCAGGTGGCGGAGGCGGTGGCCGTCTGCACGGCTCGGGGGCCCGCCGGGCAGCGAGCGAGCGTGCCGCCGCCGGTCGAGACCAGCTCGATTCCGGCGTCGGCGAGCATCGCCACGAGGGGTGCGGGAAACGTGGAAGCCGGGACGTTGTCGAGGTGGACGGTTCCGCCGGTGATGGCCGCGGCCAAGGCGAGCGTGGCGGCCTCCAGCCTGTCGGGTGGAACGTGGGCGGTTCCGCCGGTGATGTGATCGGTGCCGGTGACGTGGAGGGCCGTGGCGCCCTCCCAGGTGATGCCGACCCCGCCTGCCGCGAGCAGTGCGGCGGTCTCCAGTACCTCCGGCTCGGAGTTGGGGTTGAGGATGGTGGAGGTGCCTCGGGCGCGGGCGGCCAGCAGCATCGCGGTGACCGTGGCTCCCAGACTCGGCCCCCACTTCTGGGTCATCACGTCGGTGGTAAACGGCTCCGGGCCCCGGCCGGGCAAGCGGGCCTCGACGTGGGTGTCGGTGACGTCCAGGGTGGCGCCGGCAGCCTCCATGGCGGCCAAGTGCCGGTCGATGAGGCGGTGGCAGAAGGCGTCACCGCCCGGCAGGGGGAAGCGAACCCGCCCGGCTCGGGCCAGCAGGCCGGCGGCCATCACGGCCGTGGTGCGGATTCGCCCGCCCAACTGGTCCGGGATCACGGGGTGCCAGGCGGTGGCCGGATTCACTTCGAGGCGGTCGCCGACGATCTGGGCCGCGGTGCCGGTGCCGGTGAGGATCTCCGCGCAGACCCGAGTGTCCAGGATGTGCGGGATCCCGGTCAGGATCAGCGGCTCATCGGCGAGCAGGGCGGTGGCATACAGGTGCAAGGCGACGTTCTTGCTGCCCTGCACCGAGGCCGTGCCCTCCAAGCGATGACCGCCGGTGACGCGGATGGCGCGGGTGTCGGTGAGGGACGGTAGGAGGGTCTGATCGTTCACGGGTTCCCTTCCCCGGGATGTGAGACGCGAGGGCCCGCGGTCCCGGCAGGCAGGCGCGCCGGGACCGCGAGCAGGTTCGTGGTGTTCACCGGCCGGGTGCGGCCGCCGTCAGGGTGCGGGCGCGGGTCTGGAGGCTGAGGGCCAGGGCCTTGTCCAGGGGCATGCGGTCGACGGGCCCGTAGGTGCGGGTGAACAGGGTCTGGTCGGCGGTGAACGAGGCGATCTCGTTGATGCGTGCGGGGGCGTGGGTGAGGGTGCCGCGGCCGGCGGTGCGGATGACGGCGTCGGCGAGGTCGTGGATGGAAACCGCTTGGCCGGAGCCGCAGTTGACGATGGGCAGCAGGTCGGGGGCGGCCAGGACGCGGGTAAGCATGGTCACCGCGTCGTCGATGTAGGTCAGGTCCCGGGCCTGGGTGCCGGCGCCGTCGATGGTCAGCGGGCGGTCCTCGGCGACGGCGTCGAGGAAGGCGGGGACCACGGCGTCGGGGTCCTCGTGGGGGCCGAAGGTGTTGAAGAACCGCACGACACCGAGCTGCCGGCCGTCCTCAAGGCGGGGCCGGTAGATGCCGGCCAGCAACTCGGTGGCGACCTTGCCCGCCGCGTAGGGGGATCGGGGGGCGTACGGCGCGCTCTCGGCGAGCGGGCCGGTCTGCTCGCCGTAGACCTCGCACGAGGAGGCCAGCAGCAGCCGCCGCGCGGTCGAGCCGACGAAGGTGTGGATCATGTGCCGGTCGACGGCGACGTTGTGCTCGAACCCGCCGACCTCGAAGCTCTTCGGGACCGATTTGAGCGCGGCCAGGTGCACGACCGTGTCGACACCGTCCAAGTCCTGTGAGGTCAGAGACCGGACGTCGCGAACGGTCAGGCCTTTCGGGCTCGGGCGCCGCCGGGAGGTGACCGACAGGTTGTCCAGCGGGGTGACCGTGTGTCCGGCGATGCGCACGGCTTGGGTGAGGGCGGAGCCGATGAAGCCGGCGCCGCCGGTGATTAAGAGGTTCAAGAGGGTGCCTCCGCGAAGGGGAAGGGAAACGGCCGCCGGGCGATCCCGGTGTGGATGCTCCGGCAGGGCCACCGGGCGGGTGCGCTCATGGTGCAGCGCGGGCACACTCCAAGGGGGGTGCCGGCAAGGGGTCCATTTCCGGGGCGCGGTACCAGGTTGGGGGGCCAGGATGGGCTTCCACACCGGCAGCAGGCGGAGGGGACGTGCCATGGTGGCTCCAGGCGGGATCGGCGCCTTACTTCGGACTATCCGCGAGAAGGCCGACCGGACCCGGGAACAGCAGGGGGGTCTGATCGAGCGGGTGCACGGTCGGCCGTTCGATCAAGCGAACCTCAAGCGGTGGGAGACGGAGAAGCGTTTTCCCGTCCCGCACTGGCACTCCACCATCGCCACCGTCTACGGGATCACCGTCGAGCAAGTGCGCGCGGCCATCGCCACGTCGCAGCGATACCGAAAGGCCCAGAGCAACAAGGAGGACGACGTGAAGCGACGTAACTTCGGCCTGGCGGTCGTGGCCGCCGGTGCCAGCGTGCTGCCTGGCATCGCGCAGGCCCGCGAAGGCATCGACGGGGCCTTGGCCGGCTCTGCACAGGGGGAGCTTGAGTACCTTGAGGCCGCCTTCGAGCGGCACCGCGGCGGGTACCACGGCCGGTCTCCCGATGCCGTACTCGCCGAGATGCGCCAGGACCTCGACCTCCTCGGTCAAGCCCTGGCCCGCCCTCACCCGGTACGCGAGCGCGCGGATCTGACCCGCACCGCCGCCGGCATCGCCGGGCTGGTCGCCATCGTCCAGCACGACCGCGGTGACCAACGCGACGCACATGGATGGTTCAGCACCGCCGCCAGGGCCGCCCGCGAATCCGGTGATCGCCGCATGACCGCCTGGGTCCTCGCCCGTCAGGCCATGGTCCCCCTCAACTACGGCGCCCCCGCAGCCGCGGCCAAGATCGCCGCCCAGGCCCGCCGGGAGGCCGGGCGCGCCCCCACCGCGGCCGGCGCGCTCGCCGCCGCCGTCACCGCCCGCTCCCTGGCCGCCCTCGGCGACAAGCGCGGAGCAACCGCCGCGCTGGAGGATGTCCGCTCCCTGGCCGAACGCCTCGACGGCGACGCGACCGCGGACACCTGGCTCGGCTATCCCGAGCAGAAGCACCACGTCCATCTGTCCCAGGCGTACACCCTGCTCGGAAACACCACGGCCGCCTATCAAGCCCAGGACCAGGCCCTCGCGCTGACCGGCTCCCCCTCGGTGATGACCCGTGCCCTGCTGGCGATGGACACCGCCGCCTGCCTGCGCGCCGACGGAGACCCCAGCGCGGCAGCCGACATGGCGGCCGGCATCTTCGGCCGACTCCCCGGCCCCTACCGGGAAGGACTCATCCGTACCAGGGCCACCACCCTCCACCGCACGCTCACCGGTCGCCCTCAAGACCTCCTCGGCCAAGCCCTGGCCTGAACCACAGCGGTGCGGCGGTCCTCGCCCACCACCGGCCGACAACGGGACACAATGCGTCTGACGAGGCAGGGCAGGGCGGGCGGGGCCGCTACAGCCGTCACGGTGCAGGCGCGAACCAAGCCTGGGGCTCGTCCTTCTCGACCATCGCGATGATCTCCCGCATCCGCTCGCTCATCGGCGGCAGGGCGTTCAACGGGAACCAGCCGACGTCCACCGACTCGTCGTCGCAGACCCGAGGCGACTGGCCCGGATCCGTCGGGCGGCAGGCGAAGACGAGTTCCAGGTACTGCGCCCGGTCACCGTTACCGTGTCGCACCGGCGGGGAAGCCGTCACCGCCGCCAGGCGCTCCACCACCACCCGCACGCCAGTTTCCTCCGCCACCTCTCGCATCACCCCGGCGGCCGGCGCCTCGCCGGGCTCCAGAATCCCGCTGAGTGGCGTCCACAACCCCGCGGCGGAGCGACGTTGCAGGAGAACCCGCCCGTGCTCGTCAAGGACAACCCCGACCACCCCGGGCAGCCACAGAAGACAATCGGGACCGACCGCTTTCCGCAGATCTGATACAAAGTCAGGAATCATACCCTCACCCTAGGGCGAGACGAGGGCCATCGACGGGCTTTCGGAACACTCCCCCGCCCGCCTGCCGGACCGTATCGCGCAGAAACCGAAGGCCCGGCATGTCCTCCCCGGGTCCGCTCCCTACCCGGCGGCCGAGGCCGGTCCGGCGCCGAACCGGGGGACGTCCTCCACCCTGACGTCCGTGCGCAGTCGCTTGAATCGCAGGGGGTGGCGGAAGACGCCGCCGCGGTCGATGGCCCGATCCGCGCTGACTTCCGCCACCAGGTCCGGGCGGACGAGCGTCGCGTCCAGTACGTCGCGTGACCCCCACGCGGAGGTAAAGCGGACTCCGGTCCACGGGTGTCCGGGTGCGGCAGCGGCCAGGTGTTCGCCGACCAGGCGGGACGCGTCCGGGCGCAGGGGCACCGTTCGGCCGACCGCGCGAAGCCGGCCCGCCAGGTCGTGGCGGCCGAGGACGAGGAGCTGCGGGCGGGCGAGAGTCCCGGTCACGGCGCCGATGACGGCTTCGGTGGTGTCTCTTCGGCGGATCTTGTACCAGCCTCTGGCGGCTTGGGTGTAGCGCTGGTTCATGCCTTTCACGACCAGGCCCTCGACGCCGGAGACGTCGGTCCATGACTCCAGCCATTCCCGGGCGGTGGCCAGGTCGGTCGTCATGGGGCACAGCGTCCACGGAGCCGTCAGCCCATGGTCGGCGAAGAGATCCTCAAGCAGTGCGCGCCGCTCGACGTAGGGGCGGTTGACGATCTCTTCGCCGCCCGTCTGGAGGATGTCGAAGGCGACGAAGTAGGCGGGCCAGCGGGCCGCCAGGGTCGGGGCGTTGCGGCCGCGGACGGCGGCGCGGCGTTGCAGCGCCTCGAAGGACAGTCGGCCCGCCTCGGGGTCCCAGACGAGGAGTTCGCCGTCGAGGACCAGGCCGTCGGGCAGTTGCTGTTCGGCGGCCGCGACGAGGTCGGGGAACCGGTCCTGGATCAGGGCGCCGCGCCGGGACTGCACCAGCACCCGCCCGCCCGGCCCGCCTGGGGTGAACAGCAGCGCCCTGAATCCGTCGAACTTCTGCTCGAAGGCCAGTGGGCCGAGCACGCCGGGGCCCGGCACCGACTCCGCGGCCTGGGCGAGCATCGGCTGTACCGGCGGTCGCAACGTCACCCGACTGTCTCCTCAGCGGTCGTCTGTCGCTCCCTTCCAAGATCACTGTGGATGCCGTGCGTGACGCAGGCATGGCAGGCGCCTCCATACGGCCGAAACGACGCACGATCCGAACGCGGGTCGGGCCGGTGAGTCGTGCGGTGACTCACCGCCCCGTCGTTTGGAGCCGGTGACTTGGGGCGGTGACTGCACGGGGCAACGGCCGCCGGGCCGGTGAGTGAGCCGGTGACTTTCGCCAGCGCTCCGCGCGGCGCCCGGTGAGTTCGCCACTTGCAGGCCTGTGACCTGCGGTGGGGAGTTTCACCGGTGTCGTGGTGAGTCACCGGTGACTCACCACGCCAAGGAGTTGTCTCCTCGTGACACCGAAGGGCTGGCCGTGGTGAGCGAACCGGTGAGGTCGGCGCCGTTGCCTGGGGCAGAGCGAATCCCACTCCCCCGGAGGCACCACGATGACCAGCCCGACCACTCGCCCACCCCGCCCGTCACGGCGCATCCGCCGAACCGCCTCGACCCCGTTGCGGACCACGCGACCGGAGACCGTCCCGGCCGCAGGATCCGTCTCTCGCGGCCCGAACCTGATCCGGATCGGGGTGTGGACCGCGCTCGCGGCCGGCCCCCTCGCCCTGGCCGTCGCCTTCCTCACGCCCCGCACCACGACCGCCCAGGCCGCACCCGCGCCCAGCGTCCAGGACACGGCCCGACCGGCCGCCGACCCGGCCGGCACGGCCGCGATGTTCGTCGACCTGTGGCTTCGCGCCGACGCCGCCAACCCCGACAACACCGTCGGGACCGCCGTGCGCGCCATGGCCCCCGAAGCCGAACTTCCCAAGCGCACCGGCGAGCAGAAGGAGAAGCTGGCGGGTGCCCGGGTGGTGCCCCTGCGCACGATGCTCGCCCCGGGTGGGGCGTGGACCGTGGTGGTCGCGGCCGTCACCGACCGAACCGAACCCACGCCAGCGGCCGGCTCGACGGCCGTCCCCGCCCCCGCGGCGCGGTACTTCGCGGTGACCGGGAACGGCGGCGAGAACGGCGGCCCGCTCGCGATCGAGGGATCGCCGGCGGAGGTCGCCGCGCCCGAGACCGCGAAGGCGCCCGCATCCCGGTTCACCTGCGCCGCGCGAACGCCGCCAAATCGGAGTTCACCACCGACGTCCGCCAGCAACTCGACGTCGCCCACCACCGCCTACGGGAGGACGCCGCATCCTGGCAGCCGCTGATCGACGGCACCCACGAGGCCGGCCAGTTGGCCCACAGGGGCATCCGCGACACCGCGATCAGCGCCGCCATCTACACCTCCACCCCCGCCGCCCCCGAAGCGGCCCCCCGCCCCCGCGCCGGCATCACCCGCCTTGGCACACCCCCCGGCAGGGACGGCGGCAGCATGCCCGCGCCTTCCCGGATCCGCCCCACCTCCGGGCCCGACCTCGCCACCCGCATTCCGTCGACACCCCTGTCCACGCCGACCCCGCGCACCACGCCCAGCCCTCGCCCCGCACCCGCGGCCCCTGCGACGTCGGGCAGTTTCATGACGGAGGCGACCCCGCGTCCTGAACCGATCCGCCCGCGACCCACCACCCCGTCCCCGTACAGCTCCGCACCCACCGGCGACGCACGACCCACTCCGTACCCCGCGCCCGAATCCCGGGCCGACAACGCGAGCAACGCGAACGCCGACCGGTTGCGCCGCCGCTTCCAGGAACAGGCCGACACCGCGCGACGTCGCCGCGAAGCCGACCGCACGGGCGGCGGTGACCAGTGAAGGCCTGGAAGAAGCTCGGATGCTTGGGCTTCGTGCTCTTGTTGGCGGCTGTGGGGTGCACCGCCAGCGTGTTCATGTCGGTGGCGGCCACGAGCCAGGCGGGGTCAGGGCCGGTGACCGCAGGGGTGAGCGCGGCCGAGGCCGGGGTCCCGGAACGGATGATGGCCGCCTACCTCACCGGCGCTGCCCAAGTCACCGCGCATGTGGCCGGGTGCAAGGGGATGCGGTGGCAGGTCCTGGCCGGGATCGCCCGCATCGAGTCCGACCACGCCGCCGGTCACGCGGTCGGGACGAGCGGGGACATCACCCCGCGCATCATCGGCCTCCGCCTGGACGGATCCGGAGCCGGCGGGAACACCACCGCGATCACCGACACCGACGGGGGACTGTGGGACGGCGACGACCAGTACGAACGAGCGGTCGGTCCCTTCCAGTTCCTGCCCGAGACCTTCCGCGCGTATGGGAAGGACGGCAACGGCGACAAGGTGGTCAACCCGCACAACGCCGACGATGCCGCCCTGTCGGCCGCCGTCTACCTGTGCGGGAAAGGCCGCGACCTGACCGATCGGGAGCAGCTTCGGGCGGCCATCCACACCTACAACTTGTCGTGGGCGTACGTGGACGACGTCATGAGCGGCATCGACCGCTACGACTCCTTGGGCAAGGTCCCGGCCATGCCCTCGGGGAACGTCGGCGCCGTCATCCAAGCCGCCCTGGCCCAACAGGGACAGCCGTACTCCTGGGGCGGGGGCGGCCCCAGCGGGGCCACGACGGGGATCTGCTGCTCGCCGGGCGGGCAGGACGGCCGCACCGTGACCGGCTTCGACTGCTCCGGGCTCACCCAGTACGCGTTCGCGAAAGCCGGCATCAACCTCCCCCGCACCGCGGCCGCCCAAGCCGGCGTCGGCCGGCGGATCCCCGCGTCGGCCGGGATCAGCGCGCTGCGGCCGGGTGACCTCATCTTCTACGGCTACAGCCCCACGGCCGATTCCCTCATCCATCACGTGGGCATCTACCTCGGAGACGGAAAGATGATCAACGCGCCCCGCCCCGGGAAACCGGTCCGCATCGACCCCGTGACCGCCATGCCCGACTACGCGGGCGGCACGAGGCTCCTGTGAACACCTCCCACTGGACCGGCGCCCGACTCCTCGCGACCGCCGCCATCCTCACCACCGCCGGAACACTCCTCCTCCACCTCGGGCTACGGGCACCCGCCCCGGAGCGTTCTGCCGGCTCCACCCAACCTCGAAGCGCGGCCATCGCGAACTCCCCCGCATCCCCAGCTTCGCGGCCCGAAGGCCGCGAAGCGGTGGCGGGCCCGTCACCCACCGGGCACGACGCCCCGGGGCAGCCGGCAACGGACGCCGCTTCAGCGCCATCGGAGCCGGCCCGACCGACACAACCCGGCACCGCGTCGGCGCCGGGCGAGCTCCCACCGCCCGACTCGGGACCGGCCGCGGACCCGATCATCCAACGCGCCCTCGACCGGGCCAGCACACCGGACCTCCCCGCCCACGACGAACAACGGCTACTCGCCCTGGGGCGCACGGCGTGGCTCGGCGAAACCGCCCGGTACACCCGCCTGCGGATCCAGGCCGCCACCGCCCGCCGCGACACCACCCCGACACCGCGGACCTCCACCGGCAGGTACCAGACCCCGCAGAAGGCGCCCCCACGGGCGGTGGTGCGGCTGGTGTGGGCCGGGGCCGACCCGGCCGGAACCTTCCTCGACGGACGCACCGCGACCGTCCTCTACACCCAGAACGGAGCAGGAGCATGGAACCGCATCTGATGGCGTCCGGCGTACTCACCACGGGCGCCGCGTTGCTCGACGCCCTGGCGGGGTTCGCCGACTGGATGTTGGCGAACGCGTGGTGGCTCGCGCTGGCCGCGGCCGTCGTGTGGATCGGGTGGGAGGCCGTGCAACG
This sequence comes from Streptomyces sp. H27-H5, assembly GCF_026627505.1. Lineage (GTDB taxonomy): Bacteria > Actinomycetota > Actinomycetes > Streptomycetales > Streptomycetaceae > Streptomyces. The sequence continues at coordinate 6,485 of NZ_JAPNLK010000127.1, read as the reverse complement.
GCGCTTGGCCACGGAAGCGCTCTTGCGGCGGACCTATTTCGAGGTGACGCCCGCGCCGCACTTCGACCCCACCCCGGAACAGATCTGGCGCCAGGGCATGCAGCTGGTGCGGGCCGCCGGGTCGGGGCCGTGGTGGACACCACGGCGGGCCAGGACGCTGCGCCTGCGGTTGCGCGCCGACGGCGTGCGAGCCCTGACCTACCGCATCGAGGCCCCGGCGAGCGCGCACGACCTGCTGACGCAGACGCCATACGGTGAGCGGGTCCGCGTGAAGCCGTGCGCTCCGGTCGCGGACAAGCGGCGCGATCACGTGGTGCGGGCGGTGCTCACGTTGCACGGTGAGCCCGGATCCCGCCTGCGCGACGTGCCGTTGGATCCCGATCCGTTGCAACCGCTCCTCGACGCCGTCGCCGGCTTGAACGCCGACCTGGGGGACATGGCCGAGGTGTGTGTGGACCTCTCCCCCGCGCCCCGCTGGCACCTGGCCGCCCGCCGCCTCCAGACGATGCAGCGGGCGCGCGAGAAGGCGCGGCGGGATGCGAGGCGGGACGCGCGGTGGGTCACCCAGAACACCGGCGGTGACAGTGTCCCCGTCGCCCTGGGCAAGCTCCTCGACCCGGCCGAATGGCGGGGCACCCCGCGCGGGCAGATGGTGATCTCACCCCAACCCCGCCGACTCGACCGCGACGAGGTCCTGGGCAAGCTCGCCCACAGCCCGGGGCTGGTGCGGGTACAGATCATGGTGCGCTGCGCCTCGGACAAGGACGGGCACCCGGAACAGCGGATGGCGCGGATCAGTGCGGCCATGGACGTCTACGCGGGCGCCTCGCGTCTGTCCTCGATCGGCTGGTCGCTCGGGCCGGTACGGATCGGCCCGGACCGGTGGCCGTGGCGGGACCGCTTCGACCGGCGTTGGGCCACCGCGCTGATGCGGCCGGCGCGGGGCGGGTGGGCCCACATCGAGGAGTTGGCCGGGTTCCTGAAGCCGACCACCGCGGCGGCGCGGGTGGCGTTGATGGAAGGCGACATCCCGACCTACGAAAAGGGCAAGGACCTGGTTCCGCAAGGCTGGTATCGGGGACCCGACGGGCGAATGCGGCTCCTGGCCACCCCGGAGGACGACACCCTGTTCGAGGTCCAGTCCGGCAAGGCCGGTTGGGGCAAGACCATGCGCGCGCAGGTCCAGGCCATCGCGAGCGCCCACAACGGGCGCGGTCTCGCGTTCGTCGACCCGCACGGCGACTCCTTCGGCGACGTCGCCAAGTACCTCGCGCACGACGACCTGATGGACCGGGTAGCGCTCTTCGACCTGACGGTGCGCGGGGACGACGACATGCTCGGTTCTTGGAACCTGATCGACATGAGCAGCCGGCAGCCCGCCCACGAGGTCAGCGCCGCGGTGATCGAGGCGTTCGCGAGCGCCCTGGGCTGGGGGGATGTGAGCGCGCCGCGCGCGCTGACCATCCTGACGAAGGCCGTCGAGGCGCTGGTGTCGGTCAATGTCGCCGCAGTCGCGGCCGGCGCCGAGACCCGGCAGGCCACCATCTTCCAGATCCGTACCCTGCTCACCGATCCGGCGTTTCGTCATCTCGTACTCGCCGCGCTGGAACCGGAAGCCCGGTCGTGGTGGATGACCACCTTCCCCGACATCCCGAAAGACGGCCTGTCGGTCGTCCTGAACCCCCTGGAACGGCTGGGGTCCTCCCCCGTCGTCCGGGCGTTCCTGGGGTGCCCGCTCAGCGGCTACGACATGCGCCGCGCCATGGACCAAGGTCACGTGTTGTGGATCTGCCCGCCCGGGACCGGGCCCACCGACAGGCTGTTGGTGTCACTGATCGTCCACGACTTCCTCCGAGCCGGCCTGTCCCGGCGCGACCTCCCCGAGAAGCGGCGCCGCTCTTTCCGTTTCTACCTCGACGAGCTGATCTCACTGGACCAGGGCACTTCCAGCGTCCTCGCGGAGATCACCGAGTAGCTCCGCAAGTTCGGATGCCGCCTGCACGGGATGACGCAGCTCCTGCACCGGCTCAGCCCCACCACCCGCTCCGCCCTGATGCAGAACGCGTCTTGCTTGTCCACGACGGCCGGGTCGATCGACGCGATCGCGGAGATCACCGACCAGTGGCCCGGCACCATCACCCCCCGCGACGTCGCGGGCCTCGACCGGTGGTGGCACTACGCCTCTTTCACCGTCGCCGGCAAGCGGATCGGGCCCCTGCTGATCCGCGGGCCCGAACTCGCCGAGGTCTTCGGAAAGCTCGCCGAACCGAAGAAGGTCGGCGCGCTCATCCGGGCCGCGCACAAGAACGCCGGCGCCCGCCCCCTGTCCAAGCGGACCGCCATCGCACTCGCCCAAGAGGGCAAGGTCCGCGAGTTCCTCACCAAGCAGGCCAAACCCACGGCCGGCAACGCCAAAGAGGGAGACCCCTACGCATGACCACCGAGACGATGACCCAGCCGTCCACCGCAGACTCCCACGCCCACCGGGCCCTCGCCCTGATCGCCCAGCACCGACTGTTGACCACCAACCAGATCCACCAGATGCTCACCCCCAACACTCCGCCCCGAAAGATCCACAAGGAACTCGCGCCGCTGCGCGAGGAAGGGCTGATCGACCGCACCGTGCTCGGCGGCAGCGGCTTCCTTCACGCCTACTTCCTGACCCCCACCGGCGCCCAGGCGGTTCAGGACTGGCCGGAGCTGCGCGGGCGTTCCGCGACCGTCATCCAAAGCCCCGCCGCCGCCCGCCTGCGCGCCGCGCACACCCTCACCGGTGTCCGCGCCCACCTCGCGTTCCTGGCGGACGCGCGTGCGCGGGGGGACGAGTACGAGCCGCTGGACTGGGTTCCCGAGGTCACCCACCGACTCCCCGACACCGGCGGCGAGGACCGGCTGATCGCCGACGCCGTCCTGCACTACACCGTCACCCAGCCGCGCCGCCGCCAGTACCGGGCGTTCGTGGAGATCGACCGGGCCACCATGAGCAGTGAACGCCTGGCCCGCAAACTCATCTCCTACGCCCGCTTCCACGACTACACCCCCCAACCGCCAAGGCGCGGCACCGTCGCCGACCAGGGCGCCTCGATGCTCGCGTGGCAGCGCTTCTATCCCCGCTTCCCCCGCGTCCTGTTCGTCCTCACCGGTGCGGCACGGCCGACGCTGAACAACCGGATCAGCGACCTGCGGCACATGGCCGCCGACCACGATCTCGTCACCCGTCTCGGGACCTCCGTCCCGCTCGGAGCGACCGTCCTCGACGACCTCGAAGCCGAAGGCCCGCACGCCAAGATCTGGACACCCCTCACCGGAGACCGCGAACCCCGCGGCTGGACAGAGCTGTGACGCCACCCCGAGAGCGGTGCCTGATCACCGCTCTCGGGAGACCGGCCGGCAGGTGGAACTCATGACGCCGTGCGCGCCCGGGATGCATGGCATGTACACGACGCATACCGCGTGACCTGGGGGAAGTCGCGGCGCTCAGAGCGCCGTTCCCCCCGATCCCAGATCTTTTCTCAAGGCCGTGTCCTGGCTGGCTGCCGTCGGCCCCACCGCCGATACAAACGCCCTGCACCCCGCAGCGGCACAACCGTCACGTATGGCTGGCCATGGCACGCAGGCGTGTTTGGCCCGCGCCATCCTGCGGGCGGACCACACGCGTTTCGCCCGGCTTACGCGGCGGGGGCGTGGGCGACGGTGTCACCGCCGGAGCTGGCGGCCAGGCCGAGGACGTCGTACATCCTCACCGGTGCGCGAGCCCCGATCGTGACCCAATCCGACGTCACCGGTGAGTGCACCGGTGAGGTCCACCGGCCATGCTCGATCCAGAACCGCACCTGCTTAGGCTTACCTTCGCCACCGTTACCAACAGCAAAGAATCAGCCAGAACAGATGAATCAAGCCAGCCGATGCCGGAATGACTTCTTAGGCTGATTCTCAACGCCGGCTATGAACAAACCCGCACCTCAACGGCTGTACGGCATATGCCTGATCCACAATCCCGGGCAAAGGTAACGTTCGATCACCTGCACCCCAAGAACCCCATAGAAGCTGACGCGTTGACGTCGTAGGGTGCGCTATACGACTGCACCGCAACCACGTACGCACTCGTTGCATCAGCGATTCCGCGGCCCGGGTAGGCGCCCAACCCACCCGCCCGACGAAGTAACCACCCGGGGGTACCCGTGACAAAGGCACGACAGCACACCCGAACCGACAGCCACCACCGCCGACTCCTCGCCGCCACCGCCGCAGCCGCCATCGTCGCCACCCTCACCGCCGGCTGCACCAACGACAGCGAGGACGGCAAGGCCGCGTCCTCTCCCACCTCGACCTCTACCCCGTCGACCGCGCCGAGCTCGGCCGCCAGCGCCTCGACAGACCCGTTGCAGGCTGACAAAGCAGAAGTGCAAGCCGCCTATGACCGCTACTGGTCCGTCCTCACGGCGGCTTATGCGAAATCGGACTCGGCAGGTACCGACCTGAAGCAGGTAGCCAGCGGTTCCGCCTACGCGCAGACGGAACAGGGCCTTACCAGCCTTCGCAGTGCAGGCCAGGTAATCACGGGCGAGGCAAAGCACTCGGGCACCGAGGTCAGTTTCAAGGACGGTCCGAAGCTGAAGACCGCCCTTGTCAACGACTGCGTTGACGTCTCCCAGTGGAAGCCGGTGAACAAGAAGACCGGTGCAGAGATCCCACTGTCCAAGACTCGTCTGCTCCGCTACAAGACAACGCTGACAGCCGAGAAGTGGCCGGCTGGATGGGTCTTCATCGAGGAGAAGATCCAGGGGCAGTCATGCTGAGAGCGAGAGCCGGCGCAGTCCTTTACAGCCTCGTTCTTGTCGGCATCGTCGCACCCCCCGCCCATGCCGACGATGTTGTGGGGGGCTGCGCCGATCTCCGCTTCTGTGTGGAGGCCGGCACCAGCGGGCGGCCGGGGGCCGGAAACACGAAACCCACCCCCACGAAAGACGGGGGCGGTGGCGGGGGCGGTGTCCATCCCGGCAGTGTGGTGGATGGAAGCGCATGCGGAATCAGTCCGCTTGAACCGCAACCCGCAGCCGGAAGCGCCCTATGGGAGGGGCACTCACCGGGTGACGGCGTCGTCTACGTCAACACGTGCGGCAGCGGCCTCGGGACCGGAAACGACGAAGCCGTTGGACTGACCTTCTGGTCAAAAGACACTCCGGCCCCGGCCGTCGACCCGGCCGTCCTCGCGCAGCGGGCAGTCGACAGCATGCTCTTGGACGGGCCTGCGATTGCCAGTCCGAAGGCGGACGGGCGGTACACGGTGGGGGTGCCGATGTGGATGTGGGTCGGTCAGAGTCCCACGACGTGGGGGCCGAATACGGCGTCGGCGTCGGCGGGTGGGATCACGGTGACGGCGACCGCCAAGGTGTCGTCGGTGGCTTGGAGCATGGGCGACGGGACGACAGTGACCTGCGCGTCCCCGGGTACGCCGTACACCGCGGCGCGTGGCATGTCGCCGTCGCCGGACTGTGGTCACCGCTACCGGTCGACCTCGGCCGGTCAGCCGGGTGCCAGGTATCAGGGCACCGCGACGAGCACGTGGACGATCGATTGGGCCGTGACCGGTGGGGGGCGTAGCGGTCAGTTGACCGAGGTTCGGACGACGCCGTTCACCGTGTCGGTCGGAGAGATCCAGGTCGTCGGCCAGTAACGACCGGCGACGGTCCCCAATCCTGCGTTCCGCAGCTGATGGCGGGTTCTGGACACGGTTGACGGTGTTCTCGCAGGTCACGTGGTTTCGGCCTGGTGGAACGGCCAGAGTCGCCTAGTAACACGTTTCATGTGGTTACCCTGCGTTGACCTGTGGTGATGGTGCTAGGGTCTGGAACCATGTATGTACGGGCGACGGCGAGAAGGAACAAGGACGGCTCGTCCGTGCGCTATCTGCAGCTGGCGCACAACGAGTGGGACGCCGCCACGGGCACCTCACGCCCGCGGGTCCTGCACAGCTTCGGCCGTGAGGACCGCCTGGACCGCCCGGCCATCGAACGGCTGGTCGCCTCTCTGACCAAGCTCCTCGACCCGGCCGCGGCCCTGCGTGTCACCTCCGGCTCGGAGCTGACGTTCCTGGCCTCCCGCCCGATGGGTGGCGCCCATGCCCTGGACGGCCTGTGGCACCGGATCGGGATCGACACCGTGATGAAGAAGCTCCTCAAGGGACGCCGCCTGGACCCGGCCGCCGAGCGGGTGCTGTTCGCGCTGGTCGCCAACCGTGCCCTGGCCCCCAGCTCGAAGCTCGCCGCGACCCGCTGGATCGAACACGACAGCCACATCCCCGGCCTGCCCGCCACCAGCGAGGACGCCTGCTACCGGGCGATGGACTGGCTGTTGACCATCGAGGACCAGCTCGCCGAGGAGGTCTACTGGGCCGTCGCCGACCTCCTCAACCTCGAAGTCGACCTGCTGTTCTTCGACACCACCAGCACCTACTTCGAGACCGGCGAGGCGGACATACCCGC
>NZ_JAPNLK010000126.1 GCF_026627505.1 Streptomyces sp. H27-H5 | reverse complement strand
GAGGGATCACCAGTTCGGAACCTGGGTTCGAAGACACACGAACGGCCGTATCGACGGGGAGATCAGCTGTCCGCCAAGCGGGATCCGAAATGTCCGCCTACAAGGATCTTGCGCTGTCCGCTCTCACGGGCCCGGCCTCTACCTCCGGGAGCGCCCCGCGCCACGCCACTCCCGCGTGCCGGAGGAGGTCCCGTGCGCACGATGACCCTCCCCGCGGTCGACAGCTCCCGTGTTCCCGTTCCCCTGCCGGCCGCCGCCAGCTTCGCTCTGCCCGTTGTGTCCCCCGCTGGTGTCACACCGGAGGGCTTGAGCTTCGACGTCCGCCGGGCCCTGGATATGGCGCACCGGGGTGCCCTGATGATCGAGACACATGCCGCCGGATACGCGGCGTGGATCCGCTCGACGGTGTCCCTCTGGATGCCTCTGGCACTCGAAAGGGCCAGGGCCGCCGCCGGATCAGCCAGTGACACCGGCCGATGGGCCGGCCTCATCACCGCTGCCGACCAGGCCCAGGCCGACCTGACCACGGTAGTGCAGATCCGTGCGGCCGCCCGTGCCGTTCACGCCCTGCTCGGTGCTCTGCAGAACAGCGCTCCGCTCTGCCCGCCGGTTGCGGAGATCGCTGCTCGGATCACCGCGCACGTCGCAAGCCGCCGGTACGCACCGGGGATGCTGCTGAGCAGGGAGGCGACGGCCGGTGACCTCGGCGTGCCTGCCGATCTGGTGCCACTCGCCTTCGCGGACCTTTCAGCAGCCGGCCTGCTGACCTCCTCCCATCACCGAACCATGGTCTGCGGGTCCCGTGACGACCGGCCCGGCCGGGCACGCCACCTCGCCGACCGTCTGCTCGACCAGATGGCCTTCGGGCTCTACCCGCCCGAATCCAGCCTTCCGGGCGCCGCAGAGCTCGGCGACTACACCGTCTCCGACGTGAAGCTGGTCACCGAGGCCCTGTGGCTCCTGGAGCACGACGGGTGGATTGCCCGGAGACGGGGTCGGCCCGCCCTGGTCCTGCCCTCTGCTCATCTGCTCGCCCGGCCCGAGTACCTCGCGGAGCTCCCTCCTGCCCAAGGCGGAAGGTCTCCCGCGCCAGAGGTGCTCCGCCTCGCGATGCGCGAAGCCCACAACGCATGGCGCCACCGCCGCTTCTTGCCTCCCGAGGAAGTCACAGCACGGTGGGAGAGCCTGCGGGAGATGGCCGTCGAGCTGCTGGCGGACCGCACCGAGGACACCATCGGGCCTCCGGACCGTGGCCGGCACGCCGTGCTCCTCCTCCAGGAGGCGGTCCATGCGCCCCTCCCGGACACAAGCCTGCTTGGGATGTGGCACACCGCCCGGATGGCTGCCGCCCTGCGCCTTTTCCTGACCTTCACTCGCGGCTGAAGACCTACCCCAGACCGCCCGGTGTACCGGCGACCCTGACCAGAAAGGAATCGACCGCTCATGTCCGAACACGTACCGACGTCCGCGGGCACTGCCATGTGCTCCTCGGCTGCCGCCGCGACTGACGCGGTGGACCCCGAAGCGGCGGGTGGGCCCCACGCAGGCCGCCCTGCAGTCCGGTTCACGGAGGCCGAGTTGAACGTCATTCGGTTGATCAGCAACGGCCGGACGATCGCCGCCGCCGCCAAGATCCTCAACATCAAGCACAAGACGGCCTCCCTCCACCTGGCCAACGCCTATGGTCGGGCTTTCGGCACGTACATGGGCTCCGGCTCCGCCACGGTGCGCACCCAGCTCCTCACGCTGCTGGACTACGCCTTCACCGTACGAGCGCTGGTTCCGCCGCCTGCAGGCCGTCTGGCCCTTGGCGAGCTCCCACGGCGGATCCTGCCGCTCGTCGTGGCTGGCGTCCCGACCGGTGAGCAGGCGGACCGCCTGGGCAGGACCCCCGCGGACGTGGCCGCAGCGACCAAACGGCTACGCGAGGAAGCTGGCCTCGGACCTCACGAGTACTGGAACCGCGCCGTCGGGTGGGGCCACGCCAACGGCCTCCTGGCTCCCATCGCCAGCTCGGCCGTCACCCCCGAGCCCGCCGACACCATGCCGGCGACCGGTGTCACCAGCCAGCCCCTGTGCGCGCGAGCCCTGCGGGCGTAGGCGCCCGGCCCACATGACCATTCCGCCCTCCTGACCACCGGCTCACCCCTCATGGCCGTGGCCGCAGCCTCAAGGAAGGACTCCCTCTCGTGCATATCGAGGTACCACCTCCGGACGGACCGGGCGCTCTGGCGCCGCCGAGCACCGTCGCCGATCCTCCGCCAGTCACGGGCTCGACCGCCCCGTCCGGGTCGGGGGCGAGTGAGGCGCAGTGGCGCATCGGCAAGGCGTTCAGATTCGAAGCCACGCGGCGAGTCGACGACCGACACGACGGGCGGTCGTTCACGGCGGAGGCCGTGCTCTCCGCCAGCACCCTGAGCACGGAGGGCTTCGTCGTCGACTTCGGCGAACTCGCTCCGCTGCGCCAGTACATCGCGGCCGTCTTCGACCACCGGCTCCTCAACGACCAGGTGCCCGACGTCAGCAACAAGGGGCTGGCCCTGCACCTGGCGGACTGGGCACGCCTTCATCTTCCCGCCGCGGCAGCAGCAGCGCTGGTGGAGGTGCGGGTGCGTACCGGCCGGCCGATCCCTCCCGCGTTCGCCGCCTCAGCCGCCTTCGACGCGACGCACCGTCTGGAGGGGCTGGCCGCAGAGCACCAGTGCAGCCGCCTACACGGGCACTCGTATCTCGTCACGATCCCAGCCGAGGGCGCCGCCTATCCGCGGCCCGCGAACATGCCCAGGATCCTGGCTCACCACGTCACCGGCTCGTTCCACGGCCAGGTTCTCAACGACGTGCTGCAGGTCAACCCGACCTGCGAGCACCTGGCCGAGTACTTCGCCCGCTGGCTGGAGGACCGCGCCATCACCCCCGGCAACGGCCGGACCACGCGGGTCCGTGTTTCCGAGACCGAGAGCAGCTGGGCCGAATTCGAAGGAGCCCTTCGATGACCGGCATCATCTCCCGCCAACTCCCGCTTGTGCGGCGTGCCGAGGCCCTGGTCCTGTGCGAGGTCTTCGGGCCTACGCTCCAAGGTGAAGGCCCTTCGGCCGGGCAGCTCGCGATGTTCGTCCGGCTCGCTGACTGCAACCTGGCCTGCAACACCTGCGACACGAAGTACTCGTGGGACTGGAAGAACTACGTTCGCGGCGAAGAGACCATGGTCGTCCCGGTCGACGGTGTGGTGCAGCAGGTCCTCGAACACGACGTGCAGCTGCTCATCGTGACCGGAGGGGAGCCGCTTCTGCAGCAGGAGCAGCTGACCCGGCTGGCCGCCGCGGTCACGGCGGCCGGGTGCCGGGTGGAGATCGAGACGAACGGAACGATCGCGCCCTCCCCCGAACTGGACCCGTACATCCACCTGTACGTGGTCTCCCCGAAGCTCGCGCACATGGGCATGTCCACGGACCGGCGGATCAGGCCCGAGGTCCTCGCCGCTTTACAGGCGAGTGGCAAGGCCGTCTTCAAGTTTGTCCTCGACGGTCTCCAGGACGCGGCCGAGCTCGCGGCGCTGCAGGAAGAGCACGGCCTGGCCCCGGTGTGGGTCATGCCGCAGGCCACCTCAGCCGAATCCGTGCTCGCCGGGATGCGGGAGCTCGCCGACGTCGCCATCGAGCGCGGCTGGAACCTGAGCAGCCGCCTGCATTGCCTGCTGTGGGGGGATGAACGTGGCCGTTGACCTGCCAGTCACGTGCATGGATTGGGTCGACATCGAGGGCCAGGTCCGCAGGATCGCCGACGGAGTCGAGCGCGACGGGCTGCCCCAGGCCATCGTCACCGTATTACGGGGTGGGGGCACGCCGGCGGTGTGGCTCTCCCATCTCCTCGATGTGCGCGACTTCCGCGCGATCACCGTCACCCACACCCTCGACGACTCCCCCCACGCTCCCAAGGGTGCGCAGCCCGCGGCCCTGGACGTGGCCGGTCTCGGGGACCTGTCCGGCCTGGATGTCCTGCTCGTCGATGACGTCGCGGGCAGTGGGGACACCCTGGCCGCCGCCGTGCGGCTGGTCACTGAGGCCGGGGCCAACCGAGTGCGGAGCGCGGTGTGTGTCGTCAACGAGGACAACTGGACGGGCGGCCTGCCGTCGGCGGCCGTCGTGACCTACATCGGGACGCTGATCCGCGGCTGGGTCGTCTTCCCCTGGGAGGGAAAGTAATGAACGCTGTCCGAACACCTGGCCAGGCCGCAATGACGGCCCCTGTTCCTCCACCCCGTCGAGCGGAGACTGTCCAGGCGACGTGGGTGAGTGTCGAAGGCATCAACGGGGTCGGCAAGACCGACGCCGTTGTGGGCACCGCCGCCGCTCTGGGGCCGCGGTGTCTGCGTCTGGACGAGGTGACCGACAAGGCCGGCGACACCCTGCCCGGACAGGTGGTCGCCGCGCTCAGCGCGGACGGTGACGTCTTCCTGCGCACCGGGCACCCCGTCGCCGAGACCCTGGCCCTGCTCGCACTGAAGGTCCGTGAGTTCGAGCAGCTGACCGCTGGCGACCTCGCCGGGGTGGACGTCGTCTTGGAGGACCGGGGCGTGGATACCACGGCCGTGTACCAGGCCGTGATCCTGGCAGCCCAATATCCAGGCACCGACATGCTGGTGCTGGCGGAGCGTATCTTGGCGACGACCGCCCGGTGGCGGCCTCTCCCAGATGCGACCATCCTGCTGACCGGCGACCGGCGCCTGTGCACCGCCCGGTTCGCGGCACGGGCGGAGCGAGTGTTCTCCGCCCTGGACCAGCAGATGTTCGCTCAGGCGGAGGCCCTCTACCTCGATCTCGCGGGCGCCCACCCGGAGCGGTTCACCATCCTGGACGTGACCGGGTACAGCCGCGAGGAGACCGCCCAGGCGCTGACGCAGACCGTCCAGAACCTGCTCCGTACGCGGGAGGCCGTCCATGCGCCGTGACGTCACCCTGCTCTGGGCCTTGCGCTCCCGGTGCGCGCTGGCCTGCACGTACTGCTACTTCGGCACCGTCGAAGAGCACAAGGTCAGCCCGCCCAACGAGCTCGGTGTCCTGTCGCACATCGCGCGCAACGACCTGAGCGCAAGCGCGCTGATGGACTTCGCCCGGACGCTGGACGGCTCGCCGGTCGGGCGGGTCGTCATCGCGGGTGGCGAACCGCTGGACTGGCCCGGCGCCCTCGACCTGATCCAGGTGATCAAGGAGGCGGGTTGCGAGGTCGTCATCGCGACCAACGGGATCCCACTCACCCGCCCCGGCGTCGCCGAACGCCTCCTCGAGCTGAAGGTCGACGGGGTGTCGGTGTCCCTGGACAGCGCAGACCCGGACACCAACGACCTGCGCAGGCCCTCACGCTCCGGGAAGACTGGCCATCGCGATGTCGTGGCTGGCATCCGTGCCCTGCTCCAGGCCCGAGACGCCGAACCCGCACCGCGGGTCGGCCTCTACACTGTGGTGATGCGCCCGGCACCGCACGAGATCACGGACGTGGCCCGCTTCGGCGCCGAACTCGGCGTCGACTACTACGTGCCGCAGCCGATCTCGCTGGCCCCCGACCACAAGCTGTTCGACGAGCTCGCCCACACCAGCGACGACGTGCCCGCCGTCGCACGGGAACTGGCCCAGCTCCACGCGGAACCCCAAGGCCTGGCCGTGCCCGATGCCTCCTCGCTGTTGCGGTTCGCCGCCGCGATCTCCACCCAGGGCAGCGGACGGGTGCGGGACTGCTTCGGCGGTGCTCGGCTGTTCTTCGCCCAGCCGGACGGGTCGCTGTGGGACTGCCCCTCCGACCGGCGGATCGCCGCCACCCCGCCCGAGCGGCACCGCACCATCTCGGGTGGCGACGCCCGTGTTCTCTTCGCCGACCGGCCGGCCTGCACCGACTGCTCCCTGTTCAGCCGGGACTGCGTGAACATGTGGCCGCTCGTCTTGGACATGCCCCGTCTGCTGACCTCGGAGGCGGCCTCGTGACGCTGTTGCCGCTGCCCGACAGCCTCACCCCGCTGCTGCGGGAGACCACGATCGCGCTGTCCGCGATGCCCGACCCGGCCGGCGCCGCCCGTGCTGGCGCGTACGAGGAGGAACTCGCCGAGACATTCGCCACCGCGCACGCCGTGGCCGTGTCCTCCGGAACAGCCGCCGTGCACACTGCGCTGGCCGCTCTCGGGATCGGCCCCGGTGACGAGATCCTCGTACCGGCACTGACCGTGATCATGACGGTGTCTCCGATCGTTGCCCTGGGCGCGCGGCCCGTCTTCGTGGACAGCGACCCGCAGACCCTGGACATCGACTACGAGGATGCCGCCCGCAAAACCACGGCCCGCACGAAGGCGATCATCGCCGTGCACCTGTGGGGGCGGATGGGTGACCCCGCCCGGCTGCGGATGTTCGCGCTCGGCCACGACCTGGCCGTGATCGAGGACGCCGCGCAGGCGGTCGGGAGCTCCCGCGACGGCTACCGGGCCGGCACCGTCGGCAGCGCGGGCTGCTTCAGTACCAAGGACGGCAAGATCCTGTGGAGCGGTGAGGGCGGCTTCATCCTCACCGGCGACCGCACGCTCGCCGAGCACGCCCGTGCGTATCGCGGGCACTGGCTGCAGCCCCCGCCGGGCAGCCGGCCCCAGGCCCAACTGGCCACCAACGCCCGCCTCGCCGAGCCCCTGGCTGCGATCGGCCTGGCCAACCTGATCAGGCTTCCCACCCTGATGGAGCGGCGCCGTGCGCAGGCCGAGCGACTGGTGCGGTTCCTGGACGGCGCCCCTGGCCTCCGTGTCCTGCAGCCCACGCGCGGGGAGCAGTGGAACCACTACGCGCCGCTCCTCCACCTGGACCTGCCGCAGCCGCGGGCATTCGCCGAGCACCTCGCCGAGCAGGGGGTACCGTCCTCGACCGGCAGCTTCCGTCTCGTGCCCTGCGACACCCGTCCCGCGTTCACCGTGAGGGACCACCCACCGTGCCCGGGTGCCGCCCTCATCCTCGACCGGACGCTCGCGGTCGTCCTGGATCAAGGGGACGACGAGGCCGTGATCGACCGGTACGCCGCGATCATCACCAAGGAGGCCGCCACGTGGGAGCCCTGACCGACGATCCCGCCCTGCGGGAGATGACCTTCGTCGTCATCGACTTCGAGGGAACCACGCCTGCCGGGCACCCCCCGCAGCCGATCGAGGTGGCCGCGCTCGCCCTCACCTACACGGGAGCCGGCTGCTGGAGGGAGAACTGGGCGTACGAGTCGCTGATGAAGCCGCCCCCGTTCGCCCCGCTCACCGTGCTCGACACCCGGCAGACCGGCATCACCGAAGCGATGCTCGCCGGCGCACCCGACCCCGCCGAGGCCATGGCCCTGCTGGACGAATGCCTGCGGTGGGGGCCGTATGTGCTGGTGGCCCATCACGCCAGCACCGAGGGCAACCTGATCTACCACCGCAGGGCCGACTGCCCGGTGCTGGCCGCCACCGGCCTCCTCGACACGATCCCCCTCGCAAAGCAGCTCCTGCCGGACCTGGAGAACCACCGGCTCGACACGCTCCTGGGCCACTACGAGATCCCCCGGCCCCCGGACCGCCATCGGGCCATGGCCGACGTCAAGGTCACCGCGGACGTCTTCGGCCGCCTGATCGCCCAAGCCGACACGACCGGAGCCCTGAGCAGTCTGCACGCGCTCATGGCCATGGCCGGGCGCCGCGCGAAGGCTAACGAGCCAGTCCAGAGCGGCCTGTTCTGATCCGTCCGGCACACGAAAGGGCCACATGACCAGCCTCACCACCATCCCCCGGCCTTGTACCCGAGGGCCGCTGATCTCCGCCGAGGGGCTCAACGGCGTCGGCAAGACCTACCTCACCAACCGTGCCGTCGAGACCCTCGACCAGCAGCCGCTCCTGCTCGACGAGTTCTCCCAGCGGGCGCACGGGCGCCTGGGGCTCGGTGAAGCCCTCCTCCAGACCCTGCGCGATGCCGGAGGCGGGGACCCCTTCCTGCGCGGCGGGCTGCCCCTGACCGAGGCCCTGATCCTCATGGCCATCAAGCGCCACGACCTGGACACTGTCCTTCCCGACCTGTCGGCTGGGCGTGCCGTCATCGAGGGGCGCAGCGTCGACAGCACGGCCGTGTGCCAGGCCCTGCAATTGCATCCCTACGACCCGGACACCGCCCTGGAGACGGCTGGTGCCCTCCTGTACCTCGCCTCTTCCTACCGTCCGCTCCCGGACCTCACGATCCTCGTCACCGACGACGCCGACCAGGCCGCAGCCCGCGCACAGCGGCGTGATGACCGCGTCTTCACCAGCGAGCAGGCCGAGTTCATGCGCGACGCCTGCCTCCTCTTCGAACGCCTCGCCGCCACCGATCCGGACCGATACCGGGTCCTGGACCGCCGCCACCTGGACGAGTACGAGGCCGCCGAACAGATACGGGCATGGATCCTGGCAGCCGGCCACGGCTTGGCCTGCATGACCGAACCCTGGCAGGGACCCGGCGCACCATGCGTGTGCTGCGGCCAGCACCCCGAGCAGGAGCGGACATGAGCGACACAATCCGGCTCCCGGCCTGCTCCGGCCCCACCCCCGGCGAGGCCTGCGTCCCCGCGATCCCGACCGGATTCAGATCCCTGATCCTCGACTACGACGGCACCCTCGCCGACACGGCCCCCGGCAACGAGCAGGCACTGAGCGCCGCCCTCCAGCCCTACGGCATCGACCTGGACTCCCACTGGTATGGACAGCACGTCGGGCTGTCCATCCACGACCTCCTGGCCGCCCTCCCCGGCGGGCAGGCACTGCCCCACGCCGAGGTCATCCAGCGCAGCCGCTCCAACCTGCTGGCCTCCATGCACACCGTCGAGCCCATCGCGTGCGTCCTCGCCCTACTCCGCAGTGCCCGCCGCGCCGGTCTGCGGTGCGCAATCGCATCTAACGCCAGCCGAATCCTCGTCGACCCCGGCCTCGACGCCCTGAGCCTGCGGGAGGAGTTCGCGGCCGTGGTGACACGAGAGGACGTCAGCAAGGGGAAGCCGCACCCCGCGCTGTTCACGGAGGCAGCCCGCCGACTGGGCGTCTCACCACAGAGCTGCCTCGCGGTGGACGACGCCCCCGAAGGCATTACCTCCGCCCGGGCCGCCGGCATGTGCGTGATCACGGTGGTCGGCGGCCATCTCGCCCTCACCGACGACGTACCCCAGCCGAAGGGAACGGTGTGATGCCCGTCCTGCACTCCACCAAGAACCTTGAAGTCCTCCAAGCCCCCACGGCCGCTAAGGAGGGGGTCGGCGTGTTCGAGTACACGGACAACTACACCGTCTTCCACTACGGCCGGATGCCGGACAAGATCCCCGGCAAGGGCGAAGCGGCGTGCAAGATGGCCGTCTTCAACTTCCAGCTGCTGGAAGAGGCCGGCGTGCGAACCCACTTCCGCCGGGCCCTCGGTGCTAACCGGCTCGAGTTCACCCTCGCGCGCCTCTCCGACTCAGCCGCCGACCCGCCCACTCCCGAGGCGGGCAGCTACCTGCTGCCCCTCCAGGTCCTCTTCCGCAACGAGCTCCCGCCGGGCAGCTCCGTCCACCGCCGACTCGCGGCCGGCACGCTGACCCTGGCGGAGGTTGGCCTGCGAGCGATCCCCGCGGTAGGCGAGCAGCTGGAACAGCCGGTCATCGAGTACGCGACCACGCTCGAAGCCGTCAACCGGTTCACCACCCCTGCCGAGGCGCAGACCCTCTCCGGCCTTGGCGACAACGAGTTCCGGGCGATGCGCGAGATCACCGAGAAGGCCAACAAGGTACTGACCGCGCACGCACGCTCCCTGGGACTGAGCCACTGCGACGGCAAGTTCGAGTTCCTGATGGCAGGCGACGGGAAACTGGTGCTCGCCGACAGCCCGGGGACTCCGGATGAGAGCCGGCTGATGTTCAACGGGGTGCACTGTGGCAAGCAGGCTCTGCGGGACTGGTACGTCTCCCAAGGGCACGAGATCCCGACCGGCAAACTCATCGCCGAAGCCGTCCCCCGCGACCAGTGGCCCCGGCCCGTACCGCTTCCGCCCGCGTTCCTGCCGGTGATGTCGGACCTGTACCGGTCGCTGAGCGAGACCTGGACGGGACAGCACTGGCGCAGCGCCCCGGACCTGTCGGCGGCCACCCAGGCCGTCGCCGACACCATCAGCCGGTGACCACACTCCACAGCAGACGAGCAGCACGGCAGCCGCGCCCGAGAGCGGTCCGGCGGGACCACGACGAGGACGGCGGAGACATGGGCAGCTTGACGCAGGACCCGGCGTTCGCCGCGACGACGTTCGTGGTCATCGACTTCGAGACGACCACGCCCACCGGCTACCCGGCCCAGCCCATCGAGGTCGCCGCGCTCGCGCTGCGCTACCAGGAGGGCGCCTGGAAGGAGACCGGCCGCATCACCTCCCTGATCCGGCCGCCCGCCTTCGCCCCCGTGACCCTGGTGGACACAGCCCAGACCGGCCTGACCGCCGAGCAGCTCGCCGAGGCTCCCACCCCGGCGGAAGCCCTGGGAGCCCTGGACCGACGCCTCACCGCCGGCACCCCGTACCTGCTGGTGGCGCAGCACGCGGCCACCGAGGCCAATGTCATCCACCACCAGGCGGCCCACTGCCCGGCCCTGGCCCGCACCGACCTCCTCGACACAATCCCGCTGGCCAGGCGCCTCGTACCCGGCCTGTTCAACTACCGCCTCGACACCCTCCTCGCCCACTTCGCCATCCCCCAGCCGCCCGACCGCCACCGGGCACCCGCCGACGTGGACGTCACCGCGCAGCTCTTCCGCAAGCTCATCAGCGCGGCAGACCAGAGCGGTAATTTCAGCGACCTCGCGGCCCTGGTGAAGACCGCAGGGCGCACGGCCAGGGCCAACAAGCCGCTCCAAACCGGCCTCTTCGACGTCTAGCCGCCCGGCGAGCAACGCCCCCACCAGCCATTCCGAGAAGGGACAACTTCGTTTCATGATCAAGGAACAGATACCCGCAGGGCCTGAGCCCTTGAAGGTGCCCTTCTGGTTCGACCCGCTGTGCCCCTGGGCGTGGGTCACCTCCCGCTGGCTCGTGCACGTCGAGAGAGTCCGGCCGGTGAAGGCCGATTGGCGGATCATGTCGCTGGCCTACCTGAACCTCGAACAGCGCGGCGGCGAGGGCCTCAGCGAGGAATACCGCACCCTGATGCAGAACGCGTGGGGGTCCGTACGCGTCTGCGCCGCCGCCTCCGAACACGCCGGCCCCGGCATCCTCGGCCCGCTGTACGCGGCGATCGGAACCCGACTGCACAACCAACGGCGCCGCGAGGACCCGACCGTGATCGTCGAGGCGCTCGCCGAGACGGGCCTGCCCGCCTCCCTGGCGGGCGCTGCGACGAGCGCGGAGTTCGACCCGCTCATCAAGGAGTCACACGACGAGGTCTTCGACGAGGTCGGCCTCGACGTCGGAACCCCCGTGCTCCGCATCGGCGGGACGGCCCTGTTCGGCCCCGTACTCAGGCAGGCCCCCAGTGGGGATGCCGCCGGACAGCTGTGGGACGGCCTCGCCATGGTCGCAGCGACGGACGGCTTCTTCGAACTCAAGCGCAGCCGCAACGCCAAACCGTCCTTCGACTGAGCACAGCAGCAGCCCGACGAGCCTGAAGCGCACGTGGACCATCGAAATCCCCCGTGACTCCGGCACGAGCAGATCCAATTCCCTCGCCGCGCGCGGCATCCCGATTACGGAGACGAGGTCGACCGTTGGAGTACGACGCCCTGACCGGCTGGGACGATGTCACCACCGCAGAGGCCTACGCGGCTTTCACCCGCGCTTACCCGATGTACAGCGCCTCCAGCCGCGACTTAGCCGCGCGCGCCGCTCTCCCCCGCAGCCGTGTGGTCGTCGACCTGTGCGGCGGCACCGGTACCACGGCCGAGGCCATCCTCGCTCTGGCACCAGCCGACGCCACCGTCATCTCCCTCGACAGCTCCGCCGCCATGCAGCGCATCGGCCGCTACCTCCTGACCGATGCCCGGCTGACGTGGGTCAACGCGCCCGCCGAGCACCTGGCCGACCACGTCCCGGGACACAGCGTCGATGCCGTCGTGTGCAACTCGGCGATATGGAAGACCGATGTCGCCGCCGTGGTCACCGCAGTGCGCCGAATCCTGCGGCCCGGTGGCCGGTTCGTCTTCAACATCGGCGGAGCCTTCGCCGGCGTAGCCCACCCCGACTCTCTAGTCCCACCAGACGGCCCCTCCGGCACCTCCCTGATCCAACCGATCGCCGCCCGGGACTACGGCATCACGCCGACCCCTCCAGCCCTCCCGCCGAAGCTGCCGCTCCCAGCCATCACTTACCTCTTGGCCGACGCCGGGCTGGCCGTCACCACCGCAGAGGTCACCGGCCAGCGCACCACCCTCGCCGAAAGGACGGCCTGGCTGTCCATCCCAGTTTTCGCCGGCCCCGAGGGCCCCCTCTCCTACGAGCAGAAGATGGGGATCCTCGCAGAGGCAACTGCTCAAGCCAGACCTGACGACGTCACGGTGACGAGCTGGCTCGTCATCGTCGCCGAACTTCCGCAGGCGGCATTGTGACTCTGAACCGTTCTGCCGCATCGCTGTCCACCGTGCCGTACATCCCGCGCGCCGGTCGACAGCTGCCGGGACTACCAACGGGGGACGGGCTACACGGTCCCCGCCGGCGTGGTTACCGCCCGCGCGATCCGGGACCCGACCATGCGCTCCGCCAGCTCCAACGGGTACCAGGCGGCCCCCGTCACCTCGGACTCCTGGATGCATCCAACCTCCGCTGCGGCCGTCGCGAAGGCATAGCCGATGTCCAGGTGGTAGTGGTCTGGCTCATCCTTCGCGGGCCTGGCCGGGACCTGGCCGAACTCGACATATGCGGGGTGCGCCGAGAGGGGGACGACCAGCTCGGGGTCGATTCCGGTCTCCTCGGAGAGCTCCCGCAGGGCGGCTCCGAGCAGCGTGGTATCGGTCGGCTCGAGATGTCCACCGGGCTGCAAAGTGAGCCCGTACTCGCGGTGTTCGATCAACAAGACCTCACCGCCGTCCCGCACCAGGAGAGCGCCGGCGGTCACGTGCATTGGAAAGGTTCGGCGCGAGGCGAACTCTTGGCCCTCGGTCAGGAGGCGCACCGGCTCGGCCAGCTGTCCGACTTCCTGCGGATAGCGCTGCAGGTAGGCGGTGAGCACGTCCGCGATCTCAGAATCAGTGATCGCCACAGGTGCTCACCCCCATGTCGCCGCTAAGGGGGATTCCGCCGAGACCGGCCGCTCGAAGGCGGCCAACGGGCACGTGCACAGTCTGCTCCACAGGGGTCCGTGGGGTACGAGAAGCCTCGAACTCTACAAGCGCGCCCTGCCCGATCGGCCCCAACGCGCCCGCGCCCTTGCGGCGCTTGGGACCCTCGGCGATTCGGCCAACCCCCTTTGGTGGCAGCGCCGTTGCGGGAGGCGGGTCGGTGTAGCTCCCACGGTCCGCCCGGCGCTCTATTCCGGGATTTCATGGCCGACCGAAACACATGTGTTCGAAAAATCAGCGGCTGTCGTTGAGCTTCCGACAGCATCCGAACGGCGATCCAGGGGGACCCGATGACCACATCCGGACTGCACAGCAAACCGGCCGACGCACCGCCGCCGCCGCCTCCGGCGGAAATCACCTACAGCGGGCAGTACTCCGTCAATCCGCTCGCCGAGGTTTCCTTCCGGCAGATGTGCGCCACGCTCCCGTCGGTCCTGGCCCGGATCGGCCGCCTGTCGTGGCGGACCGACCGGCAGGCCGTCCGGCTCCTGATCGGGTGCCAGATCATTACGGGTGTATCCGCCGCGGTGCTGCTGGCTGCCACCGCCCGCGCGATGGGGCCCGTACTCGGCTCCGGCAGTGCCGGCGACCGTCTCCAAGGAGCGTTGCCTGCGTTGCTCGTGGTCGCGCTCGCGGCCACGATGAACCGTGTCTCGGGGGCCGTGGCCACCTACGCCGAGCGGCGGGTCACTCCCCGGCTGACCTCGGAGACGGACAGCGCCCTGGTCGAGGCGATCTGCCGGGTTGAGGCCGCCGCCTATGCCGGGGGCGGCTTCTCCGACCGGCAGGAGGCGGCCGAGATGGGGGTGGTCCGTACCCATGTGATGGTCACCGACGCGCAGCGGTTCATGTCCTCGCTGATCCGCCTGGTCACCGCCGGCAGCGTCCTGTCCTTGCTGAACGTGATGATGCTGCCCCTGTTGCTCCTCGCCGTGCTGCCGGCCGGTATCGGCGCAGTGCTGACTGCCCGCGTGGACTACGAGATCCACTACTCCAACATCTCCGACAGGAACGTGCGCGGGATGATGCGCTGGTGGGCCACCGCGTCCCAGTACGGCGATGAGGTCCGCGCCAACAGCATGACCGACTACCTCGTCTACTGGTACCGGGCCCTGTCCGACCGGTGTGACCAGCGGAACCTGGCGGCCGCGCCCCGAACCCTGCGGATCTCCCTGCTCTCCGCGCTGGCCGGCGGCGTCTTCCTCCTCGCGACCTGGGGCGCGCTCGCCTGGCTCGCCGTGACCGGCCGGATCGAACCGGCCATCGCCGCCACTGCAGTCATCGCCGTCCAGACCGCACTCGCCGCCCTGTCCCAGGTCGTCATCAACGGAGCCGCGATCTTCCACACCAGCCTCTACCTCACCGACATGCAAGCTTTCCTCGACGAGGCCGCCGCCCGCACTCCCCAGCGCGGACCGGACGAGATCACCGGCCCGGTCGAGGAGATCCGGCTCGACGAGGTCGTCTACCAGTACCCGGGCAAGGACCGCCCCGCGGTGGACGGCGTCTCCCTCACCCTGGAGCGTGGGCAGATCCTCGCGATCGTCGGAGCGAACGGCTCGGGGAAGTCGACCCTGTTGCGACTGCTCACGGGGATCTACCTGAGCGACAAGGGCACGGTCACCTGGAACGGAAGCGACCTCGCCGCCACCGACCCGGACACCGTCTGGCGCCGCACCGGCCTGGTCCCGCAGGACTTCGCCAAGTGGCCGCTGCGGGTGCGCGAGAACATCACCCTCGGCCAGCCCCGCACCCACGATGACGACGCCGTGTGGGAGGCCATCGACGCGGTCGGCCTGCGCGAAGCCATTGAAGAGCTCCCCGACGGCCTGGACAGCCTCCAGGCCCGCGACATCTGGGGTGGCGTCGAGTTCTCCGGCGGGCAGTTTCAGCGCGAGGCGTGCGCCAGGGCGCTGTACCGCAAGCCCGACCTGTTGATCTTGGACGAGCCGACTTCTCAGATGGACCCTCGCGGTGAGCACCTGATCTTCGAACAGATCAAAGCAATCGCCGCCGACCGGATCACCATCATGGTCACCCACCGGCTGGAAAACACGAAGATCGCGGACCACATCGTCGTGATGGAAGACGGCCGGATCTCCGAGCAGGGCCACTTCGACGATCTTGTCCACGGCGGTGGGATTTTCGCGGAGCTCCTGGCGCTCTCCCAGGACCGCTGACCACGTCGCCTGCCCCTGCGGCCCGCGCGCAAAGCGGCGGGCCGCACATCACCGAGGGAGAAGCCCGTGCCTGATTTCCACAACGCGGCCGAGGTGCGCGGCCGGCGTGCGCTCGCCTCGTCCATGGAGGGAAGCGCAGCGTGAAGCAGACGGCGAAGACCCTGCCCGCGTTGTTGCTTCGCTGGGCGGAGGAACGGATCGGGGCCGTCGCGGCGGTACGTGACGCCTCGCACGACTGGGACCGCTCCCGGGTGTGGGAGCTGGAGGGCATTGGCGGGGTCTCCTGGTACCTGAAGGTCTCGCCCAGCGAGAAGTTCTACATGCGGGAGAGCCGGGCGTACCGTCATGTCGTTCCTGCCTTGGGGCACACCCGGGCACCGCAGCTCGTCGACAGTCAGGCCCGGGACCTGGTCATGCTGCTCACCTCGGTCCCCGGCGCGCCGGCGAAGGAGCTCGGCCTGGAAATCGTCGAGTGGCGGGCGGTGCACCAGCAGGCGGGAGTGCTGTGTGCCCGGCTTCATGAGGCCGGGGAACTCGAGTCCGCCGATCGGGGCGAGGCCGAGGCCTCCCTGGACGCCGCTGCAGACGGAGCGGAGAAGTACCTCGCTCGCGCCGGGGGCCGCCTGACCGAGGACGAGCGGCAGCTGATCCGGGACCACGCTGCCCGGCTTCGCCGCGTCGGCCCCGTTCCCGTCGGCTACATCCATGGTGACAACCAGCCCAGGAACTGGATGGTGTCCGAGGGCGTGCTCGCGCTCATCGACTTCGAGCGGGCCAGGCCGGCGGCCCGTGTGCAGGACTTCGTCGTCCTCACGGCCACCCAGTGGGCCGACCATCCGGACCGCGAGAAGGCGTTCCTCCGGGGGTACGGGCGGTCGCTCACCGACGCCGAGCGGCAGGCTCTGCGCTGTCTGACCGCGCTGGACGCGGTCAACTGTCTGGCCTGGGGCCCGGACAACGGAGACGAGCTGGTCACGGCCCGGGGCCGGCGGACCCTGGACCGCCTCATGAGGGAGGACCGCCCGTGAGCGCCGTACACCGAAGCATCGGCAACATCATGGTCCTGCTCCAGCGCCCCGGCGACGGCTGGGTCCTGACCGTGCGGCACCGAGAGACGTCGTGGCACTCCCCCGGGATGCTGACTGTGGTCGGGGGTCGCCTTGGGGAAGACGAGTTCCTCGACGAGGGCGCGGCGCGCGAGCTCGCCGAGGAAGTCGGCATCCACCTCTCCCCGGACCGGCTGCGGTTTTGCCAGCTGCCCCACTTCCACGCGGCGGACGGCGAGCGGGTGATCGGCGCCGTCTTCACGGTACGGGAGTGGGAGGGCACCCCGTACAACCGCGAGCCGCAGACGCACAGCGAACTGGTGTGGGTCGATCCTGCTGCGCCGCCGCCCGACTGCCATCCGTTCACGCACTCGGTCCTGACGCATTTCGCCACCGGCCAGCTGTACGCGAACGTCATCGCCCCACAGCTGCCGGGTGGTGAGACCAGGTGACGACCTCCACCCAGCCAGCCAAGGCGCGGAAGCGCGTCTCCCCGGACCTGCGGCGTCTCGTCGGCAGCGAGTGCGCGAGCCTGTCAGGCTCGGCTGTCAGCACGGTCGCCCTCCCCACCCTGGCCGCGCTGGACCTCGATGCCTCCACCACCCAGATCGCATTGCTCGCATTCCTCGGCCAGCTCCCGAACGCCATCGTGGCGCTCCCGGCCGGCGCGTTCTCAGACCGGCACGCCAAGCGCCCCCTGATGATCACCGCGGACCTCACCGCTGCCGCAGTCCTCGCGACGATCCCGGCCGCCGCCTTCGCCGGGGTGCTCGGCATCGGCCAGCTCTACGCGGTCGCCGTCGTCCTCGACATCGCCAAGATCGTGCACAGTTCGGCGTCCATCAGCTACCTGCCCGTTCTCGTCGAACCGCGCCTGCTGCAGCACGCGAACTCAAGGCTGGGCGCGGCCTCTTCGGTGGCCGACAGCGCAGGCAGCAATATGGGCGCCGCGCTGGTCGGCGCCGTCGGCGCCGCCCGCTCGATCCTCGCCGACGTCCTGTCCTACCTCGTCTCCGCATTCCTTGTGTGGCGCATCCGCACCCCCGAGCCGGCCGCCGCGCCGCCCGAGGGCCGCCACAGCCTCGCGCGGGACATCGGTGAGGGCCTGCGCTACGTGGCCGGGCAGCCCACCATCCGTACGGTGATCGCTGCCCTGTCGACGCTGAGTTTCGGCCTCGCGATTATGAACACGTATTGGGCGTACTACCTGCTTGTTCCCGCTTAACGACGGTGTTGCTTAGCGTCTGATGCCCCGTCTGACCTGCTCGTTTGCTTGTTGCACTCAGTCGGGTCGCATTGATCCTGGATCCACCGCGTAGTGGTCGGGCTGTGGATGGAGAAATCAGAAGAGGTGCCCGCTGACCTGGGATGATGGGAGTTTCTACGCTTCCATCAGACCCGAGCAAGAGGGCACCTCGTAAGTGAA
>NZ_JAPNLK010000125.1 GCF_026627505.1 Streptomyces sp. H27-H5 | reverse complement strand
CTTCCTGCCCTCAGGCCTGCCCTTCGGCAGTCCCGAGGACTGCCTCGACTGCGCCTGCTACCTCTACCTCGGCGACCAGCCGACCTGACCAACACCCCTCCACGAACTTTCGCGGTGCAGCACTAGTGCTGTGACCCGGCAAACCTTTCCGGTCACAGCACTAGACCCCTTGGGGCAGCGCCGCGGGGCGGTCGGGGCGGCGGAAGAACAGGGCCGTGACCACGCCCGCCACGAGGCCGCAGAGGTGCCCCTGCCAGCTGACGCCGGGGGTCAGGGGCAGGATGCCCGCCAGGACGGTGGCGCCCCAGTAGAGGCCGATGGCCAGCCCCACCACGATGCCGAGGGCCTTGCGTTCGACGAAGCCGCGGACGACGACGTAGCCGAAGAGCCCGAAGACCACGCCGGAGGCGCCGGCGGTGAGGGTGTACGACGGCGAGATCAGCCAGGTGCCGAGGCCGTCGGCCGCGATGATCAGGGCGCAGACGGCGAGGAAGCGGCGGATGCCCCCGAGGGCGGCGACGAAGCCGAACACCAGCAGCGGAACGCTGTTGGCCGCCACGTGATCGAAGCCGAAGTGCAGGAACGCCGCCAGGGGGACCCGCAGCAGGCTCCCCGGCTCGCGTGCCTCGATTCCGTACGCGTCGAGCGCGTGACCGGTGGCGAAGTCAACCGCCTCTATCAGCCAGAGCAGCACCACCCATCCCAGCATCAACTGGGCGGCGGCCTTGGCCCGGTGGGTCCGGGTCCATGTCTCGTCCACGCTCGTGCTCACCGCTGCCCCCTCGTTCGCGCATCCCACCCCCTGGGACGTGCGGACACCTTATCGAGTGCCCGCGTGCCGTGGCCGGATAGTCTCGGAGGTATGACTGAGGGCAAGCGCACCCCGTGGGTGGTCGGGGTTTCCGGGGCGTCCGGGACGCCGTACGCGGCGGCGGTGATCCGGGGACTCCTCGCGGCGGGGGAAGGCGTGGACCTGGTGGTGAGCCGGGCCTCCCGGCTCACCCTGTTGGACGAGACCGGGATCGCCTTCCGCGACGCGCACTGGCGGGCCGACCTGGCCGAGTGGCTGGGGCGCGGGGCGGACGGCAAGCCGGGCACCTTCACGGGGCTCGACCTGGACGACGTACGCCACTGGGCGGCGGGGGACCTGGCGGCCGGACCGAGCTCGGGCTCGTACCCCGTCAAGGGGATGCTGATCGTGCCGGCGTCGACGGCCTGCGTGGCGGGGGTCGCGCTGGGGCTGTCGAAGGACCTGCTCCAGCGGGTCGCGAGCGTGACGCTCAAGGAGCGGCGCCGACTGGTGGTCGCGGTACGCGAGACCCCGCTGAGCGGGCAGACGTTGAAGCAGTTGGTGGCGCTGGACGAGGCGGGCGCGATCGTGCTGCCCGCCTCTCCGGCCTTCTACGCGGGTGCGACGCACATCCAGGATCTGGTGGACTTCGTCGCGGGGCGAGTGCTGGACGCGGCAGGGGTGCCGCACCGGCTGTATCGCCGTTGGGAGGGGGAGCTGGGAGGCTCCCGCGCTCCCCAGGGGGCAGGCGGCGGTGACTAGCGCTTCTTGGCGCTGCGCGGCTTGCGGGTCTTGTCCACGCGCTGTGCGGCGGACGGCTGGTCGGTGCGGGATCGGTTGGCCAGCTCCTGGAGCTGTCGCATGTGCGCGTAGGCCATCTCGATCGTGTACACGGTGAAAACCACTCCTGAAGATCGTCATTGATCTGTTGAAAAGATTCACAGGGTGTTGACCCTGTGTGCCTTAGATTCTATACCTAGACTTGCAGGATCGCCGAATAATGGAAGGCTCCATACAAATGGACACGGTGGACAGGCAGCTCATCCAGGCACTCCGGGAGAACGGGCGTGCCTCGTACGCGGAGCTGGGCCGTCTCGTGGGCCTCTCCGGCCCCAGCGTCACCGACCGGATCAACCGCCTGGAGACCGCGGGCGTGATCACCGGCTACCGCGCGACCGTGGACTCGGCCTCGCTCGGTCTCGGCGTCACGGCGCTCATCGGCATCTCCCTCTCCGACGCCGCGGACCACGAGGACGTGGCCCGCCGGCTGCGCGACCTGGCGGAGATCGAGGACTGCTGGTTCATCGCGGGGGACGACTCCTTCATGTTGAAGGTGCGCGCCAGCGACGTGGACGGCCTGGAGAAGATCATCCGGAGGCTGTCCGGCACCAAGGGCGTCTCCCGCACCCGCACCACGATCGTGCTCTCCACGAAGTGGGAGAACCGGGTCGGGGAGCTGCCCGAGGAGGCCTGAGAGTACGGTGGGGCGCGGCGGTTGCAGGCAGTGCGGGACATGTAGTGCAGTGCAGGACACGTAGAGGAGACGACCGGGATGGACGCTGGACTCAAGCGCGAGCTGGAGGAGAAGGTCCGCTCCGGCGAGCGGCTGACGCGTGAGGACGGCATCGCCCTCTACGAGTCGGACGACCTGGCCTGGCTCGGCGGCCTCGCCCACGAGGTGCGCACGCGCAAGAACGGCGACGTCGTCCACTTCAACGTCAACCGTCACCTCAACATGACGAACGTGTGCACCGCGTCCTGCGCCTACTGCTCGTTCCAGCGCAAGCCGGGCGAGAAGGACGCGTACACGATGCGCATCGAGGAAGCCGTCCGCCTGGCCAAGGCCATGGAGAACGACAACCTCACCGAGCTGCACATCGTCAACGGCCTGCACCCGACCCTGCCGTGGCGCTACTACCCGCGCTCGCTCTCCGCGCTCAAGGAGGCGCTGCCGAGCGTCTCGCTGAAGGCGTTCACGGCCACCGAGATCCACCACTTCGAGACGATCTCCGGGATGTCGGCCTCCGACATCCTGGACGAGCTGATCGAGGCCGGCCTGGAGTCGCTGACCGGCGGCGGCGCCGAGATCTTCGACTGGGAGGTGCGGCAGCACATCGTCGACCACCGCACTCACTGGGAAGACTGGTCGCGCATCCACCGACTGGCCCACTCCAAGGGCCTGAAGACCCCCGCGACGATGCTCTACGGGCACATCGAGGAGCCGCGCCACCGCGTGGACCACGTGCTGCGACTGCGCGAGCTCCAGGACGAGACCGGCGGCTTCCAGGTCTTCATCCCGCTGCGCTACCAGCACGACTTCGTGGACATGAAGGACGGCAAGGTCCGCAACAAGCTCCAGGCGCGCACGACGATGGCGACGGGCGCCGAGGCGCTGAAGACCTTCGCCGTCTCCCGGCTGCTCTTCGACAACGTGCCGCACGTCAAGGTGTTCTGGGTGATGCACGGCGTGCAGACCGCCCAGCTCGCGCTCCAGCACGGCGCGGACGACATGGACGGCTCGGTCGTCGAGTACAAGATCACGCACGACGCCGACAACTACGGCACCCCGAACAAGCTGGGTCGCGAAGACCTCCTGGAGCTCATCCGCGAGGCCGGCTTCCGCCCGGTCGAGCGGAACACGCGCTACGAGATCATCCGCGAGTACCCGGGCCCGGAGGCGGACCTGCGCGAGACGCCGCAGGCCATGCGCGTCTGACGCCCCGTACTCCGAGCCGCGCTTGGAGTCGCACCCCGAGTCGCTCTCCGAGCCGCTTCGCCGGCCCGCCGTCAGGCCCCGGTCCCGTCAGGGATCGGGGCCTGACGCGTGTGCGGCCGTCAACCTCTTTGCCCGATACCGCGTGTAATGGTTAAGCTTTAGCTATGACCCTTACCTTCACCTTTGATCCCGTGATCGACACGGCCCTGTGCGACGGGATCATCGAGCTCTGGACCGACGTCACCAACGCCGGCGGAGCGGTGGGGTTCGTGCCGCCCGTGACCGCCGACGTCGTGCGGCCCGAACTGGTCAAGCACCTCGCGTCCCTCGCCGAAGGCCGTATGCGGCTCCTCGTCGGACGCGACGAGGAGGGCAGGGTCGCCGCCACCGCGTTCCTCGCCTTCAACGCCCACCGCCTCCAACGGCACTGGGTCTGGGCGTACACCGTGATGGTCGCCCCCGCCCTCCAGGGGCGGGGCGCGGGCCGGGAACTGATGGCGGCCCTCGCCGACTTCGCGCGCACCCTCGACGGCATCGAGGCCATCCGCCTCGGCGCCCGCGGCGGCCTCGGTCTGGAGCGCTTCTACGCCGCCTGCGGCTACAAGGAGGTCGGCCGCGTCCCCGACGCCATCCGCGTCGCACCCGGCGACGACCGCGACGACATCACCTTCCTGTTGCCGCTGCACTGACCCCGGCGGGCCGGGGCGGGGGCCCGGCGTGCTTCACTGGACGGGCACGTGCCGACGTACGAAGACGAGAGAGAAGGGGTCACCGTGTCCCTCAAGCCGAGCGCGACGATCCGCTACACCGCGATGCGCCTGGGCATCTTCGTCGGATGCCTCGTCCTCGTCGCCGTACTGGTGCGTCTGGGCTGGGTGCCCTCCGGGCTGGGCGACGCCAACGTCGCGTGGCTCGTACTGCTCGCCCTCGTGCTGTCCGCGCCGCTGTCCTTCGTACTGCTGCGCAAGCAGCGTGACGAGATGTCCGTGCAGATCTCCGGACGCGTCGCGGGTGCGAAGGAGAAGCTGGCCGCGAACCGCAGCCAGGAGGACTCGGCCGACGACGCGGCCCGCGTGAGCTAGCCCCCGGGGGCTCGGGCCCCTGTTGGTTTCATCACACACCGAACCGCCCCAGCAACGGGAATACCACCCGTAACGCTGGGGCGTTGGTGTTTTCCGGACCGGCCCGCGCGAGTCCCGCGCCGGCCTGGCTCAAAGGGCGCCTTTGAGAATCTCAAAGGCGAAGTGTTAGCGTGTTCAACATGTTGACCACAGCTGCGCACCAGATGACCGCGAGCGTCCCGCTCGTGGCGCGCCTGCACGTCGACCTCTGCCGCCGCGTGTCCGCGGCCTGTTGCTGTCGCTGAACCGTTGTCACCGAGTTGAGCTGAATCGATACAGCAGCGGTCCCGGCCGGCCCCCTTCTGGCTGCCGCACCGCATCACCGCAGAACCGCCACCCCATTTCTTGTGCGTCCCCCGGAGAGTGTCCGTGTCCGAGACCCCCCAGGCCCAGGCTCCCGCCAAGGCCAGGTTCAAGTTCCCCTTCTGGGCGCAGATCGTCACCGGTCTCGTGCTCGGCGTCCTGTTCGGTTGGCTCGCCAAGAGCCAGGACATCAGCTGGCTCAAGACGACCCTGGAGCAGGTCGGCGACATCTTCGTCCAGCTGCTGAAGCTGGCCGTCGCCCCGCTCGTCTTCTTCGCGATCCTGGTGTCCATCACCAACCTGCGGAAGGTGAACAACGCCGCCAGGCTCGCCTCCCGCACGCTGCTCTGGTTCATGATCACGTCACTGATCGCGGTGGGCATAGGCCTCGCCATCGGCCTCCTGACCAACCCGGGCGCCGGCACCGGCCTCACCCCGCAGGACGGCAAGCTGCCCAAGCACCAGGGCTCCTGGATCGACTTCCTGACCGGCATCGTCCCCACCGACGTCATCACGCCGTTCACCGAGCTGAACGTGCTCCAGATCGTCTTCATGGCCGCCGTCGCCGGCATCGCCGCCCTCCAGCTCGGCAGCAAGGCGCAGCCCGTCCTGAGCCTCGCCGAGTCCGTGCTGGAGCTCCTGCAGAAGGCCCTGTGGTGGGTCATCCGCCTCGCGCCCATCGGCACCGTCGGCCTCATCGGCACCGCCATCGCCACCTACGGCTGGGACCTGATCGGCAAGTACGCCACCTTCACCGCCGACGTCTACATCGGCTCGGCGCTCGTGATGTTCGGCGTCTACCCGCTGCTCCTCGCCACGGTCGCCAAGGTCAACCCGATCCAGTTCTTCAAGGGCGCCTGGCCGGCCATCCAGCTGGCCTTCGTCTCCCGCTCCTCGGTCGGCACCATGCCGGTCACCCAGAAGGTCACCGAGCGCCTCGGCGTCCCGAAGGAGTACGCCTCCTTCGCCGTCCCGTTCGGCGCCACCACCAAGATGGACGGCTGCGCCGCGATCTACCCGGCGCTCGCCGCGATCTTCATCGCGCAGATCTTCGACGTGCAGCTGGGCATCAAGGAGTACGTGCTCATCGCCTTCGTGTCGGTGGTCGGCTCCGCCGCCACGGCCGGTCTGACGGGCGCCACGGTCATGCTGACCCTGACCCTCTCCACCCTGGGCCTGCCCCTGGAGGGCGTGGGCCTGCTGATGGCGATCGACCCGATCCTCGACATGATGCGCACCGCCACCAACGTGGCCGGCCAGGCCGTCGTCCCGGTCATCGTCTCGGCCCGCGAAGGGATCCTGGACAAGGAGGCCTACGCCACCGCGTCGTCCTCCCCGCTCGACGAGGCGTCCGAGGAGCGTGCCGACGAGCGCGCCGAGACCCCGGTCCCGGTCGCGGCCTGACCGTTGCCTGAGTGCCTGAGTGCCTGAGTGCCTGAGTGCCTGACCGTGTGAACGTCCGGCCGTGCGGTTGTTCGCCGCTCGCAGGACGCGTACTCATCGCGGCCCCCGCCCCCGTCCGGGCGGGGGCCGCGGTGTTTTCCCGTACCCGCCGCCCGGTGATCCCGTGGGGCGGGTTTCGACGCCGCCGCCGGTCGGCGGCGGGGCGGCCGGGGTGCCCGGAGGTAATCGAGGCGCGGTGCGGCGGGGGCCGTGACAGCCTGGCGGGTCACCCGATCGCCCTCGCCCCGGGGCGAGCCGTTCACCCACAGGAGCGACTCCGTGAGCCCGTCCCCCGTACCCCCCCTCCCGAGTGACCCCCCTGCTGGAGCAGTTCGACTTCGCCCGCGAGCGCCTGCTGGGCCGGCTGACCGGGCCCGTCATGGACAGCGGAGACGGGTCGGACACCGCGGTCGGCCCGATGACCGACGAGGAGTACTTCTGGGAGCCCGTGGCGGGCTGCTGGTCGGTGCGCCGGCGCGCGGACGGGCCGGGGTCGCGGGCGACCCACCTGGCCGGCGCCGGCGAGTGGGGTCGCGACGCCGCGCCCTACCCGCACCCCGCGCCGCCGCCGCTCACCACGATCGCCTGGCGCCTGAGCCACCTCACCGAAATGCTGACGCTGCGGGCCGACCACGTGGCCGGCAGCCGGGCGCTGACCCGGGACGACTACCGGGTCAAGGGCGACGTCGCCGCGGCGGTCGCGGACTTCGGGGCGGCCGCCGCGGCCTGGCAGAAGGCGCTCGAAGGCGTGGACGACGCCGCGCTGGACACCGTGGGGTACTGCACCTATCCGCACGGCAGCGACGCGGAAGAGCCGTTCGTCGACGTCGTCTGGTGGGTCAACCAGGAACTCCTGCACCACGGGGCCGAGATCGCCCTGCTGCGCGACCTCCATCGCGACCTTCACGGTGACGTCCACGGTGACGTCCACGGTGCCCGGCAGGGGTGACGTCCCCGCGGCCGCGCTCCGCGGGCGGCCGGCGCGGCTCCCTCGGGCGGCGCGGCCGTGGTGTGTGCGTGCTGTGTGCGAGGTGGGAATGTGCCGGTCGGAGCGTGTGCGGGGGGTGGTCAGCAGCAGTTACCCGCGCGTAAATTACCGGCGGTAACTCCTGCCGAACCGAAGGAGCGCGCGCCGTGAGCACAGTCGTGCAGCAGGCCGGGCCGAACCTGGTCGAACCCGTCAAGACCGTGATCGACGGTGTGGTGCGCGAGGTGGTCGTACCCGCGTTGGTGGGGCCGCCCCCGCACGGGTCGCTCGGGGACATCCCCTTCGACAACGCCGCCCAGGCCCCCGGCGAGGCCGTGCTCGCCCGCAAGGGGCCGGACGGCGCCTGGCGGGACGTGAGCGCCGCCGGGTTCGCGGCCGAGGTCCTCGCCGTGGCCAAGGGACTGATCGCGGAAGGGCTGCGCCCCGGGGACCGGCTCGCCATCATGGCGCGGACCACCTACGAGTGGACGCTGCTGGACTTCGCCGGCTGGGCCGCCGGGCTGGTCACCGTACCGATCTACCCCACCTCCTCCGCCCTCCAGGCGCGCTGGATCATCCACGACTCCGGCGCCGTGGCCTGCGCCGTCGAGGACACCGTGCAGGCGCGCATCATCAGCGGCGAGCGGGGGAACCTGCCGTGGCTGGCCCACCTGTGGGAGTTCGACACGGGCGCCGTGGCCCGGCTCGTCAAAGCCGGGGAACACATCCCCGACGCGCTGGTGCACGAACGCAGAAGAGGCCGGACACCCCACGACGTGGCGACGCTCGTGTACACGTCCGGGACCACCGGGCAGCCCAAGGGATGCGTACTGACGCACGGCAACTTCTTCGCCGAGGTCGACAACGCGGTCGAACTCCTCCACCCCGTCTTCCGGGCCACGACCGAGGAACCCGCGTCCACCCTCCTCTTCCTGCCGCTGTCCCACGTGTTCGGGCGGATGGTCGCCGTCGGATGCCTGCGGGCCCGGGTGAAACTGGGACACGCGCCGAGCATCGCCACGGAGGACCTGCTGGCGGACCTGGCGGGCTTTAGCCCGACGTTCCTCCTCGCCATCCCCTACGTGCTGGAGAAGGTCTACAACACCGCGCGGGCCACCGCGGAGCGCATGGGCCGCGCCTCCTCCTTCGACCGGGCCGCACGGATCGCGCAGCGCTTCGGCGAGGCGGTCGAGGGCAACCCCCCGGGCCTCGGACTGCGCACGGCCCGCGCCCTGTACGACCCGCTCGTCTACCGACGGATCCGCGCGGCCCTGGGCGGACGCGTCCGCTACGTCCTCAGCGGCGGCTCACCCCTGGGGCGGCGGCTCGCCGCCTTCTACACCGGAGCCGGCGTCGAGGTCTTCGAGGGCTACGGGCTGACCGAGACGACGGCCGCCTCCACCATCACCCCGCCGCTGAAACCGCGGCTGGGAACGGTCGGCTGGCCGCTCCCGGGGACGGCGGTACGCATCGCCGACGACGGCGAGGTACTGCTCCGGGGGCGCCACGTCTTCGCCGGGTACTGGAACGTGGCCTGGGCGGAGCCGGGCGCCTGGTTCCCCACCGGCGACATCGGCGAACTGGACCGGGACGGCTACCTGACGATCACCGGCCGGAAGAAGGACCTGATCATCACCTCCGGGGGCAAGAACGTCGCCCCGGCCGTCCTGGAGGACTGGCTGCGCGCCCACCCCCTCGTCGGCCAGTGCATGGTCGTCGGCGACAACCGGCCGTACGTGGCGGCCCTGGTCACCCTGGAGCCGGAAGGGCTCGCGCACTGGCGGCAGATGCGCAAGAAGACCACCATGCCGATGCGGGAGCTGGTCGAGGACGAGGAACTGCGGGCCGACGTACAGCGCGCGGTGGACGAGGCGAACCAACTGGTGTCGCGCGCGGAATCGATCCGACGCTTCGTCGTACTGCCCGGGGAGTTCACAGAGGCCCGGGGACACCTGACGCCGTCGCTGAAGCTCAAGCGGGGCGTGGTGGCACGCGAATTCGACCGCGAGATCAACGCCCTCTACCGCGGCCGCGGCTGAGGGGGGCCGGGGAACCCGGCCCTGCCGGGCACCCCGCCCGGCCGGGGCCGTCGGCGGGCCGACCGGGTGGGGCGCGGTTAGGGTGGGCTCGCTGGGTCGGGGGGTTGCCCGAGGAGGGCTCGTGCGCCGTACCCGTAGCTGGTTCCGTGCCGCCGTCGCGGCCTCCGGGCTCGTGCTGGTGTCGTTGGGGGCCACCCCGCCGGCCGTCGACGGGCCCGCGCCGCCCCGCATCCGCTGGGGTGACTGCCCCGAACGGCCGGTACCCGAAGGCATGCGGTGCGGGACGCTGGACGTGCCGCTGGACCACGCCGCCCCGGCGAAGGGCACGGTCACCCTGGCGGTGGCCCGGATACCCGCGACGCAGGGCGCGTCCCGCGGGCCGGTCCTGTTGAACTTCGGCGGCCCCGGCGGCCCGGGCATCGCCTCCCTCGCCGCCGACCCCACCCTCTTCGCCGACCTCGGCAAGCACCGCGACCTCGTCACCTTCGACCCCCGGGGCGTCGGACACAGCGAGCCCGTCTCCTGCGGCGGCTCGCAGGAGACGGACCCCGCGATCGCCCCGCACGACGCCGCCGGACGGCTCGCCGCCCTGCGGGCCGTGGCCCGGCGGTGCGCGCTGCACTCCGGCCCGGTGCTCCCGTACATCGGCACCGTCAACGTCTCCCGCGACATGGACGTCATCCGCAGGGCCCTCGGCGCGGGGAAGCTCGACTACCTCGGCTTCTCCTACGGCACCCGGCTCGGCGCCGTGTACGCCGCACAGTTCCCCCGCACGACCGGCCGCATGGTCCTCGACGGGGTCGACACCCTCACCGAGCCGCTCGCCGAGCAGGCCTTGATGTCGGCGCGCGGGCAGCAGCGCGCCCTCGACCACTTCCTCGGCTGGTGCACCCGCCAGAGCGACTGCGTGTACGGCACGAACACTCGTACCGCCAAGCGGAAGGTCGACGCGCTCGTGGCCCGGCTCGACGAGGAGCCGCTGGTCGGGCAGGACGGTTCGCACTTCACGGGGCAGGACGTGGTCGCGTCCGTCGGCACGGCCCTGTACTCGCGCAAGCTGTGGCCCGCGCTCGCGGACGGTCTCAAGGAGGTCGAGCGGGGCGACCCGATCGGACTGCTCCAACTGGGTGGCCCGGTGGAGCCGCCCCCGCAGGATCAGGAGGAGGACGAGGACCAGGGCCGGGTGAAGGTGCCCGCCGACAACGGGCCGGCCGCGCAGACCGCCGTGAACTGCGCCGACGACCCGGACCGGGGCGACGACACGGCCACCCCGGCGGCGGTCCGCAAGGAGGTCGAGGGCCTGCGGGACGAGTTCCTCGCGGCATCGCGGATCTTCGGGCCGAACCAGTTGCTGACCGTGCTGTCCTGCTACGGCCGCCCGCCCGGAACGGACTTCATCCGGAAGATCGACGACCCCGGAGCCCCGCGCATGCTGCTCGTCGGCACGCGCGGCGACCCGGCGACCCCGTACGAGTGGACCGAGGAGACGGCCCGACGGCTCGGCTCGGCGGTGATCCTCGACTTCAAGGGCGACGGGCACACCGGGTACGCGGAATCCCCGTGCGTGCGCGAGTACGCGAACCACTTCCTGGTCGACGGCCGGCTCCCCGCCGGGACGCGGGCCTGCCCCGCCGGGCAGTGAGCGCGCCGGCGGGGCGGTGATCCGGTGACTCGGTGACCCGAGGACCGGTCCGATCAGCAGTTCGCGTGCGTGGAGCGCCCCGCGAAGCGGTCCGCGAGCCAGTTCCCGGCGGCCAGGGACTGGGTGATGACCCCGCTGACGTGCTCGCCGATCCAGATGGTGTCGAACTCGACGTTCGCGCCCCGCGCGCACCAGTCGGAGCGCAGCTGCCGACCGACGGCGTACGGGATCAACTCGTCGCCGAGCGCGTGGTACTGGTACACGGGCGCGGCCGGAGCGGTCCGACCGAGCCGGCTCTGGTTGAGGCGGGCCTGCCAGTCGGGCTGCGCGAGTGGGTCGCGGGTGGTGAGGTCGGAGATCCGCTTGAAGGATCCGGCGATGGCGTCGATGGCGACGCAGCCCTCCTGCATGCCGCCCACCAGCGCCTTGCCCGCCGGGTTCAGGTAGGAGTCGAGCCGCAGTTCCGGGAAGGCGGCGTCCTGCCCGGCGGCGGCCATGAAGATCAGGCCGGAGCCGAACGAGCCGTTGTTGAAGTCGGACACCTTCAGCAGGTCGGCCGGGACGCCGCCCGTCGCGGTGCCCTTGACCTTCAGCTCCGGTGCGTACGAGCCGTGCAGTTCGGCCGCCCAACTGCTCGCCTGGCCGCCCTGCGAGTAGCCCATGATGCCGACCGGGGTGTCCGCCGACAGCCCCGCCTCGGGCAGCCGGGTCGCCGCGCGGGCGGCGTCGAGGACGGCGTGGCCGGCGGAGGGGCCCACGGTGTAGGTGTGCGTGCCGGGGGTCCCGAGACCCTCGTAGTCGGTGACGGCCACGGCCCAGCCGCGCAAGGTGAGTTGCTGGATGAGGTTGGCCTCCATGGACGTGCCGTACGGGAGGTTGTTGCTCGGCGCGCACCGGTCGGCCAGGCCGACGGTGCCGACGGCGTACGTGATCAGGGGGCGCGGGCCGGTCCGGCCGTCCTGCGGGACGATGACGGTGCCGGACACGACGTTCGGGGCCCCGGAGGCCGTGGTCGAGCGGTACTGGATCTTCCAGGCCTTGGTGCCGGTGGGCTGACCCGGCAGCGGGTGGAAGGCGGACGGCGCGGAGGTGACGATGTCGCCGGGGCGGCCGGCGGCCGGGGCGTCGGCGTGCGCCGTGGCGGGGACGGCGGCGAGGGCCAGGGCGGCGACCGCGGCGAACGCGGCGGCCCGAGGACGGGCGGGGGTCCGAGCGGGGGTGGGGGTTCGCAAGCGCATGGGGCGGCTCTCCCAGGTGTCCGTGCGGAGGTAGGTGAGGAGAAGGTAGTGACCGACCGGTCGGAACGTCGCTGACCGCGCAGCTCACCTTTCCTGACCCGGAGTCCCACCCCGCGCCGCCACGCCCCGAACCACCCCCACCGCCACGCCCGCAAGGACCCGGCAGCGCGGATCCGGGCCTCAGCCGCCCGACGCGATCCGGTAGGCGCCCGGCGTGGTCCCCGTCCACCGCCGGAACGCCCGGTGGAAGGCCGTGTCCTCCGAGAACCCCAGCCGGGCCGCGAGTTCCGCGATGGGTTCCCCGCTCTCCGCCAGGCCCGCGATCGCCGCGTCCCGCCGCACGTGGTCCTTCAGCTCCTGGAAGGAGGTGCCCTCCCCGCGCAGCCGCCGCCGCAGCGTCGCCGGGGACACCGCGAGCCGCGCCGCGACCTCCCCCAGCTCAGGCAGCCGGGGCGAGCTCCGCAGCCGCTGCGTCAGGGTCCGGCGGACCTGTTCCGCGACCGTGGTCCCGTACTCGGGGCGCGACAGCAGGTCGAAGGGGGCCCGGCGCAGCATCGCGTCGAGTTCCGCCTCCTCGCGCACGAGCGGGGCGGTCAGCCAGCGCGCGTCGAAGGCGGCGCCGGTGCGGTCCGCCCCGAAGCGCACCGGGCAGTCGAAGAGCAGCTCGTACTCGCCCTGGTGCGGCGGCGGGGGATAGGTGAAGGCGGCGTGCGCGAGGGGGATGCGACGCCCGATCAGCCAGCTGCTCAGCCGGTGCCAGATCGCCAGCACGCACTCGGTGAGGAAGCGTTCCTCGTCGCCGTCGAAGGCGTTCCGCACGGTGAACCGCGCCTGCGCGCCGTCCAGCTCCAGTGCCAGTTCGGGGCCGCCCGGGAACAGCCCGTAGAAGGTCGCCGCCCGCTCCACCGCCGCCCCGAGGTCACGGCAGCCCAGCGAGGCGTGACACATCATCGCGAAGGTGCCCGGCCGGCTCGGGACGGAACTCAGGCCCAGGAACTCGTCCTGCGTGGTCCGGTACAGCGCACGGAACAGCCGGGCGAACTGCGCGGGAGTGATCCGCGCCCGGTCGTCGCCCAGCAACAGCGGCGGGATCTGCGCCTCCTGGAGCAGCGGCACGGTGTCGATGCCGCCGCGCCGCGCACCCGCGAGTACGGCGCGCACGTGGTGCACGGTGATCGTCCGCCTCCCCATGGGTTCGACGGTAGCCGCATTGAGCGCCGGGGTCAGCGGTGGTGACGCGTCCGGTCATGTCGCCCGGGCCCGGGCGCTGCCTAGCGTCGACGGTACGGACCCCAGGGAGGCGATGACGATGGACGCGTTGCGACCGCGGACGCTGTCGGTGTTCACGCGGTGGACGGCCGAACGGTACGGCTCACAGCCCGCGCTCCGCTTCCTCGCGGAGGGCGGCCCGCGCACCGTCTCGTACGAGCAACTGCACGACCGCGTAAGGCGGTCCGGGCGGGCCCTGCTCGGGCTGGGGGTGCTGCCGGGCGAGCGGGTGGTGGTACTGGCGCAGACCCGGCCGCAGTGGACGTACACGCACTTCGCGATCCTGGCCGCCGGCGCGGTGCTGGTGCCCGTCTACCCCACGGCGGGGGAGGAGGAGCTGGCCTGGGTGCTGTCGGACTCGGCCGCGGTGGTGGCGGTGTGCGACGACGCGGCCCAGGTGGCGCGGGTGGAGGCGTTGCGGTCGAGGCTGCCCGCGCTGCGGGCGGTGGCAGTCATGGACGAACTTCCGGGCCTGCCGGCGGGATCGGAGGACGAACTGCTGTCCCGGGCAGGGGCGGTGGGGCCCGGTGACGACGCCTCGATCGTCTACACCTCGGGCACGACGGGCCCGCCGAAGGGCTGCCGGCTCACGCACGGGAACCTCGGCGCGATCCAGGACGCCACCCTCCCGCTGATCCGGGGCGGACCGGGCGACCGCACGTACCTGTACCTGCCGTTGGCACACCTGCTGGCGCAACTCGTCCAATTCACCACCCTGCTGGAGGGCGGCGAGCTGAGCTATTTCGGCGGCCGGATCGAGGACGTCGTCGCCGAGTTGGCCGAGGCCCGTCCCACCCACCTGCCGTCCGTGCCCCGGCTGTTCGAGAAGCTCCACTCGACGGTGCTGTCGATGGCCGCGTCCCGGGAAGGCGGCCGGGAACGCTTCGAGGAGGCCGTGCGGTTGGGCGTCCTGTATGCGGAGGGCCGGTTGCCGGCCGGCTCCCGGGCGGCGTACGAGGCGGCGGACGGCTCGCTGTACGCACCGGTCCGGGCCTTGTTCGGGGGCCGGTTGAAGTGGGCGCTGACCGGCGGCGCACCGATCGCCCCGGCCACCCTCGACTTCCTGCGGGCCTGCGGGATCCACGTGTACGAGGGGTACGGCATGACCGAGTCCGCCGGGGTGATCAGCCTCAACCACCCGGGTGCGGCCCGCGCCGGCACGGTCGGGCGCCCCGTCGCGGGCTGCGAGGTCCGCATCGCCGGGGACGGCGAGGTGCTGGCCCGGGGCCCGATGGTCTTCCCCGGCTACCACGCGAACGGGGCGGCGACGGCGGAGACGGTCGACGCCGCCGGCTGGTTGCACACCGGCGACCTCGGCGAGGTGGACGGGGACGGCTTCCTCTCGATCACCGGCCGCAAGAAGGAGCTGATCATCACCTCGGCCGGCAAGAACATCACCCCGACCGAGGTCGAGTTCGCCGTGCAGGCCTGCCGTCTCGTCTCCCGCGCGGTATTGATCGGCGACCGCCGGCCCCACCCGGTGGCGCTGATCACCCTGGACGCGGAGGAGGTCTCGGCCTGGGCGGTGCACGAGGGCCTGACCCTCACGGACCCGTCGACCCACCCGGCGGTCCGCGCGCTCGTCGCGGAGGCGGTCGAGGCGGCCAACGCCAGGGTCTCCCGGCCGGCCCGGATCAGGGCCTTCCACCTCCTCGCCGAGGACTTCTCGATCGAGGCGGGCACCTTGACGCCCACGCTGAAACTCCGCCGCGCGGCGGTGGCGGAGCGGTACGCGCGGGAGATCGGGGCGCTCTACGCCTGAACCGGGGGCGGCGGACAGGGCGGTGAACCACCCTGGGTTCGGGGGCGGGGGTGTCCGACCCCTCCACAACTGACGCAGCATCAGATACACCGGTGTCATGACCGCAGAAGAGCAGGAGCACGCACCGGACACCCGCGCGGACGACTACGCCGCGCTCGCCGCCGTCGGCCCCTACGGGGTCCGCCCCGGCCACGCGCTGATCACCATGGTGGAGCCGCACCCGGGGCACGAGTACGCGTACAACCGCTGGTACGAGGACGACCACTACTACGCGGGCGCCATGGCCATGCCCTGGATGTTCGCCGGACGCCGCTGGGTGGCCACGCGGGACCTCCAGGAGCTGCGCTACCCCGAGAAGTCGGCGGTCGCCCAGCCGGTCGGCGCCGGCTGCTACCTCTCCACGTACTGGGTCACCCGGGGCCGCTACGACGAGCACATGAAGTGGACCGTCGGCATCAACAAGCGCCTCAACCGCGACGGGCGGGTCTACCAGGACCGCACCCACGTCTTCACGGCCTTCCAGGACCACGCGGCGACGGTCTACCGGGACGGCGCCGCCGGGCCCCGGGACTTCCACGCCCTCGACCACCCGTACGCCGGCCTGGTCCTCCAGGTCGTCGACGCCGACGGGCCCGAACAGCGGGCGGAACTGCTGGAGTGGCTGCGCTCGCGGGCCCTGCCGAAGCGGCTGGCGGGAGGGCCCGCGGCGATGGTGACGGTCTTCCGGCCGACACCGCTGCCCGGCGACCGGATGACGTACGTCAAGCAGGTCGAGGGGGTCGACACTCGGCTGACGCTGCTGTGGTTCCTGGAGGCCGACCCGCGGACCTGCTGGGACCGGTTCCGGGGCTGGGAGACCGAGGTCGCGGAGACGGGGCTGGGACGGGTGGAGTTGGTGGCGCCGTTCATCCCCACGGTGCCGGGCACCGACCGGTACGTGGATCAGCTGCGCTGACCCGGGGCGCGGGCACGACGGAGCCCCCTCGGCCAAGACGGCGGGCCGGTCGAGAGGGCTCCGATGGGTGATGCGGGTGATGCCGGTGGAGCGGGTGGTGCCAGTGGTGCCGGCGACGCGGATGGTGCCGGCGACGCGGCGGCAAGGATGGTCGGGAGGGTCGCCTCGACGTTCAGACGAGGCGCCCCGGCCGACCCTCGACGACGTCCGCGACGAACGAGTTCCAGGAACCCGGCGCGAAGGTGAGCGACGGTCCGTCCTGCACCTTCGAGTCGCGGACGGCGATGGATTCCATCACGGGGGACTTGACCTCGACGCAGGCGCCGTTTCCTCCGGAGTAAGAGGACTTGGTCCAGTTGTCCGTGGCACCCTGACGAATAGCCATGTTTTTCTCCGGTTCGGCGAGTAGTTCCGATGGCTGTCAGCCAATTTCCCGGCTGACGTGATCGACGCTACCCGCACCTTCCGACGGCTGAAGGAGCCGTTCACTCGACCGGGTGGCATATTCAGGTCAGGTCTTATGTGGCCGGGGAGAAACGGTGTACCGTACGGCCCCCCTTGTCACCAGGACTGATTCCTCCCCCTTTGTCGTTACTTGCCGGCGTAGTGCTCGATGATCTCCGAGATGAACTGCCGGGTCTGTTCGACATTGAGGGCCTGGGCGCGAAGATGCTCGTACATCACGCTGTACTTCTGAACGTCGTTTGCCTTCTCCAAGTACAAATCGCTCGTGACGCCCTCGATGTAGACGACCGTCGAGTCCGAGGCGTCGGGGAATTCCAGAATCGCGTACTGGCCGTTCACGCCCGGGTGCGCCCCCATCGAGAACGGCATCACCTGCACGGTGATGTACGGCTCCTCCGAACGCTCTATCAAGTACTCCAGCTGTCGGATCATCAACTGCGCGTCACCCACGTGCCGGCGCAGCGCCGCCTCGTCGATGACCGCCCACAGGCGCAGCGGACCGACGTCAGGATTGTTGTTCTCCGTCTCGGACAGCCGCTTCTGGCGGTGCATCCGGACCTGGACGCGCTTCTCCACGTCCAGCGGCGCGGTCTCGGGCAGCGCGCCGCGGATCAGGGCCTGGGCGTAGTCCGGGGTCTGGAGCAGTCCCGGGACCATCTGGGGCTCGTACGTGCGCAGGCTGGCGGCGTCCGTCTCCAGGCCGATGTAGACGCTGTACGGGATGTCGCCGAAGGCGTGCCACCAGCCCTGCTGGCGCGAGTCCTTGGCCATCTGCATCAGGGAGTCGACGAGTCGGCGGTCCTCGACCTCGTACACGTCGCACAGGTCGCGGACATCGCGCTGACTGATCGACCGCCGACCGTTCTCCAATCGGCTGATCTTCGACTGGGAGACGAGGAGGCGCTCGGCCACCTGCTCGGCCGTCATGCCCTTGTCCTCGCGCAACTTGCGCAACTCCATGCCCAGTCGGCGGCGTCGGACGGTGGGATTGACATTGGACGCCACGGGGACGGCACCTCCGCCTTCTTCTTCTCGTTCTGGTTCTGTTTCTGTCTCTCTGCGTGCCTGATGTTCAGCAGACTGCCACCGAAGCACGTGGTGGCGCTGGGGAACGGGCGGGAAAGACAGGCCCGCGGGAAGGACGGACGCGCGGGAAAGCGGGCGAGAGCGCGAGAAACCGGGCGAGGGCGCGGGAAAGACGGACGCGCGGGGTGGGGGGGGCCGGGGGGTTTTGTGTGGGGGGGCGGGGCCCACGGCCCCTCTGGGCTCTACCTGACCCGTAGGGCTACAGGGAGTCCGCCAGAGGGGTAGTTCCTACTA
This sequence comes from Streptomyces sp. H27-H5, assembly GCF_026627505.1. Taxonomy (GTDB): domain Bacteria; phylum Actinomycetota; class Actinomycetes; order Streptomycetales; family Streptomycetaceae; genus Streptomyces. The sequence goes on along the minus strand of NZ_JAPNLK010000125.1, from coordinate 57 downwards.
GTAACACCTCAAAGGACCAGCAATAGGAGTCTGTAGTTCCTCTTATGGGTAAGTGAC
>NZ_JAPNLK010000124.1 GCF_026627505.1 Streptomyces sp. H27-H5 | reverse complement strand
AGAAAGAACCTCGGAGAACCCGCCACCGGGACGGCCACCCGGGATACCGGCCTGCCCGAATCCGGAAACCCACCACAAAAGCAATCACACCGCGTGATCAAAGATCACGCGGTGGATCGAGGCTCAGTGGACTTCGCAAGCTCTGACGGTGGAGCGGCTCCTCGCTCCACCACCTCCGCGAAGATCGTGGTGGCCGGCGGCTTCGGCGTGGGCAAGACCACGTTCGTCGGCGCGGTCTCCGAGATCAACCCGCTGCGTACCGAGGCCGTCATGACGTCCGCGAGCGCGGGCATCGACGATCTGACGCACACCGGGGACAAGACGACCACCACGGTCGCCATGGACTTCGGCCGCATCACCCTGGACCAGGACCTGATCCTGTACCTCTTCGGTACCCCGGGTCAGGACCGCTTCTGGTTCATGTGGGACGACCTCGTACGGGGCGCCATCGGCGCGATCGTCCTGGTCGACACCCGCCGGCTCGCGGACTGTTTCCCCGCCGTCGACTACTTCGAGAACAGCGGTCTGCCGTTCGTCGTGGCGCTCAACGGCTTCGAGGGGCACCAGCCGTACACCCCGGAGGAGGTCCGCGAGGCGCTGCAGATCGGTCCGGACGCGCCGATCATCACCACCGACGCCCGCCACCGCGCGGACGCCAAGAGCGCGCTCATCACGCTCGTCGAGCACGCGCTGATGGCGCGGCTCAAGTAGCACGGAAATCATGGCCGCGTGTGAGGGCGGGTTGTGTCATACGACACGGCCCGCCCTTCTCGTTCATAACGTTTCGACAGAGAATTGGGGCCGGCCGGGCACAGGGTGCGGTCGCCCGGTGCCGCTGTGCTCACAACTGGCCCCGCATTTGCAGCCGCTCGCTCTTTATGTCCGATTTATGTGGGGCATAAGGCTCTAGGAATGGCCGATTTCAACTGTTTGGAACACGGCCGTTAACCGTGCTGGAATTCAACGAACTAGCTAGTAGCACCGCCGAGAGGTTGTTGGTCGAGTGAGGCGAAGCAACTCGAGCCCCGCGGATGAACCCGCGCGCGGCAACTTCACCCCGCCGCCGCGAGCGGCCGCGTCGCCCGTCGACGTGCCCGTTGACCCACCCGCGAGCAGCGGCAGCACCAGCAGGTTCTCGCCCCGCAACTGGCGCGTGCCGACCCGTCTGAACGCCATCCTCCTCGTGCCCGTCCTCGTCGGACTGGTCATGGGCGGCTTCCAGGTGAAGGGTTCGGTCGACAGCTGGAACGAGGCCAAGGACGCGGAGAAGACCGCCCGCATCGTCCAGGCGGCCTCCGAATACGGCCAGGCGCTCCTCGACGAGCGTGACCTGACCGCCCAGCCGCTGCTGCGCGGCGACCGCGGCAGCGAGATCGTCACGAAGGCGTACGCGGCCACGGACGCGGCGAAGGCCAAGTTCGCGGACGCCGCGAAGGACCTCCCGACGAACCAGGGACTCGAACGCCGTCTGGAGCTCTTCCGTCAGGAGGAGCCGAAGCTGGAGCAGGTCCGCAAGACGGCCTACCTCGCGGCGCCCGAGTCGGCGAAGAAGAACCTCCCCAACGCGCTGGGCCCCATCCCCACCGAAGAGGGGTACGTGCTGGTCCAGCACTACCTGATGCAGTTCTCCAACGAGCTGGGCCTGGGCACCGGCAACGTGACCAGCTACGGCCGCATGGTCTACGCGATCGAGCTGGCCAAGGCCGCGAACTCGCTCCAGCGCTCCGTCGGCACCCACCTGCTGGTGCGGCCGAGCGAGAGCGAGGACATCCGCAAGTCCCAGCTGGTCGCCTTCTCCTCGTACGCCTACCTCGAGGAAATCGCCATCGGCGAGTACGTCGCGGCCGGCACCGACGCGGACACCAACCGCCTGCGCGACGTCATGGGTCAGAAGTCCCAGGAGGGCGCCCAGAAGCTCGCCGCGGCCAAGCAGGCCGCGGAGCAGGCGGGCACCACCTTCAAGACCCCGCCCGTGGTCAACGGCTCCGTGCTCACCGGCATGACCGAGGCGATAGCCTCGGGCGAGAAGAACACCCGTCTCGCCCAGAACGGCACCACGGCGCAGGCCTGGCAGGCCGCCGCCACCGCCAAGTTCGACGGTTACGCCGAGATCGAGAGGGAACTCCTCGACAAGGCCGTGCAGGACGCGGTCGCGGTCTCCGACGAGTCCCGCAACGACGCCATCCTGACCGGCGCCATCGTGGTCGTGGCCCTGCTCGCCGCCTTCATCCTGGCCGGCATGATGGCCCGCCAGATGGGCCGCGCGATGCGCCGCCTGCGCACCTCCGCCTTCGACATCGCCGAGCAGCGCCTGCCGATGCTCGTCGACCAGCTGTCGCGCACGGATCCGGGCAAGGTCGACACCCGGGTGCTGCCGATCCCGATCGACTCCCGGGACGAGATCGGCGAGGTCGCCCGCGCCTTCGACCAGGTCCACCGGGAAGCGGTCCGGCTCGCCGCCGAGCAGGCGCTCCTGCGAGGGAACGTCAACGCGATCTTCACGAACCTCTCCATGCGCAACCAGTCGTTGATCGAGGGCCAGTTGACCCTCATCACCGACCTGGAGAACAACGAGGCCGACCCGGACCAGCTGGAGAACCTCTTCCGCCTGGACCACCTGGCCACCCGCATGCGCCGCAACGGCGAGAACCTGCTCATCCTCGCGGGTGAGGAGCCGGGCCGCCGCTGGGACCAGCCGGTCCCGCTGGTCGACGTGCTGCGCGCCGCCGCCTCCGAGGTGGAGCAGTACGAGCGCATCGAGCTGTCGGGCGTCTCGGAGGCCGAGATCCACGGCCAGGCCGTGACCGACCTCGTGCACCTGCTCGCCGAGCTGCTGGAGAACGCCACCACGTTCTCCTCCCCGCAGACCAAGGTCCGCGTCAACGCCACGCGGCTGCCCGACGGCCGCGTCATGATCGAGATCCACGACAAGGGCATCGGCCTCACCGCCGAGGACTTCGCGGACATCAACCACAAGCTGGCCAACCCGCCGACCGTGGACGCCGCGATCTCGCAGCGCATGGGTCTGTTCGTGGTCGGCCGGCTGGCGGACCGCCACAGCATCCGCGTCCAGCTGCGCCCCTCGGGCGAGGCGGCCGGCACCACCTCGCTGGTCATGCTCCCCGACGCCATCACCCACGGTGGCGGTGGCGAGGGCGTACCGGACGACGACTTCACGGTGTCGCAGATCATCCCGGAGCAGCAGGCCCTGCAGGCTCCGAAGATGCGCACGGCGGCCGAGCTCGGCTTCGACGACTCCCGCTACGACGCCCAGGGCGGCCAGGGAGCCGACGGACAGGGCGCCGACCCCGTGGGCCGGTCCCTGGGCCAGCAGGAGCGCAGGGCGGCGTTGGCCGCCCAGGTGGGCTTCCCGCAGGACCAGCAGTACCCCGATCAGGCGGAGCAGTCCTCCCAGGACTATCCGGAACCCCAGCCTGAACACGGGTATCAGCCGTACCAGGGCTACGAGCAGCAGCCCGCGCAGGGCTACACCCCGGGGTACGAGGACCAGCAGTCCCAGCAGCCCCAGCAGTCCTACGAGGCCTATCCGCAACAGGGATATGCCTATCCGGAAGCCGAATACCAGGACCAGCGGCAGGACGCCCCGTCGTACGACGGGGGCTTCGAACCCCAGTCCCAGCAGGCGGAGTGGCCCGAGCAGAACACGTACTCGGGTGGCTACCAGCAGGACTACGGGACCGAATCGGAATCCACGCCCGCTCCCGAACCGGCCCCGGAACGCGTAGGCTTCGACCGTCCGGGCGCCGCCGCCGACACCGGTCACAAGATGACCGGAGCGGGCCTGCCGCGCCGCGGCAGCCAGCAGCAGTGGCAGCCGGCACAGCAGGAAGCGGAGTCCACCGGATCCCTCTTCGAGCAGCGGCCGCAGCGTCAGCAGCCCGCCGCCGCCCCGAAGGCGGACGAGGAAGGCCCTGAGGCCTGGCGTTCGAACAACGACGAGCGCTGGCAGCAGGCCGCCAAGCTTCGTGAGCCGAAGGCGGGCGGGGTCACCCCGTCCGGTCTCCCTCGGCGGGTGCCCAAGGCCAACCTGGTCGAGGGTGCTGCGGAGACGACCCCGCAGGGCGGCCCCCAGGTCTCCCGCGCACCGGAGGACGTCCGTGGCAGGTTGAGCAACCTGCGACGCGGTGTCCAACAGGGACGCAGCGCGGGTTCCGAGCAGTCAAGTAACAGCTATGACCAGGAGCGTTAGTGTGAGCCCGATGAGCCAGGCGGCACAGAACCTGAACTGGTTGATCACCAACTTCGTGGACAACACCCCCGGGGTGTCCCACACGGTGGTGGTCTCCGCCGACGGACTCCTTCTGGCGATGTCCGACGGATTCCCGCGCGACCGCGCCGATCAGCTGGCGGCCGTGGCCTCCGGTCTGACGTCGCTGACCGCCGGAGCCTCCCGCATCTTCGAGGGTGGCGCGGTCAACCAGACGGTCGTCGAGATGGACCGGGGATTCCTTTTCCTCATGTCCGTGTCCGACGGATCCTCGCTCGCGGTGCTCGCGCACCCCGAGTGCGACATCGGCCTGGTGGGCTACGAAATGGCCCTTCTTGTGGACCGAGCAGGCAGTGTCCTCACCCCGGACCTGCGTGCGGAGCTGCAGGGAAGTCTGCTCAACTAGCAGACAGGCAGTGCGTTTCGCGTCATCGCACCATAGGGTGCGGTGGCGCGGTTCCACAGGGAGTACTGCGTTCTTGGAGTCGGAGGAGGAAACGTGACAACACCCGGAGGACATCCTTATGGCGGCGCGCAGCAGCCGCAGGGTGGGCACGACCAGAACCGCTTCAACTTCCCCTCCACTCCCAGCCGGCCCGCGCCGGAGCACAACCCGTACCAGCAGCAGCCTTCGTACGGCCAGCCCCAGCAGCCCCAGCAGCCTTACCGGCCTTCGCAGCGGCCCTCGCGCTCCTCGCAGCCGCAGGCCCCGAAGGCGCACAACCCGCTGGTGCGTCCGTACGCCATGACCGGCGGCCGTACCCGGCCGCGCTACCAGCTCGCCATCGAGGCGCTGGTCAGCACCACGGCCGATCCCGCGCGGCTGCAAGGGCAGTTGCCCGAGCATCAGCGCATCTGCCGTCTGTGCCAGGAGATCAAATCCGTCGCGGAGATCTCGGCACTACTCTCCATTCCTCTTGGTGTCGCCCGCATCCTCGTCGCCGACCTGGCGGAGGCGGGCCTTGTCGCCATTCACCAGCCCGGCGGCGACGAATCTGCCGGCGGCCAGCCAGACGTGACACTGCTCGAAAGGGTGCTCAGTGGACTTCGCAAGCTCTAACGGCGGAGCGGCTCGCTCCACCACCTCCGCGAAGATTGTGGTGGCCGGCGGCTTCGGCGTGGGCAAGACCACGTTCGTCGGCGCGGTCTCCGAGATCAACCCGCTGCGCACCGAGGCCGTCATGACCAGCGCCTCCGCCGGTATCGACGACCTCACCCACACCGGTGACAAGACGACGACCACGGTCGCCATGGACTTCGGCCGCATCACCCTGGACCAGGACCTGATCCTGTACCTCTTCGGTACCCCGGGTCAGGACCGCTTCTGGTTCATGTGGGACGACCTGGTGCGCGGTGCGATCGGCGCCGTGGTGCTCGTGGACACCCGGCGGCTCGCGGACTGTTTCCCCGCCGTCGACTACTTCGAGAACAGCGGCCTGCCGTTCGTCATCGCCCTGAACGGCTTCGACGGGCACCAGCCCTACACCCCGGAGGAAGTCCGCGAGGCCCTGCAGATCGGCCCGGACGCCCCGATCATCACCACCGACGCCCGTCACCGCGCGGACGCCAAGAGCGCGCTCATCACGCTCGTCGAGCACGCGCTGATGGCGCGCCTGCGCTAGCGGTTCCGCAGAACACACGAGAAGGGCCCCTCATGCTCCGTCGGAGCATGAGGGGCCCTTTTCCGTGTCATCGCCGCCCGTGGTCCGCACAGGAGCCGTACGCGAGCTCCCCGCCGGGCGTCCCGGGTACGCGAGAGCGCCGGGGCGGGGCCCCGGCGCTCTCGGTGAAGCGTGTGCTCGTGACGCGCCTGACGGACTAGCCGCGCCAGCTGTGCGGGGCGCGGAAGCCGGGGCTGCGCTCCAGGCGGCGCCAGCCGGCCTGGGATCGGGCGGTGCGGGCGGAGGCCTCGGCGGGGGTGGCGGCGGCGCGGGCGAGCAGGATTGCGGTGATCGCGGCCAGCTCCTCGGGCGCGGCGTTGCCCTTCTCGACCTTCAGCAGGGTGTCGGCGGTGATGCTCATCGGTGGCAGGTCTCCTTCGTCTTACTGAGGCGGGTTGCCGTGCTTGCGCGACGGCAGGTCGGCGTGCTTGGTGCGGAGCATCGCGAGGGCGCTCACCAGCACCTCGCGGGTCTCGGCGGGGTCGATGACGTCGTCCACGAGGCCGCGTTCGGCCGCGTAGTACGGGTGCATCAGCTCGGCCTTGTACTCCTTGACCATCCGGGCACGCATGGCCTCGGGGTCTTCGGCGTCGGAGATCTGCTTGCGGAAGATGACGTTGGCCGCGCCCTCGGCTCCCATGACGGCGATCTCGTTGGTGGGCCAGGCGTAGGTGAGGTCGGCGCCGATGGACTGGGAGTCCATGACGATGTAGGCGCCGCCGTAGGCCTTGCGCAGGATCAGCGAGATGCGCGGCACGGTGGCGTTGCAGTAGGCGTAGAGCAGCTTGGCGCCGTGGCGGATGATGCCGCCGTGCTCCTGGTCGACGCCCGGCAGGAAGCCTGGGACGTCCAGCAGGGTGACGATCGGGATGTTGAAGGCGTCGCAGAGTTGGACGAAGCGCGCGGCCTTCTCGGACGCGTGGATGTCGAGGACGCCGGCGAGGTGGCCGGGCTGGTTGGCGACGATGCCGACGACCTGGCCGTCCAGCCGGGCGAGGGCGCAGATGATGTTGCGGGCCCAGCGCTCGTGGATCTCCAGGACGTCGCCGTCGTCGACGAGTTCCTCGATGACCTTGAGCATGTCGTACGGGCGGTTGCCGTCGGCGGGCACCAGGTCCAGGAGCACGTCGGAGCGGCGGTCGCGGGGGTCGTCGGTCTGGTGGACCGGCGGGTTCTCGCGGTTGTTGGAGGGGAGCATCGTGATGAGGTAGCGGACCTCGGAGATGCAGGTCTCCTCGTCGTCGTATGCGAAGTGGGCGACGCCCGAGGTCTCGGCGTGCACGTCGGCGCCGCCGAGGCCGTTCTGGGTGATCTCCTCGCCGGTCACCGCGCGGACCACGTCCGGGCCGGTGATGAACATCTGCGAGGTGTCCCGGACCATGAACACGAAGTCGGTGAGGGCCGGGGAGTACGCGGCGCCGCCGGCGCAGGGGCCGAGCATGACCGAGATCTGCGGGATGACACCCGAGGCCTTGGTGTTGCGCTGGAAGATGCCGCCGTAGCCGGCGAGCGCGGAGACGCCCTCCTGGATACGGGCGCCCGCGCCGTCGTTCAGGGAGACCAGCGGCGCACCGGCCGCGATGGCCATGTCCATGATCTTGTGGATCTTCGTGGCGTGGGCCTCGCCCAGCGCACCGCCGAAGATCCGGAAGTCGTGCGCGTAGACGAAGACCGTACGACCCTCGACCGTGCCCCAACCGGTGATCACACCGTCGGTGTAGGGCTTCTTCGCCTCCAGGCCGAAACCGGTGGCCCGGTGCCGGCGGAGCTGCTCGACCTCCTTGAAGGAACCCTCGTCGAGCAGCAGAGCGATCCGCTCACGGGCGGTCAGCTTGCCCTTGGCGTGCTGCGCCTCGGTGGCGCGGTCGCTCGGGCCGCGGCGGGCCTCGTCGCGCAGGGAGTGCAGCTCGGCCACGCGCCCGCGGGCGTCCGTCGGCTCGCTCGGGGTCTGGTCCACAACGGTCATGTACCGACCTTACGAAGTGACGGGGTCAAAACCCTCCGTTGGTTCCGCACAGTCTCCGGAGTCATCCGCTGTGAGGCCCGGACAGAACCGCCGAACGATGCAAGGACTCCACCAGGCGGGGCGGCAAGCCTTTGTGGGGATTCCACAAAATCGGATGACACCCCTCCAGGAAGTTGAACTTTGAACGGAATGGGCCTAGCGTCAATCTTGTTGAACGTTAAACAACTCGGTGCGGGAGATCCGCACCCCACCAAGGAGGAAGTCATGGGTCTCTTCACCCGCCGCAGCCAGGACAACACCGCCGCATCCTCGGTCGCCACCCTCCCGGTGGACCCGGCGCTCGCCGCCCTCACCGGCGACTACGTCATCGACCCCGCGCACAGCAGCATCGGCTTCACCGTCCGGCACGCGATGGTCACCAACGTCCGCGGCTCCTTCGCCGACCACGAGGGCAGCCTGCACCTGGACGGCGCCGACCCCTCCCGCTCCACCGCCGCCATCGACGTGAAGATCACCTCCGTCGACACGGGCATCGCCGACCGTGACGGCCACCTGCGCGGCGGCGACTTCTTCGACGCCGAGACCTTCCCGCTGATGACGTTCCGGTCCACCGGCGCCGCCCAGTTGGGCGGGGACGCGTACCGGATCACGGGCGACCTGACGATCAAGGACGTCACGCGACCGCTCTCCATCGACCTGGGGTTCAACGGCTCCGCCACCGACGTCTACGGCAACGAGCGCGTCGGCTTCGAGGGCTCCGCCGAGATCCTGCGCTCCGACTGGGGCCTGACCTGGAACGCCGCCCTGGAGACCGGCGGTGTGATGGTCAGCGACAAGGTCAAGCTGACCTTCGACATCTCCGCCATCAAGCAGGCCTGACCCCGCCCCGCAAGGGGACGGGGCCGGGAAGAGGGGGACGGACGCGCGGTTCCGGGGGTGGCTAGAAGCCGCCCCCGCCGTCGAAGCCACCGCCTCCGTCGAAACCGCCACCGCCGCCGAAGTCCCCGCCGCCGAAGTCGGACGGGTTGAAGTCGGCGCCGGAGACGTCTCCCCCGTCGTAGCCGCCGCCCGCACCGCCGAAGTCCGCGGCGTAGGCCGGGGTCGACATCATCGAACCGAGCATCGTGCCCATCAACAGGCCCGGCAGCATGCCGCCGCCGAAGTACCCGCCGGCCCACGGGCCGTACGCCGGACCCGCGTCGTAGTAGGGGCGCGGCCCGCGCTCCGTGTCGACGGTGCGGACCGCCGGGTCCAGTCCGTCGCGCAGCCGCACGGCGTCCGCCTCGCAGACCGGCACGGTACGGGCCGCCCCGCCCGGCGGGGCCCAGTTCGCGTCCTGCGTGCTCGGCCCGTGGCGCGGGTCGAAGAAGCAGGGCGAGCGGCGCTCGGGCACCGGCCCGCCCTGCCGGCGCGCGTCCAGGCAGGCGAGCGCGTACCGCCCGTCCTCCAGCGCCTGGGTCACGCCCTGCACCTCGTCGGGGCGCTGGACCGAGGCCATGATCTGCTTGGCCTTCTCGTAGGAGTCCAGGCCCTGTTCGTAGTCCTTGCGCATCGCGTCGTCCGCACCGGGCTCGCCGGGGTGGAAGTCGAGCCGCTCCAGCTCCTCGCCGAAAGCCGTGATGTCCTCGTCGACGACCACGCCGAGGCGGGCGATGGCCTCGCGCCGCTCCTCTTCCTTCTTCTTCCGGCTGCGGCGGACCAGCGCGTAGGCGCCGCCACCGCCGACCACGGCCACCGCGCCGAGGGCGATCAGCCCGCCGACCGGGGCGCCGTCGGCCGCGGCCGCGCCGCCCCAGGAGGCGGGGGCGTTCCCCTTGACCTGGGTGAGCGCCTGGTCGACGAAGTCGTTCAGCTGGGTGTTCGCGTCCACCGGCCCGCCGACCTTCACGGACGAGGTGAGGTTCTGGACGGCGTTCCTCGGCATCACCCGCGGGTCGGCGCCGGCGTCGAAGCCCTCGCCGAGCCGGACCGCGTAGAGCCCGGTGATCCCGGTCTGGGCACGGACGGCGGAGAGCAGGCCCCGCTCGGGGAACGTCTCGCCGGTGGGGAGGACGGCGACGAAGACCGGCTTGCCGGCGTCCTTGATCTTCTTGGTGAGGGCGTCCGCCTGCGCAGGCGAGAGCTGCGCCCGCGCGCCGGGATCGACGTAGACCGGGCCCTTCTTGAGGGCCTCCCCGACGGCACTGACCCCGGTGGCGGCCGACGCCTGCGGGGCGACCACGAGGGCCGTCGCGGACAGGGCCAGCAGCAGACCGGAAAACACGGAAACGAGCCTGGTCCTCATGGTCACGACGCTACCGGAATCGCCACTTTTCCGTGTGAGCGGGACATAAGTACCGGTCGGACACGCGCAGCGGCCACGCACGCCGACGCCGCCCGGGTCCGGGGCGTCCGGACCCGGGCGGGCGGGGCGGCTACTCGGCCGGTTCGATGCCCGCGCGCAGCAGGCCGTAGGTGAAGGCGTCCTCCAGGGCCTGCCAGGACGCGGCGATGACGTTCGTGCCGACACCGACCGTGGACCACTCGCCGGCGCCGTCCGTCGTGGCGATCAGCACGCGGGTGGTGGAGTCGGTGCCGTGCTTGCCCTCCAGGATGCGGACCTTGTAGTCGATCAGCTCGAACTTGGCCAGCTGCGGGTAGAACGGCTCCAGCGCCACGCGCAGGGCCCGGTCCAGCGCGTTGACCGGGCCGTTGCCCTCCGCCGTCGCGACGATCCGCTCGCCCTTGGCCCACAGCTTGACCGTGGCCTCGTTGGCGTGGGTGCCGTCCGGGCGGTCCTCGACGATCGCCCGCCAGGACTCGATCCGGAAGTACTTGCGCGCCCGGCCCTCCGCCTCGGCCCGCAGCAGCAGCTCGAAGGAGGCGTCGGCGGCCTCGTAGGTGTAGCCCTGGAGCTCCCGCTCCTTGACCCGCTCCACGACCCGGGAGATCAGCGCGCGGTCGCCGCCGAGGTCGACGCCGAGTTCCTTGCCCTTGAGCTCGATGGAGGCGCGGCCCGCCATGTCGGAGACCAGCATCCGCATGGTGTTGCCGACCCGCTCGGGGTCGATGTGCTGGTAGAGGTCGGGGTCGACCTTGATGGCCGAGGCGTGCAGGCCGGCCTTGTGCGCGAAGGCCGAGACGCCCACGTACGGCTGGTGCGTGGACGGGGTGAGGTTGACGACCTCGGCGATGGCGTGGGAGATCCGGGTCATCTCGGCGAGCGCGCCGGCGGGGAGCACCGTACGCCCGTACTTGATCTCCAGGGCGCCGACGACCGGGAAGAGGTTGGCGTTGCCGACGCGCTCGCCGTAGCCGTTGGCGGTGCACTGGACGTGGGTGGCGCCCGCGTCGACGGCGGCCAGGGTGCTGGCGACGGCGCAGCCGGTGTCGTCCTGGGCGTGGATGCCCAGGCGGGCCCCGGTGTCGGCGAGGACGGTCGCGACGGTCGCGGACACCTGCGCGGGCAGCATGCCGCCGTTGGTGTCGCAGAGGATGACGACGTCGGCGCCGGCCTCGTGGGCGGTGCGGACGACCGCCTTGGCGTACTCGGGGTTGGCGCGGTAGCCGTCGAAGAAGTGCTCGCAGTCGACGAAGACCCGGCGCCCCTGCTCGACGAGGTGGGAGACGGTGTCCCGGACCATTTCCAGGTTCTCTTCGAGGGTGGTGCGCAGGGCGAGCTCGACGTGCCGGTCGTGGGATTTGGCGACCAGGGTGATCACCGGGGCGCCGGACTCCAGCAGGGCCCGCACCTGGGGGTCCGCGGCGGCGGAGCCGCCGGCCCGGCGGGTGGCGCCGAAGGCCACGAGGCGGGCGTGCTTGAAGTCGATCTCGGCACGGGCGCGGGCGAAGAACTCGGTGTCACGGGGGTTGGCGCCGGGCCAGCCGCCCTCGATGAAGCCCACTCCGAAGTCGTCCAGGTGCCGCGCGATGGTCAGCTTGTCCGCGACCGTGAGGTTGATGCCCTCACGCTGGGCGCCGTCGCGCAGGGTCGTGTCGAAGACGTGGAAGCTGTCGTCGGGGCCCGCCGGCGCAGTCGGCTCGGTCGCCTCTGTCGTCGTCATGCTGGTCTGACTCCTGTCGGATGAGTGGTTCCGGAGACCGGGGATCCACTGCCCCCATCATCGCGCGCCGCCCGCTCCCGGCAGGAATGGAGCCGGGAAACGAAAAGACCCCTCGCGGGTGCGAGAGGTCTGCGCGCGGGTCTGGGGCACTGTGGCCGCCGTCCCGTGGGTTGTCCACGGCTCAACGGTCACTGCGGACCGGCGCGCTGCTGTCCATAATCATGAGCTGAGCAGGCACGCCCGCAGTGTGTCACAAGGGCCCGCGCCCGTGGACGGACGTCTCACGATACGAGCGCCTCGTCCAGGAACTCGGTGACGTGTTCCAGGATGTCGCCCCGCCCTATCCCGGGCAGGCCGACGGCGACCTGGATGCTGAACCCGTCGAGCAGTGCCCTGATGCGGGCGGCGAACCGGTCGGCGTCCACCGCGCGGAACTCGCCGCGCGAGATGCCCTCGGCGAGCAGCGCGACCAGGTCCCGGTGCCAGGCCCCCTCGATGGCGGCCTGGCGCTCGCGTTCCTGCGGGCCGGCGTTCTGCGAGCGGTTCCAGACCTCCAGCCACAGGGTCCAGTGCGGGTCCCGCGCGGCTTCGGGCACGTACAGGTCGACGTACGCCTGCACCCGTTCGCGCACCGGGCCGCGGCGGGACAGCAGAGCCCGGCGTTCGGCGCCGAGCGAGGCCTCGCTCCACTCCAGGGTCTGCAGCAGGAGTTCGTCCTTGCTGCCGAAGTAGTAGAGGAGGTGGCCGCTGCTCATGCCCACCTGGCGGCCGAGTCCGGCCATGGTGAGGCCTTCGAGGCCGCGTTCGGCGATCGTGGCCATGGCGGCGACGAGTACGTCCTCGCGCGGAGGCGCGTTCTTGCGCGCCGCCCGTACTCCACCCGCCACCATGGACCACTCCTCGAAACCGTGCGCCGCGGGTCAGACCTTCGGCTGTTGCTGGGTGATGCAGTGGATACCGCAGGAGTCACATCCTGCTGACCCCTGAGCTGCACACCCGTACCTCATCTTGCCCCAAATGGGAGGCGGGTGGGAGACAGGCCTTCCTCGCGCACCCAGCGCTCCTGCAAAACAGAGACGATCTTGCGCTCCATCTCGGGCGTCACATCCGAGTAGACACCACGAACACCCTGGAGGATGTGCCCCAGGCGCTCCTCGATCGCCACGGCAGGGACGCCGACTTCCTCCAGGTGAGGGGAATGCGCGTGCCGTATCAGGTGGATGCGGCGCCCCTTGAACGTCTCGACCGCCAGCAACTCCTGCCGCTCATACCTGCCCACCCGGGCGTCCGAACCGTCCCGGATCGGCTTCCAGTAGTAGGTGTTGAAGTCGGTGCTCACCAGGGGCCCGCCTCCCATCGCGGGGAACAGCCACTCGGAATCATGGCTGGCCAGGAGCTCTTCGTGGAGGGCTGCGAGAAAGGGCGGGATCACCAAGCTCCTCTCGCTTCCGTACTTCGGCAGGGCAAGCGTGGGCACGCCGTCCTCATCGGGGCGGTCCGGGTCGATCACGTACTTGTGCTGCCACTGCACACGGATGACCGGCAATGGATACTTTCCGCAATACCTCTGGAGGGACTTCTCCCGGCGCTTTCGATCCGGGTCACTCTCGGGCCAGTTCGGTCCGACGAATTCGCGGCGGAGACCGAACATCTCTCCCAGGCGCATTCCGGTATAGGCCTTGGTGAGCATGAAGACGTACCCGGTGAATCCCCACACGTGGAGTGCGTTCTCCGCCAACTGGTGCAGATCACTCGTCGGCACCGTCTCCTTCTCCTCGCGCACCGGCCGCACGTAGCGACCGCGGCGCCGGTTCTCCTTGGGCACAGGCGACTCGAACAGCAGTGGGGGGCGGTGCGCGACGGCGTCGTCCATCAGCATGCCGAAGATGATCCGGAGATCCCGCACGTAGCCCGCCGAGATCTTCCCTCGCAACCGACGCATCCAGGCCTGGTAGCCGAGCGTGGTGATCTCATTGAGCGGAGTCTCGCCCCATTCGGGCAGGATCTGGGCCCGCAACTTCTTGTGGTAGGTGTGGTGGGAGCTCGGGTCGAGGTCGACCGACTTCAACCACAGGGCAGCCCAGTCCTTGAAGAGAATCTTGCCGTCCGCTCGAGCGATGTACCGGCCGCTGCGAACGTCCGCTTCCCGATCGAGGCCGTACTCCTTGGCCTCTTGCTCGGTCCACTGCGTGTCGGACTTGAAGTCGTAGATTTTCTTCCCGGTCTCCGGGTTGATCCGACCGGTGTCCCACTTCACGCGAAGGCTGTTGCCTCGCCACTCTGTCCACGGCATGAGGACCCCCTTGGGGTGGGTGTTGCGGGCCCCCGGCTGGTACCCCTACCCCCGGGTTTCCGCACCTGACTGGTCAGGCGCCGTCGTGTCCCACAAGACAACCGCGGCAACCTTCACAGTCTCCTCCGCCGCGCTTCACGATCTCCCGCATGGACTGCCGGCCCGCGGCGTCCTGCGCGATCTCGGGAGGCGCCACGCAAACCATTCTCCCATTACTTGATCCAGACCAGCCGGCGAAGTCCGGTCCGTTGTCCATGAGTAGCAGGTGGCTGCGCACACCGATCCCCCCTTCCGGGATTGGGAATCCCCCAAGGTGATGCTCCGACTCTGTCACGCCTGGAACCGGTTGGGACCAGAGAGGACCAGATTGGCTGTCACATCTTCAACATCGAGGAATGGCTGTACGCCAATCGCATGAGTTTCAGATCACGCCGCGCTCGCGCAGCCCCTCCAGAACGCGCCGATTCAGCTCCAGGATCTCGGTGGCGGTGAGGTCGCCCCGGGTGGCGATGGCCGCGCTCTGCACGGTGTCGCCAAGGAGTCGCTCGAGCTCCCGCTTGGGGATGCGGGAGATCTTGACGCTCTCTTCGCCTGCCGGCGACTCGGTGAGGATCACCTCCCTCCCCTCCCCTACCGCTTCGGAGCTTCCGGGGGCCCACCGCAGAGCACGGTCAACGGCCGCATAGGTGGTGTCGCGGACGTTCAGGCCTGCTTCGACCCGCTTCCACGTGTCTTTGCTGATGCCTGCGAGCTTGGCTGCGGGCTCGATGCCCAGCTTGAGCTCGGTGCGCCTGCTGCGGACGGCTGTCGCAAGGCGGTCAAGGTCGCGATCCATGGGGGCATCATCGCAGGACCAGCTAGGACCAGCCAGGACTAGGGGGGTAAAGCGGCTAGAACGCGCCCCCTCGTCGCGCCGGATCCCGAAGCACTTCGATCACATGCCGCGCGCGCCCGGCTACTGACGAGTACAAGTTTCCGCGAACTTCCGCTAGCTTCCGCGAACATTCGCTAGACATAGCCGCTAGGTCCCGCTAGCTTTGAGGCATGGAACAACCCCCCACCTTCCAGGTGAACGGGGCGGCAATCCGCAAGAGCCGCATGCAAGCAGGGCTCGGAACCGAGCAGATGGCACAGGCCGCAGGCATAAGCCGTCGGTACCTGAACCACCTCGAGAACGGCTACCGCAGACACATGCGACCCGAGCCATTCGCCCGGCTCCGCACAGCCCTCGGCCTCGAGCCGAACGACACGAGCCTCCTGAATGAGGCCCCCGAAGGAAGAAGGTGACATGCCTACCCGCAAGACCGACACGCCGAAGCTGGAGCCGCTCTACAGCGTCGAGGAAGCCGCCGTACTGCTGCTGAACCTCAAGAACGAGGCTGGCGAGCAGGGGCAGCAGAGCAAGGAAGCCGGCCAGCGGTGGCTCCGTGACGGAGTCAACCACAAGGGATTCCCGCACTATCGGGTCGGACGCCGACTGATGTTCAGCGAGCGGGACCTGGTCGCCATCCTCGAAGACTTCTGCCGGGTACCTGGCACCTACCGCCGAGCCCGCCGCGCAGCACGCAAGCCCGTCGCCACCGCCGCTTAGCGGCTATGCGGCCCCCGACGCCGACTACTTGCCGGTCGCCGGCACCGAGGGCCTCCCGAAGTACCGCCCCTCACCTGCACTGATCTGCAAGGAGAAGAGGAATCCGATGACCGCATCATCTCCCGAATCGCGTGAGGTCGTACAGCTCGACCTGTCTGCTGGTTCGATCCACACGACTCTGATCGACGGGCAGCCGCACATCGTGCTGAAGCCGGCCGTCGAATCCCTGGGGCTGGACTTCTCCACCCAGCTGGCAAAGCTCCGAGGCCGTTCGTGGGCAACCGTGGGGCAGAGCCCCATGGTTGCGGAGGACGGCAAGACGCGGGTCATGACCGTCATCCCGGTCCGCACGTTCCTGATGCTGCTGGCCACAGTGAACGAGAACCGTGTCAACGAGGTGGCCCGCCCGACGCTGGTCGCGTTCCAGAACGAGACCGCGGACGCCGTCGAGACCTACTGGACGCAGAGCGGAGCCCGGACCCCCACCACCCCCGCTCTCCCGCAGGACTATGAGGAGGCGCTGGTTGCTCTCATCGGTCAGGTTCGGGAGGCGAAGGTGTTGTCGGCGCGGGTGGCGGAGTTGGAGCCGGCCGCCCAGTCGTGGAACACGTTGGCGGAGGCGGTCGGTGACTTCGCGGTCGCCGACGCGGCGAAGATTCTTTCCCGGGATCCGGCCATGAAGCTGGGCCGCAACCGGCTGTTCACGCTGCTCGATGATCTGCGGTGGACGTACCGGCAGCAGGTCGACGGTCGTCCGCGGGCGATGCAGGCCGCGATTGAGACGGGTCGGCTGTCCGAGCTGCCGTCGTCGCACTATCACCCGCGTACCGGGGAGCTGGTGCTGGACGCCCCGCAGGTTCGGGTGACGGTGAAGGGTTTGCATGAGCTGCACAAGCGGCTCGGCGGTCTGGTCCCGGTGCAGGTTCCGTCGGTGCCGCAGCAGCGGGGCGGTGCGGCATGAGCTCCTTCGCCGACCCGGGGTTCGACACCCCTGACGAGTTCGACCTCATCATGCGTGAGGTTGCGCCCCTGACCGCGTTCGCCGCCCTGTTCGACGAGGCGGAGGAGTTGCTGGCGGCCACTCGGCCGGGTGGCTTCGACATCGAGGAGATCGGCCGTCTCGCGTTCGAGGAGCTGCCGGAGTCCGAGAAGGCTGCGGCGCTGGACGAGCTGTTCTACACGTACTGGTCGGCGCGTGAGCTGGAGCGCGACGCCCGGCCGTGGCGACGTGAGGCCGGTGAGTCCCGTGGCTGACCTCCTCCCCGTCGACACGACGTCCGCGTCCCTCGCCGGCCTGACGCCGCCGATCGCCCGCCTGGACGTGCGGGTGGGTGACGTGTTGAAGCACATCGCGGAGGAGCGTCTCGCGAAGCTCCTCGACAAGCCGCCGCTGGGCCATTGCCCGGTCGAGCAGCCCGCCGACTGGTACGAGCGAGTCTTCGACGCCCTCGTCGCCGCCCACCCCGAGACGTGCCGCGAGACCCCCGGAGGCGACCGTGCCTGACATCCAGCTCCCCGACTTGATCGGGTCCGTCCGGCTCTCCCCGTCCGGGAAGTGCCTCGCGGTCTTGTGGCCGTCGCCGCCGCACGCCTCTCGCTGGATCGTCACGGACCAGTGGGGATCGACCGGCTACGAGCCCGACGCGAAGGTCGCCTCGTGGACCGTCGTCGGCGCGGTGCCCTTCAGCCCCGCCGCCGGCATGGCCCTCGACGGAAGCGCGAAGCGGGTGGCGTCATGACCGGCTGGCCGTCCGAGGGGACGTGGGAGCGCCACATGTCACCCGAGGCGGAGGCCGCGCAGATCGTGCGGCTGGCCCGCGCTCGCGCCGCCGACGCCGTACACCACGCCATCGACTGCCGGTGCGAGACCTGCCGGGGCGACCGGGTCCTGTTCCTCCGCCACGTGTACCGGGCGAAGGTCGCAGCCCGCGCAAGGAGGCAGTCGTGACCTCCGTGACCGTGTCGTCGCCGCTGCTGTCCGACCCGCCGCCCGCCCCTCCAGCCCAGGTCCGCCCGGTCGACCCGGACTTCGCCATCACCGAACGGGACGGCTTCATCGAGTCGCTCGCCGAGTTCGGCGCCCGCATCGACCTGCGCCACGCGGCCGGCCTCGCCATCGCCGGCATCGCGCTCCTGACCGCCGGCTACTACATCCAGACCTGGGAGACCCGATGACTCCGGCCGAGATTCAACTCGACCTGTACGCGAATCGCCCCGGCGGATTCAACTGCGGCGCCGAGAAGGCGCTGTACCAGATCGCGCGCAGCCTTCGCGCCGAGCTGACCGAGGCCCGCACCAAGCTGGAGATCGCCGAGCGCCGGAACGACGGTAACTACTCACGTCTGATGGGTTCGAGGCCGAGGGAGGGGCAGCGGATCTCTCCGGTGGTGAAGCGGCCTGTGGGGGCGTCGAGCTGGACGATGATGCTCTGCCCGGCCCATCCGGTGACGGTG
>NZ_JAPNLK010000123.1 GCF_026627505.1 Streptomyces sp. H27-H5 | reverse complement strand
ACTTACGAGGTGCCCTCTTGCTCGGGTCTGATGGAAGCGTAGAAACTCCCATCATCCCAGGTCAGCGGGCACCTCTTCTGATTTCTCCATCCACAGCCCGACCACTACGCGGTGGATCCAGGCTCAGCGGTGCCGGTCTCTACCGATATTTCACGAGTCGGGATGCACTGCTCACCGAACTGGTCCGGGATGCCTACCAGAGCCTGGCCGATACTTTCCGGGCTGTGGCCGACGGCGGTGAGAGCGACCTCCGCAGCATGGCCCGCGCCTTGCGCGCGTGGGCACTCGCCGATCCGCAGCGCTACTTCCTCGTTTACGGCCCGCCGGTGCCGGGCTATCGCTGTCCCGCCGATCGCACCTCGACGATGTCGGACATCTTGAGCCAAATCCTTGGCGCATGCGATGCCGCGGCCCGGAAGGGATACTCCGGGCCTGTGTGCGGCCCCGCTGCGGAGCCCGGGGAGGACCGGGAGGACCTGGACCCCGGGTCTGCGCAGCGGCGGGCCGTCGCCTTCTGGACGCGGCTGCACGGGGTCCTGTCCCTGGAGCTCAGCGGTCATTTCGCCGGCATGGACATTGATCCCGCCCTGCTCTACGAGGCCGAGCTGGATCTGCTCGCGATCGGCTGACCGCGGCGCCCCCGATCGAAGAGTGATTCTGATTCCGGGGACCGGGAGCCGGTGCCGCCAGACCATCGGCAGCGCCTGCACCGTCCCATGCAGCCACCAGGGCCCACCACAGCCTGGACGCGACTGGCCGCCGGCCCACGTGCATGATCACTCCGCCTGGCCGAAACCGGCACCGTGTCAGTCGCGGGGAGGCAGGAGGGGGCCGAGGGGCCCGAGGTCGAGGTTGAGGTCCTCCAAGGCATAGCCGTGCTCGGCGCACAGGTCGGAGAGGGTGTCGTGGAGGGCGAGGAGTGTCGCGCCGAGTTCCTCTTCCTGGTCGTCGCTGAGGTCGCCGGCGTCGACGCGGCGCAGGGCTTGGCGTTCGATGAGCTGGCGCACGAGCTCGACCAGGGTGAGGACGAGTTTGAGGAGGTCCTCACCGACGGTTTCGGGGTCGGTGTGCAGATGTCGGGCGGGGCGGGAGCTCTGTCCGTGGGCGGGTGGAGGTGCCTGGGTGAGGCGGAAGGCCTGGGAGAGGTTGGCACCGACATCCTGGGGAGGCCGCGGGGGTGGGGTTGGTTCATGGTTCATCGTGGTCTCCACCCTGTGCCTGGCCGGGGGTGGCTTCGGAGCTGACGGAGACGATGAGGGCGCGCAGCGAGATGCGGACGAGGTCGATGTCGGCGATGGACAAGACGATGTCGCCGGTCAGGACGACGCCGCCGCTCAGGAGTCGGTCGAGGAGGTCGACGAGGGCGACTTGCCGGTCGGGCAGGGGTTCGTCGCGTCCGGCCAGGGTCATGGCGGTGGCTCGGCGGCGTCCGGGGCGGGGGCGTCCGCCAGGGTGACGAAGGAGTAGGGGGCCCAAGGACCAGTGACTTCCACGCGCAGGTCCGGGAAGCCTTGGGCGGCGTCATCGATGGCGGTCCGAAAGTCCTCGGCCTGGTCGTTGGGAATGAGGTAGGCGTCGTTCAGGACGTTCTCCTCGGGTCCGGTGAGGGCGCCGCGTTGGGGAGCGTGGCGCACGCGCCGGGTGGTGTGGCGGGCAGCGATGGCTTCGATGGTTGCGGCTGCGTGCTGGGCTTGCTGGTGGACGGCTTCGCGGGCGTGGTGCTGGGTTCGGCGCGCCCGGAGGTAGGCCTTGCCCGGGCCGGCGGTTGGTGTGCGGGGTTCCGCGGGGGGTGGGGCGAGGTCGGGCTCGGTGGGGGCCGCGAGATAGATCTTCACTCCGTATTCGGTGTGATCTCGAAGTTGGTTCATGCTCTCGGTGAAGGCCGGTCTGCCGAGGACGAGGGCTTGGCGGGCGCTGTGGTCGTCCTGGTAGACGGTGGCCAGGCGCAGGGGAAGGACAGTTGCATGTGCGGCCACGGCCTGGACTATGTCGTGGTGGGTGCGGGCGACGTCTTCGAGCCAGTCGAGGTCTTCGAAGTGGGCTTTGAGGGCGGTCTCGTTGAAGTCGTGTTCGGGCACGTCGGCGGCCACAAACACCAGCTGCGCCTCCCCGACGTCCGGGGAGGTCTCCTCGGGGGTGGGAGGCAGGAGTCGCAGGGATGCGCCGGCGATGCCGCGCAGGGTGGTGAGGGCCTTCGCCAGCGAGACGGTCGGCTGGGTGACCGCGTAGATGTAGGTGAGGCTCGTGGTGTTCACCGTGTGCTCCCCCGTCGGCGGGGCGGTGGGTCGTCGGGCTCGTCACCATGGGGAGTTTCGTCTCCGGGGTCGAGCTGGGCGCGCAGGGCATCGAGTTCGGTGCGTAGGCGGCGGTTCTCCTGTTCCAGGGGGCTGCCGGTGTGCCGGCTGGACAGGGACGGGTCGTGTTCCCACCAGTCGATGCCCATCTCCTTGGCCTTGTCCACGGAGGCAATCAAGATCCGGAGTTTGATGGTCAACAGCTCGATGTCGAGCAGGTTGATGCGGATGTCGCCTGCGATGACGATCCCCTTGTCCAGGACCCGTTCAAGGATGTCGGCGAGGCTGGAGGTGGAGGTCTGCCCGTACGGCATCGGCGCGCGGGAGGCGAAGGATCCGGGTCGGCCGGGCAGTGGTTCGCTCACGGCGATGCTCCCTCCTCGCGTTCAGTGGTGCTCCCTGCTCGCGTTCGCGTTCAGGGGAGACGGTGGCGGAATTCCGAGATCTCCTCCAGGCGGTCGATCAGTTCGTCCTCTTGGCGGTCGAAGGTCTCCTGGTCGATCTCTCCGCGCAGCAGTTGCTGTTCGAGATCGGCGAGGCGGCGCCAGATCGGGGCGGGGTCGTAGTACTCCTCCTCGGCCTGGTCGACGACGCGCTGCGCGACCCAGGTGACAGCGCGTACCGGCGCCACGGGGAGCGTCAGAAGGTAGGTCAGCAGTCCCATGGGTCTGTCCTCCTTTCCCGCCCAGGAGCGGTTCGGGGTCATACGAAGCTGTAGGGGGGCAGTGGGCCGGAAAAGCGCAGGTCGACGCCGCTGCCGATCTCACGGGCGACGTTCGCCTCCGCGGTGCGCAGCTGGTCTCGGTGCTCGTGGGGCACCAGGAGGGAGAGGTTGAGGAAGTCGGTGCCGGAGGGCGAGCGGAGGAGATGCTCGCGGGCCAGGGGAAGGAGTGCTTCGGTCAGGCCGGTCGCCAGGCTTTCCTGTCGAACCTGGACCTCTCGGGCGACCATTTCGCCCAAGGCGAGGGGCAGGCCGGGATCGCGGTCGCCGTTGCGGATCCGCTCATTGAGGTCCTTCGCTTCGGGCAGGTCCTGGAGGATCTGATGCAGCAGTGGCGCCTCATCTTCCTGCGAGGCTCGGACGTGGTACTCGGCGCAGCCCTCCAGGCGCTGCAGCGCGGCGAGGTAGGCCTCCGCATTGGACTGGAGGGCCTCGCTCACCACGAGGTCGTCGGTGGCGACGTAGCCGAACTGCAGGGGCAGGACGGTGCCGTCGACCATCAGGCGTTCCAGGACCTCCTGGTGCGCGGCGAGGTCGCGGCGCTTGGGCCGGATCTCCTCGTTGATGTCGCTGACCACCGCGCACAGCTTCCCTTGTGCCACCGTGCGTAGCGGGGAGGGCTCGGCACCGATTCCGTTGACGCCGTCCAGTTGCCGCGGGTGGTCCTTCGCGGTGATGGAGTACACGTAGAGCGGCATGGGTCACTCCCTCTCCCGCCGTGCCGGGCGCCGGGCAGCGGGCCGGCGCCGCCTGGGTGCTTCTTCCTCCACCTCGTCGTCGTCTTCGTCGGAGTCGCGGGATTCGGAGGATTTGCCGGTCAGGGAGTCGGTCACGGCTTCGACGGCGCCGGTGAGCGCTCCTTTGGACTTCCCGTGGGCCCCGCCCTCCATCACCTTTCCCATGACGTCGGGAAGCTGGGCGGGCGCCTTGCGGCCGGCTTCGAGGTCGAGGCGGTTGCAGGCTTCCGCGAAACGGAGATACGTATCGACGCTGGCCACGACGATTCGCACGTCGATCTTGAGGAGTTCGATGCCCACCAAGGACACACGGATGAAGATGTCGATGACCAGCCCGCGATCCAAAATGAGTTCCAGGACGTCGTAGAGGCTGCTCGATCCACCTGCCTGTCCCCGTGCGACGGGGCTGCCGCCCTGCGGCACCATGGTCATGGCGCCTCCTTCCGTCGACCGTCCCGTTGTCAGGTCGGCCGGTCGATCATGCCGCGGGTGTAGCGGCGCGTGCGTTCGTAGGAGATGAGCTCGCCCTCCCCGTCCAGCGTGACGCGGTAGCTGGCCATGACGCTGGTGGTATCGGGGATGCGTTCCAGTTCCACCACCTCCACGTGCGCCTCCCAACCGTCCTCGGTCGGCTTCAGTGAGGAGACGGAGTCTGGGAGTCGGCCCAGGAGTTCGGCGAGTTGTTGAGCCGCGGCCCGCATCGCGACCGCCGGCCCGGGCGCCGCGGAACGGCGCCGGGGCGGAGTGCGCCGGGGCGTTCTCCTGTCCTGCGCTTCGCCCTCACCGGCGGCGTGCGAGGAGACTCGCCGGGGGCGTGCAGGTTCCGCTGCGGCCATATACCCCTCCCTTGGGGAGAAGGCCTCACAGAAACTAGAATGTCACTATATTGCGCGATAAGTCCTGCACAGGGCAGACGGATTTTCCGCAGAACGCCCGGCAGGACCCGTCTCACCGAGGGACAGCCGCAGTACCAAGGCGGCCGTCCTCATGCGAGACCAGCAGATCCGTATGCGCCCTGGTAGGGGATGAATCATGGAGGACACCACCAAGATCGCACTCGCAGCCGCCGTGGCTGGGGGATACGTTCTCGGCCGGACGAAGAAGGGGCGCGTGGCGTTCAGCCTCGCGACCTACCTCGCCGGTCGGCGGTTCGGGCTCGACCCCGGACAACTTCTCAAGCAAGGGGCCTCCCAGCTCAAGGAGATGCCCCAGTTCGCGGAACTCGGCGAACAACTGCGCGGCGAAGCCCTCGAAGCCGGCCGCCAGGCGCTGACCACCGCTGCCAACCGCAAGCTCGCCGACCTCGCCGGCACCCTGCACGAACGCACCCTCGAACTCACCCGAGGCGATGCCGCCCGCGGCCGGGACGACGACGAGCAGGACGAGGATCAGTACGAGGACGAAGACGAGGAACCGTACGAGGACGAGGACGAGGAGGACGAAGAGGAGGACGAGGAGGACGCCCAGGAAGACGAAGAAGAGGAGGACGAGGAGGAAGAACCGGAGGAGTTCGAGGACGAGGAGGAGGAAGAGGCCGAGGAGGAGGAGCCAGAGGAGGACGAGGAGCCAGAGGAGGACGAGGAGCCGGAGGAGGAGGAGCCTCCCCCGCCGCCGCGACGGACCCGTACCGCGACGCGTGCCCGCACCGGCAAGCGCGCCGCCCCCGAGCGTGAAGCCCGACAGCGCCCTGCTCCGGCGAAGAAGTCAGCGCCCGCCCGGAAGGCCGCGCCCGCCAAGCGCACGCCGGCCAAGAAGGCCGCACCGGAAAAGAAGGCCCCCACCAAGAGGGCACCGGCAAAGAAGGCCCCGGCGAAGAAGGCCGCACCCGCGAAGAAGGCGGCGGCGAAGAAGAGCGCGGGCGGCAGGCCTGCCTCGAAGACGGCGCCGGCGAAGAAGAGCGCCGCCTCCCGGACCGCGCCCAGGACGGCCGCGAAGAAGAGCAGCCCCCCGCGCAAGAGCACTGCCGCAGGTCAGAGCTCTGGTCGCAAGAGCACCCCGGCGAAGGCCGCCGCGAAGAAGAGCGCCGGCCGCAGCAGCCCGGCCCGCAAGACAGCCGCCAAGAAGACCGCGGCCCGCAAGCCGTCCACGCGGAGGTAGGCCATGGCACCGTCAGACCGCACCGGCTCGTCCAAGCCCTCCGGCTTCGACCAGCTGCTGAACGAACTCTCCGGTTTCGTATCCGCCCAGGCCGACCAGCTTGCCGACAAGGCCACCGACAAACTCTCCGACGTGACCGGCCAGCTACAGGACGTGGCCGACAACAAGGGCAGCCTCTCCGACGTCGCCGGCATCGGCGGGCGGCTCCTACAAGGTGACTCTCCGCTCAAGGCCTTCGCCGGGCAGAAGTTCGGCAATCTCAAGGACAAAGTCACCGAGGCCTTCGGAGGGGGTAAGGGCAAGGGCCGCAAGAGCGGCGGCGGCAAGCTGATGAACATCGTCGAGGTCCTCGACGTTGGCCTTCCCTTGCGTACGGTCTACGACCACTGGACGCAGTACGAGGACTTCAGCGGATTCGCCAAGGGTGTCCGGGATGTCTCCCGCGGCGACGACGCCACCAGCGACTGGAAGGTCAAGGTCGGCCCGTCCACACGCTCCTGGAAGGCCACCGTCCAGGAGCAGATCCCAGACGACCGCATCGTGTGGACGTCCGAGGGCGCCAAGGGCACCACCCGCGGCTGCGTCACCTTCCACGAGCTCGCGCCGTCACTGACCCGCATCGTCATCGTCGTCGAGTACTACCCCTCCGGATTCTTCGAGAAGACCGGCAACCTCTGGCGCGCCCAGGGCCGCCGTCTGCGCCTGGACCTCAAGAACTTCCTGCGCCACACCATGCTCACCACCGACGAACCGGAAGGCTGGCGCGGCGAGATCCGAGACGGGGAAGTCGTCCAGACACACGAAGAAGCCCTCGAAGAGGAACAGGCAGAAGAGGGCGAGGAAGGCGACGGTGACGACGAAGGCGACGAGGAATACGCCGACGAGGACGAGGAGTACACGAAGGACGAAGAGCAAGGAGAGGAAGGCAGCGAAGGCGACGAGGACGAGGGCGACGAGGGGGACGACACGGAGTACGCGGACGAAGACGAACCAGAGGACGAGGAGGAGGAAGAGGACGAAGCAGACGAGGACGAGGAGTACGAGACCTCCCCTGCCCGGCGACGTCGGGGCTCACGCTCCGCATGACTCCCCGGAACGACACATGTGAGGGCCGGCGGTCATCCGCCGGCCCTCACCCCCACGACACCTCACACAAGCCTCTCCGAAAGTCAGTGCTTCAGCGTGTCCTGCCCTTGGCCTTCTGTCTTCGCAACGTTCTTGACCTTCTTGCCTGCGCCCATTCCTCTCACCTCCACACCACGCGGCGCGTGACGTACGAGCTGCTCGGCCCGTACCCCGACCGCGAGAGCACAGAACGGTACGGGGCAGGCTTCGGATGGTCCCAGCCCGACGGCCCGGTCTCCCTCAACGGTGTCCGGACGGCCGCGGAGGGTGTTTCGGACGGTGGGAGATGAACACGTGGTGCAGATGACGACAGACATCACGGGCACGCCGTGCTGGCTCAGCCTCATGGCGCGCGATCTGCACACGGCCCAAAAGTTCTACGCAGGCGTGCTGGGGTGGACCTTTCGGCCCACCGACATGGGTCAAGGATTCTCGGTGGCCGTCCTGGACGGAGTACCGATCGCGGGCATGGGAGCGGTGGCAGCCGACTTCGCGGCGCCGGTCGCCTGGACCCCATATTTCGCGGTCGACGACGCGGATGCGACGGTGGCCCGCATCCGCGAATCCGGCGGCACCGTCGGGATCGGTCCCGTCGCCTTCCCGCCCGGTGGCCGGGCTGCGCTCGCGACCGACCTTGAGGGCGCGTGCTTCGGCGTGTGGGAAGGGCGCGTCCTGTCCGACTGGCGGGTTGGCGACGGCGACGCTCCCGCATGGCTGGAACTACACACCAAGAACGCCTTCGATGCCGCCCTCTTCTACGGCCGGGTGCTCGAATGGGTCGACGGAAAGTATCCAAACGGCTGCGAGGTCTCCTACGAACAGGACCAAGTGGTGCTGCGCCACGAGGGACAGGCGGTGGCCCGCCTGAACAGCGGCCCGGTCGATAGCGGCTCACCCAGCCCGCAACTGCGCCCCCGCTGGCGAGTCCACTTCAAAGTTGCCGACCTCCGGATCGCGGGAGCGGCGGTCCTCCGTCACGGGGGCAGCATCGTTGCCGAGAACCAGCCGCCAGGCGGGAACCAGCGCCTGACGGTACGAGACCCGGAAGGCGGCCTGTTCACTCTCCACCGGCCAGGCGGCGCACCCCGACCCCCGTCCACTGGCATGGAACCACCCTCCGACGGGGAGGACGACGACTGACCCCGAGTGTCAGGTACGCGAGGTGTGCCGCCCAGGTCGCCGTCCTCCTCGCGATTCCAGAAGACCACGGCATCGACAGAAGACCGCGGCACCCGGTCCCGCGCGCAAGACGGCCGCGAAGAAGACCGCGGCGCGCACCCCGGCACTCAAGACGGCGGCCAAGAAGACTGCGGCGAAGAAGACACCAGGCCGCAAGCCCTCCACGCGGAGGTAGGTCATGGCACCGTGTACGACCACTGGAGCCAGTACGAGGACTTCAGCGGGTTCGCCAAGGGGGTACGCGACGTATCCCGCAACCATGACACCACCAGCGACTGGAAGCTCAAAGTCGGCCCCTCGACCCGTGGTTGGAAGGCCACCGTCCAGGAGCAGATACCCGACGAGCGGATCGTATGGACCTCTGAACGTGCCAAGGGCAGCACACGCGGCTGCGTCAGCTTCCACGAATTTGCACCGTCGCCAACCCGCATCGTCCTCGTCGTCGAGTACTACCCCTCCGGGGTCTTCGAAAAGACAGGCAACATAACCACGCGGGCGGCGGCGCCGGCATGAGAAGGCACGGGTCCTGGACCTGAGCACTGGAGAGGGGCCGGCATCTTCGCCGGCCCTCTCCCCCATCCGCCTGACGCAGCCCCGCGCAGGTGCTCAGTGCTTCAGCGTGTCTTTGGCCTTCTGCATCGTCTGCTTGGCATCGCCCGCCATCTGTTCGCGGGCCCCTTTCGCCTCCAGGCTCTCGTTTCCGACAACCTGGCCGGTGGTTTCCTTCATCTTGCCCTTGGCCTTCTGGGCTACGTTCTTGACCTTCTTGCCCGACATCCTTGTCACCTCCGCACCGCAGCCTCGGGCGCGGTTCGTAGCTAATCTTCTCTGCCTCTACCCTCCTCCGTGACCGATAAGCACGATTTTGAATCGAACAGCACAATTGCCTGCTTCTCGGATCGCTACGACGTTGCCACCACGCTCGGGACGGGGTGGTGGCCCGGCCACGACCACGGGCGGCCGCGCATTGAAGACCGACTCGTGAGGTCGGGGATCTGTCACCGTGCCTACCTGCGTCCGCTGCCGCCCGAAAGCCGTCACACGGCAGCCCAAGGCGCCTCACGCGGCTATTCGGCGCGGTGCGCCTTGTGCGGGGTGACCCTCAACCGCCCCTTGGCGGGCAGAGCCCGGCCGGTGGACCGGCGGGCCCGCCCCAGCGGCCCGTCGC
The DNA here is from genome assembly GCF_026627505.1 of Streptomyces sp. H27-H5. GTDB lineage: Bacteria > Actinomycetota > Actinomycetes > Streptomycetales > Streptomycetaceae > Streptomyces. Next base: position 8,964 of record NZ_JAPNLK010000123.1, on the reverse strand, counting down.
ACAGCGCCTGCAGGACGGGGCCGGGCTCACTGTCGGGAGTCAGCGTGAGATCGACGTGGGCTTCTGGATGGCGAGACGTGCCACTCATCCGCGCGCGGGCCCGCACGACGCCGGGCAGATGCTGAACATCGGCTGCCAGGGCGTCGCTGAGGGCGCGCTCACGCAACTCCACAGCGTCCGCGGGCGACGGACCCCCGACGGGAATCCGGCCGGGGTGAGTACGGCGCAGTTGTGCCAGAAGCCACCACAGGGCCAGCAGGACGACGATGGCCAGCACGGCGATGACAGTGGGCCACCACCATCCCTCGTCCGTCCAGCGGGTCTGGTCGGGGCGCGTGAGCAGGACTGCTCGGGGATCCGTCAGAGGCAAGCCCTGGGGTGGTGTCATGCGCCAGCTCCTGTACAGGTCGAAGCTGCCTGCCAGCATCAGCAGGCCGCCTCCCAGCAGGACGATGCCGGTCAGGGCCAGCAGGATTCGGTTGACTGCGGATTTCCTCTTCATGGGATCCGTCTCCTGTCTCTCGCTCGGCAGCGAGCCCCGTGGACGAGTAGCTACTTGCTGCGTGGGCGAACTCGAATGGCGAGCGAGGGAGGACGGACCAGGGTGAGCCGGTTGAGCTCCGCCTGGAGAGCGAGCAGCAGGTCGGCCTTGACATCGGCGGGGGCGCGGAAGCGCGCGTCCGCGCGCACCCTGATGCGGTTCCTGAAGATCTGCACCTTCGCGGCGCTGACGCCAGGTACGCGCATGGCGGCATCCCGCAGGAGCAGCGCCGCGGCGTCGCGGTCCAGTGTGGCTCGCAAGTCCGCGTCGGGTGTTTCCATCGGCATCTCCCGGCGCAGGCCGGGGGTGAATGCCAGAACCAGCAACCACAGGCCGAGAACGGCGATGACGGCGGCGGCGATCTGTATCCGGACATCATCCATTGGCCGGGTGGCCAGTTCGTTCGCGAGACGTATACGCCAACCCGAGGCGGGCTGTCCGGCGCGAACCCTGGCGATGTCGAACAAGAGTGTTCCCGCCACAGCCCCGACGAGCAGCGCTGTCAGCGCGGCGGGTATGCGGCGGGCGGACCAGGGACGTCTCGCTTTCGAGTGCGGACCGGGCCGAGGTTTCTCGGGCACCAGCCCGACCGTGCGGGAGGTGACCGTGTCGGGTTCGGCGGGCTCTTCCGTCGTGTCGCGTTTCATCCCGGCTCTCCTTCCCGGTGGACAGGCGGTCCGGTTACTTCACGCGTCGGCTACTCAGGCCTTCGGCGGGAACCAAGTGCGCGATGTCGAGAGTGCATTCGGTGACCCGCATCCCTGTCAGCTGGGCTACCCGCTCGCTGACGTACTGCTGCACATGCCGCGAGGCATCGGAGACGTCTATCGGATAGGGCAGGTCCATCGTGAGCCCCAGCCGCGCGGTACCGCCGCCGGCGGTGACCGAAGCGCGTGGGGCGTTCATCTTCGCGGACGCCTTCGCGGTCTCCGTATGGGTGGCGAGTGCCTCCCGTGCCGCGCGCGCCGCGATACGGGCCACGACCCTTTCCGGGATCACCGTTGCACCGCGCTCGGTTGCCGCCACGGGCGGCGCGGAGTGGGCTGCCGTTCCGGACAGGGCGTGGGCTGTTTGCGAGGTCACTGCCGGTCCCGGGACCGCGTGAAGTCGGACAGCTCAAGGTCACCCTGCAGCATGCGGCCGATAATCAGGCCTACCAAACCCAAGAACGCCACCAACAGGAACGCCCAGAAGCCGCCGAAGAAGGCGGCGAAGCCCAAGGCCATGCCGGCCAGCAGGCCCACGGTTGCTGCGTTCATTTCACTCACCTGGATTTCACGTCGATGTGTCTCGACTCGGGCGCCGAGGGTTACTGCACGCGGCTCTCGCCTTCCTCCTCGTCTTCCTCATCGGGGAGATGGACGTCGTCGACGGTGATGTTCACCTCGACGACCTCAAGGCCGGTCATGCGTTCCACGGCTGTGATGACGCTGTTGCGGACATCGCCGGCGATGTCCACGATGGCAACGCCGTACTCCACGACCACGTCCAGATCGACGGCCGCCTGCCGCTCGCCCACCTCGACTTTCACGCCTCGCGACACGCTGGGCTTACCCCCCGGAACCTTGTCTGTGACGGCTCCGAGCGTGCGAGCCATCCCGGAGCCGAGACTGTGGATGCCCGGCACCTCGCGTGTGGCCATTCCCGCGATCTTTTCGACGACGCTGTCGGCGATCGAGGTCCGACCTCGCGTCTCGGGCGCCGTCCCGGAGCCTGTATGGCCCGTGAGGGCCTTGCCCGCGGGGCGGGAATCACCGCCTGCGGTGGGGCTGATGGTGTCCGACATGAGGACCTCCCCATGGTGTCCTGGCAGCGCCGTTGCGGCGCCCTCATGTGTTGGACACATCGCACGAACATTCCTCACTCCTCGCCCTGCGGCCACACCGCCTACGATCGAAGAGTGCGTACGTCAGGCCGCGACCGACGTCTTCGGCAGAAGGGAGCGGCGGATGCGCAACCAGACCAGTCCGTCACCCCTGCACGGCACGACCCGCCCGCTGCGGCCGGCGCCGCGGACCGTCGCCTGCCTTACCCCAGCCACGGATACCTTGCGCGACGCGGACGACAGGGTGCTGGCGGTCCGGGCTTCCGAAGGAGACGAAGAAGCCTTCGCTCTCCTGGTCCGCCGGCACAGCAGCCGTCTCCTTGCTCTCGCGCAGCATCTGCTCGGCAATCGGGCGGACGCCGAGGACGCGGTACAGGACGCCTTCCTCAGCGCCTGGAGGCGACTTCCGGATTTCCGCCACACCTCCTCCTTCGGCACATGGATGTACCGCATCGTGACGAATTGCTGCCTCAACACCCTGCGCAACCGGCCTCAGCCGCTGTCCCTGGACGCGGTCCCCGAACCCCCCGCCGTGGACGCGGACAGCTCGCCACCCCGCATGGCCGAGACGAGAGCCGCGGCAGCCGCACTCATGCGAGCGCTCCTGGAGATTGGACCCGAGCTGCGCGTCTGCTGGGTCCTGAGGGAGCTACACGGCCTGCACTACGAAGAGATCGCCCTCGTGGTGGGCACCACCGAACAAACGGTGCGCGGCAGACTCTTCCGCGCACGACGCGCTTTGATGGAGGCGATGCGCCCATGGCGCTAGACGACCCGCACCCGACCTCCGCGGCCCAGACCAACCCGCCCCCGCACTCCGATGCCGAGCGGCTTGCCGGCTCAGCGCTACTGCCCTGCGGACGCCTCCTCGGGCACGCCTGGGAACAGGCCCGCACCCCTGCCAGGGCCGCCGACCCGCACACCAACCACTGCCCCTACTGCCGCGAAGCCATCGAGGGATTGACATCCCTGGACCGGGCCACCCATGCCTTGCGCGGCGAGGAACAGCCCGATGGCCACAGCCTCGCCAACAGAGTGATCAACGCTGTTCGGGCCGAGGCGAGGCTGGGTGCCATGCTGCTGCTGAACGACCCCGGACGCGACCTGCGGATAGCCGAGACCGCGGCCGCGAAGATACTGCGCCGAGCGGCCGACACCGTCCCCGGGGCCCGCGCCGCCAGCTGCCGGCTGATCCCCGAACAGAGCGGCCAAGCGCTCCATGTCGCCGCCATCACCCTGTCCACCACGCTCGACCAGCCGTTGCGGGAGAGGGCCGAAGCCGTACGCCAAGCCGTTCTCCACGTGGCTCAGAACGTCCTGGGCCTCGCTGTCACCGCCGTCAACGTGGAAGTCACCGGCGTACTGGAACGCTCCCGCCGAACACAGCCTGAACCGAGTGAACGATGACCGCCTCTTCCTGGGAAGGCATTGCCCGGGCCGCAGCAGCGGCTGCCCTCGACGTTCCAGGCGTGGACGCACTGCAGCCCGCGCTGTCCGATCGACTCGCTCTCGCCGCATCGCATGCGCGCCACGCCATGACCACGCCGGACAAGCCGCCCCGCGAAGTGGCCGGCATCCGCTGCCGAAGTACCCCGGACGGCGGCTGCCACGTGGAAGTGCGGTGCATCCTGCACCCCGACCGCCGCGTCGTGGACACCGCCCGGCAGGTACGCGACGAGGTAAGGAGCGCTGTCACCGCCTGTCTCGTCCAGCGTCGAACAGTCGGATCGGTGACCGTCCTCGTCACGGTCACCCGAACCGTCTGAATGCGACTGGACTCGATATCGGATGCCGCAAATGACAGAACCCATCCCCCATTGCGCACACGATCGATGGGAGCGGTGACCGGTGACCATGAAACGCACAAGGAAACGCGCCGCGCGGGCACCAGATGCCGCGCGTCTACCACGACAACCACTTGGCTCGCGCGGGTGCCGGCGTAACCCTGCTCCGCGGTATGTCGCAGACCCACCAGGGGACGCCCGCCGGTCGGCGGTCGAGCGAACTGGCTGCGGAAGTCACAGAGCGCCGGGACAGCCTGCGCGAAGATCGTGACGGCGCTGGACGCCCCGCTCGCGCATCCCAAAACCCTGCTCGGCAGGGCGGCTCGAAGTCAACGGCCGCCTCGTTCACCGGTCGCCGCTGAGTGATGTCCTCGAACTGCAAGCGGCCTGGGTGGGTGGAAGACAAGAAGGAGATGTGGCGGACGCTGCGAGCGGTGGCCCGAACGGATTCCCGAATCGACGGCGAAACCGTGAGTCAGCCACTGGCACGAACAGACGTCAGGCCGACGTCTACCAGCCCTGAAGCAGCCTCCCACCGCCCGGCTCAGTAAGCTCGCCCCTCGCGGCTGGAAGAGGGGGCCGAGCACACCGAACGTGGAGGGGATGCACCGGCCAATGGTTCCTGTCACCGGCCAAGAGGGTGATCATGTCGGCTCCGGGTATGCGCCCTGCGGAGAAGTTGGCGCCAACGAACTGGCGCCCCTCCAGGCGGAACGCAAACCCTCAGTACAACTGGAGGACACCATGATCGTCCTCGGCGTCATTCTTCTCATCGTCGGTTTCCTCACGAGCATCAGCATCCTGTGGACAATCGGCATCATCCTCGTCGTCATCGGAGTCATCCTCTGGATCGTGGGCGCCCTCGGTCACTCCGTCGGAGGCCGTAAGCATTACTGGTGAAGCACCACCACCCACCACAGCATCAACGGAAGTGTGAGAGACACCGCTCCCCTCGGTGGCCCACATGGCACGCTCGCGAGTACGTACTCCTTGCAGCGGCGCTGTTCACCGCCACCGGGTGGGCTCCTCCAAGAGGTCCAGGACCGCCACGATCACCGGCACCGCGCCGGTGTAGTCGCGGTAGCCGCCCTGGTGCCGTCCGGGAAGGTCCCGGCGGTGTGCCATTGCCACAGCCACTCCAGGACGCTCAGACGCTCGACCTCCCGCATCCGCACCTCCATCGCGCCTGGCGCCATCTTCTTCGTGAACACGATCGCCAACGGCGGATGCGCCTCCCGAGTCCGCGCCGCGGGCGCCGTCCACACCGTGCGCCACGACGCGACATCACCCCCACCGTGAGCCGTCCGGCCTGCGGGACCGTGCGGGCGAGGAAGCATCGGTAGCGGGCGATCTTCTCCGCCAGGTCGGCGGCAACTCCGTACCGTTGGCGACCTCCACCAACAACAACGGCAACTCGGTGGGGGCGCGGTTAACACCATGTCGGCGCGGACACTGCCCCGACCCGGCGCCCCGAAGCTCCCGGTCACCGGCAGGGGCACTTCCGGTCGACCAGGCCGCGATCGGCCCGAGCCCCGACAGGCGCTCCACCGGCGCCGGAGTCGGCGCCGGCACCGCGCCCTTGCGGACCATCGGCGCGGTCCGTTCGGGCGGGGTCTGCAGGAACCCTGCGAGGGTGTCGGTCACCTTCACCGCATGCTTCGCCCCCGAAACCGCCGCAGCCTTCGCCGTCTCACACATCTCGCGTGCCACCCGATCCAAGACCACCGCAGCCGCCTCCAACCCCGCAGGCGTCAACGATCACAGCTTCTCGGTGACCCGCCGCCCGTCCAGCTCCACCCTCGTCGCCCGCCCGGCAGACACACCAGCAACCGGATCTGCGCCGCTGTCGCCACCTTCACCACCCCTGGCCCTCAAGAACCTGCTCCCGAGTCCTCGCCGCCGACCCATACCTCCGCGCCCGCGACCCGCCCACCACCTCCCTCTCCCTACGCACCAACGACCAACCAACACCAACAACCCCATCCATTGTCGAGGCGTCGGGTACGCCGCGCATGGCCGGTGACCTGCGAAAACGGCCCTCCAGCGGTCAGACGTCACCGCAGGGGGAAGCACAGGGGGCGCCGTAGGGTCCACGGGGAGACGGAGGCTTGCCCGGCGCTGCCGCTACTGGCCCGGTTACCCAGCCAGTTACCGCCACCGTTGTTACCGGCTCCGACCTGGGGGAACAGGCCCGGAACCCTGTTGCAGAGCCGAATGCAACCAGGCTCGCCCAGACCACCGGAAGTGTGCCCACCGCACAGCCACAACCCGCACAGGGCCGCCACCCGGCAGTTGCAATGCCGGGGTTGGGGCGTTGCCGGGTGGCTACCCGAGCCAGGTGATGGTGAGGACGGACAGCCGGCGCAGGGGCCTGGTCCTGGTCCGGCCGACGGCGGCCTTGGCGCCGGATTCCTCCCATGCCTTGCAGTCGTTGCGATTCCCGGGCAGGGGCCGGCCGACCGCGACGACCAGGCGGGTGTCGGCGTCGATGACTTCGAGACCCCGAAGAGCGGTGCGATCTGCCGCATCGGCAAGTTCGTGCGCCAATACTCCGCGACCAGAAGTGCCCGGTCCTCCGGCGGAGGGCTCCACGGCCGGACCTTGCGGACCGCGTCCGCACCCTCGCGCCGCAGCACGGCCACCAGCTTCCCGAAACAGTGCGGGCTCAGCCCGGCGGACGGGGCTATCCAGAAGATTTTGCGGGAAGTGAGCCCGGGGCCAACGAAGCCCCGCCGGATGCCCGGCGGGGCTTCGTTGGTCACCGCGACTCGTGGGAGCGGAGGCTACGGGGTGGGGGCGGGGCAGTCGTGGTGGATGTATTGGTCGATGTCGAGGGAGGCGTGGGAGGTGGCGAGCCAGGAGAGGAGGGCGGGGCTCAGGGCGATGCCCGTTTGTTGGGGGTCGTCGGGGTCTCGGATCTCCTGGACGATTTCCAGGCAGACGGCGGCCTCGCCGGAGATGGCGAGGCGGCCGAGGGCCGCGGCGAGGTCCGGACCCCAGGCGAGGATCACCGGTTCCAGGTCTTCCGGTCGGGCGCGGCCGGCGTGGCGGATCCAGGTGGAGTGGGAGCGTGGGGGGGACTGGGGGCGCCGGCGGCTGCCGATCGCCATCATCTCGTCGGGTTCCGCTCCCAGCCGTTCGGAGATTTCCTCCGGCTGCAAGGTCTCGCTGACCACGCGCAGGTACATGCGGAACGCGCTCATGGCCGGAACCTGTAATTCGTCGGAACCAAGATCCTGCCGTCCTTGCTCACTAGGATGATTCGACTGTCACCGTCGCGCATCGCGTCGAACCGGGAGACCATGTTCTTTCCGACCCAGTCGGCCTTGAACCCGTGCGGGTCCTCGCCGAGGGTCTTGAGGGCCTTCTCGAGCTGCTTCTCCTTGAGCTTCACCAGCGAACCGCGGTCGATGGCCGCGGCATCGGGGATCTCGCCGGGGATGAAGTCGCACGAAGCGTTGTGCACGAGCACCGGCGTCTCGCCGGCCAGCACATAGTAGGTGTGGAGGTCGTTGACAGTCAGGTTGTACGCCGGCTGGAGGGTCTTCCAGTGCGTGACCTGGTCGATCCGTGCTGGGGCGCCGTCGGCGGTGCGGAGGGTGTCGCCCGCCTTGAGGTCGCCGGCATCGGTCCACTGCTCGTGGTTCTGCGACCAGAAGGGGTGGTGGTCCGTCGTGGTGAGGGAGCCTCCGCCTACTGCGGCGTCGAGTGTGATGCCGGTGAAGGCTCGGCCGTCGGGGGTGTAGATCGCGTCATCGACGCTCCGCGGGCCGGTGGCTCCCGATGCGGGGTCCGTGGCGAGGACCGTGTCGCCCACCCGTACGTTCTCGATCGGCTTGTGGGAGCCGTCCGCCATCAGTACGGGTGTGCCGGCCGGGAAGCTGTTGCACGGTCGTCCGCGCCGCTGGGCCTTGCGGATGTCGTCGGGGTCGAGTTTGCCGCCGACCTTGAGCCAGCGCAGCACGACGACCGCGCCCAAGGCCCGGTCTACGGGGCTCAGGTGTTCGCCGGTGGCGAGGTCCTTGCCGGTGATGGCCTGCAGAACGCCCTTGCCGTCGCCGATGCCGGGCAGCAGGTCGAGCACGAGGCCCATCCGGCGGTCCTGGGCGGCGAGCACTTCGGCCGGGGTCTGGTTCGCGCCGACGTTCTCGGCGACGTGCGAGAAGTCGAAGTTGAACTCCGGCACCTCGTGGATGCGCTCCGCGGCCTTGTTCATGCCCTTTACGGCATTGTTAGTCTTCCCCAGGGCGTCGTTCATCTCACGGACGCCCTCGTTGAGCCTGTCCATGCCCCGGTTTGCCTGGGCGATACCCCTGTTCATCCCGTCGATGCTGTCGTTGACCTCGACCATGATGGCGTTCATGTCGTCGAGGGCGGCGTTCATCTTGTCGAACCCGGCGTTGATCTGGTCGAGGGCCTTGCCCATGTCCTTGAGGTCTGCCCAGATGTCCCAGGTCGGGCCGCTCGGCGACGGCTCGATCGGCTTCGGCTCCGGGAAGTAGTCCCCCATGATCACCGTGAGCATGGTGAGGATCTCGGCCGACTCGTTCTCGGTGCCGAGGACGCGCGACGCCTTGACGAGGTTGGTGCGGAGCTTGTCCAGGTGCGGCTGCGCGGCCTTGTACGTCGTGACGAACTGCTTGAAGAGCGCCCGCCTGCGCTCAGGGTCCGCCTCCTCGTTCGCGTGGAGGGTGTATACCAGGTTGTGTGAGTAGGGGATGATTGCTCCTGTCTGGTCCGGTTCCTGCCTCGAACGGAAAGTGACGCACAGTGATATCGAGGCAGAATTCTCAGCGGGACCGCAGCGAGGCGGC
>NZ_JAPNLK010000122.1 GCF_026627505.1 Streptomyces sp. H27-H5 | reverse complement strand
CAGAAAGAACCTCGGAGAACCCGCCACCGGGACGGCCACCCGGGATACCGGCCTGCCCGAATCCGGAAACCCACCACAAAAGCAATCACACCGCGTGATCAAAGATCACGCGGTGGATCGAGGCTCAAGCCGTTCATCGGGGCCTACGACCCCGCCACCTGGCGTTCCCCCGCCGACGCGATGGCGAAGCGCTTCTACGACTGGGAGGCGTCCGCGTGACCGGACGACGTGTGGTCATCACCGGCATCGAGGTCCTCGCGCCCGGTGGTGTCGGGACCAAGAACTTCTGGAACCTGCTCAGCGAGGGCCGCACCGCGACCCGCGGCATCACCTTCTTCGACCCCAGCCCCTTCCGCTCGCGGGTCGCCGCCGAGATCGACTTCGATCCGCAGGAACACGGCCTGACCCCGCAGGAGATCCGGCGCATGGACCGGGCCGCGCAGTTCGCGGTGGTCGCCGCCCGCGGCGCCGTCGCCGACAGCGGCATCGACCTGGAGACGTACGACCCGTACCGCGTGGGCGTCACCATCGGCAGTGCCGTCGGCGCCACGATGGGCCTCGACGAGGAGTACAACGTCGTCAGCGACGGCGGCCGACTCCACCTCGTCGACCACGAGTACGCGGTCCCGCACCTCTACAACTACCTGGTGCCGAGCTCCTTCACCGCCGAGGTCGCCTGGGCGGTCGGCGCGCAGGGACCCAGCACCGTGGTCTCCACCGGCTGCACCTCCGGCATCGACTCGGTCGGTCACGCCGTGGACCTGCTCCGCGAGGGCTCGGTCGACGTGATGATCGCCGGTTCCTCGGACGCGCCGATCTCGCCGATCACCATGGCCTGCTTCGACGCGATCAAGGCGACCACCCCCCGCCACGACGACCCCGGTCACGCCTCCCGCCCCTTCGACGGAACCCGCAACGGCTTCGTCCTGGGCGAGGGCGCGGCGGTGTTCGTCCTGGAGGAGCTGGAGCACGCCAAGAAGCGCGGCGCGCACATCTACGCCGAGATAGCCGGCTACGCCACCCGCTCCAATGCCTACCACATGACCGGTCTGCGGCCGGACGGCAAGGAGATGGCGGAGGCCATCCGGGTCGCGCTGTGCGAGGCCAAGATGAACCCGACCGAGATCGACTACATCAACGCGCACGGCTCGGGCACCAAGCAGAACGACCGCCACGAGACCGCCGCGTTCAAGCGGAGCCTGGGCGACCACGCCTACCGGACCCCGGTCAGCTCGATCAAGTCGATGGTCGGGCACTCGCTCGGTGCCATCGGCTCCATCGAGATCGCCGCGTCCGCGCTGGCGATGGAGAACAACGTCGTCCCGCCGACGGCGAACCTCCACACCCCGGACCCGGAGTGCGACCTCGACTACGTCCCGCTGGTCGCCCGGGAGCAGCTGACCGACGCGGTCCTGACCGTCGGAAGCGGCTTCGGCGGTTTCCAGAGCGCCATGGTGCTGGCGCGTCCCGAGAGGAGCGTGGCATGACCACCTCGGTTGTGGTGACGGGTCTGGGCATCACGGCGCCCAACGGCCTGGGCACGGAGGACTACTGGGCGGCGACCCGGACGGGCAAGAACGGCATCGGCCGGGTCACCCGGTTCGACCCCGCCGGCTACCCGTCCACCCTCGCGGGCGAGATCCCCGGCTTCTCCGAAGAGGAGTTGCTGCCGAGCCGGCTGCTCCCGCAGACCGACCGGATGACGCGCCTCGCGCTCGTCGCCGCCGAGTGGGCGCTGGCCGACGCGGGCATCGACCCGCAGAGCCTGCCCGAGTACGACATGGGCGTGGTCACGGCCAGTTCGTCGGGTGGCTTCGAGTTCGGGCAGAACGAGCTCCAGAAGCTGTGGAGCCAGGGCGCGCAGTACGTCAGCGCCTACCAGTCCTTCGCCTGGTTCTACGCCGTCAACAGCGGCCAGATCTCCATCCGCAGCGGGCTCAAGGGCCCCAGCGGAGTGATCGTCAGCGACGAGGCCGGCGGCCTCGACGCGTTGGCTCAGGGCCGCCGGCTGATCCGCAAGGGGACCCCGATGATCGTGTCGGGCGGGGTCGACGCCTCGATCTGCCCGTGGGGTTGGGTCGCGCAGCTCGCCGCCAAGCGGCTGAGCACCAGCGACGAGCCGACCCGCGCGTTCCTGCCGTTCGACGCGGACGCCTCGGGCTACGTGCCCGGCGAGGGCGGCGCCATCCTGATCATGGAGTCGGCGGAGTCGGCCCGTGCGCGCGGCGCGAAGATCTACGGCGAGATCGCCGGCTACGGGGCCACCTTCGACGCGGCGCCCGGCAGCGACCGGGAGCCCGCGCTGCGCAAGGCCATCGAGTTCGCCCTCGACGACGCGGGTGTCCGGCCCGAGGACGTGGACGTGGTCTTCGCGGACGCCGCCGGCGTCCCGGAACTGGACCGCGTCGAGGCCGAGGCCATCGGCGCCGTGTTCGGCGAGCGGGGCGTCCCGGTCACCGCACCCAAGACGATGACGGGCCGGCTGTACTCGGGCGCGGCGCCCCTGGACGTCGCGACCGCCCTGCTGGCGATCGAGGAGGGGCTCATCCCCCCGACCGTCAACGTGCACCCGGCCGAGGAGTACGCGCTCGACCTGGTCGTGGACCGGCCGCGCACCGCGCAGGTCCGCACCGCCCTGGTCGTGGCCCGCGGTTACGGCGGCTTCAACTCGGCCGTCGTCGTCCGCGCCGCGGACTAGGTCCCCGCCCGCCCGTCCCCGTACGACGGCCGGCCCTGAACCCGGCGTCCTCCGCCGCCACCCCCCGACCGGCGGCGGAGGCCGCCTTCCCCCCACCGCCTCACATCCCACGGCCCCCCCACGCCATTCCCACACCACCGATCCACGAGCCATGAAGGGCCCCACGTGTCCACTCAGACCTTCACCCTTGACGACCTGCGGCGGATCCTCCTCGAAGGCGCCGGCGCCGACGAGGGCGTCGACCTCGACGGCGACATCCTCGACGTCCAGTTCGAGGCGCTCGGTTACGAGTCCCTCGCCCTGCTGGAGACCGGCAGCCGCATCGAGCGCGAGTACAAGATCGTCCTCGACGAGGACCTGCTCACCGACGCGGACACCCCGCGCGCGCTGATCGCGGCCGTCAACGGCCACCTCACCGCGGTGCCCAGCGCCGCCTGAGTCGCCCGCCGCACCAGTTCGTTCCCCGGGCCGGGCGGACGCGATTCCGCCCGGCCCCGCCGAATCACCCCCGGACACTTACGGAGTAGACGAATCATGTCGACGCAGGAGAAGCGGATCGCCCTGATCACGGGCGCCACCAGCGGCATCGGCCTGGCCGCGGCCCGCGCACTGGGTGCCCAGGGGCACGCGGTCTTCATCGGCGCGCGCAACGCCGACAATGTCGCCGCCACGGTCAAGGAGCTTCAGGCGGAGGGCCTCGAAGCCGACGGAACGGTCCTCGACGTACGCGACTCCGCCTCCGCCGCCGCGTTCGTCCAGGCCGCGGTCGACCGCTTCGGCAGCGTCGACGTCCTGGTCAACAACGCCGGCCGGTCCGGTGGCGGCGTCACCGCGGACATAGACGAGGAGCTGTGGGCCGATGTCATCGACACCAACCTCACCAGCGTCTTCCGGCTGACCAAGGAAGTCCTCAACACCGGCGGGATGCGCCACAAGAACCGCGGCCGCATCATCAACATCGCCTCCACCGCCGGCAAGCAGGGCGTCGTCCTGGGCGCCCCGTACTCGGCCTCCAAGCACGGCGTGGTCGGCTTCACCAAGGCCCTCGGCAACGAACTCGCCCCCACCGGGATCACGGTCAACGCCGTCTGCCCCGGCTACGTCGAGACGCCCATGGCCCAGCGCGTCCGCGCCGGATACGCCGCCGCGTACGACACCTCCGAGGACGCCATCCTCGACAAGTTCCAGTCGAAGATCCCGCTCGGCCGGTACTCCACCCCCGAGGAGGTCGCCGGCATGGTCGCCTACCTCGCCTCCGACACCGCCGCGTCCGTCACGGCGCAGGCGATCAACGTCTGCGGCGGGCTCGGCAACTTCTGATCCGCACCCCTTGCCACCAGGGTGCGGACGCGCCCGAGTTCTCGAAGAGGAAGCCGTCATGACAACCCGCGAGGTTGAGCACGAGATCACCATCGCCGCGCCGGCATCGGACGTGTACCGGCTGCTGGCCGACGTCGTCAACTGGCCGCGCATCTTCCCGCCCACCATCCACGTGGACCGGGTCGACTTCAACGGCACGCACGAGCGGATCCGGATCTGGGCCACCGCCAACGGCCAACCGAAGAACTGGACCTCGCGCCGCGAACTCGACCCGCAGGGCCTGCGGATCACCTTCCGCCAGGAGGTCACCACCAAGCCGGTCGCCTCGATGGGCGGCGCGTGGATCATCGAGCCGCTCGACGAGGACTCCTCGCGGGTCCGGCTGCTCCACGACTACCGGGCGATCGACGACGACGCGCACGACCTGCTCTGGATCGACGAGGCCGTCGACAAGAACAGCCGTTCCGAGTTGGCGGCGTTGAAGCGGAACGTGGAGTTCGCCCACGGCGCCGAGGACGTCACCTTCTCCTTCGAGGACACCGTCACCATCGACGGCTCCGCCAAGGACGCCTACGACTTCATCAACGAAGCCCACCTGTGGTCCGAACGCCTGCCCCACGTCGCCACCGTCCGCCTCACCGAGGACACCCCCGGCGTCCAGACCCTGGAGATGGACACCCGCGCCAAGGACGGCTCCGTCCACACCACCAAATCCCACCGCGTCACCTTCCCCCACCACAAGGTCGCCTACAAACAAGTCACCCTCCCCGCCCTGATGACCCTCCACACCGGCCACTGGACCTTCCGCGACACCGACCACGGCGTCACCGCCACCTCCCAACACACCGTCACCCTCAACACCGACAACATCACCCGCATCCTCGGACCCGACGCCACCGTCGCCGACGCCCGCGCCTACGTCCACACCGCCCTCTCCACCAACAGCCTCGCCACCCTCAACCACACCAAGACCCACGCCGAGAAAAAGAACTGACATGGCATCGGACCACCCGGACATCGCGCGGGGACCCCTGGACACCGACGTCCTGGTGGTCGGAGCCGGCCCCGCCGGACTGATGCTCGCCTGCGAGCTCGGGCTCGGTGGGGCCGAGGTGCTCGTCCTCGACCAGCGCCCCGGCCCGACCACCGAATCCCGGGCGACCACCCTGCACGCCCGCACCATGGAGATCTTCGACAGCCGGGGCCTGCTGGCCGAGTTGGGCACCCCGCCGTGCGAGCCGCGCGGGCACTTCGGCGGCATCGGACTGGACCTCACCCTGCCCGGTTCCCACCCCGGCCAGTGGAAGGTGCCCCAGCGGCGTACGGAGGAACTCCTCCAGGACCGGGCCGTCGAGCTGGGCGCGGGCCTGCTCCGCCGCCACCAACTGGTCGCCCTGACCGTCGGACCGGACGGGGTGACGGCCGACGGCATCGGCCCGGACGGCCCGGTCCGCATCAACGCCCGGTACCTGGTCGGCTGCGACGGCGAGGACAGCACCGTAAGACGGCTCATCGGCGCCGACTTCCCCGGCCGCGACGCCGAACGCGAACTGTTGCGGGCCGACGTCGGCGGAGTCGAGACGCCCGACCGGCGCTTCCTGCGGCTGCCCGACGGCCTGGCCATCTCCGCGACCCGCGACGGCGTCACCCGCGTGATGGTGCACGAGTTCGGCAAACCGGCCGTCCCGCGCTCCGGCGCCCCCGCGTTCGACGAGGTCGTCGACGCCTGGCAGCGGGTGACCGGCGAGGACATCGCCCACGGCAGCCCCCTGTGGGTCAACGCCTTCGGCGACGCCAACCGGCAGCTCGCCCGGTACCGGCACGGCCGGATCCTGTTCGCCGGCGACGCCGCGCACCAGCAGATGCCCAGCGGCGGACAAGCCCTCAACCTCGGCGTGCAGGACGCCTTCAACCTCGGCTGGAAGCTCGCCGCCGAAGTGCGCGGCGACGCCCCCGACGGGCTCCTGGACAGCTACCACACCGAACGCCACGCCGTCGGCGCCGCGGTCCTGGCCAACATCCGGGCCCAGACCCTGCTGCTGCTCGGCGGACCCGAGGTCGAACCGGCCCGCACCCTGCTCACCGAACTCGTCGCGCTCGACGGGGTACGCACCGAACTGGCCGGCGCCGTGAGCGGCCTCGGCATCCGCTACCCCGTCACGGACGACGCCGACACCGGGCGGCCGGGCACGGACCACCCCCTCCTCGGCCGCCGACTGCCCCCCTCCGCGCTGGACGGACCGGCCGGCGACACCACCGCCGCACTGCTGCGCACCGGCCGCGGCCTGCTGCTCGACCTCGGCACGGGCGCGGACCCGGCCACCGTCGGCCCCTGGGCGGACCGGGTCGACCACGTCACCGCCCGCCCGGCGACCGGCAGCCCGCTGACCCCCGGCGAGGCCCTCCTCGTACGGCCCGACGGACACGTCGTCTGGGCCGGCGGCCCCGGCACCGACCCGCGGGGCCCGCACACCGCGCTGCGCCGCTGGTTCGGCGCACCGGCCACCGCGCCCGCCGGCACGGACGGCGCGCACCCCACCCACCGACACGCCGCGACCGCCGCCGCCCGCTGAGGCGGCGGCCGGCGCCGGCAACCAGGAAGGCACACTCATGGCCAAGGACGTCGACACCATCGACGCGGACGTCATCATCGTCGGCGCCGGCCCGGCGGGCCTGATGCTCGCCGGCGAGCTGCGCCTGGGCGGCGCGGACGTCATCGTCACCGAACGCCTGGAGCGGCCCACCGGCCAGTCCCGCGGCCTGGGCTTCACCGCCCGCGCCCTGGAGTCCTTCGACCAGCGGGGCCTCGTACCCCGCTTCGGCGGGCTGGAGACCAGCCCGCTGGGCCACTTCGGCGGGGTGCAGTTCGACTTCACCGCCCTGGAGGACGCCCACTTCGGGGCCCGCGGCATCCCGCAGTCGCGGACCGAGACCGTCCTGGAGGACTGGGCCCGCGAGCTGGGGACCGACATCCGGCGCGGGTGGGAGTTCCTCGACCTGGAGCAGGACCCGGACGGGGTCACCGCCACCGTCGCCGGCCCCGACGGCGAACAGCGGCTGCGCGCCCGCTGGCTGGTCGGCGCCGACGGCGGACACAGCCTGGTCCGCAAGGTCGCCGAGTTCGCCTTCCCCGGCACCGACGCCACCCGGGGCATGTACCTCGCCGACGTGGTCGGCTGCTCGATCCCGCCCCGCTTCCTCGGCGAGCGCGTCCCCGCCGGCATGGTGATGGCCGCGCCGCTCGCCGAGGGCGTGGACCGCATCATCGTGTGCGAGCACGGCGCCCCGCCCGCCGACCGCAGCCAGACCCCCGACTTCGCGGAGGTCGCCGCGGCCTGGCAGCGGCTGACCGGCGAGGACATCTCCGGCGGCGGCGCCGACTGGGTCAGCTCCTTCACCGACGCCACCCGGCAGGCGAGCGAGTACCGACGCGGGCGCGTGCTGCTGGTCGGCGACGCGGCCCACATCCACCTGCCCGCCGGCGGACAGGGCCTGAGCACCGGCGTCCAGGACGCCGTGAACCTCGGCTGGAAACTGGCCGCGACCCTCGCCGGCTGGGCCCCCGCATCGCTGCTCGACACCTACCACGACGAACGCCACGCCGTCGGGGCGCGGCTGCTGACCAACACCCTCGCCCAGGGCTCCGTGTTCCTCGGCGGCGTCGAATCGGAGCCGCTGCGGGCCCTGTTCACCGAACTGATCGCGCTGGACCCGGTCAAGCGCCACCTCGCCGGGATGGTCAGCCACCTCGACGTCCGCTACGACGTCGACGCGGCCCCGGCCGCCGGCGAGGACCCCGCCGCGCCCGAGGACCGCCACCCGCTGCTCGGTCGCCGGCTCCCGCCGCGCGACCTGATCACGGCCGACGGTCCCGTGCGCACCGCCGACCTGCTGCACCCCGCCCGCGGCGTCCTCCTCGACCTGGCCGACGACCCCGACGTGCGCGAGGCCGCGGCCGGTTGGAAGGACCGGGTCATCACGACCACCGGCGTCCCCCGGGACCCGGCCGTCTTCGCCGGTGCCTCGGCCGTCCTGGTCCGCCCCGACGGCTACGTCGCCTGGGCGGGCACCGACCCCGCCGAACTGGCCCCGGCCCTCCGGCAGTGGTTCGGCATCCCCGCCTGACCGCGCCAAGGCCCGGGGGCCGCAGCGGCCGGGCACCTCGGCCCTGCCCGGCCCCCGGGGCCGCCCCGCCCACCGTCCCAGGAAGAGACCATGAGTCGAAGAACCCACCGGCCCGCCCACGCCAGGGGGGCCCAGTGAGCGCCCCCCTGCTCCTGCCCGTCGGGGCGGACGAGACCGCGCCCGGCATGTCGCCGGGCGTCCGGCCGATCACCCTGGAGGCAGGCGCCTTCACCCTGTCCGCGCTGATCGCCCAGCCCGTCGGCCCGCCCCGTGCGACCATCGTCGCGGTGCACGGCGGCGGCATGAGCGCCGGCTACTTCGACGGTCAGGCCCACCCGGACGTCTCCCTCCTCACCCTCGGCGCCCGGCTCGGCTACACCGTCGTCGCCGTGGACCGGCCCGGCTACGGCCTGTCCGCCGCGCACCTGCCGCGCGGCCAGAACCTGTCCGAACAGTCCGCCGCGCTGGGGACCGCGATCGCCCACCTCGCCGACCGGTACCCGTCCGGCGCCGGGGTGTTCCTCGTCGCGCACTCCTTCGGCGGCAAGCTCGCCCTCACGTACGCCGCCGAACAGGCCGGTCCCGGAACCGCCGGGCCGGCCCTGCTGGGCCTGGACGTCTCCGGCTGCGGCCGCGACTACGCGGTCGACCCCGGGGACCTCCGCGACCCGCACCGGCACGGCCACTGGAAGCGGAACTGGGGCGCCCTGCGCTTCTACCCGCCGAACACCTTCCGGGACGCCGCCGCGCTCGTCGCCCCCATGCCGCTGCGCGAGCGCGCGGAGGCGGCACGTTGGCCCGAGAGCTTCACCGCTGCCGCCGCCCGGGTGCCCGTACCGGTCCGCCTCACCTTCGCCGAGCACGAACTGTGGTGGCGTAACGACGAGGAGGACCTCAACGAGATCGCCGAACTGTTCACCGCGGCCCCGTTCGTCACCATCGACCGGCAGCCCGACGCGGGACACAACCTCAGCCTCGGCTGGGTCGCCCGCTCCTACCACCTGCGCGCCCTGGCCTTCCTGGAGGAGTGCCTGGCCCGGGCCTGAGACACGGCACACGGGACGGCGCGCGACCACCACGACCACACACGACACGGGACACGGCGCACGGCACGGCACAGGCAGACCACGAGAGGCGAGGCGTACCACCCCCCATGGACAAGACACGCTCCAAGCCCTTCCGTTCCCTCGCCGTACGCAACTTCCGGCTGTTCGCGGCCGGGCAGGTGGTGTCCGTGGCGGGGACCTGGATGATGGTCGTGTCCCAGGACTGGCTGGTCCTGGACCTGACCGGGGACTCCGCCACCGCCCTGGGCACCCTGACCGCGCTGCAGTTCACCCCGATGCTGCTGCTCACCCTGTACGGCGGCCGGCTCGCCGACCGCCACGACAAGAGACTGCTGCTCACCCTCGCCAACCTGGCCTCGGGCGCACTGGCCCTCGCCCTGGCCGTGCTGGTCCTGGCGGGTGACGTGCGGCTGTGGCACCTGTACCTGTTCGCGATCGGGCTCGGCACCGTCAACTCCTTCGAGGTGCCCGCCCGGATGGCGTTCGTCGCCGAGCTGGTGGGCCCGGACCTGCTGCCCAACGCCTCGGCGCTGAGCGCCGCCTACTTCAACACCGCGCGGGTGGTCGGCCCGGCCCTGGCCGGCCTGCTCATCTCGGCCGTCGGCACCGGGCCGGTGATGCTCCTCAACGCGGTCAGCTACCTCGCCACCGTGGCGGCCCTGCGGCTGATGCGGCCCGCGGAACTGCTGCGCTGCGAACCCTCGGGCCGCGGATCGGGAGTGGCGGACGGGCTGCGGTACGTCCGCGCCCGGCCCGACCTGCTGGTCCCGTTGGCCCTGCTGGCGGTCGTCGGCCTGTTCGGCTTCAACTTCCAGCTCACCCTGCCGCTGCTCGCCAAGACCGTCTTCCACGCCGACGCGACCGCGTTCGGCCTGCTCACCACCACCTTCGCGGCCGGCTCGCTGCTCGCCGCGTTCGCCACGACCGCCCGCAGCGGGCGCCCGGCGGCCCGGACCGTCACCGGCTCGGCCCTGGCGTTCGGCGTGAGCGAGACGGCCGCCGGATGGGCCCCGGACTACGTCTCGGCGGCCATCCTGCTCGCCCTGACCGGTTTCGCCACGATCTACTTCGCGCAGGCGGCCAACCACCGGATCCAGCTCGGCAGCGACCCCCGCTACCGGGGGCGGGTGATGGCCCTCTACACGCTGATCCTGCAGGGCCTCACCCCGCTGGGAGCCCTCCTCGTCGGCTGGCTGACCAGCCGCTACGGGGCGCGCTCGGGCCTGTGGGTCGGCGGATCCGTGTCGCTGCTCGCCGCCCTGGCGGCGCTGCCCGCGGGCCGGACCCGGCGCGGATCCCGGACCGCCACGGACACCGGTTCGCCGTCCTGCGGACCCACTCCCCTTCCTCCCACCCGGTCCGCCGGCCGCCCCTGACACACGGCGGACCCCGGCGCGCACCCGACGAAAGGCACCGACATGACCGACGACTCCGCGCACGGCTCGATCGGGCACCTCCCGGACCTGTCCGAACTGCGCGTCATGAGCCCGGACGTCCTCACCGCCACCCTCGCCCACTGCCTGCGCCTGCACCTGGACCAGCTGCTCCAGGTCCCGCCGGGCCACCGCACCAGCCCGCACCAGCCCCTGCGCACTCAGGGGCTGGACCTGCTCAACGCCCTGCACCTGGCCCGGGGGATCCGCCGGGACCTGGGCGCGGAGGTGGCCGCCCAGACGCTGTTGGACGGCACCCTCACCGAACTCGCCGAACTGCTGGCCCCGCGGCTGGCGATCGCCGGGGCGCCGCCCGTCGAGCAGCCCGAGACCGCCACCGTCTGAGACACGGGCCGGCCACCGCCGGAAGAACCACCGCCGGCCGTACCACCGCCGGCCGTACCGCCGTCATCCGCACCGCCCCGCACGCCGACACCGGACAGGAGACCCACCATGCCGCCCGCGATACCCGAGGCCCTCACCGCACGGCTCGATGAACTGGAGGCCCACAAGGAGGAGGCACGCAACGGCCCGGACCCCAAGGCCACCGAACGCCAGTACGCGAAGGGCAAGTTGACCGCGCACGAGCGGATCGCCCTGCTGCTGGACAAGGGCAGTTTCAGCGAGGTGGAACCGCTGCGCAGACACCGGGCCACGGGCTTCGGCCTGGAGGCGAGGAAGCCGTACGGGGACGGCGTGATCACGGGTTGGGGCACGGTCGAGGGTCGTACGGTCTTCGTCTACGCGCACGACTTCCGGATCTTCGGCGGTGCGCTGGGCGAGGCCCACGCCACGAAGATCCACAAGATCATGGACATGGCCATCGCGGCCGGTGCCCCGCTGGTCTCCCTCAACGACGGCGCGGGCGCCCGTATCCAGGAGGGCGTCTCCGCGCTCGCCGGCTACGGCGGCATCTTCCAGCGCAACACCAAGGCCTCGGGTGTCATCCCGCAGATCTCGGTCATGCTCGGCCCCTGCGCCGGCGGCGCCGCGTACTCCCCGGCCCTCACCGACTTCATCTTCATGGTCCGCGACATCTCGCAGATGTTCATCACCGGCCCGGACGTGGTCCGCGCGGTGACCGGCGAGGAGATCACCCAGAACGGCCTCGGCGGCGCCGATGTGCACGCCGGCACCTCGGGCGTCGCCCACTTCGTCCACGACGACGAGGAGACCTGCCTGGCGGAGGTCCGCTACCTGATCTCCCTGCTGCCCCCCAACAACCGCGAGCTGCCTCCCCGGGTGCTCAGCGGGGACCCCGCCGACCGCCTCGGCGACCGGCTGCTGGAGCTGGTGCCGGCCGACGGGAACCGCTCGTACGACATCCGCGGCGTCATCGAGGAACTCGTCGATGACAGCGAGTTCATGGAGGTCCACGCGGCCTGGGCGCAGAACATCGTGTGCGGACTCGCCCGGATCGACGGCCACACCGTCGGCGTCGTCGCCAATCAGCCCGCCTCGACCGCCGGCGTCCTCGACATCAAGGCGAGCGAGAAGGGTGCGCGGTTCGTACAGTTCTGCGACGCCTTCAACATCCCGCTGGTCACCCTCGTCGACGTCCCCGGCTTCCTGCCCGGTGTGGACCAGGAACACGAGGGCATCATCCGGCGCGGCGCCAAGCTGCTGTACGCGTACTGCAACGCCACCGTGCCGCGCGTCTCCGTGGTGCTGCGCAAGGCCTACGGCGGCGCGTACATCGTCATGGACTCCCGTTCCATCGGCGCGGACATCGCCCTGGCGTGGCCCACCAACGAGATCGCGGTGATGGGCGCCGAGGGCGCCGCGAACGTGGTCTTCCGACGGGAGATCGCGGCCGCCGACGACCCGGAGGCGATGCGCCGCGAGAAGATCGCGCAGTACAAGGAGGAGCTCGTCCACCCCTACTACGCCGCCGAACGCGGCCTCGTGGACGACGTCATCGACCCGCGCGACACCCGTTCCGTGCTGGCCCGCTCGCTGGCGATGCTCGCCGCCAAACACGCCGACCTGCCGCGGCGCAAGCACGGCAACCCGCCCCAGTGACCGCGCCGACCAGAGGAGAAGCCGCCGTGAACGGACCGGCCGACGAACAACTGCTGCGCATCGTCAGGGGCAACCCCTCCCCGGAGGAACTGGCCGCCCTGACCGCGATCCTGCTCGCCCGCGCCGCGGGCGCCGGCGTCGAACCCGACGACGTGGCCCGCCGTCAGCAGGTCGTGGCCCTCTGGCGGCGCCCGGACCGGGTCGCCGGCTTCGACGGGCCGCGCACCTGGCGCTCGCCGGCGCGGCCCGCGCCACGCGCCGCCTGAGACACCGGGCACACGCGACGCCGCTCGCGACGGACCAGCACGGACGGGCCGGGGAGACTTTCTCCCCGGCCCCTCCGTGCTGTCGTCGTCCCTTACTCGTGTCGTCCTGCCGTCGTGTCCCGGCTCAGGCCGCCCGGGCCGACGGCGAGGGCCGGGTGCGGTGGTCCCGCAAGACCGTGCGCAGCCCCGGCTCGACGCCGGCGAGGCGTTCCGCCGCCTCCTGGGCGTACAGCAGGGTGTCCGGTACCGCCCGCATCACGATGCGGTGGTCCCCGCCGCCCAGGATCGCCACCGCGGCCACGTGGCCGTCGCACAGCGGGAGGTTGCCGACCACCCAGCCCTCGGGCCGGTCCCGTGCCCGCTGTTCGCCCAGGTAGTCGAGGTGGGTGCCGCGGGCCAGCCCGGTGCCGATCCCCTTGAGGTAGGCCTCCTTACGGGTCCACAGCCGCCCGAAGGCCGCCGTGCGGCGGTCTTCGGACAACTGTTCCAGCTCCTCCCGTTCCACCGGGTGCAGCGCCGGCAGACAGGCCTCCGCGGTCCCGGCCGAGGGAATGCGCTGGACGTCGGCCCCCACCCGGGTCTCCGCCACCGCCACCAGGGCCAGGCCGTGGCTGTGCGAGAGGGAGAACTGGGGGGCGCCCGGCACGCCGAGCACCCGGGGCCGGCCGTTGCGGCCGCCCGACCCGTCGTAGCGCTCGCCGGCGATGGCGAGGTTGCGGGGCGCGATGCCGGTGTACACGGCCAGGACCCGGCGCAGACCCACGTGGGCGGCCGCGTACATGCGCTGGTCGTCGGAGCGGCGGTACGCCTCCACGCGCCGCAGCTCCCGGTCGTCCAGGTCGCCCATCGGCACGTCACGGGGCGACTCGGGGGGTGGCAGCAGCCACACGTCCAACTGCCCGTCGTCGAGGGTCAGTACGTTCGCCACCGCCATCAGCGCTTGTTCCCGGAAAGGGTCTCCGCGTGGGTTTCGGTGTGGCTCTCGGCGTGGGTCTTGGTGTGGTTGAGGGTGGCGAGGCTGTTGGTGGAGAGGGCGGTGTGGACGTAGGCGCGGGCGTCGGCGACGGTGGCGTCGGGTCCGAGGATGCGGGTGATGTTGTCGGTGTTGAGGGTGACGGTGTGTTGGGAGGTGGCGGTGACGCCGTGGTCGGTGTCGCGGAAGGTCCAGTGGCCGGTGTGGAGGGTCATCAGGGCGGGGAGGGTGACTTGTTTGTAGGCGATCTTGTGGTGGGGGAAGGTGACGCGGTGGGATTTGGTGGTGTGGACGGAGCCGTCCTTGGCGCGGGTGTCCATCTCCAGGGTCTGGACGCCGGGGGTGTCCTCGGTGAGGCGGACGGTGGCGACGTGGGGCAGGCGTTCGGACCACAGGTGGGCTTCGTTGATGAAGTCGTAGGCGTCCTTGGCGGAGCCGTCGATGGTGACGGTGTCCTCGAAGGAGAAGGTGACGTCCTCGGCGCCGTGGGCGAACTCCACGTTCCGCTTCAACGCCGCCAACTCGGCCTCGGCCTCCCGGGCCACCCGCTCGCCGATGCGGTCGAGCGCGGCCGGGTCCTCGCCCTCGGCCCGGAACTCGTGGAACAGCCGGACCCGCGAGGAGTTCTCTTCGAGCGGCTCGACGAGCCAGGCGCCGCCCATCGAGGCGACGGGCGCCTCGGTGGCCAGCAGTTCGAAGTTGACCCGCAGGTCGGCGTCCTGGACGATGCGGCGCAGTCGCCAGGTGCGCAGCGTCCCGCCGGCGCCCGCGGTGTCCCAGACGCGCAGCCGCTGCTCGCCCTCCGGGGCCTCCTCGTGGGAGACGTGGACGGTGGCGGGGAAGGTGCTGGGCCAGTTGTCGACGTCGGCGATCAACCGGTGGACCGTGGCCGCCGGGGCGGCCACGGTGATCTCGTGCGCCGTCTGGCGCACGCCCGCTTGCTTCATGTTCGGACTCCTCGTCCTTGAAGGGCGCGGGGAGTTGCGGGAGCCGGGTTCGCCGCATGTGGCCGTGTGGATGCACTGACGAGGGAACACGACGTCCCGCTTCGCCCGCGAGGTGAAATATGTGGGTGCTGTCCGCGGACGGGACGGGTGGGGGAGCGGGGCGTACCCCGGGGGAGCGCAGAAGTGGGGGGGGGGGGGGGGGGGGGGGGGGGGGGGGCGGGCCCGCCCGCCCCACTTCTGTCAGTGGGCCACCGCGTCGCTGTGACGGCGGCGGCCTGGTTCGGGGCCCGCGTGCCCGGGTCCGTACGCGGTCCCGGCGGGGGCTCCGGCCGCCGCACAGCCGGCCGGAACCCCCACCGGGACGCGGCTCACTCGCCGGCGGCGCGGGTGTGCACGACGCGGTAGGTGTTCTCGTCCTGCCAGGTCTGCAGGGCGCTCACCCGGGCGTCGACCTTGCGGCGCTCGGGGGTGCGGTCGGCCTCGGCCTGCGCACGGAAGGCGTCGTACGCCTCCTTGCCGTCCCACTGCGAGTACGAGACGACGAACTTGCCCTCGATGCCGCGGGCGCGCAGGCCGCGCAGCACGGTGTGGCTGCGGTAGCCGGGCACGTCGAGCAGGTACTCCTGCGAGGCGCCGAGCGCGTCGACGAGGTCCTCCTGCTCCTCCTCTGCCACGCCGAAGAGCTCGATCGCGGTGTAGTCGTCGCGCTGCGGGGAGATCTCGACGCCGTCGAGCTCCGGCTTCGCCTGGACGAAGGCGATCTCATTCTGGAGCAGCCGGATCGAGGTGGTGATCTCACCGAAGAGCGGCAGCGTACGGTGCTTGAACTCCTCGCCCGAGTAGCGCACTTCGAGGTCCTCCATGCTGCGCCACTGAATGAAGTTGGCGGTGCCCGGCTTGTCCTCGCCGGCGTGGACGGTGCTGGAGATCCAGCCGTCGTAGGCCGCGGAGTCCACGATCTCCCGCATGGCGGCGAGCAGCTTGACCTGCTTCTCGGGGGCGTCGGTCGAGAACAGGTTGAGAACAGTCAGGTGCTGACCGTCGGCTGCAATCTTCGGCATTCTCTTCTCTTCCATTCGAGGAAAATGATGTACGAACGGCCATCACTGCCCGGCCGGTGTTCCCAGTGCATCCTGCTCAATGAAAGGGCCATGGGAAAAGGCCTGTTGCGTCAGAATTCGGATCCGCTCTGTCAAGCTCCGGAAAGCCATTCAAGGACTTCTCGCGACTTTGTCAGAGGTCTGAAAAACATCGTGGTTCGCCAAGGGGCGGGCGCCATGCTCGGCTCATGCATCCAGGACAGGCAACCGCCGACACACGTACTCTGCTGGACCGCTATCTCATCGGTCTCGACGACGACGAACTGGACGACGCCTGGGCGGCGCGCCTGTTCACGCGTGACGCCCGGGTCGAGTTCCCCATGAGCGGTCACAAGGGCCTCGAAGGCCTCGCCGCCTACCACCGGGACGCCTTGGCGGCCTTCGCCGCCACCCAG
This sequence comes from Streptomyces sp. H27-H5, assembly GCF_026627505.1. Lineage (GTDB taxonomy): Bacteria > Actinomycetota > Actinomycetes > Streptomycetales > Streptomycetaceae > Streptomyces. The sequence continues at coordinate 2,750 of NZ_JAPNLK010000122.1, read as the reverse complement.
CACCTGGGGTCGCCCGCGGTCGTGGACCTCGTCGACGAGGGCCGGGCCGTGCTGCGCGCCAACCTCGTCTCCACGCACGTCCACCACCCCGGGACCCCGGGCCGGCCGCTGTTCACCGTCGGCACCCTGGCGACGGGCGAGGCCGAACTCACCGACGAGGGCTGGAAGCTGTCCGCGCTGACCTTCCGCGTCCTGTGGACCGAGGGGAACCCGCCCGTGCCCGAGGAGTCCCGATGATGACCTTGGCGGCCGGGCTCAAGGAGTCCACCCTGGCGATGATGCTGCTCGACATCGGCGTGGTCCTGCTCGCCGGCGCGGCACTCGGCCGTCTCGCGCAGCGGCTGCGCCAGCCCGCCGTGGTCGGTGAGATCGCCGCGGGCATCCTGCTCGGACCGAGCATCCTGGGCCTGCTGCCCGGACATCTGACCGAGCGTCTCTTTCCGGCCGAGGTACGCCCGCTGCTGTCGGCGGTCTCCCAGGTCGGCCTGATCCTCTTCATGTTCGTGGTCGGCTGGGAGTTCGAGAAGCGCCTCATCAAGCCGCACGCCAAGCTCGCGGCCGGGGTCTCGCTGTCGTCCATCGCCGTGGCCTTCGGCCTGGGCGTGGCGCTCGCGCCGTTCCTCTACCCCGAGCACATGGTCGTGGCGGGCAAGGAGATCTCCTTCATCGCCTTCGCCACCTTCCTCGGCACGGCCATGTCGGTCACCGCCTTCCCGGTACTGGCCCGCATCCTCACCGAGAACCGGCTGATGGAGACCAAGGTCGGCTCGCTCTCCCTGGCCAGCGCCGCCATCGACGACCTGCTGGCCTGGTGCCTGCTCGCGTACGTCTCGGCCCTGGTCGCCTCGGACGGCGACTATTCGAGCCTGGCCCGGATCGGCGCCCTGAGCGTCGGCTTCGTCGCCCTGATGTTCCTGGTCGTCAAGCCGCTCGTGGCACGCCTGGTCTGGCGCTGGGCCGCCGCCGAACGCTGGCCGGCGCTGCTGTCCGTGCTGTGCGCGGGCGCGCTCGGCTCGGCGTTCCTGAGCAGCTGGATCGGCATCCACGCGATCTTCGGGGCGTTCCTGTTCGGCTTCGTGATGCCGCGCGAACCCTCCCGGGTCCTGGCGGAGCACCTGCGCAAGCCCATGGACCACGTCAGCGTCGTGCTGCTCCCGGTGTTCTTCATCGTCACCGGTCTCGGGGTGGACCTCGGCGCGCTGACCGCGTCGGACTACGTCGCGCTCGCCCTGATCATCCTGGTGGCCTGCGCCGGCAAGCTCGTGGGCGCCATCCTCCCGGCGAGGCTGGCCGGGTTCTCCTGGCGGGAGTCCAGGGACCTGGGCCTGCTCATGAACACCAGGGGCCTGACCGAACTGATCATCCTGAACGCCGCCGTCAGCCTCGGCGTCCTCGACGGACGCATGTTCACCATGCTGGTGATCATGGCGCTGGTCACGACGGCCATGGCGGGCCCCCTGCTGTCGCGCCGCCGTCCCGCACCCGCCGCCGAACCGCTCGCCGGCGCGCAGCCGTCGGACGCGGACGACGTCCTGTCGCCGACCGTTGCCACGCCGGCCGCGGACTTCACCGCACCCCGTACCTGAGAGCCGAAGGCCGAAGCCGAGAGAGAGGCATGTCGTGATTCCCGTTCAGTCAGCAACCACCGAGAACCGGGCTCCCGTCGACGGACGCGCGCTGCGCGACGTGTGCGGGCACTTCGCCACCGGTGTCACGGTCATCACCTCGGGCGGCGGCCAGGACGCCGCCGGGACCACGGTGAACTCCTTCACCTCGGTCTCGCTGGATCCGCCGCTGGTGCTCATATGCCTGCACCAGAACTCCCGGCTGCTGCCGGTGGTCCAGGAGAGCGGCGGCTTCGTCGTCAACTTCCTGACCCAACAGCAGCAGTCCATAGCCTGGGCGTTCGCCGGGCGGCAGTCCGCCCGCTTCGAGGACGTGCCCCACCACCGCTCGGAGGCCGGACTGCCGGTGCTCAGCGAGGCCCTGGCCTTCCTGGACTGCCGACTCATCGCCGAGTACGACGGCGGCGACCACACCATCCTGCTCGGCGAGGTCGTCGAACTCGACGCACCCGGCGCCGAGGAGGACCCGCTGATCTTCTTCCAGGGGAACATGCGCGAGCTGGACCGCGAACCCGCGGAGCTGCCCGCGCGCTGACCCCGGCCGGGCGACCCGCATCGGTCAGCGGGCGCTCCCGTCCGCCGCGTCGAACTCCTGTCGCGCGCGCTCCACTCGGGGCAGGTTGTCGGCCGACCAGTCCGCGAGGTGGGAGAAGAGCGGCGCCAGGCTGCGTCCGAGCTCGCTGATCTCGTACTCCACCCTCGGCGGCACCTCGGGGTGGTAGGTGCGCACCACGAGCCCGTCGCGCTCCAACTGCCGCAGACGCTGCGTCAGCACCTTCGGCGTGATCGTGCCGATGTTGCGGTGCAGTTGCACGAAACGCTGGACCCCGAACTCGTTCAGCGTCCACAGGATCGGCGTCGTCCACCGGCTGAAGACGATGTCGAGCACCGGGGCGATGGGGCAGGCCTGTTCCGACGTCACCCGGGCGGCGTGCGCCGCCGCTTCGCCCGACAGGGCGGTGCTGCTGTTCATGCGAACCCTCCAGGAAGTCACTTTCCTCTAGTGCTGCACCGCGAAAGTTCGTGGAGGGGTGTTGGTCAGGCTGCTTCCTTGAGTGGGGTGCCCTTGTAGGTCCAGCGGAAGGGCTTGGCGTTCTCGTTGCGGTTGATGATGTAGCTGTCGAG
>NZ_JAPNLK010000121.1 GCF_026627505.1 Streptomyces sp. H27-H5 | reverse complement strand
GTCATCCGTGCGAACGTCTCCCGGGTCTCGGAGCGGGCGAAGCAGCCAGCCATCGAGGCCAACAGGCCCCCGAACGCCATGTCGTGGCCTTCGTGGTCTACCGTGGCCGAAGCGGCCGTCTCGTTCTTATGTTGCGTCATACCACATCATGATCAAGGCGGCCGCCCTCATGCCCGCAGCCACCCCCATCAAGCCGCTGACCAGCACCGACGAGCATCAGCAGATCTATCTACAGCTGCCGTAACCGAGCACAGAACGGATCCCGCTGTGACCGAAGTCCGTTTCGTCGCGACCTGCAATGCCCCGCTCGACGTCACCTTCGCCTATCTGGACGACTACCGGAACGTGACCGAATACTGGCACGGGATGACGAGTTACAAGCCGGTCGGCGCCCTCGACCACGGCCCCGGATCGATCTACGAGGCGATTTCGAAGATGGGCCCGTCCACCCTGAAATCGACCATCGAGACCGTCGAATGGGAGAAGGACGTCCGGATCGCCTACACGTCGGTGTCCGGCATGGACTCGAACACGACTTTCGATTTCGCCGCCGTCGACGCGACCCACAGCACGGTGGAATTCCGCATCGAGTTCCGGCTGCCCGGTGGAATCGCCGGCAGGGCGATCGAGAAGACGCTGGAGCCCTTCGTGGCCACCGCCGCCCGGAACACCGCGGCGAACATCTCCAAGCGGGTCGCCGAGTACTACGAGGTGGTGCGCGCCGACACCGGACGCGGGGCCGCCGACCTCCCGAAGTAGTGGCGACGGCCGCACGGCCCCGCCCCGGCCCGAGGCCGGAGGGAAGGGAGCGTCACGTGGTCGAACCCGCCCCGACCCCCGGGAGCCGGGCACCGCTCCGCCCGGTGACGCAGCCGCCACCGCCCCACGCGCCCGACGTGCTCGCCCGGGCCTGGCGGCTCGACCACGCGCTGGACACCGACGCGTTGGGGCGGGCCCTCGGCGCGCTCACCCCCCGGGCGGGGGAGGAGGCGTCCGAGCCCCCGACCGTCGTCGACGTACCGGACCTGTCCGCGCTCCGCGACCTGTTGGCCGCGCGCGCGGCCGCCCGCCCGGACCCGTCGGCTGCACGCGCGGCCACCGGGACCGATCCGTCGGCCCCGCCGCGCCCGCGCGTCGAACTGTTCCGGCTCGGGACGCGGGACCACGTCCTCGTCGTCTCCGCCGGCCGCGGCCCCTGGGACGGTTGGGCCGAGGGCGTGTTCCGCCGCGAACTGGGCGCGCTGTACGCGCGCGAGGCGCACGCGGCGCCCCCGTCCGCTCCGGCGCGCCCGCGCGGCCGGGCGGCCCGGCGCCGCGTGACTCCGGAGGTACCACCCCTCCCGCGTCCCGCGGCGGATCGTTTCACCGCCGCCGTGGTGCGCCACCGGTGGGACCCGGCGGTGCTCGCGGGCGTCGAAGCCCTCGCGCGGCGGTGCCGGGTGCCCCGGTTCGTCGTCCTGCTCGCCGGACTGGAGGTGCTGCTCGCCCGCTGGTCCGGGGCTCCGGAGGTCACCGTCCTCATGGCGCACCACGGCGCCGTCGATCCGACGCCGACGGAGCGCGCGGGCCGCCGCCCGGCCGACCCGGTCGCGTTGCTGCGCCGCGCCTACCGTCCCGGCGAGCCCTTCGACGCGCTCGTCGTGCGCGAGGCCGCCCGGCCGGGACCCGACCCGGACGGCGCGCCGGCGTCCCCGACCCGGTTCTCCTTCCGGGTGGTCGGCGAACCGGCGCCCCTGACCCTGCCGGGTGTCGCTGTCACCGAGGTCACCCCGCTGCTCGCGCACGGCGGCCCGAGGCCCGTCCCGTGCGACATGTCCCTCGACGTGACCGCGACGGACCTCGTCCTGCGCTACGCCGAGGAACTCTTCGACGAGGCCACGGTGCGCCTGCTCGCCCGCCACTACGGCGACCTGCTCGCCGCGGCCGTCGCCGACCCGTCCGCCGCGGTCGGCTCGATCCCCTTCGCTCCGCCGGCGCGTGCGGTGCGCGCGCCCGGCGCGCTCGCCGCACTGCTGGGGACGCTGCCCGACGCCCCGGGCGGCGCCGCGACCGGAGCCCGGATCATCGACGACACGGACGGGACGCGGCTGCCGGTCGGCCTGCGGGGCCGGCTGCAACTGGAGGTCCGCGGCGCCGCCGGCGCCCGCCGATGGGTGGACACCGCCGCGTTCGGCTGGTGCACCCCGCGCGGCGGCATCCTGCTCGACCGGCTCCCGTCGCCCCCCGAACCGGCGCCCGCGCCGCCCGCGCGCCGAACCTTCCGCGGCGACGCCGCGGCGGGCATGGCCTCGCAACTCGCCGTGCTGTGGGCGCAGAAGCTCGGCCTGGCACCGGCGGGACCCTGAGACGCGGGCGGGCCCCCCCCCTCGACCGGATGGCGGCCGAGGGGCGGGGCCCACCCGCGTTTCAGGAGGAGCGCACCGCATCGCGACCGGCGGCCTCCGCCTGCCCGCGCGCCCAGTTCGCCGTCAGGAAGTCGCCGATGTCGCGCAGCGACGCGGCCGCCTCCGCGACCAGCCCCGCCTGCGCCTGCGCCGCGTGCCACAGGACGGCGCTCTCCGCGTAGCGCAGCCGCACGTCCGCGCGCCGCAGGGCCACGGCGAGGTCGAGGCACTGGGAGTACAGGAGTTCGCGGGTGTTGGTGTGGAGGTAGGTCGGCGGCAGCCCCGCCATCGGACCGAGCAGGGGGGCGTACCGGGGGTCCGCCGGATCGCCGGTACCCAGGTAGGCGGCGGCGCAGGCGAGCGCCCACCGGCGGTTGATCACGAGATCGCGGCTCCGGTCGGCCACCAGGTTCGGGTTCGCCCAGGGGGAGACCAGGACGAGGGCCGCCGGCCGGCACCCCGGGTCGGAGGCGAGCAGTTGGGCCGCCGCCAGAGCCACGGCCCCGCCCGCCGAGTCGCCGGCCAGGACGATCGTGTCGGGGGCGTGGCCCTCCGAGGTCGTCAGCGCGTCGAACGCGGCGAGCGCGTCCTGCGTGGACGCCGGGCAGGGGTGCTCGGGCGCCAGGCGGTAGTCCGGCAGGTAGACGGGCCGCCGGATCTCGCGGGCCAGGTGCGCGGCCAGCGAGCGGTGGGTGGCGGGCGAGCCCACCGTGTGTCCGCCGCCGTGCAGGTACAGCACGGCCCCGGTCCCGGACGTCGGCCCGACGGTGACCCGTTCGGCGGGCCGCCCGCCCAGGTGGAGGGCCTGTACGGAGGTGTCCGGCGGCAGCGGTTGCAGCCGCGCGAAGCCGTTCAGCAGCGCGCGCTGCGCCGCGTACGGCAGCCGGTGGTGGAAGGCGAGCCGGAAGCCGGGGTGCAGCAGTACCCGCGCGAGCGGCAGTGGCAGGGTCGGCAGCGACCTCACGACGTGCTCCCGGGCCGCGGGGCGATCCTGATGAGGCGGGACATCCAGGTCCCGAACCGTTGGGAGCCCGTCGGACTGACGCGGCCCAGCAGGTCGAGGGCCTTGGCCTCCGCGCCCACCAGGACGCGCGCCCGCCCCCGCGCGACGCCCTCGACGATGGTGTCGGCGGCCATCTCCGGGCTGTGCAACGCCAGCCGCCGGTCGAAGGCGCGCGCGATGCCGGCCGCGTCCAGTCCCGCCGCGGCCGTGGCGTTGCGCGCGACGGCGGTCTTGATGCCGCCGGGGTGCACACAGGTCACCCGGACCGGATGCCGGGCCAGCAGCATCTCCTGGCGCAGGCACTCGGTGAACCCGCGCACCGCGAACTTGGAGGCGTTGTAGGCGCTCTGCCCCGGATAGGTGATCAGCCCGAAGAGGCTGGAGACGTTGACGACGTGGCCGTCGCCGGACTCGATCAGATGGGGCAGGAAGGCCTTGGTCATGTTCACCACGCCCCAGAAGTTCACGTCCAGAACGCGTTCGATGTCCTTGAACGACTCCCGCGCCACCTCGCCGTAGAAGGCGATGCCCGCGTTGTTGTACATCTGGTTGACCCGGCCGAAGTGCGCGCGGACCTCGTCCGCGTACGCCAGGACGGCCTCCCTCTCGGTCACGTCGAGCCGGTCGACCTTGACCCCGACACCCTTGGCCTCGCACCGCACCGCGGTCGCCTCGGCGCCGTCGACGTCGATGTCGCAGAGTGCGAGATCGGCGCCGAGGTCGGCGAGGCGCAGCGCGAGCGCGCGACCGATCCCCGATCCCGCACCGGTGATGACGACGACTTTCCCTGCGAAGCCGGCGGCTTCCGCTTTCCTGGTCATTGTGGTCCTCGGGTCGTGACGTGGTAGGCGTCGATGTCGAACTTCCGCGTGATCCGCCGGAATTCGTACGAGAAGCCGGGCCACATCGTGGTGTTGTCGCCGTGCTTGTCCAGGTACCAACTGGCGCAGCCACCGGTGTTCCAGACGGTCCGGGACAGTCGGTGGCGCAGCATCCGGGAGAAGTCCTCCTGCGCCTCGGCGCGGACCTCCAGCGAGCGGACGCGCCGTCGCCGCATGGTCGCGAGGGCATCGACCAGGTAGTTCACCTGGGACTCGATCATGAAGATCATCGAGTTGTGGCCGAGGCCGGTGTTGGGGCCGACCAGCAGGAACATGTTGGGGAAGTTCGCGATCGCCGTGCCCTTGTAGCACTGCCGACCCACGGTGTCGAAGACCTCGCCGAGGCTGCGGCCGTCCTTGCCGCGGATCCTGCGGTAGGTGGGGGAGTCGGTCACCCGGAACCCGGTGGCCAGGACCAGGGCGTCCACCTCGCGGACCGTTCCGTCCGCGGTGACCACGGACTTCTCGCGGATCTCCGCGATGCCCTCGGTGACGAGCGAGACGTGGTCCTGCCGGAAGGTCGGGTAGTAGGTGTTGGAGAGCAGGATGCGCTTGCACCCGGCGCGGTAGTCGGGCGTGAGCCGGCGCCGCAGGGCCGGGTCCGGCACCTCGCGCCGCAACTTGGCCCGGGCGAACGCCCCGACGGGCCGCATCAGCGCGGGCCGCTTCGCCAGGGCGACGGCCTGCGCCTCGTGCGCCCAGTAGATGCCGCCGCGCACGACCCGCTGGTAGAAGGGCACGTACCGGCACGCGAGGCGTTCGAGCGCGGAGTACGGGCGGTCCATGCGGGGCAGCACCCACGGTGCGGTGCGCTGGTACACCTGGAGTTCGGCGACCCGGGGGGCGATCGCGGGGACGATCTGGACGGCCGACGCGCCCGTTCCGACGACCGCGACCTTCAGGCCCTCCAGGGCGCTGCCGTGGTCCCACCGCGCCGAGTGGAAGATCTTCCCGGCGAAGGTGTCGATCCCCGGTATGTCCGGCAGCGACGGTTCGCACAGTGCGCCGAACGCGCCCACCAGGACGTCCGCGACGAACAGCCCCCGGGAGGTCTCGACCTCCCACCGGGCGGAGTCCTCCACCCAGCGCGCGGCGAGCACCTCGCACCCGAAGACGTGCCGGTCCCGGACGCGGTACCGCCTCGACACCCGGGTGATGTACGCCTGGATCTCCGGCTGGGTGGAGAACGACCGGCTCCAGCCGGGGTTCAGGGCGAAGGAGTACGAGTAGAGGTGCGACGGCACGTCGCACGCCGCACCGGGGTAGGTGTTGTCACGCCACGTGCCGCCGACGTCGTCGCCCCGTTCGAGGACCAGGAAGTCGTGCCACCCCTCGCGTCGGAAACGGATCGCGGCGGCGAGCCCCGCGAGCCCCCCGCCGATCACGAGGATCTGCGTGCGCCGGCCCGGTGCGACCGGGGGACCGGCCCGCCCGGACGCCGTGGGCGCGGCGTCTGTCGTCTTGTTCTGGTTTGTAGGACTCAAGGGGGGATCAGATCTCCCGTCACACCCGTCCCGAACGATGGACCCGGATGGTCCCAGATGGCATCTGACGGGCCTCTGAACCGGCTCGGTGCGCAGGGCAGAACGGTGTCAGAGCCGTTCCGGAGGATGAATCGTCCGCTCTTGGCAATCGAGCAGGTAAGGAGACGCCTGATGGCTTCCACACCGGCGACATCAGAGGCAGTCGAAACGCCGGACGTGCTGATCGTGGGAACCGGGTTCGCCGGCCTCGGCATGGCGATGAAACTGCTCGCGGCCGGGCACTCCGACTTCGTGGTGCTGGAGAAGGCCGACGACGTGGGCGGCACGTGGCGGGAGAACACCTACCCCGGCTGCGCCTGCGACGTCGCGAGCGTCATGTACTCGTACTCCTTCGCCCCCAACCGCGCGTGGAGCCGGATGTACGCCTCGCAGCCGGAGATCCTCGACTACATCAAGCGCGTCGTCAAAGACCACGCCCTCGAATCGCACATCAGGTTCAACACCGAGGCGGTCTCCTACGAGTTCGACGAGGTGAGCGACCGGTGGTCCGTACGGACCCGGTCGGGCCGCGAGTACCGGCCGCGCGTCGTCGTCCTGGCCCACGGATCGCTGCACCAGCCCAACATCCCCGACCTGCCGGGCATGGGCCGGTTCAAGGGCACGCTGTTCCACTCGGCGCAGTGGGACCACTCGGTCGACCTGTCGGGCAAGCGCGTCGCGGTCGTCGGCACCGGGTCGAGCGCCGCCCAGTTCATCCCGGAGATCGCCGGCACCGCCGCGCACGTCGACGTCTTCCAGCGCAGCGCGCACTGGGTGCTGCCGAAGGCCGACCGGCCGCTGAAGGCCCTGGAACACAGGCTGTTCAAGTCCCTGCCGTTCGTGCAGCAGTTGTACCGGCTCACGGCCTACTGGACGCACGAGCTCCCCGTGCTCGCGTTCCTGAACCCGAAGTTCCTCAAGGTGCTGGAGGCGGCGTCGCTGCGCATGCTGAGGAAGCAGGTGCCGGACCCGGAACTGCGGGCGAAGCTGACGCCCGACTACACCATCGGGTGCAAGCGCATCCTGCTCACGAACGACTACTACCCGGCCCTGCAACGCCCCGACGTGGACCTGGTCACCTCTGCGATAGCGGAGTTCACCGAGACCGGGATCCGGACGGCGGACGGGGAACTGCACGAGGCCGACGTGGTGATCCTGGGCACGGGATTCGCCACGGACAACCGTTGCGCCACGGAGCACATCGTCGGCCGCGACGGCGTCACCATCCAGGAGGCGTGGCGGGACGGCATGACCGCGCACCTGGGCACGACGGTGTCGGGGTTCCCCAACATGTTCATGCTGATGGGTCCCAACTCGGGCGGCGGCGCCCAGTCGATCCTGTTCGTCATCGAGGCACAGCTGCACTACGTCGTGGAGTGCCTGCGCCTGATGAGGACGCGGCGGTCCACCCGGATGGAGGTGCGCGCGGACGTCCAGCGCGCGTTCAACGCCCGGCTGCACGGCAAGCTCGCCGGTTCCGTGTGGAACACGGGCGGCTGCCACAGCTGGTTCCTGGACCACACGGGGCTCAACCGGCAGTCGTGGCCCGGGACCGGCACCTCGTACTGGCGCGCCACCCGACGGCCGGATCCCCGGGCGTTCACGCTGACGGGCCGCCCCGCCGGCCGCCGGCTCGCCTCCGTCCCGAACCCCACCGACGCGGCGTGATCCGCGGTACGGATTGAAGTAAGCATACGGTCGTGCGTACACTCATCTCACAGGTATCGGCCCGGGCAGTCTCGACCGCGTCCCGCCGGGCCGTCATGTCCAGCGCGGAGTGGAAAGACGAGAAGGGGATGCATTCGTGACGAATGCCAAGACAGAAGCCGTCGCGGTGGAGCCGGAGGCCGTTCCGGCGGTGCCGTGGCCCGCCGTGTCCGTCGTCATGGTCGGCATGTTCATGGCGATCCTCGACTCGTTCATCGTCGTGGTGGCGGGCCCCGCGATCCAGGCCGATCTGGGCGCCTCCGTCGGCCAGTTGCAGTGGATCCTCGCGGGCTACCAGCTCAGCTACGCGGTACTGATGATCACGGGCGGCCGGCTCGCCGACCTCTACGGACGCAAGCGGATCTTCATCACCGGCACCGCGGTCTTCACCCTGGCCTCGCTGGCCTGCGCCATGGCGCAGGACCCCGGCACGCTCATCGGGGCCCGCATCGTCCAGGGCCTGGGCGCGGCACTGATGGTGCCCCAGGTCTTCGCGGTCATCACGCTCGTCGTCGCGGAGAAGGCGCGACACCGGGTCTTCGGCACCCTGGGCATCGTGATCGGCCTGGCGACCATGAGCGGGCAGCTCGTCGGCGGTCTGCTGATCGGCGCCGACCTGTTCGGGACCGGCTGGCGGTCGGTGTTCTGGGTCAACGTGCCGATCGGCATCGTCACGATCCTCTGCGCGGTGAAGTACGTGCCGGAGTCCCGCGCGGCGGGCACCCGCAAGCTGGACATCCCCGGCGTCCTCGCGCTGAGCGCCGCCCTGCTGCTGCTCACGTTCCCGCTCATCCAGGGACGTGAGGCGGGTTGGCCGTGGTGGACCTGGGCCTGCTTCGTCGCCAGTGTCGTGGCCTTCGGCCTGTTCGTCACGCTGGAACGCGCCGTCGACAAGCGCGGCGGGGACCCCCTGATGAGGCTGAGCCTGTTCGCGCAGCGCTCGTTCTCGCTCGGAATCGTCCTGGTCCTGGCCGTGTACGCGCTGCTGACCTCCTACTACCTCGCGCTGTCCATCGCGATGCAGGAAGGGCTCGGCATGTCCGCGCTCGGCGCGGGGCTGGTCTACACCCCGGCCGCGGTGACCTTCTTCGTCTTCAGCAAGATCGCCGGCCGACTCGTGCCGAAGTACGGCCGGCGCGTCCTGGAGATCGGGGCGGTCGTCCTCGCGTCCGGGTACCTGGCGACCGCGATCGTCCTGCTCTCCGGGCCGAGGCTGACCCCGGGGCTGATCATCCCCACCCTGATGCTGCAGAGCGTCGGCGGCGGACTGCTCATCACGCCGCTGCTGAACACGGTCCTGAGCAGGATCGCCCCCGAGACCGTGGGCATGGCGTCCGGGGTCCTGTCGACCGCCCAGCAGATCGGTGGCGCGCTGGGCGTCGCCGTCATCGGAGCCATCTTCTTCAACTCGTTCCGTCCCGAGACCGACGGACGTGTGGAGGCCGCGGGGCACGCGTTCGCCATGTCCTCCCTGACCACGTTCGCCATCGCCGTCCTGGCGGCCGTCCTGGTCTTCCTGCTGCCGAACAAGAAGGCGCAGGCCGGCGGCTGACACCTCGTCCGTCGGAGGGGAACGCGACGACGCCGATGCGGCGGACCGGTCGGTCCGCCGCATCGGCGTGTGTCGTGCGCCCCGAGGGGCGGAGGAACGTGTCAGCGCGGAGGGACGAGCAGACCCTCGATGATGCGGCGGGCCTTACCCACCGCCTCCGCGTCACCGGTCTGGAACGCGGTGTTCGCGGCACACAGCAGGGCGTCGATCTGGAAGACGGCGAGTTCGATGTCGAGTTCCGCGATCTCACCCGATTCCACCGCGTGGCGCAATTCGACCGCGATGACTTCGCGCCATTCCCGCTGATCGTGGAAGAGCGCGTCACGGACCGGCCCGGGGCGGCTGTCGAACTCCGCGAGGTTCGCGGCCCGGAAGCATCCGCCGGCGAAAAGCGGGGTCTCCGCGTAGACGATCCAATGGTCGAGCAGGGCGCGGAGCCGGGCGACGCCATGGGGCGCCGACTTCGCCGGCCGGATGACGGCGTCGATGAAAAGCCCGCGCGCGAACTCGACGGCCGAGAGCTGCAGGATTTCCTTTGTCTTGAACAGGGTCTGGATGCCCGCTTTGCTCAGCCCCGTGTCGAGCGCGAGACGGCCGAAACTGACACTCCCGAGACCCTCCAGCGAGGCGACGTCGACAGCCTGGCGGAGCACGATCTTGCGTGTACGGGCGCCCCGCAGGAGGCGCTTGTCCGTGACCTCGGTCTGCTCCCGGGGCAGGAGCGCAGACGACCCGGGGCCACTCGAAGGCGAGGTGACCGGCTCTGTAGCACTACCCATACGGTCGATCGTACAGCATTTGCCGGCCGATGTGCCGGTTCGTGCGTCGTGCGCCGGTCGAGCGGGTCGGGTCGATCGGGGCGCGGGTGAGTAGGGCCCCTACTCGAACGAGGGGGCGCACGCCGAGTAGGCCCCTGCTCGAACGTGCGGCTGCATATGCAACTTGAGCACCAATAGGATCTCCCTCGGTCGTCTTCTTGGCGATTCCGGACAAAAAGCGTCAAGCATTCGGGCGGCCTCGACGGTGCCCGCATGTGTCTCTGATCTCTTACAACAGGGGGAGAAGAACAGTGACCGTCGCTGGAATACATATTCTGGGGCCGCAGCGGATCGAGCTCAAGAACACTGAAATCATGTTGAGTGGCGCGAAGTTGAGAAGCATTCTGGCCGTTCTCGCGCTCCGCGCCGAGAACGAGGTCCGCCGTGACGAACTGATCGAGGAATTGGACCTGATCCGGACGGCGGGCGACGCCGTCAACGCGGTGCACGCCCATGTCGCCCGGCTGCGTCGCTGGCTGCAACGACACGGCGGGAACGCCGACCTGCTGGAGACGGTCAATTCCGGCTACCGGCTCAACATCGACCGGGACGCGGTGGACGCCCACCGGTTCGTGCGACTGGTGGAGCGCGCACTGAACCTCGCGCCGGGCACTCCCTCGGTCGTGGCGACCATCCTGGAGGACGCCCTCTCGTTGTGGCAGGGGGACGCCCTGATCGACGCCCTCGAAGGGCCGCTGGTCGCCACGGCGGCCGACGAACTCCACCGCTGGCGGGCGGCGGCACGGGAAACGCTCATCGACGCCTGGCTGACCCTCGACCACAACCAGAAGGTGGTGCTGAACGCCAGGAAGTTCATCTCCGAGGACCCGCTGAACGAGTCCATGCGCGCCCGACACATCATCGCGCTCCAGCGGATGGGACGCCACGCCGAGGCGACCGAGGCCTACAACAACGCGGAGACCGTACTGAGTCGGGAACTGGGCATCAGGCCCGGCACCGAACTCCGGGCCACCTCCGATCCCGCCACCCGCTTCACACCGATCTCGGGCGGACGGCAGCGTCAACGGGAACGGATCATGATCGGCGCGCGGTCATAGCGGATCACCCCCGGGCCCGGCGCGGCCGCCGCGACGACGACCGCCCGGCCGTCGCCTCCGACCGGGCGGCCGCCCCCGCCGAGTACCGCGCGGAGGAACTGGCCGGAAAAGCGGGGATCACCGTGCGCACCCTGCGCTTCTACCGCGAGCGCAAGTTGCTCCCGCCGCCCCGGCGCGAGGGGCGGATCGCCTGGTACGACGATCACCACCTGGCCCGGCTGCGCACCGTGATCGGGCTCCTGGAGCGGGGCCACACCCTGAGCACCATCGTCGATCTGACCGAGGCCTTCGAGTCGGGGCGTGACGTCGGCGAACTCCTCGGGCTGGACCGGCCGGCCGAGGAGGATCCGGTCCGTCTCGCGCCGGAGGAACTGGCCGACCACTTCGAGGGGCAGGTCACCCCGGCGAACCTCGCCGCCGCCCTCGACCTCGGCTACATCCGCACCGACGGCGACGCCCTCGTGCACGTCAGCCGCCGGCTGCTCGACGTCTCGGTCTCCCTGGTCCGCGAGGGGGTTCCGCTGGCGGCGGTCCTGGAGTCCGCGACCCGGGTCCGCCGCCACGCGGAGGCGCTGGCCGACATCTTCGCGACGACCGTCCGGGCGCACGTCACGGACGCGGACGCGGAGCGCCTGCGTCCGCTGGCCGAGCGCGTGGTCGAGGCCGAGTTCTCCATGGCCCTGGACCGCCGGCTCCGCACGGCGGGCGGGGAGGGAGCCGGCCGGGGAGAGAGCTGACCCTTGCTTCTACATACGATCGACCGTACTCTTTTCTCATGACTTCGACGCGCCTCACTGAGGAGTCCGACCCCTTCTGCCTGCAGCCGCTGGACGCCGCGGCGCTGCTCTTCGACGCCCCGTGGCACCGCTTCGCGGTGATCGGGGACAGCCTGTCGGCGGGCACCGGCGATGCCAGCCCCGGCTATGTGGACAAGGGCTGGTCCGACCGGCTCGCCGACGTCCTGCGCCGGGTGCGCCCGGACCTGGCGTACCTGAACACCGCCGAGGACGGAGCGACGACGTCGCAGACCCTCGAAAAGCAGATCGAGCACGCGATCGAGTTCGCACCCGACCTGCTGCACCTGCCCTGCGGTGCGAACGACCTCGTGCGACGCACCCCGGACTTCGCCGAGATCGAGCGGAAGCTGCGCCGCATGTACGAGCTGGCGTCGGGGACCGGTGCCCAGCTGACGACGTTCACGCTGGGCAGGGCGTACGTGATCCCGGTCTTCCCCGACTGGAGCGAGCGGGTCGCCAGGATCAACGACGTCACCCGCGGCCTGGCCGCCGAGTACGAGGCCGTCGTCGTCGACATGTGGCACCACCCCGTCAACGACCGGGACGACCTGCTGAGCGAGGACCGCATCCACTTCTCGACCTCGGGACAGGCGGTGATGGCGACGGAGATGGTCAAGGGCCTGAGCCACGTCCTCAGCCGGACCACGCGCGCCTGAGGCGACGACCGACCCGGGGGATTCCCCCGGGGAGCGCGGCGCCGAGATCCCGCCGCAGCGCCCACCCGCAGCCCGAGCCCCGATGACGGGCGTCTCGATGACGGGCGCCTCGACCTGACCGGAGACTCGACCCGGTCGGCGGCCGGCGCGCGGACCGGCCGACCCCCGCGGCCGGTCTCGCGCGCCCTCGCGCCCTCCCGGGTCCCGTCCGGTGGTCCGGGCGGGAACCGGGGGAGTGCCGCGAAGGAGCCCGCCTCGCGACACACGGCACCGGACACCGAGGGCCGGACGAACCCCGACGACAGGTGTCAGGTGCGCGGGGCCAGCGGCAGATGGATCTCCACGAGCGTGCCTCCCTGTTCACCCGGGGAGATCCGCAGCCGGCCGCCCAGCTCCTCCACGCGCTCGGTCATCGAGCACAGTCCGTACGCCGGACCGGGCGCGGCCGGCACCTCGACCCCCGGACCGGGGCCGAAGTCCTCCACCTTGGCGTACAGCCAGCGGCGCGTGGTGCGCACGCCCACCTCGACACGATCGGCGGCGGCGTGCGCGAAGGCATTGCGCAGCGCCTCGCGCAGAACCAGGAACAGCTCCTGTCGGAACCGCTCGGGCAGCAGCGTCTCGTCGCCCGTCACCCGCACGCTCACGCTCGCCGCGGGCCGGGCGCCCGCGAGGAAGGAGTCGAGGGCCTCGCGGAGCGAGGGCAGTCGCGCACGCCTGCGCAGCCCGTCGACCAGCGCCCGGTTCTCCTGCCCGGCCTCGTCCAGCGCCTGTCCTGCGGCGGCCAGATGGGACGCGGCGGCCTCCGGCTCGCGCGCGGCCAGGGTGACGCTGCGGCGGGCCGCGGCGAGTGCGCCGCCGAGTTCGTCGTGCAACTGCCGGGCCAGCCGGCGGCTGTCGCTCCGGCCCCCGTCGCCCTGCCAGAAGTCCGTGCCCGCGCCGGACATGGCCTCGCCGAGGCTCCGTACGACGGCCACCGCGCGCAGCAGTCCGGTGCCGGTGTGGGCCGCTCCGTGCTCCATGACGTGCAGCAGGGCGCACTCCAGGAGCAACGAGGCGGCGCCGACGAGGCGGTGCGCGGCGGCAGCGGGCGGGACGGCCTCCTCGGCGCTCCGCGGGAGGTCCGGATTACCGGCGCGCGACAGGACGGTCCGGGCGAACGACTCCAACGTGGCCCGCAGTTCGGGCAGCTCCGCCTCTGCGGGAGTCAGTACGGAGGGCAGCCGGGTCGCGAACCGTTCCAGGACGGCCTCCGTCTCCCAGCTCGCCAGTACCGGGGCCGTGGTCCCCGCCGGTGCGACCGGCGTGGCCGGGAGTCGACGTAAGCCCGTGCCCACCGGTGCGGTGCGCGGGCGGTACAGACGCGGTGCGGCGCGCAGCAGTCCTTCGTTCAGGGCCTCGCTGAAGCCGCTTCCCGCGAGGGTGGCGGTCGAGCTGTGCATCGGAACTCCTCGACGTTCGGGGCCGCTGACGACGGCCCGAAGATAACAAACAGACCTGTCTGATTGTCAAGGCCTCACAAGATGCAAGTCGCGGCGGGGAAATCCGTCAAGTCGGCTTCTGTGCTCTAAAACTGACGCATTCTTGGTGGAGTGGGGCGGATGATTCGCCTAGGGGGTGTCAGTCGAAACAGGCAGGGTTGTATTGTTCCGCTTGGGTGGTGACGCCGGTCCGTGCGCTCCAACCCCCATGAATGGTCATGTCGAGGAAGAGGCAGGCACAGCGCGATGCAGAAGCGGTCAGAGCTGACCCGCCAGGCCCTCGTCCGGGCGGCGACGGAGCTCATCGCGAACGGCCGGCTCGCCGACGCCGGTCTGGTGAACATCTGTCGCATCGCCGGGGTGAGCCGGGGCGCGCTGTACCACCACTTCTCCTCCACCGCGGAGTTGGTGGCCGAGGTGTACGCACAGGCGCATTCGCGGACGGCCGCCCTGGCGGAGGACAGTTTCGAGGGTTCCGCCGCCGGCGCCCCGGCCCGGTTCAGCGCGGCCCTCGGCACGGCGATGAGCGAGGACCGGTTGGTGCGCGCGGGCATGCGGTTGAGCGCCGAAGGCTCCGAGGAGCCGCCGTGGTTGCGCGACGAGCTGCTGGACCGGGTGCACGCGAAGGTGGCCGAGGGGGCCCGTCACGGCGGGGAGACCGGTGCGCGCGGCCCGTCCGACACCCGTCCGGAAGACCTCGCGGACCTCGCCGTCGTGGTGACCGCCGGGCTGGAGTCCCTGGGTTACACCGATGTCCGGTGGTGGGACCCGCGGACGGCGCGGCGGATCTGGGCCATGGTGCTCCCCCTGTTCGGGGAGGCGGTCGGCACCGCTGAGACGGACGCTTCCGGTTCCGCTTCCGTCCGCGCGGACGGTACCGCCCGGGCGGACGGCACCGATGGCGCGGACGGCACGGGTCAGGACTGAGCGGGGATCCGCGGGCTCGCCGGATCGGATCCGGCGGTCGGCGGCGGAGTGACGCGCAGCATGCCGATCATGCCCGCGCCGGCGATGCCGGGCAGCAGGAACCGCCACAGCGTGCTGACGCGTTCGATCAGATCGCGTCGGTCGGTGTACACCTGCGACATCACCTGCATGCCGGTGAACGTCCCGACGATGATGTCCGTCGCCTCCGGCAGGTTCAGCCCCGGCAGCGTCTCGCCCTGGTCCCGGGCCTGTTCGAGCAGGCCGAGGATGGCCGCGCTCGACTGCTCGTAGGGGGTGATCGGAGGGCGGGGGAAGGAGGTCTGCTCCACCGCCAGCCGCACGCTGGCGCGCAGCACCGGGTCACGCTGTAGCCGGCAGGCGAACTCCAGCGTCAGATCGATGATGGCCTGCAACTTCACCGGTTGCTCCGGCACCACCAGGGCCTCGCTGTGCGCGGCCATCAGGGCGACGGCGATGGCCTCCTTCGAGGGGAAGTGGTGATAGAGCGCCCCTCTGGTCAGCCCGGTGCTCGACAGGATCTCGTTGGTGCTCGCGGCGTCGAATCCGCGTACGTCGAAGACCCGCGCCGCAGCCTCGAGAATCGAGCGCCGCGACCGCGTTCCGCGTTCCTGCTGTCCCATCCCGGACCCTCGCACTCGCCTGGATATCGAAACCGACTTGTCTGCATCCTATTGCCAGACGGGCGAGGCGGGAGCATCGGGCGCCGGCGAACCGGAACGGCTCTCCCGGGCGAGGCGCCTCCAGGGAGGCCCGGCCGGGGCCGTCCGGACGTGTCAGGGGTGCCCGAGGCGGAAGCCGACTCCGCGGACCGTGATGATCCAGTTGCTCGAACCGAGCTTGCCGCGAAGGCTGCTGACGTGCGTGTCGATGGTGCGACCCCGGTGCGACCAGGCGTCTTCCCACACCTGGGTCATCAGCTGGCGCCGCGAGAGCACGGCGCCGGGCTGTGAGGCCAGCGCGTGCAGCAGGTCGAACTCCTTGAGCGTGAGGTCCACCGGGCGCCCGTGCAGGGTGGTCTCGCGGGTCGTCGCGTCGATGTGCAGGGGGCCGTGGTCGATGGCCCGGGCGGCGCTCTGACGGGGCCGGGCCCGCCGCATCACCGCCTCGATGCGGGCCAGGAGTTCGCGGAATCCGTATGGCTTGACCATGTAGTCGTCGGAGCCGGCCTGGAGGCCCAACACCCGGTCCAGCTCGCTGCCGCGGGCGGTGACGGCGATGATCGGCGTGTCGCTGACGGCCCGGATGCCCCGGCAGACCTCCAGGCCGTCCAGGTCCGGCAGGTCGAGGTCGAGCAGGACCAGGTCGACCTTCGGGTGCGACTGCAGGGCCTCCCCGCCCGTGGCCACGCTCTCGGCCAGGTACCCCTGCCTGAGCAGGCCCTGGACGAGCGCGTCGGCGGCGCGCGGCTCGTTCTCGACGACCAGGAGGCGCAGTGGGGCGCGCTCGGCGGTGGTCGGGGCGGCCTGCGGAACGGGTGCGGTGCGGTGCGGCTGGTGGGTCAAGGGGTGATGCCGCTCTGTGCGGGGTTCGAGTAGCTCTAAGGCCTGCCGGTTCATCTGTTCCTCCTGAGGCACGGCGTCGCATCACGGCCTGCTGAATGCTCGCGTTTGTCGAAGATACCAAACAGACTTGTCTGATTGTCAACGTGCCTCGCACGCGCCGATGTCATCGCTGACGACTCGTCATATGACGCTCGATGGACGGGCTTTGACTGATATCAGCAGGTCCTCGGGGTCTTCGAGGGTGATTCGGGCCTCCGGTGCACCTTCCCGTAACCCCGCGGAAATCGAGCAGCTTTGTATGTTTAACGAGGTCGGGCCGCTCGCGTTTCCAGCCGGGTGGCTGGTCGTGGTGTGGCCGAAACGCGCACGTCAGGACGTATCCGCCTCCGTCCGGAATGCTCTGCGAGAGTCTGGGGGTGAGCGGGTGAAGAAGGTGTGCACTGCACGGGTTCTGGGCGGTTTGCAAACCAAGCCTTTACTTGACCTACCGAACCGACCTGTCTGTATCTTGAGGCCGCAACAGAGCGTCAGCCACGGGGGGTGGCTGCTGGTGTTTGGCTCGCCGACCCCTGCCCAGCATCAGATCAGGAGTGCTACGCATGCCGTCTCTTGCGTCCACGACCCGCGAGCCCGTTCGGAACAGCGCCTTAGTTCCGCAGCCTCGCACCGCAGTCCCGCAACCTCGCACCACCACCGGGCACGCCGGTCTCACCACGACCGTTCCGCGTGAGTACGTCCACCGCGCCGCCGTCTCCGAGGTCCTGCTCACCGGCTGGGAGCCGGTCGCCGATGCCTCGCCCGCCCACCGCTCGGGCCCGCGACCCGGCATCGAGAGCGTTCCCGACGGGCCCGACGCCTTCGTCGTCCGGTCCCAATGGCCGCGGGGACACTCGCTGTTCTCCCAGACCGGGGGCTACCAGGACCCGATGCTGCTGATCGAGTCCGTACGCCAGATCGGCGCCCTGCTCTCGCACGCCGAGTTCGACGTCCCCTTCGGTCATCAGTTCCTGATGTGGGACATGTCGTTCGCCACCACCAAGGATCTCCTCGTCGCCGGCCCCGCCCCCGCCGAGGTGGAACTGCGCACCGTGTGCCACGACGTGGTCCGCCGGGGCAGGGTCCTCTCCGGGATGCGGTACGACGTCACCGCCCTGGTCGACGGCGTGCCGCTGGCCACCGCGGGCGCGGCGTTCAGCTGCACCAGCCCGGCCGTGCACCGAAGACTGCGAGGCGACCGCCCCACCAGCACGGACCGGGTACCCGGCCGCCCGATCGACCCGGCCCTGGTCGGCCGCACCGCCCCCACGCACGTGGTCCTCACCGAGGACCCGACGGCCGAGCGGGACCACCAGTGGGAGTTGCGCGTCGACAGCACGCACCCGATCTTCTTCGACCACCCGGTCGACCACGTCCCGGGCATGGTGCTCCTGGAGGCGGCCCGGCAGGCCGCACACGCCTCCACCGGCCTGCCCGACGCCCTCGTCATCAGCCTCGACAGCACCTTCGCCCGCTACGCCGAACTCGACAGGCCCTGCCGCATAGTGGCCCACCCCGGTCTCGTCGACGCCGCCGGCCACATCCTCGTACAGGTCTGCGGTTTCCAGGACGACCAGACCGTCTTCGCCGCCGACCTGGTGCTCAGTCCCCGCAACGGTTGATCCCATCCTGACGGGAGTCCGCGTGCTCACGATCATGATCACTGGTTCGGCCGGCTTCGTCGGAAGCCATGTCGCACGTGAAGCCGCCCGGCACGGCGCGGCACTGACGGTGATGACCCACCACCGCCCGCCCTCGGCATCCGCCCCCTCCTCCGCCGGCCCCGTACGTGTCGTACGGGCCGACCTCGCCGACCCGCGCTCGCTGCGGGGAGTGTGCGAGGGAACCGACGTACTGCTGCACTGCGCCTCCCGCATCGGCGGGACGGCCGAGGACAACGAGGCCGTCAACGCCCGGGGCACCGCCGCCCTGGTCGCCGAGGCCCGGCGTGCGGGAGTGTCCCGCATCGTGTACCTCGGCACCGCGTCCGTCTACGGGCGGGGCACCTACCACCGTGCCCGTCCGGAGCGGCTCACCCGCCGCCCGTCCTCGCCCACCTCCCGAACCCGGGCGGCGGCGGAGGACACGGTGCTGGACGCCGGCGGGATCGTACTGCGCCCCCACCTCGTGTACGGCCGGGGAGACCGCTGGGTCGTGCCGGGCCTGGCCCGGCTCCTGGGCGCGTTGCCCGGCGGCGTGCCGGACTGGAACGCGCGCATGTCGATGGTCTCCGCGACCGAACTGGCCACCCTGCTGGTGGGGGTCGCACGCGCACCGGCCACGAGCCTGACCGCGTCCGTCTACCACGCTGCCCACCCCCGCCCCGTCACCGCGGCGGCGCTGCTGGCCGCCGTGGCCCGCTGCGCCGGGCTGCCCCCCACGAGGGGAGGCCCGACGGTCGACGAAGCACGCGCCCTCATGGCGGGGGACGCGTACGCGACGAAGGCGATCGACATGCTGGCCACCAGCCACTGGTTCGACAGCGCACCCTTGTGGACCGATCTCCGCAGGGTGCCCGGTCCGGGATTCGAGGAGGAGTTTCCCGCGACGGGGGAGTGGTACCGGGAACTGGTCCGGGCAGCCTGACCGGATATCGCCCCGCGGGTGCGGCGGCCTCGTGCTGCCGCACCCGCACACGATGCACGTGTTCGCATCCTCGTCCGACCGGTTTGACGCACACCTGGACGTTTCTTTCCCAAATTCCGACACAGGCGCCTCACGGATGTATGCGTCTTGGCGATTCTGACGCAGTCCTGTAAACGGGCTCATTGAACAAATGGCCGAACACCGCACAGTCTGGTGACTCCGAATGAGTCAGGAGACGTTCATCGTGCGCAAGGTGCTCATCGCCAATCGTGGTGAAATCGCTGTCCGCGTTGCTCGGGCTTGCCGGGATGCGGGGATCGGGAGTGTGGCTGTTTACGCGGATCCGGATCGGGACGCTCTGCATGTGCGTGCGGCGGATGAGGCTTTCGCGTTGGGTGGTGACA
>NZ_JAPNLK010000120.1 GCF_026627505.1 Streptomyces sp. H27-H5 | reverse complement strand
CACCTCCGACCTGGACGATCTCCTGGCCAGGCTCGACCAGCACACCGCCGATCACCCAGAAGAATCCTCCGCCGCCAAGGCCGCGTGATCAACCCCCGAAGGACTTACGACGCAGACCACTTAGCGTGTGTTGCGCCTGCCGTGGCCCTTGGCCGCGTACATCGCGGAGTCGGCGGCGGACAGCGCGTCGGTGAGGGTGGGCGCCGGCAGGTCTGCGCGGTGGCAGTGGCCTACCGAGGCCGAGACCGGCAGGGTGAGTCCGTGGTGCGTGACGGGCTGGTCCAAGGCGGTGCGAAGGGCTTGCAGGCCCGGAGTGCGGCCGGGGTGCGCGACGATGGCGGCGAATTCGTCACCGCCGAGGCGAGCGGCGATACCGTGCCGGCCGCACCAGGCGGTCAGGCGGCGGGCGGTCGCGGCGAGCACCATGTCACCGGCGGCGTGGCCGTGGGTGTCGTTGATGGCCTTGAAGTCGTCCAGGTCGACCAGGACAACGATGGCCCCCGGGTGATTGGCCACCATGTGTTCGGCGCGGGTGGTCCATCCGGCGCGGGTGTGCAGGCCGGTCAGGGGGTCGCGGCGGGCGGTGGCCAGGCGGCGCCAGAGCATTCCGCCGTGCAGGGCCCAGCCCAGGGCCGGTAAGCCGGCGGCGATGACGTGTGTGTCCATCACGTCACCGCCCCTTCTGGAGGTCCTTGACGAGCAGGCGCAGGACCACCGCGATCACGGCGACGGAGACACCGGTGATGGCGACCGTCAAGAGCATCGACACGAGGACGGCGCCGACGACCAGGACCACGGCACCACCGCCGGCGGCGATGGCGACCACCGTGCCGGGGGTGAGCTGAATCGCGGAGCGGGCCGGGACGGTAGCGGGTGTGTGGTGGACACCGGCCGTGGCCGAGGGCTCGTGACGGGGCTCGACGGCGGAGACGGGAATGGGCTGGGCGAGCGGGGTGACGATGCCGGTCGGGAGCGGGTTGACCGGGATGCGCGGTCGGAGCATGGCGGGGTCTCCCTACTTGGTGATCGGGTCGATGAGCGGGGCCAGGACACTGCTGGCGAGGATGTAGCCGCCGAGGAGGATCACGGCGACGAGCCACCAGGGCGGGCGGATGAGCTTGATTCCGAGGGCGCCGACGACGATCAGGGCGAGCCAGAGCGGTACGTCCATGTGACGGGTCTCCTTCGCGATCAGCGTGGGTTGCAGCGGTGGGTGCGGGCGGCGAGTTCGGCGCCGGCTCGGGTGGGGTAGTCGGCGGAGAAGTTGCAGCCGGGGGCCGTGCACACAGCGGTGTGCAGGGTGCGGCCCCGGCCGTCGTTGTGGCTGCCGACGTGCACCGGGCCGAAGCGGGTGACGTTGTGGAAGCGGTTCGGGCGCACGGGTTCTGTCTCCTTTCAGGTCAGGCGAGTTGAGCGGCGATCGACTCCGCCAGAGCGGACGGGACACCGAGGCGACCGCGGAGCGTTGCCGCGTCGATCGGGGCGCCGGTCTGCGCGTGATGGGCGTGGGCGATCTTTCGGGCGTGGTCGAGCAGGGCCGGCGGCACGGGCACGGCGACCGGCGCGGGAGCGGGCTGGGGTGGCACGTCTTCCGGGGTGGGTTCCGCCGGCGGGAGTTCCGGGGTCTGTTCGGGGGCGCGTTCCACGGTCACGTCCACCGCGGGTTCGATGTGCTGCTGATCCGTGAACTCCGGCTCCGGCTCCGGCTCCAGCTCGGAGGCCGGGGTCGGGGGCGATGCGGGGGTGTGGGCGAGGAGCGTGCCGCCGAGGAACGCGAGGGCGGGCCAGCCGGCGACGAGGATGCGCAGCCAGGCCGGTACGTCTTGCAGGTCGAGCAGCCCGGCGGTGGCGACGTTGGCGCCGAGTGATGCGGTGAGGGCGATGGCGAACCAGAGCCAGGCGTCGCGGTTCTCCGCGTCCGTACGCATCCGGCGCCAGGCGGCGACCAACAGCAGGTCGACGCTGACGGGGTAGGCCCATGCCTTCCAGCCGTCCTGTCCGGCTGCTGCTGCCAGGTCGTGCAGGTGGGCGAAGGACAGGGCGCCGGCTATGGCGGCCTGGATGAGCACGGGATCCAGGCGGAGAGTGCGGGACACGAGCCACCTCCTTTCGGGGAGGCCGATGCCAAGCGCGGGGTCCGGCACCGGCGAATTCGGAATCGGTCAGGGAGTGCCGGACCCCAGGCAGCTCGGGCAAAGTCCCGTCTGCGTGGCGCCGATCTCCCGGCGCTTGCGCCCGACCCGTACGGCCGTTTTGGTCTCTCCCGTTCCGTCGCAGGTGACGCAGGGCGGCGGGGCAGCAACGGGCTTGGGCGAGCGGGGCCGTCGGGCCACTGGCTTCTTCTCGGTGCTCATGGCGGTTCCCTTCGGGTTCAGGCATGGCTCGGGTAGGGACCTGGCGTGAGACGGTCACGCCGACCGAGGGAGAGGGGTTGTTAGTCCGTCGCCGGAATCGGCTTCACGAGCGGGACGGGCCCGGCGCCCGCGGGTGCGGCGGGGACCGCCGGCCGGTACGGGGCGAGAGCCGGAAGGGCCGGGGTCAGGTGCGCGAACTGGACGCAGATCGCAGAGGCTTCGTCCGCGCTCAACTCGGGGGTGCGAATCCGGGACCAGCCGCCGGAGGAGTCACCGGCCACCGCGACACCGGGCTTGTCCGGCGGGATCGTCGTCACGGCCACCACCGCGTCCGGGGCGATGTCGCCAAGCCCCATGTCTGCGGTCTGCTTGTCGTTGACCCGGTGAACGACACGGCCGGTGAGCTGGGCCCGAAGCGTGGTGGCGCCCTTGCCGAGATCGGACCCGAACCGCTGGCCGCAGATCTCCAGGTAGATGCCGGCCGCGCGGGCCATCTGACCGAGGCGAATCATCTGCGTGACCATGTGGTCCCGACGTTCCTCGTCCTTCTTACCGGCCACGAGGAACAGTTCCGCCACCTCGTCCACCAGCAGCACGATCGGCACCGGTCGGACAGCCTCGGGCAGCGCCCACACATCGGCGGCCCCGTGATGGCTCAGCAGGTCGAAGCGGTCTTCCATCTCGTCCACGAGCGCGTCCAGGAGCCCTGAGGCCTCGTCCGGCGTGATGGCGAGCGCCGACAGACGCGGTGCGTATCCGCGCTGTTCGACACCGCGCTTGCAGTCGATGCCGACCAGGGCGACCCGCAGACGGGCGAGACCGACGATCAGGTTGCGGAGGTACATGGACTTGCCGGACTGGTTGGCGCCGAGCGTCAGAGCGTGCGGAACCTTGAGGTAGTCCCGAACGAACGCGGTGCCGTCCTCCCGGAGCGCGACCGGGACCGTCATCGGCCCCGCGGGGAGCCGGCTCGGCATCTTCACCCGCCGCAGTACGTCGTAACCGGTCATCCGCAGCTCGACGAAGCCCGGCCGGGTCGCGACCACGTTGACGGAGTGAACCCCCCAGGCGTGCCGCAGCCGTTCGGAAGCCGCGACCACATCAGCGGGCTCCAGCCCTGCCGGAAGACGCAGGGTGACCCGCATGCCGGTCGAGGAGCCTCGAACACGCCGGATCTTCGGCGGCACGGGCTGCACATCACTGCGCCGGGCGACGTTGTGGACCAGGAACGCCCGCAGGCGGGACGGCTGTACCGTCAGCCCGCACACGTCCATCGTGGAGCGATACGTGACCGCGAACCGCACCCGCGCCACCGGAAGCCCGACCACGGACCAGAACACGCGCGGTGCGCGAGCCTTCGCGTAGCCGAGACCGCCGCCCGCCCCGGCCAGGGGGAGACCTACCTCCCATAAGGTCGTCAGATCGGCCATGATCAGGCGCCGGCGGTGAGGGCGACGGCGCGGAACGAGATGCCGTGCCGGGTCTGGCCGTTGAACGTGTTCTCCCAGTCCCGCGCCTTGAGACCGATCACCGACACCGGCATGCCCGGCGTCAGCCCCTCGGGGAGACCGGTCTCCGGGACGGTCACCTGGTAGAGGTTGCCCTCCCCCTCGTCCGAGATCAGCAGCCCCACCGTTGACAGCCCAGCACCGGTCTCCCGGTCCATGGCGCGCTCACCGGTCTGCTTGCTCACGAGCTTCGGGGTAGGGGCGGTGGCGACGAACACCACGGCGGTCGACGTGTCCACCTTGAACGACGGCATGGTTTCTCCTTCAGAGATGCCAGCAGGAAGCCAGATGACCAACTTGGCTAGCCCGGTTGGTCACATCTAAAAGGTAGGAGAGATGGCTAGCCATGTCAACAACATGACTGGCATGACTGTCCTGACCTAGGCCGGCTCACCTACCATCGATCCATGACCTTCGTCCCCCAGCCCCTAGACCCAGACGACGACCGAGCGCCCTACGAGCAGGTGGCCAGCAGCCTCAGTGCTGCTATCCGAACGCGGCGGCTGGCCCCGGGCGAGAAGCTCCCGTCACACAAGGAACTGACGGAGCTGTATGGGTTCGCACGGGCGACGATCCAGCGCGCACTGCGCGACCTCGAAGACGAGGGGCTGGTGGTCTCCCGAAAGGGCAGCGGCGTGTTCGTCCGGAACCGGACCGAGCGGCCGGCGGGGCTGAGGCCGTACGTCGAGCAGGCGTTCTCCAAGGATCACGTGACCATCGACTTCGCCGGCTTCTCCAGCGAGACGCTGCACGGGGCGCTTCAGGAGCCGTTGGACAAGATCCGAGTCGGCCGACTCACACCATCGAGCATCGCCATGCGGATACTCGTCCCGGACATGTCCGTGCCTCAGGCCGCGCCGGTTCGCATGGCCGACGGAGCGGACGACGAGCGGCTACGCGACCGCATGCACGACATCATGGTCAGCTACACCCGCAGCATCCGTGACGCCATCGCCGAGTTGGGGCACCTGGGACTCGTCGCCGAGACCCGGATTGACGTCCGCGTCCACAGCGGCACGCAGTTCTTCAAGCTCTACGTGATCAACAACGAGGATTCGTTCTTCGGGTACTACCCGATCCGCCCGAACAAGGTCGTCGCCCAGGGTGAAACGATCGAGATCTATGACCTGGTGGGCAAGGACACCACGCTCTTCCACCACTCGATCAATGACGGCGAGTCTTCCAGCGGCGCACAGCAGGTCCAGCAGGCCCGCATGTGGTTCGACAGCGTGTGGGAGACCATCGGAAGGGACTACGACCTTGACGCATGACGACCGGCTCTCAGGAGTCCTGGAGAGCGCCCGCGTGGTCTTCTTCGACTTCGACGGCCCCGTATGCGATGTCTTCGCAGGACTGCCCGCTTCCGAGGTCGCCAAGCAGCTCGCGGCTCTGCTCTCCACGCAGAACGAAGCCGCAGGCGCCAAGGCCGCCGAGACTGACGACCCGATCGAAGTCCTGCGCATTGCCCATGAAGCCGATGCGGCTATCGGCCAAGAGGTCGAGCGTGCACTGACAGCCGCAGAGATCGAAGCCGTGGCAGTGGCCGGCCCGCCGACTCCCGGTGCGACGGAAGCCCTTCAGGCCGCGCGAGCGTCCGGACGCATTGTGCTGGTTGTGAGCAACAACTCTGCCGCGTGCGTTGGATACTTCCTCGATGCGCATGGCCTCGGGGAGTACGTCACCGCGATCGTAGGCCGACCCTCCGGGCAGCCCCACTTGATGAAGCCCAACCCGTTCCCGCTCATCACGGCAGCCGAACAGGCACACGTAGACGTCACGCACTGCACGCTGATCGGTGACTCGCTTACAGACATCGAAGCGGCTCATGCGGCCGGCACTACGGTCATTGGCTACGCCAACAAGCCTCACAAGGCGGCTCTCTTCGCGGAAGCGGGAGCCAACACCGTCACGGATGCCATGCACGACGTCGCGGAGGCGCTTGCCGCGGCGCAGCCGTAGGAGCAGAACGGACCTGTTACAGGTTTCTCTACCTCATCAAGGCACCCGGCTGCGCTGCGCTCCGCCGGGCGGGCTTCCCGGCTCCGCTCGGGGCGACGCTCCTGCCTGCGGCCCGCTCCGCCCCCGCTGCGCCGACGCCCGCCCCTGCAAGGCGGGATAGGCCCAAGGGCATGAGCCAGTCCCCTACGGGTCCGCGGTGCCATCACTCACCGACATGCCTCCGGCGGGGGCCTCCGGCTCCGGGATGCGGGGGCGCCGTTGGCGAGTGCCGGCCCGTGGAGGGTTGAGGCGGGGAACTCCCATCCCGTCTGCCATCGACCCAGGACAAGCCGAGCAGACACGGCACCGGGCGTCCAGGTCGTTCGTCCAGTTGGGCGCTCCACCTGGACGCCCGGCACCGCGCCCGCTCAACGTGTCATGGGCCGACGGCAGACGGGATGGGAGTTGGGGGTGAGATGTGGCAGCCGTGTTGAGTCTCTGTGCGCCTTTGGATTTCACGTAAAGCCCCCGTCCCTGATGAGAGGACGTTAGCCTCCGAACGTGAGCCAATCATCCGTTCAGTTTGCCCTGGCCGCGCTAGGCGTTGCAGGTACGTTGGCCGCCGCCATCATGACTCAGATCTTGCAGCGTCGGGCGGAGAGGGAAAGGCGAACCGCTGATGATGATCGCCGGTGGCATGCGGATCGGTTTCGCGCCTTCAAGGACCTCCTTTACAAGATGAACGAGGTCAAGAGGATTCTGTACAGCGCTGCCGCGATGCTGCCCTCGGATGTGGAACGTCAGCGTCTACGAGAGCTGGGTCGAACGGCCTTCACGATCACCCAGGCCAGCGATGTTCCGCCGGACACGGGTGATGTGTCGATTTTCGATGCGACCAGCTTGGAGATCGTGCAGGAGGCCCTTGAGCGGGCTTTCAGCCTTAATGAGGAGGCGGAGCACCTAATCGCCGAGATATCAATTCTTTCTGAGGGATTCGCGCCATCGGTGGCGAAGCGAATGTTTGATTTCTCTTGGGATGCAACTGGGGCTGTGGAGTCAACTCGCGGAACTACAGGCGAGGTCTACGAGGCAATCTTGGCGATGGGTCCCGCAATCGACCTTTTTGAGAGTGCGGCGCGCATAGATCTAGATGTTGCGAAGATTGAGCGACCGTCTGTTTTGCGGCGAATGTTAAATGCCCGCCGTCGACGCAGGTTGTTTGCGGCGGAGGGCGGAGGTTCAGCCCACCCGTCAACCGGGCGGCAAACGGAGCCGGTGGAAGGGCCGTACAGCAGCGGTGTACCGCAACCACACCAACCGTCCCCGAATGGAAACGGCTCAGATAGGCCCTGAACTGGCTGGTATGACCGGTCCTGACCGGGCTGGCTAGAGCTACGGATCAGAAGGTTGCAGGTTCGAATCCTGCCGAGTGCACAGCAGGCCAGAGGCCCTCAGGAGAAATCCTGAGGGCCTCTCGCGTTTCCCGGGCCTCGGTGTCTCCGGGGGATCTCCGGGTGGGGGTCGGTCTGGTGGACGACGTCGGGCGGGGAGGGGCCGGCTAGCCTTTCGAGGGTCGTTGAGTCTTCGAAGGGAAGTTCCATGGGCCTGTTCGGGAACGCGCACACCGTCGATCCGGTGTCGGCGCAGCGGGACTACCAGCGGCTGCTGGGCCAGGGGGAGCAGGTGCACGCCGCGTACCTCCTGATCCGCGACACCATCCTGTTCACCGATCGGCGGCTGGTGCTCGTCGACAAGCAGGGCATCACGGGCAAGAAGGTGGAGTACCACTCCATCCCCTACCGCAGCATCACGCACTTCTCGGTGGAGACCGCCGGTCACTTCGATCTCGATGCCGAGCTGAAGATCTGGATATCGGGCGGCACGACGCCCGCGGTGGAGAAGACCTTCACCAAGGGCGTCGACATCTACGAGGTGCAGGCGATCCTGACGCAGTTCGTCGCCCGGTAGGCCGTTGGTCGGGCGCCGGGTGCGTCCGTGCCGTGCGCTCCCGTGCGCGGCGGGGTTCAGCGGGCCACGCGGGGGAGGCCGGTCACCGACATCACCAGGGAGTACAGCGAGGTGGTGGCGGTGATGAAGAGGCGGTTGTTCTTGGGGCCGCCGAAGGTGATGTTCGAGACCGGCTCCGGAACGCGGAGTCGGCCGATCAGGGTGCCGTCCGCCGCGTGGCAGCGCACGCCGTCCGCCATGGCCGCCGCCCACAGCCGGCCCTGGTCGTCGAAGCGGATGTTGTCCACGGAGGGGCAGACGGCGAACACCCGGTCGTGGGTCAGGGTCCCGTCGTCGGTGACCTTGAAGGCGCGGATGTGGCCCGCGCGGGTGTCGGCGGCGTACAGCTCGCTCTCGTCCGGGGAGAAGACGAGGCCGTTCGGGCCCAGGAAGCCGTCCGCGACCAGCCGGACCTCGCCCGTCGCGGGGTCGGCGCGGTAGAGGTTGCAGGCGCCGATCTCGCTCGGGGCGCGGTGGCCCTCGTAGTCGTTGGTGATGCCGAAGTCCGGGTCGGAGAACCAGACGGAGCCGTCCGAGCGCACGACCGCGTCGTTCGGGCTGTTGAGACGCTTGCCGTCCCAGTGGTCCGCCAGGACCGTGAGGCTGCCGTCCGGTTCGGTGCGGGTGACGCGCCGGTTGCCCTGCTCGCAGGTGATCAGGCGGCCTTCGCGGTCGAGGGTGTTGCCGTTGGAGTGGCCGGCCGGGGAGCGGAAGACGGAGACGGCGCCGGTCGCCTCGTCCCAGCGCAGCATGCGGTCGTTGGGGATGTCGCTCCACACGAGTTGCCGCCAGGCGGGCAGGTAGAGCGGTCCTTCCGCCCAGCGGCAGTCGTCGTACAGGCGCTCCAGGCGCACGTCGCCGTTGGCGCAACGGCCCGTGCGGAAACGATCGTCCAGAATCTCGTACAGGTCGAGGTCTGCGATAGCTGACACGGTTCCCCCTGATGCTTGCTTGGCCGAATGATGTTCGGTGTGATGGTGAGATTGCAGGATCAGGTACCGTCTTCGCAAGGCCCGACGGGCACATGAGAGGAAGATCGCGTGGACGACATCGACCGGGCGCTCGTCCTGCGCCTCCAGCAGGACGCGGGCCAGTCCTACGCGGCCCTCGGCGCGGCCGTCGGCCTCTCGGCCGGCGCCACGCACGAGCGCGTACGGAAACTGCGCGAGCGCGGAGTGATCCGGCGGACCACGGTCGACGTGGACCCGGCCGCCGTGGGCAGCGGGGTGCTGGCCTACGTGATGGTCGACTCCAACGCCTGGATGGGAGACTCGGCGGAGGCCTTCGCCGCGATCCCGGAGATCCAGGAGGCGCACGTCATCGCCGGCAGCGCGTCGGTGCTGGTCAAGGTCCGCTCCGCCACCACCGTGCAGCTACAGGACGTACTGCGCCGCCTCTACGCCATCGACGGGGTCAGCGGAACGCAGGCCACCGTCGTCCTGGACACCTTCTTCGAACGGCCGCTCCCGCTGTGACCTGGTGGTGCACCGGCATCCGCTGGAAGGACGGCGGCCCGTCCATCGGCTGGTACGGGCCCGAGCGCGGGGAGCGCGTCGGCGTGCTCGGGTACGGGCACCGGCTGGCCTTCGCCGCCCGGGGCGAGCGGCACTGCCTGGGTGTGTGGCGGGCCGGCAGGCGGACCCCGTGCCCGACCGGCCGACCGGTGCCGGGCCGGGCGGGGAGCTCCCAGTGTCCCGAGTGCGCCCGGCTGGACCGGTCCTTCTCGGTGGCCGCCGACACCAACGTCGCCGATCCGCGCACGTACCGGGTGTACCTGGCGTGGTTCGGCCCCGGCCTGCTCAAGGTCGGCATCACCGCCGAGGAGCGCGGCCCGGCCCGGTTGCTGGAGCAGGGCGCGGTGACCTGGGCCTGGCTCGGGCGCGGGCCGCTGATGGCGACCCGGCGCACCGAGGAACTCCTGCGGGCCGCCCTCGGGGTGCCCGATCGGATCGCGTACGCCCGCAAGCGCGCCGTACGGGCCCACCTGCCGCCGCGCGCGGAGCGGGCCGGGGAGGTGGCCGAGCTGCACGCCCGGGCCGCGGCCCTGCCGGGATGGCCGGAGTCGCTGGAGCGGCTGGGCTGCGAAGTCGTCGACCACGCCGTCCCGTTCGGCCTCGACACGCTGCCCGAACCCGCACGGGTGGTCACCGAGATGGTGCCCGACGGGACGGTGACGGGGACCCTCGTGGGCGCGGCCGGACCGGATCTGCACTTCGCGGACGGGCTGGTGGTGGACGCCCGACTGCTCGCCGGCTGGGAGCTGGTCGCACCGCGGGAGGACGGCGGTGTGGAGGTGCCGACGGCCGTTGTCGCGCCGCCGTCCCCGGAGGTCGGGCAGGAAGGGCTGTTCTGACGGGCGCGGGCCAGCAGCCTCGGCCGAGGTGCCCGTCGTGAAGGTCGCGCCGGCCGTCCATGGTCAAGTCTTGGATCCCTTTGGCCTCGTGGACGGCTTTCCTGTGGACATCCCGGGGGCCCGCCGCAGAGGGTGGTGGGCATGAACATCCAGCCCGTACCGGCGTTCGAACCGCCGTACCTGATGGCCGTCTTCACCGATGTCCGCACCGCCGACGAGAGCGACTACCCGGAGACGGGCGCCCGGATGGGCGAGCTGGTCGCGGCCAACCCCGGCCTCCTCGGCCACGAGTCCGCGCGCACCCCGGGCGGTCTCGGCATCACCGTCGCCTACTTCCGCGACGAGGAGTCGCTGACGGCCTGGCGCGAGGACCGGGAGCACCGGGCGGCCATGCGGCGGGGCCGCGAGGACTGGTACGAGAGCTACACCCTGCACGTCGCGACCGTCGAACGGAGCCACGGATTTGTCCGCGCCGAGCACTGAGCCGAGCCCCGAGCCGCCCATCGAGCCGAGGCCCGCGCCCACCAACGAGCCGACCACCGACCCGGCCTCCGGGGAAACGGCGGAGGAGGCGACGGCGGAGGCGGTGCGCGTCTTCCGGGAGCGGCTCGGGCTGCCCGGACTGGTCGACGTGCACACCCACTTCATGCCCGAGCGGGTCCTGGACAAGGTGTGGGACTACTTCGACGCGGTCGGCCCGCTGACCGGCGTCGAGTGGCCGATCACCTACCGGCACGAGGAGGAGCAGCGGGTCGCGCTGCTCCGGCGGTTCGGGGTGCGCGCCTTCACCGCCATGCTCTACCCGCACAAGCCGGCGATGGCGGCCTGGCTGAACGCCTGGGCCGCCGATTTCGCCGCGCGGACCCCCGACTGCCTGCACACCGCGACCTTCTTCCCGGAGGACGGGGCGGCGGCGTACGCCGCCCGGGCCGTCGAGGCCGGGGCGCGGGTCTTCAAGGCGCACCTCCAGGTCGGCGGGTACGACCCGAACGACGACCGGCTCGAAGCGGTCTGGGGGCTGCTGGCGGAGGCCGGGATCCCCATCGTGATCCACTGCGGCTCGGGACCCGTGCCCGGCAAGCACACCGGGCCCGAACCCGTCGCCCGGCTGCTGGCCCGCCACCCCCGGCTGCCCCTGGTGATCGCGCACATGGGGATGCCCGAGTACGCCGACTTCCTCGACCTCGCCGAGCGGTACGGCGAGGTCCGGCTGGACACCACCATGTCCTTCACCGACTTCTCCGAGCAGTTCAGCGGCTTCCCGGCCGGGGACCTGGGGCGGCTCGTCGACCTCGGCGACCGGATCCTGCTGGGCACCGACTTCCCGAACATCCCCTACCCCTACGAGCACCAGCTCGCGGCCCTGGAGCGCCTCGGCCTCGGGGACGACTGGCTGCGCGCGGTCTGCCACGACAACGGAGCCCGGCTGTTCCGGCTGCCCTGAGCCCCGCCGGTCCGACGGCGACGCCCGGCCCGCACCCGCCCGATCCGCCCCGCATCCCCCGGTTGCGCCCGTTTCGGGCTCCGGCGGGCGGTGCGGGCGGGCGTTTCTCAGGAAATTCACAGGTAGGCGCAAGAACGCTCTCAGAGGCCTCGGTCAGCGTGTGGGCATGACTGCGACGACCACCTCACACGCGTCCACGTCCACCGGCAATCACACGGCCCTCGTCCGGCCCGACGGCAGCCCCTGCCGGGTGCTCGTGGTCGACGACGAGGCCGCGCTCTCCGAACTGCTGTCCATGGCCCTGCGCTACGAGGGCTGCGAGGTCCGCAGCGCCGGGGACGGGGCGGGCGCGGTCCGCGCGGCCCGCGAGTTCCGCCCCGACGTGGTGCTGCTCGACATCATGCTCCCGGACATGGACGGGCTGGCCGTACTCGGCCGGCTCCGCCGGGAGCTCCCCCAGGTCCCGGTGCTGTTCCTGACCGCCAAGGACTCCGTCGAGGACCGGATCGCGGGCCTGACGGCGGGCGGCGACGACTACGTCACCAAGCCGTTCAGCCTGGAGGAGGTCGTGGCCCGGCTGCGCGGCCTGGTCCGGCGCTCCGGCGCGGCGCAGGCCGCGCGCGGGGGATCCGTCCTGGTCGTGGGCGACCTGCGGCTCGACGAGGACAGCCACGAGGTCACCCGGGACGGCCGGGAGGTCCATCTGACCGCCACCGAGTTCGAGCTGCTGCGTTACCTGATGCGCAACCCGCGCCGCGTGCTCAGCAAGGCGCAGATCCTGGACCGGGTGTGGTCCTACGACTTCGGCGGCCAGGCCAACGTCGTCGAGCTGTACATCTCCTACCTGCGACGGAAGCTGGAGAGCGGCCCCGGATGGCCCCCGATGATCCATACCCGCCGCGGCGCCGGCTACCTGATCAAGCCGGCCGAGTAGTGCCCGTACGTCGACTGCGACGAGGTGGCCGGCCCCGCCGGCCGTGGTCGCTGCGGACCCGACTCGTCCTGTCGGCGGTGGCGCTCATCGCCGTCGTCGGCGCGGCCATCGGCACCGTCACCACGCTCGCGCTGCGCGAGAACCTGGTCGACAAGCTCGACGACCAGCTGCGGGTCTCCCTCGACATGGCGCTCCGCGGGCCCGGCGCCGGCAAGGCCGCCCGCGAGAACAGCCTGGGATTCGTCCTGGCCCCCGGCAGCCCCCTCGGCGCCGCCGGGATCCGGCTCGACTCCGACGGGAAGGTCATCGGCACCGCCCGCAGCGCGGCCGTGGGGGGTCCCGACCTCGACCACCGCCAGCCGCTCACCGACGGCCAGACGGCGGCGCTGGAGCAGGCCGCCCACGTGTCCGCCCCGGGCGGGTCCGACCCGACCGACGTGGAACTGCCGCAGCTCGGCGGCTACCGGGTGCTGACCTCCCCCGACGGCAGCCTCGTACTCGGCTTCCCGCTCAGCGACGTGGATTCCACCGTCCACACCCTGGTCGCGGTGGAGGTCTTCGTCACCCTGGCCGGGCTGATCGCCGCCTCCCTCGCGGGTCAGGCGCTCGTCGGCGTCGCCCTGCGCCCCCTGCACCGGGTCGCCGCCACCGCCACCCGGGTCTCCGAACTCCCCCTGCACAGCGGTGAACCCGCCCTGCACGAACGCGTTCCCGACGCGGAGGCCGACCCCCGCACCGAGGTGGGGCAGGTCGGCGCGGCCCTGAACCGGATGCTGGGCCACGTCTCCTCCGCCCTCACCGCCCGACAGCAGAGCGAGATGCGGGTCCGCCAGTTCGTCGCCGACGCCAGCCACGAGCTGCGTACCCCGCTGGCCTCCATCCGCGGCTACGCCGAACTGACCCGGCGCGGTCACGAGCAGCCCGGCCCCGACACCCGGCACGCGCTGGGCCGGATCGAGTCCGAGGCCACCCGGATGACCGGCCTCGTCGAAGACCTGCTGCTCCTGGCCCGGTTGGACGCCGGGCGCCCGCTGTCCACGGGAGCCACGGACACCGATCTGGCCCCGCTCGTCGTGGACGCCGTCAGTGACGCCCGGGCCGCCGGTCCCGCGCACCACTGGCGGTTGAACCTCCCCGACGAGCCCGCGCCGATCCGCGCCGACCCGGCCCGCATCCAGCAGGTCCTGGTCAACCTCCTCGCCAACGCCCGCACCCACACCCCGCCCGGCACCACCGTCACCGCGCACGTTTCACGTGAAACATCCGCCGTCCGGCTGCTGGTCGAGGACGACGGGCCCGGCATCCCCTCCGAACTCCTCCCCCACGTCTTCGAGCGGTTCGCGCGCG
This sequence comes from Streptomyces sp. H27-H5, assembly GCF_026627505.1. GTDB lineage: Bacteria > Actinomycetota > Actinomycetes > Streptomycetales > Streptomycetaceae > Streptomyces. The sequence continues at coordinate 5,601 of NZ_JAPNLK010000120.1, read as the reverse complement.
GCGACGCCTCCCGCTCCAGGTCGGCGGGCTCCACCGGTCTCGGGCTCGCCATCGTCCAGGCCGTGGTCTCGGCCCACGGGGGACAGGTCGACGTACACAGCCGGCCGGGTCGCACCAGCTTCGAGGTACGGCTGCCGCTCGCGACCGCCACGGACTCACAGACGGGGCACAGGCTCACCACACAACGGTGACAGCCCCACCGGCGACTGTCGGTGCATGCCAACCGACACCTCTCCCGGCCCCGGAGCCCTCCCGGCCCGCGCGCCCCTGGCGCCCGTGCCCGGTGTGCCCGTACTCGACGTGGTGATCCCGGTGTTCAACGAGGAGAAGGACCTCGGACCGTGTGTGCGCCGGCTCCACGAGCACCTCACCCGCACCTTCCCGTACCCGTTCCGGATCACCATCGCCGACAACGCGAGCACCGACCGCACCCCCGAGGTCGCGGCCGGCCTCGCCGCCGCCGTCGAGGGCGTACGCAGCACCCGGCTGGAGGAGAAGGGCCGGGGCCGCGCCCTGCGCACCGTGTGGTCCCACTCCGAGGCACCCGTGCTCGCGTACATGGACGTGGACCTGTCCACCGACCTCAACGCGCTGCTGCCGCTGGTCGCCCCGCTGATCTCGGGCCACTCCGACCTCGCCATCGGCACCCGCCTCGCCCGCTCCTCGCGCGTGGTGCGCGGCGCGAAGCGCGAGTTCGTCTCCCGCGCCTACAACCTGCTGCTCCGCTCCTCCCTCTCCGCCCGCTTCAGCGACGCCCAGTGCGGGTTCAAGGCGATCCGGCGGGAGGTCGCGGAACGGCTGCTGCCGCTGGTGGAGGACACCGGCTGGTTCTTCGACACCGAGCTGCTCGTCCTCGCCGAGCGGGCCGGGCTGCGGATCCACGAGGTGCCGGTGGACTGGGTCGACGACCCCGACACCACCGTCCACATCGCCCGCACGGCCGCCGAGGACCTCCGGGGCATGTGGCGGGTGGGTCGCGCGCTGGCCATCGGGGCGCTGCCACTGGACCGGCTCGCCCGTCCCTTCGGGGACGATCCGCGCGACCGGACCGCCCTGCCCGAGGTACCGCGCGGGCTGGCCCGGCAGCTCCTCGGCTTCTGCGCCGTCGGGCTGCTGAGCACGCTGCTCTACCTGCTGCTCTACTCTGCCTTCCGCTCCTCGGTCGGGCCGCAGGCCGCCAACGCCGCCGCGCTGCTGCTGTCGGCCGTGGCCAACACCGCCGCGAACCGCCGGCTCACCTTCGGCGTGCGCGGCCGCGCCCGGGCCGTGCGCCACCAGGCCCAGGGCTTGGTCGTGTTCGGCATCGGCCTGGCGTTGACCAGCGGCTCCCTGGCCGCGCTCGGCGCGGCCACCACCGAGCCGGCCCACGGCATCGAACTCGCCGTCCTGATCACGGCCAACCTCGCCGCCACCGTGCTGCGCTTCCTGCTCTTCCGCGCCTGGGTGTTCCCCGAGCGGCGCGGCACTCCCGCGAAGGACGACAACCGATGACCACGGCAGCAGTCCCCCTCTTCCCGTCCTCCCCGCCCGCCGCGGTCGACGTCGTGATCGGCAGGCCGCGCTGGGAACGTCCCGCGTACGTCGTCCTGCTGCTCGCGACCGGCCTGCTGCTGCTGTGGAACCTGGGCGCCTCCGGCTACGCGAACTCCTTCTACTCCGCCGCCGTCCAGGCGGGCTCGGAGAGCTGGAAGGCCTTCTTCTTCGGGTCCTCGGACGCGGGGAACTCCATCACCGTCGACAAGCCCCCGGCCGCCCTGTGGCCGATGGCGCTGTCCGTCCGGCTGTTCGGGCTCGGGGCCTGGCAGATCCTCGTTCCCCAGGCCCTGATGGGTGTGGGAACCACCGCCGTCCTGTACGCCTCCGTGCGCCGCCAGTTCGGGCCCGCGGCGGCCTTGATCGGCGGGGCCGCGTTCGCGTTGACCCCGGTCGCCGCGCTGATGTTCCGCTTCAACAACCCCGACGCGCTGCTGACCCTGCTCCTGACGGTCACGGTGTACTGCGTGCTGCGGGCCCTCGACGGGGCGCACACCAAGTGGCTCGTCTGGGCGGGTGTCGCGGTCGGGTTCGCGTTCCTGACGAAGACCCTCCAGGCCTTCGTGATCCTGCCGCCGCTCGCCCTGCTGTACGCGGTCTGCGCGCCGACCGGGCTGCGCAGGCGGCTCGGACAACTGCTGCTCTCCGGGCTGGCGATGGTGGTGGCCGGCGGCTGGTGGGTGGCCGTCGTCGAGCTGTGGCCGGCGGCCTCCCGCCCGTACATCGGCGGCTCGCAGAACAACTCCTTCCTGGAACTGACCCTGGGCTACAACGGCCTCGGCCGGATCAACGGCAACGAGACCGGCAGCGTCGGCGGGGGCGGTCGCCCCGGCGGTGGCGGCGGTGGCGGAGGCGGCTGGGGCGAGACCGGCATCGACCGGCTCTTCGCGGGCAACATCGGCGGACAGATCTCCTGGCTGCTGCCGGCCGCCCTGGTACTGCTGGTGGCGGGCCTGGTGATCACCTGGCGCGCCCGCCGGGCCGCCGACTCGCTGGAGGGGATGGCCCGCGCGGCCTTCCTGGCCTGGGGGGGATCGCTGCTGATCACCGCGGTGGTCTTCAGCTACATGCAGGGCATCTTCCACGAGTACTACACCGTCGCCCTGGCCCCCTTCGTGGCCGCGCTGGTCGGCATGGGCGTGGCCGTCCTGTGGGAGGAACGGGGCAGCCGCGCGGCCTCCCTCACCCTCGCCGGAACCCTCGCGCTCACCGCCTGGTGGGCCTTCGTCCTGCTGGGCCGCGCCGAGGGGTACCTGCCCTGGCTGCGCTGGACCGTACTGGTCGCCGGCCTCGGAGCGGCGGTGCTCCTGCCGTTCGCGGCGCGACTGGGCCGCCCGGTCCTGCTCGCGGTGGCCGGGGTGGGCCTCGCAGCCGCGCTGGCCGGGCCCCTCGCGTACTGCCTGACGACGGTGAACACCCCGCACACGGGCTCGATCGTCACCGCCGGCCCGGCGGTCGCGGGCGGTCGGGGGCCGGGAGGCGGCCCGGGCATGCGGGCCTTCTACGGCCGGGGCGGCGGTGCGTTCGGCCAGGGCGGCCAGGGCGGCGCTCCCCAGGGCGGGTTCCCGGGTGGTGCGCAGGGCGGTACCCAGGGCGGTCCCGGCGGGACCGTGTCCGGCGGCGGCCAGGCCCCCGGCGGTCAGGCTCCCGGCGGTCAGGGGGGTCCCGGCGGCCAGGCGCCCGGAGGCGGCGAGCGGCTCGGGAACGGTCCGGGCGGCGGCGGGCCCGGCGGCGCCGGCGGACTGCTCAACGGCACCCGGGCGAGCGCCGAGGCGACGGCCGCCCTGCGCGCCGACGCCTCGCGGTACACCTGGGCGGCGGCCGCCATCGGCTCGCAGAACGCGGCGAGTTACCAGCTCGCCTCGGGCGTGCCCGTGATGCCGATCGGCGGCTTCAACGGGAGTGACCCCTCCCCGACCCTGGAGCAGTTCAAGGCGTACGTGAAGGCCGGCAAGATCCACTGGTTCATCGGCCAGGGCTCCACCGGCCAGGGCGGCTCCACCGGCCGGGCCGGCACCGAGGACGACGGCACGGCCCAGGGTCCGGGCACGACCCGGATGGGCGGCGGCCCCGGTGGTGGCGCGAGCAGCGCCATCGAGACCTGGGTGAAGGCCAACTTCAAGGCCGAAACGGTCGGCGGCGCCACCTTCTACGACCTGACCCCCGCTTCCGGCGCCACCGGCACGTCCTGATCCGACCGCCGCGGGGGCCGCGGACCGACCCCGGAACGCGCGGAGCTCCGGCCGGGCAACAGCCCTGCCGGAGCTTCGCGTACGTGGGGGACCGGGCGGGTCAGGCCTTGATCGACGTGGTCGCCGGGGCCTGCGGGGCGCTCTCGGCCATGGGCGCGTGGGCGGCCGGCTTCGACTTCAGGGCGACCTCCTTGATGAACAGCACCAGGAGCAGGGAGAGCAGGGCGAACGGGGCGGCGTACAGGAAGACGTCACCGACGCCGTGCCCGTAGGCGGACTCGATCACCGTACGGAACGGCGCGGGCAGCGTGTCGAGGTCGGGGATCCCGCCGCCGGCGGTGCCTCCGTGGCCCATCGCGGCGGCCTTCGGCCCGAGGGCGGTCAGCCCGTCCTGGACGTAGTGGGTGACCCGGTTGGCCATGACCGCGCCGAGCGCCGAGACGCCCACGGCGCCGCCGAGCGACCGGAAGAAGGTGACGACGGAGCTGGCGGAGCCCAGGTCCTCGGGGGCCACCTGGTTCTGGGTGGCGAGGACCAGGTTCTGCATCATCATGCCGAGACCGAGTCCGGTCAGCGCCATGTGGATCGCGATGTGCCAGTACGGGGTGTCGTACCGCAGGGTGCCCAGCAGTCCGAGTCCGGCGGTCAGCAGCACGCCGCCGGCGACGAGCCAGGCCTTCCACTTGCCGGTCTTGGTGATCACCGCACCGGAAAGAGTGGAGGAGACGAAGAGCCCGCCGATCATCGGAATCGTGAGGATTCCGGACATCGTGGGGGACTCGCCGCGGGCCAACTGGAAGAACTGGCTGAAAAAGACCGTGCCCGAGAACATGGCGATGCCGACGAACAGGGAGGCCGCCGAGGCCAGGGTGATGGTCTTGTTGCGGAACAGCCGCAGCGGGATGATCGGGTCGCTCGCGCGGGATTCGACGAGGACGAAGAGCGCGCCGAGGGCCACCGAACCGGCGGTCATCGCCAGGCTGGTCCAGGAGATCCAGTCGTACGAGTCGCCGGCCTGGGTGACCCAGATCAGCAGCAGCGACACGGCGCCGCTGACCAGGAAGGCGCCCAGCCAGTCCACCTTGACGTCGCGCCGGACCACCGGGAGCTTCAGCGTCTTCTGGAGCACGATCAGCGCGATGATCGCGAAGGGCACGCCGACGTAGAAGCACCAGCGCCAGCCGAGCCAGTCGGTGTCGGTGATGACGCCGCCGAGCAGCGGCCCGCCGACGGTGGCCACGGCGAACACCGCACCGAGGTAGCCGCTGTAGCGGCCGCGCTCGCGCGGGGAGATCATCGCGGCCATCACGATCTGGGCGAGGGCGGACAAGCCGCCGACGCCGATGCCCTGGACCACGCGGCACGCGATGAGCATGCCTGTGTTCTGGGACAGGCCCGCGACCACGGAGCCGAGGACGTAGATCACCAGGGATATCTGGACCAGCAGCTTCTTGCTGAAGAGGTCGGACAGCTTGCCCCAGAGCGGGGTCGCGGCCGTCATCGACAGCAGAGCGGCGGTGACGACCCAGGTGTAGGAGGCCTGGGTGCCGCCGAGATCACTGATGATCTGGGGCAGGGCGTTGGAGACGATCGTGGACGACAGGATCGCCACGAACATGCCGAGCATCAGCCCGGACAGGGCCTTCATGATCTGCGGGTGCGTCATGGGCGTGCCGTCGGACGTGGTCTCCGATCGGCCGCTTTCCCGCACACCGTCGGGTGTGGTCGTTGCCATGCTTTTCCTCGGGTTCTAGTGCTGCACCGCGAAAGTTCGTGGAGGGGTGTTGGTCAGGTCGGCTGGTCGCCGAGGTAGAGGTAGCAGGCGCAGTCGAGGCAGTCCTCGGGACTGCCGAAGGGCAGGCCTGAGGGCAGGAAG
>NZ_JAPNLK010000011.1 GCF_026627505.1 Streptomyces sp. H27-H5 | reverse complement strand
CACCCAGGCCCTGCTCTCGCTTGCCCGCCGCCGGGTCGACGTGCTCTGGGCGATGCTGCGTGACAAGAGGCTGTTCACCTCCGCCCCGCCAGTCACGCAGGCGGCTTGACACGATCATTGAGATTCCTTCCCGTTGTCGTGTGCCGTGGCCCCGGCTGCGACAACGCTGGCGCTGAGCCCGACAGCAATAAACCTACAGCAATGCTGCTCAGTTTGGCTGTACAGCATTGCTGTGCAGGTCAGGTGCACAGCTGTGCCGATCAGCGGGGTAAAGTGCCCTATGCCCACCTCGGAAGCCGCCGCCATCGCCGCCGAACTGCGCACCGCGATGGGCAAGCTCACCCGACGCGTCACACACGAGGACCGCATCCCGCTGGGCCAGGTCGCGGTGCTCGGTGCACTCGACCGCGACGGCGCCATGACCACCAGCGACCTCGCCGCCGATCAGCGCGTACGCCCCCAGTCGATGGCGCGGGCGGTGGGGCTCCTCATGGAACAGAACCTGATCACGCGCCGTGCGCACCCCACGGACGGCCGCAAGTCACTGGTCGAGCTGACGGACGCGGGCCGGGCGGCGCTCGAAGCGGAGCGCGGCCGCCGAGTCGGCTGGCTCGCGCAGGCCATCGAAGCGGAACTCACGCCAGAGGAGCGGGCGTTGTTGGCGCGAAGCGCTGCCCTGCTGGAGCGGCTCGCCGCACGCTGACGGCAGTCGCGTACTGGTGGGAGCGTGCGGGAAGGCCTCGGCTTCGAGGAGGCCGGAGGAAGCGAAACCCGTACGAACCTCAGGACGGGTTCTCCTGGCAGGAGTGCCGCGGCTGCTCCCAGGGGTCTGCGGTGTCGTGGAAGCCGCGCTCTTCCCGGAAGCGCACAGGCCACCCCTCGGCCGAACGCCGCCCCGGAGGAAGTCCGGTCCCACCGCGCGGTCAGGGCCGGAGCGGCGGCCCCGGGCCGTCGTCCGGTTCCGCGGTACCTGCTCCTCCAGGGACCGGAGCAGGTCGCGGAGGCCGGCAGGCGGGGCTACTGCTCCAGTTCGAGGGCCAGGCCGACCTGATGCCCGCCGGCCCTGGCGACGGCCGGAGCGCCTTGCGGGTCCGGCATCTCGTACGTGCCGATGAGCCGTCCTTGCCCGTCCACGACCGGCAGTCGCGCGGGAACGAGGGTCCCACCCGTGGAGACGAGAACGGGCGTACCGCCCACGTAGCGCAGGCTGAGCGTGCCCAGGATGTCGTCGTCCGTCGCTTCGCCGATCAGGGCCGGGCTGCTGTCTGGGGCCCCGACGAGCGTCAGTCCGCTCGGTTCCGGCAGGGTCTGCGGCTTCTCGGACATGCCTGATATCCCCTCACTGGGTCGGGCTGTGGCGCTCCTTGGATCTTGCCATGACCCGGCGCGTTCCGACCAGCCCCCTCGGGCAGAGCCGGCCTCCGCACCCGGGCTGGAGACGTGTACAGGTCGTTCCGACTCACGAATGCCTTCTCACAAGTCGACTTGTGGCCATGTCGCCGGGCAGGGGGTTACGACAGGCTCTCTGTCCGCGTCACATCAGGCGCTTGACGAGGCGCAGCCCGCGCCGGGTGAACGGTGGCTGCGCCAGGCGGAGGGTGTCCCACGTGAGGGGCTTGTGCACGACGGGCTTGAGGTGGGAGAAGGCTCGCCAGGAGTACACGCCGTGATGGGCGCCGATGCCGCCGGCGCCCACACCGCCGAACGGCAGGCCCGTGGCGGCGACGTGGATGAGGCCGGCGTCGTGTACCACGGCGCCGGATGAGGTGTACTGCTCGAACAGGCGGCGGGTGCGGGCGGATGAGGTGAACACGTACACGGCGAGCGGCTTCTCCCAGCGATTCACGCGAAAGGCCTCCCGCCGTCCCGCGTACAGGCGGGGCGGCCGGAGGCCTCAAGTCGGTGGCGAGGAAAGCGAAGGGACTAATTTCAAGGAGTGTGGAGAAGGAAGCCCCTTCATGGCCTCGCCACGGACACGCTAACAGTCAGGCGGGGATCAGGTCACGCAGGTTTTCGGGAGTGACGATCCGCGACCCCGGGTGCAGCCCGGCGGGGCGCTCCAGGCCGATGTAGGTGACGGGTCCCGCCGGAACCGTCTCGCCGTCCCACAGGGTGACGGTCGTCGCGCTGCCGGTCATCAGCTCCGTGAGGTGGCGCACGGTGAGCTGCTCGCGCTCGACGATGGCGCGCAGCAGCGTCGCGACCGTCACCCGGTTGCCCTCGACCCTGTTCGACGACGGAGTCCCCTTCAGGTAGAGGTTCAGCCACTTGGCGCGCCACCGGCCGTCGGAACCGCGCAGGAAGACCAGCGGCAGGGCGACCCGGCCCGGACCGCGCAGTTCCGACTTCATGCGTACCGTGCGCGGCTCGAACGGGCGTCCCTTCTGCTCGCCCTCGCGCAGCATGAACCCGAAGAACGACTCCTCGACCTCCTCGAAGCCCTCTCCGGAGAAGATGTTGATCTGCGGAACGATGCAAGCGGCGCGCACAGCGCCCAGACGCAGGTTGATGAACTCCGAGGCTCCGTCCGGCGCGTTCGTGATGTCGCCGGAGTGCTCGCCCTCGACCCCGCGCAGATGGGTGTACGACAGCCAGGAGGCGGTCGAGTAATCGGCGTTCAGGAGCGCTGCCGACAGGTCGTAGTCGGTGGAGTGCTCGCTCTGCTTCCAGTACACGAAGAAGCGCAGCAGTTCTCCGTCGACGCGGGACACCGAGCCGCGCGGCAGCACGCCGAGCCCGGACGCGGTGGCGTTGCCGCTCAGTGGCAACGCCACGTCCAGGACGTCCGGGTCGATCAACAGGTGGGCCGCGGCGGGCAGCCGGCGGCGCAGCTCGGCGTCGAGCGCGGCGATCAGCCGCTTGCGCTCGGGCGCGTACACCGGTCGGCGGTTGTCTTCGGCGACCCAGGCACGGCCGAGGCGGTTGACGAACACGCGCTGCTCGCCGGTCTCCCGCTCACGGTTGTGCAGGTGCTGACGCACGGACAGCACGACCCGGCCGGAGACCTCGGGGACGACCTGCTCGGCGGCGGCCACGACGACGTCGCGCTCGTCCTGGGTGAAGGAGTCGCGCAGCAAATGGTCCAGGGATCGGAAGAGCTTTCCCGGTGCGGCTTTCAACAGCTCGACCGCGGCGGCGGTGTCGCCCCGGGCGAGCAGGTCCTCGACCCGGCTGTCCAGGGAGCGCGCCGTTTTCTCGCCGCGGGCGACGGCGAACACGTCGGCCGCGTGCGGCCATTGCGGGTACCCGTGCGGGTGGAGCCGCTCGCCGAGCCGCTTCCACCGCTCGCGGTGGGCGTGTACGTCGGCGAGCTTGGCCGGCGACGCGGCGACGACCGCGTCCAGGCCCGCGAGCAGCGCCCGGCGCACCGATCGGGGCACGGTGCGCAGCCGCGTCGGCTCCCGCAGCGTGACGTCGCCCCCCACAAGCGCGCACGCCAGACGGAGTACATCGGTGACCGTGTCCAGCAGCAGGCCCGCACCGGCCATCAGCCGGGCGTGGTTGACCACGGCGCGGTTCTCCCGTACGGGGATCTCCTCGGGCGGCGGCCCGTCGGCGCAGTGGCCGGCGAGAACCCCCAGGTCGTGCAGGCCGTCCTCGCCGAGCGGGGTGGTGCTGCCGGCCAACGCCAGGTAGAGGGACGTGATTTCGGCGTCGAGGGCACCGCCCAGGTGCAGGACCGTCACACGGTCCCCCGCGGCGTCGATCAGCTCGTCGTGGTGGGCGAGCATCTCGGCGTAGGTGTGCCGGACGTTTCCGTACGACGGGAGGGTGAGCAGGTTCACCACACCGGCGCTCAGCTGCTCCAGCGTGCTCGCGCGCGTGGTGTCGTCGGCGAGCGCGTTCCGGATGCACCGCATCCAGAAGTCGAAAGTGTTCGGGACGTTGGCGGGGAAATCGATGAAGTACGCGTTGTGCCGGACGTGGTCGCCGACCATCTCCCGGACGATGCCCAGCGTCCGTACGGCGGTCTCGACGACGGCGCCCTCGGAGAGCCCCGACAAGTGGGCGAGCAACTCGGCCGAGAGCTTGAAGCCCACGGACATCAACGCGGCGTCGAACTGCTGCGCCGCGACGGCGCCTTCCCCGACGGGTCCTGTGGGGCAGGGGATGCGATGGGTGTGCCGGATGACCAGGGGTTCGAGTCGGTGGACCATCCCGGGATGATCCCAGGCCGGTGCGAACGGCCGCACCCGGTTTTCCCCCGCAACCGTCCGGGCGGAGTCGACCCGGGGATCAGATCACCAGCGGTGCCTCCGACCAGCGGCGGACCCGGTACGGGGCCCACCAGAGGTGGTCGCCGAAACGGAGGACGAGGGTCTCGTCCATGAGGTCGTCCAGGATCGGCCCCGCGATCGCGTCGGCGCGGGCACCGTCGACAAGGGTCGCGATGGCTTCGTGGTAGTCCGGTTCGTCGATGGTGAAGCGGCGCAGCTCGCCGTAGCGCCGGTCACGTACCTGGATGAACCCGGGGCCGTACCGGAAGATGCACTTGCAGATGTAGTACGCGTTGCGCCATGCGAGTGCCGTCGCGGCCGGGTCGGCGGTGCCGAGGACGGCGGTCGGCGGGTGGAGATGGCCGTAGTGACGCCAGGCGTCGGGGTCCGGGCCGGTGTGGAGCTGCCAGTCGACCGAGATGGCCAGACTGGACAGGTCGCCCACGAAGCTGAGCGCCCGGACCGACCAGGCGGCGTCGGCCGCGTCCGTCACGTCGACCGGGCGAGGGAGTGTGACGTGCCGGGCCCCGGCGGCGAAGAGCCGCCGGGCGGCCACGCCGCCGGCCATGTCGATCTCGTAGCGGCCCAGGGACATGTCGGGCCGTGTGCCCACCTCGAGGTCGTAGTCCCGTGAGGCGGTCACGGTGAAGGGTTCCGTGCCGGTGAGTGCCGGTGTCATCGTCGTCCCTCTCGGGCAGTCGTCAGGCGGTCGTCGCGGCGAGTTCGCCGTCACGGGCGGAGGTGTGCCGCATGAAGTCGATCCGCAGGAACTCCTCGTTGAGTGCGGGCGGCGCGATCTGCACGAACTGGCCGTTGTCCTCGAAGACCACCCCGAGCGCCCGCCACCGCCGCAGTACCTCCCGTAGGGCGTCCTCGCCCACGTGGTGCTCCTCGTGCAGCTTGCGGGCGGCCGCCTTCACCGTGTGCGGCTGGTCGAGGAGCCGGAACAGGGCCAGTTCGAACGGGTCGGTCAGTTCCAGGTGCGTCCAGTCGAACGCGCGCCGTTTGCTGACGAGGACGATCCGGTCCTCCAGATCGCAATGGGTGAGACGGCTGCCGGCGTAGTTCCGCTTCCAGTGCGCGATGCCTTCGTCGAGGCGGTCGACGACGTCCTCACCGATCCCGCGGGGCGGCACGTCGAAGACGTACGCCAGGTCGAACATCTCGGCGTCGGGGAGGTCGTAGGTGAGCCGGTACGGTTCGGCGGCGCGCAGTTCGGAGAAGCCGAGCCCGGGGTTGTTGAAGTACGGGCTGAACCGCTCGATCGCGATCCGGGAGGACGGGCCCACGGGCGGGTTGAGGTGCTCCAGCGCGGCGAGTTGGGCCACCACGTCGTCGTAGTCCTCGGCGTCCTCTCCGGGGAAGCCGTGCAGGTAGTTCCAGGCCACCGAGAGGCCGACGGTGGCGGCGTCGCGGAGCATCCGGACGTTCTGGCCGCCGGTCACGCCCTTGTCCATCAGCGTCAGTACCCGACTGTTGAGGCTCTCGATGCCCGGCTGGACGAAGATCAGGCCGGCGTCGGCGAGGGTCTGGAGCTGGCCGCGCCGCATGTTGGACTTGATCTCGATGTGCATGCGCAGGTCGAACCCGCTGTCGATGATGCGCGGCAGCACCGTGTTCACGTACCCCATGTCCAGGATGTTGTCGACGACATACATGTCCAACACCCGGTGCTTGCGGGCCAGTTCGATGATCTCGTCGTAGAACACGTCCGGGCTCTTGCTGCGGAACTGCATGAAGGAGCCGTTCAGCCCGCAGAAGGTGCAATGGTGCTTCTCCCCCCACCAGCAGCCCCGCGCACCCTCGACCACCAGCTTGGGCTCGACCCAGTGCCGCGCGTGGGAGGTGGCGAGCCGCTCGAAGTAGCCCGCGTAGTCCGGCGGCAGGATCGAGGCGGGTGGCAGCGGTTTGGTGCTCATGGCGTTGACCACGGAGGCGCCGTCCGCGCCGCGCCGGCACAGCCCGGGTACCTCTGACAGCGGCTCGCCCGTGTCCAGCGCCCTGAGCAGCGCCGGGAAGGACACCTCGCCCTCGCCGCGCAGGACGTAGTCCACGAAGGGGAAGTTGCGGTGCACGGTCTCGCCCTGCTTGCCGTCGCAGTTGGCGCCACCCATGGCCGTCACGATGTGCGGTGCGAGGCGCTTGACGTACTTCGCGGCCGCCAGGGCGGCGGTGTTCTGCTGGAACGTGGAGGTGAAACCGACCACGTCCGGGGCGAGTTCGACGATGCGCTCGGCGATGTACCGGACGAAATCCGGCGCGGTCGCGTGCAGCGCCTTCGTCATCTCCATTCGGGCACCACGTACTCGGCTGCTCATCGCTGCGGTGAACTCGGGAACCCTCCACTGGGGGTCGTCGTAGAGGGCGGAGGAGAACACCCAGTCGCCGCAGCCCAGGAAATAGGAACCGAGTGCGTAGTAGGAATAGTCCTCCAGGGTGAATTCCGTGTTCTTGGTGATCCAGTCCACGTATTCGATATTGGCGTGGAGAACGTCCGCCGCACCATGGGGGACCCGCTCGTCGACGCTGCGCTTGAGAATTCCGAGGGCCAGCGACGGGAGATCGATCGGGGCCCAGGGCATGTTCACCAGGAGTACGCGCATGGCTGGCCTCTTCTCATGGGATCGGTGCACGTGGTCGTCAGCTGTGAGGCCGGGTCCGGTCGGATCCGCCGGGGTTCGGGCCGGTCGGGGCCGGTCGCGCAACGGGTGCGGGGCCGGCCCCTTGGTGCTACTGGTCCTCGTCGTCCATCTCTTCCGCGGAGCGGAGGTAGACGACGACGCCGACGCCCGGCTTGCGGCTCTCCTCGTCGCCCTCGAGCGGGTCGCCGTGGATGATGTCCTTCTGCATGATGTTCACCCCCTCTCCGGGTGCGGGGACGGCTCGGCCGGTACGGGCGCCGAAGGCAGCCCGCGGCCGAGAAATCTGAGGGATCGCCGGATCACGGCCAGGTGGTCGGCCCCGTCGTAGCCGTCGTGGCCCGAGTCCAGCCACATCAGCTCGTGGGCCACACCACCCGCGCGCAGCACGGCCAGGTACGCCTCGACCTGTTCCGGCGGGCACTTGGCGTCCCGCCGCGCGGCGACGATCAGCAGCGGGGAACGGATCGCGGCCGCGTACGAGGACGGGGAGGCGTGGGCGTAGGCGTCGGGCACCTGGTCCGGAGTGCCGCCGAACAGCGCGGTGTCCAGCGCCTGGAGGGCGGGCGTGGAGTGCCGGAAGGCCGTCACGCAGTCGGCGAGCGGTTTGACGGCCACCCCGACGTTCCACAGGTCCGGACGGGTTCCCATGGCCAGGAGCGTGAGGTAGCCGCCCCACGACGTGCCGCACAGGCCGACGGCGCCCTCGCGACCGATGCCCCGCTCCAGCAGCTCGGCGCGGGCCCGCACCAGATCGGCGACCTGGGTGTGGCCGACGCCCTCGGAGTAGGCGGAGCGCCAGCGCGGCCCGTAGCCGGTCGAGCCCCGGTAGTTGACGCGTGCCACGGCGTAGCCCGAGCCGACGAGGGTCTGCACCATGGGGTCGTAGGCGTCGCGGTCGTGGTCGGCGGGGCCGCCGTGGACGAGGAAGACCAGCGGGTGCGGCGCGGGACGGTCGGCGGGTGTGGTGACGAAGGTGTGTACGGGGCCTTCGGGGCCGGGCGTCCACAGGTCCTGGCGGTGACCGAAGCGGGGAAGGCGCCATTGGCTCTGCCCGGGCAGCGGCGCACCCGACAGGGACAGCGCGCGCGGTACGTTCACCGCGTCGGTCCAGATGAAGTGCACGTCACCGTCGGCGGCCGGTGACGCGTCCAGGATGCTGCCCTCCGGGGTGGGCACCGGGGTCAGCTCGCGGCGGTCCAGGTCGGCGGTGAACAGCCGGCTGCGGCCGTGCCGGTCCTGCCGGACCAGGACCCGGGTGCCACCCTCGCCCGGGTACCAGCGGGCGGTCGTCTCCGTGTCGAACGAGCACCAGGGCAGAAGCTCCAGTCCGCGCCCGGGGGCCCAGGTACCGAGGTGGTAGCGGCCGGCCCGCTCGCGCATGACCAGGAGCAGGGTGCGGCCGGGCGTCGGTTCGGGTCCGCGGGACGGCGTCGGAGCGGGTGTCGGCGCGAAGCCGAGCGCCCAGGTGCGTTCCCTGATCCCGGACAGCACCGCGACGGTCGTCCCGTCCGGGGTCAGCAGCGTCACGGCGTGGGCGGAGTGCGCAGGTCCGGACACCGCCAGCAGTCCACCGCCCGGCGCCAGGTCGCACAGCGTTCCGGAACCCGTCGTGTGCAGGACGCACGTGCCGGTGCCGCCGCGCCGCCCCATGTGGACGCCGAGTCCTTCGGGAGTCCGGATGCCGACGGCCACCGTGCCCCCGGCCGCCAGCGCCAAGCCCGCAGGCCGCCCGTACGGCACCCCGTCCAGCGCCGGACGGTCCGGGCCCCCGTCGAAGTGTCGGGTGCGCCACGCTCCGCTGCCGCCGAGGTCCTCGTCGAACCACCACACGGCCTCGTCGTCGTCGATGGCGCACAGCAGTGTGCCGTGCGGACGGTCCGTCAACTGCCTTTCCACGCCGCTGGAGCGGTCCCAGGCGAAGATCTCGCACCGGCCGTCGGCGTCCCCGGTGTACACCATCCGGTGCGGGTTCCCGGGGCTGGTCACCGGCAGCACGGGACGGTAGACGCCGTAGGTGCGCGTGGTCGCCTTGGACGGGGCCGCCGTCACGGCACCTCCCGGACCATGAGCCCGGCCCTGGCGGTCGCGTACAGCGCCAGACCGGCGAACGCGCCCGCGCAGCCCAGCGCCACCGCACGGCCCCCGTACGCCGTCACCAGGACCCCTGCCGCCAGTGGCGCGAGCACCGCGACTCCTTGGCCGGCGGTGCCCAGCACCGTCCCCATACGGGCCAGCAGCCGGTCGGGGGTGACCAGCACCGCCCGCGTCTGCAGTACGACCACCACGGACGGCACGATCAGCGACACCCCGCTCAACAGCAGCCCGTAGGCCCAGGTCCGGGACGCGAACGCGAGCCCCGCCGCCGTGGGCACCATGGCCCACGAGGCGCCCGTCACGATCCGCGCGGCCGGGACCCGCCGCACCAGCCACGGCGCGGCGAGTGCGCCCAGCAGTCCGCCGACGCCCGCCAGGGTGAGGATGAGCCCGATCGCGGAGGGGCCGGCGCCCTGGGCGTGAGAGGCGAACACCGCGTGGAAGTACAGCGCGCCGAGCAGCGCGTTGATCCCGGCGGTCCACACCACGACGAAGCGCAGGAAGGGTTCGGCGCGCACGAAGCGCAGTCCTTCGGCGAGGTCACGGGTGAACGACGCGGCCGGCCCGTCCCGTTCGGGCGTGAGGTCGGTGCGGATCGCCTTGCTCAACGCCGCGACCAGCAGGAAGGACGCCGCGTCCGCGAGCAGCGGAACCCACCGGGCCAGTTGGTACAGCACGCCGCCGAGGGTCGGGCCGACGATCTGCACCGCCTGGTCCCGGGCCTGTAGGTGTCCGATCGCCCGGGCGTACTCCTGGGGTGGCACCAGCCGGCGGATCGTCCCGGAGGCCGCGGCCCCGTACGTGGCGCTGGCCGCCTGCTCGATCACGGCCGCGATGAGGACGTGGGCCAGGACGACGTGGCCGAGGGCCACCGTCACGAACACCGATCCCATGGCGCCCGCCGCGACCAGGGCCGCCGCGCACATCATGGGCTTGCGCTGCCATCGGTCGGCGAACACGCCCGCGACCGGCGACACCACCAGTCCGCTGACCAGTGCCACCGTCGCGACGAGGCCGGCGAGGCCCGCCGAGTATCCGGCGCCCAGCAGAATCAGCGGAAGGAAGAGGGAGGACGCGCAGGTGCCGAGACCGTCTATGGCACCCGCCGTCCAAAAGAGCAGGAAATCCCGTCTACGGAACGGGGATAAGGGCGGGTCTTCGGATAAGTCAGGGCCGGAAGGTCGTAAATCCTCCTCGGCCTCGTCCCTCAAGAATCCTGCTCGGAGGGTATTGCTGACGCGAACGCACCCACAATGCCCCCTGTAATAAGGCGGACTTACGGCCGTCGAGGGAAGCGATCGTATCGAACAGAGACGCCCGTCACAACACCCGCGTTCGAATGGAATTCTTGATCAAGGAATGGGGTTATCGGGGGTGCCGAGGCGCTCGCCGACGTACGTCACCGACGAGTCTTGGACTGGCCCACCGGACACCGCCGCCCCGGCAAGATCCGAAAGAGACGGCCTAGGGGCGTCCGAGGAGTTGGCTGCCGGCCGTGTTGTCGGAGCGGGCGGTGAAGTAGTCGGTGAAGGCCTGGACGAATTCGTCTTCGGTGATGCGGCCGTCTCCGTCGTGGTCGAGCTGCCGGAAGCCGTGATTGAGTTCGGCGGGGTGGACCCGGGAGCCGCCGAAGATCGTGCGGTACTCGTCGGCGCACAGGTGTCCGCTGCCGTCGATGTCCACCGCGTGGAAGACCGCACGCACCGCGACGTGCAGTCCCTGCTCAAGGTAGGACGGTTGGGTATCGATCCCGGTGAGCATGGCGGTGACGAACTCCTCGCAGGTCACCTGTCCGTCCCCATCTCCATCCCCATCGGCGTCCATGCCGGACCGCAGCTGCTGCCACCAGGTCTCGAAGGCGGCGTAGACGGGGGCTTCGCGTTCCGGGGCGAGTTCGAGCGGCCAGCAGACGTTGTGCGCCATGGCCTGCAGATCGGCCGAGGTGATGCGGCCGTCGCCCGTCTGGTCCAGGACCTGGCGGAAGAACGTCCGCAGGCGCGCCGGGCGGGAATCGGCACCCTTGCGGCGGCGGGGTGCGGGTAGCCGGACGGGGCTTGCCTCCGGCGGCGCGGAAGGATGGTCGCCGGAGGCCGTGGGAGGCTGCGGGGTCGAGGGGATGCCGTCCAGTGGGCTGCGGTAGCGACGGTGCTCGGGCAGCACGTCCATCAGCACGCGCATACCGCGGTGCAGGATGAAGGACAGCAGGGCCGCGCGGCGGGTGCGGGGCAGGTCGAAGCGCGCGCGGAAGGCTTCTGGCAGGTCCGCGACGGTCAGGGCACCGATCGTGTGGGCGGCCACCGTGCGCACGATCGGCCAAGCCGGCTTCAGACGCCCGAGGCGGCGGGGTGCGGGGGCTTCACGGAGCATGTCGAAGAGCAGGTAGTGCACGGGTTCGCTGTACTCGAGGCGCTCGCGGATCGTGCGGTCCATGTACGCGGGCACGTCGGCGGCCGTGGCCGGGAACAGGTCGTCCTCCAGGCCGAACTCGCTGCACACCGAACGGAATTCTCCGTACATCTGATCCAGTTCAGGCGGCGTCAGCGGGCGTCCGGACAGTTCCCGCATCGCCGTCATGCACTCGTACAGGGTGACCAGCACCCACACCCGCACCGCCGGGTCCGACGCCGTGAACGGCCTGCCCTGCTCGTCGGTACCTGCCAGCCGGCGGTGCGTGCGCTCCAGTCGGGCGACCTCGCGGCGCAGCCCTTCACGGTCGGAGAAGAACAGCCGCTTCCCGCTGTCCATCGTGTGCTCGATGCGCCGCCACGGGTGCGCGCGGTAGGTGGAGAAGCCGGCCATGCCGGCGGCGACCGCCGGATCCGCGGTCTGCAGAACCAACAGCCGCCATGCCACCAACCCGATCCGCCACTCCCCCAGCGTGCGGCGCAGCAGCGAATCGGGACCGGGAAGATCAGCGGTAGCCAAGGGAATGTCTCCTCAAGCACGTGCGCGGGAAGGGGCGGGGGACGACCGGAAGAGGGATCATCCGGCTATCCGCCCGGCTCAACGGCCGTACCGGAATCCGGGAGCGGCCAACCGCACGAGTTCACCCGTCCGGGAATCGCCTCGGGGCACTGCCGGGCGAGCACGACACGGCGGAGGGAGAGACGAACGTCAGCGGGAGCGGAGGTTCAGGGGTGCATGGTGAGTGCGGTGTCGTCGAGCAGGAAGCAGGTCGGCACGGCCAGATCCTCCGTGGCGCTGAACTTCAGGGTGACGTACCGGCCGGCGACGGAACCGAGGTCGATCGTCCCCTGCACGTAGTCGGCGCTCGCGTTCAGGTTCGAGTACGCCGCCAGAGGGACGCCGTTGACCTGGACGTTCAGCGTGTCGTACGGGATGGTCCCGCTCTCCTCGTTGGTGACGACGCGTAGCCAGGGGTCGAGGGTCAGGCCGGCGGGCAGGGCCGTGGCCTGGTAGGTGAGTGTTGCCCCGGGGTGACTGGTGACGGCCTGGATCTGGAGGTCGACCGGCGCGGTGGTCGTGGACACCTGGTTGTCGGGGTTGGTCAGGGTGACTCCCTGGACCATGCGTGGTCCGACGTTGACGGCGGCCCAGGCTGGCCCGAACCCCACGTCTACGCCGCCGGCCGCCTCTCGGCCGGCCGGCCTTCCCCCGCTGCGACCCCCTCTCGTGTCCAGGACGACCGCCAACCGGCCATGTATGACCCGGTCCAAGCCGTGCGTGATCAGGCGGCCATGAGCGGGCGGAATCCGGGATAGAAGGGGCGGATGATGGAAACCGACGACGCCCACATGGTCCACCACGTCGCCGAGCGCTTGCTGAAGGCTCACCCCCGCCTCGACGCCGGAGCTGTTCACAGCGCCGTGGAGACGGCATACGACGAGCTCCGGTACGCGCGGGTGCGCGCCTACCTCCCGGTCCTTCTTGAACGCAGGGCAGGCGACCTTCTCGGCAAGGGGTTCCACGACAGCCCCTGATCGACGCACACCGGCCAGGGCAGGCTGCGAGAGGTGTCCGTCATGGCGACGAACAGGTGAGACCCGAATGAGCTGTCCCAGAGCTTGTCCAGAATCCTCACCAGATTGTCACCGGACACCTCGATCCGCTGGAGACCGTTGTCGAACTTCGTGATGCGGCCTACGGACAGCTTGGGATCTTTGTTGAAGGGCCTGTCCTTCGGTCCCGGCCCGCCACGTCCGGCACGCTCCTGCACCGTGCTGGTGATCCACGCCGGTGCCCAGTTCCCAAAGGACTTGTGAGCAAGGAACGTCCAGGTGTCCTCGTGGCAGACCAGCGGCACGTAGGTCACCGCGGCGGCCCTCTTCATGACGTCCAGATGCCGGCGCGTCAGGATCGCGTCCGTCTCCTTGCGACGCTCCGCTTCAGCCCTCTGCTCCTCTTGCTTCCGCGACAGAAGCCGATTCTCAGCCGCTTCCTACCTCCACCTCTCCTGGCGGTCTTACTCCCGCCGGCGCTTCCCTTGCTCCC
This sequence comes from Streptomyces sp. H27-H5, assembly GCF_026627505.1. Taxonomy (GTDB): domain Bacteria; phylum Actinomycetota; class Actinomycetes; order Streptomycetales; family Streptomycetaceae; genus Streptomyces. The sequence continues at coordinate 118,414 of NZ_JAPNLK010000011.1, read as the reverse complement.
ACTTCTCGGCAGCGATCTCCCGTTTCTGCTCCTGATTCGCCGTCCACTGGTCAGTCAGCGCCTTGAACATCCGTTCCCTTCCACTCCGACCTGCCCCTTGGACCGCCCCCGACCCAACCCCGACGGACGGTGATCGTGGTCCAGGCGCCGACGTGGACCTGGTCGCCGTCGCCGAGGGGAATCGGGACGTACGGCTGGATCGGTTCCTACCCGCCGTTGATGGTCGCGCCGTTGGTGGAGTTCTGGTCCACCACCGCCCAGCTCTCGTCGGGCTGCTGGACGAACACCGCGTGCTGGTGGGAAACGCCCGGGTCCTCCGGGGGCACCGACAGGTCGATGTCCGGGGACTCGCCCGAGGAGGCGCGCCGGCGACCGATGGTGATCCGACCGCCGGAGAGCGCGAGATGCTGCTCCGGGAAGTACGCGGGCAGGTTCAATCCGGCCGCCTCCGGGCCGCTGCGCTGCATCATCGCCATGAAGTACGAGCGGTCCGGGCCGACCGTGGCCCTCCAGGCGCCGCCGACCTGCGACGGAGCCTGGCCCTGGGACCCTTAGACGTCATCTCATTTGGCCAGTCTGCGGTAGCAGATGAGGGTGCAGGCGATGCTGGTGAAGGCGAGGAAGTGCTCGGCCTTGCGTTCGTAGCGGCGGTGGAGACGGCGGCAGCCGGCGAGCCAGGCCATGGTGCGCTCGATGGTCCAGCGGTGTCGGCCCAGGCGTTGGGAGGATTCGATGCCGCGGCGGGCGATGCGGTGGGTGATGCCGCGCCCGCGTAACCATCGGCGCAGGTGGGCGTAGTCGTAGGCCTTGTCGGCGTGGAGCTTGCCGGGGCGGCGGCGACGGGGCCCTCGCCGGGACCGGATCGGCGGGATACCCCGCACAAGAGGTTCAAGACCGAGGCTGTCGTGTTCGCGCCGGAGATACCGACGGAAAGGGGCAGACCGGTCCGCTCGGTGATCAAATGGATCTTCGATCCGAACTTGCCTCGATCAACAGGATTCGGACCTGTCAGGTCCCCCTTTTCAAGGCCCGCATGTTCACCGAGTCGATCGCACAGCGCGACCAGTCCAGCTCGCCGCGGGCGCCGAGCTCGTCGAGGACCAGGCGGTGGAGCTTGGCCCACACCCTGGCCTTCGACCACTCGGAAAAGCGCCGATGGGCGGTCGCGCCGGAGGGCCCGAACGACGCCGAAGGCAGCTGCTGCCAGGTGCAACCCGAGGTCGCGACGAACACGATCGCCGCCAGCACTTCCCGGTCACCGTGCCGACGCCGGCCACCACCCTGAGGCCGCGACGGCGCCTCGGGCACCACCCGCTGGAACATGGCCCACAACTCATCCGGCACCAGCCGCTCAACGATCCCCACCATGAACGACAGCCTACCCAAACGCCCAAATGAGATGACGTCTTAGAGGTCGGTTTAACCCGCATTGCGTTACATTAGGGTGATTATTGAGGTGGCTGGTCGTGGTGCGTCGGTGCCCCGTGGGCAGCGGCGTTGTCTGTGGGGCGGGTGGGGTGACGGGTGGGGCGGGATGGCTCGTGTTCCTGTCTCATCCCAGGATGTCCGGCCGTCAGTGGCCGCTTGCTTCCACTGCCGCGGCTGTGCGCCTGGGCGCACTCGGCCTGCGGCAGTACGTAGGAATCATGACGACGCGACGCCCGTATCCGAGTGATCTGTCCGATGCGCGCTGGGAGTTGATCGAGCCGGTGCTGGCCGCGTGGCGCTTCGAGCGTCGTGGTCGGGCTCTGGACTTCGGTCGGCCTCCGCGGCATGACCTGCGCGAGATCATGAACGCAATCCTCTACGTGGACCGCACCGGCTGCCAGTGGGCTTACCTCCCGCACGACTTCCCTCCGCACCAGAGCGTCTACGGCTACTTCGCCAGGTGGGCGGATGAGGGCGTATTTGCCCAGCTCAACGGAGTCCTGCGGCAACTTCTCCGCGAGAAGGAAGGGCGGGAGACGGAGCCCTCGGCCTGCGTGATCGATGCCCAGAGCGTCAAGACCTCCACCAGCGTTCCCGCCGCCAGCCAGGGCATCGATGCGGGCAAGAAGATCGCGGGCCGCAAGAGGAGCATCGTCACCGACACACTCGGCCTTCTTCTCGCGGTGCTGGTGACCGCGGCCAGCGTGCAGGATTCCGTCGCCGGCACCCGGCTCATCGACAGCGTCGCCGCTGAACATCCCTCAATCCGCAAAGTCTGGGTCGACGGCGGCTACCGCCAGCACCTCGTCGAACACGCAGCCACCCTCGGTATCGACATGGAGATCACCACTCGCAAGCCCGGGACCAGGGGGTTCACCCCGATTCCGAAGCGCTGGGTTGTCGAGAGGACCTACGGCTGGCTCATGCTCCACCGCCGCCTGGCCCGCGACTACGAAGCCCTGCCCACCCGCTCCGAAGCCATCATTCACATCGCGATGACCGACCTCATGGCCCGCCGCCTCACCGGCGAGAACACCATCTCCTGGCGCGACCCGACACCACTGCATCAAAGCCGCATTCAGGGATGAAACAACGGGATGAAACGACCTCTTAGTGCTGCTGCTATGGGTCATGCTGCGGAGGCTGCTGGTACTCCATCTGGTAGTGCGGCTGCTGGTACTCCTGCTGGAAGGGCTGTTGGTAGTAAGGCTGTTGGTGAGGCTCTCCTGGAGCTGCTCGTAGTGCGCATGTTGTTCGTGTGAGAGAGGCGGCCGCAGCCAGTCGTCCTCGCGCTGGACCGGCTCACCGGCCGTGGGAGGGTAGCCGTACCCGTGGGAAGGCGCCGCGGGGGCGCTCGTGGTGGCAGCCATGCGGTGGCCGCAGACCTCGCCCCAGTCCCCGGAGGCGGACTGGTGCCCGTACGGGCAGGTCGGCATGGCTACGCTTCCCCCTTCCCCCTTCTCCCTGCGTCATCGCGGCAGGTCTCTTCTCAGGTCTTCTTCACTGGGACGGTCTGCGTCGAACGCGTTTCAAGGGTCATCTCGAGGGGTGCGCGGGAGGCCGGGGCGTACGTGGACGCTCGGGCGTGTGCCCGGAAGTCGGTCCGGCCGGGCGTGCTTCGTGCGGGGCTACGGCTGGGTGGTTCCCAGGATCAGCCGGCCCACCGCATCGCTCAGGACGCCACGTGCCTGGGCGTCGAGCCCGTCGTCCGAGACGAAGTAGTCGATCTCCGGGAGGGTGATGAACCGGCTGAGGCCCACGACTCCCCATTTGGTGTGGTCCGCGACCACGGCGACCTGAGTGGCGCAGTCGATCAGCGCGCGGTTGGTCTGGGCTTCCGCGAGGTTCGGGGTGGTCGCGCCGGCGCGTTCGGAGATGCCGTGGGCGCCGATGATGAGCAGGTCCACCTGGAGGGAGCGGATCGCCTGGTCCGCCAGCGGGCCGACCAGGGAGGCGGACTTCGTGGGAGAGCCGCCGGTGAGCAGCAGGGTGCGTTCCGGGGAGCCGAGCTCCGCCCCCGTGGGTCGCAGCAGCTCGGCGACCGGCAGGGAGTTGGTCACCACGGTCAGTCCGGGCACGTCCCGGAGCCGGGTGGCGACCGCGTAGGCCGTCGTCCCTCCGGAGATGGCGACGACGCTGCCCGGTTCCACGAGGGCGGAGGCCGCCTCGGCGACCGCCGCCTTCGCCTGTGACTCCAGTCCGGCCTTGGTCTCGAAGGCCGGCTCCTCTCCGGTCGTGACGGAGGCCCTGATGGCGCCCCCGTGCACCTTCGACAGGGCGCCGCTGCGGGCCAGCACGTCGAGGTCCCGGCGGATGGTCATGTCGGAGACGCCCAGCTGTTCCACGAGTTCGGCGACGCGCACGGCTCCGTCGCGGCGCACGATGTCGAGGATCAGGGCCCTCCGCTGGGGCGCAAGGGGTGCTGATTCCGTCACGTTCTCGTCCCCGCTCCTGTGCGCGCCATCCGTGTGTGGAGTCAGAGACACACGGTAATCCTCACAAACGGACAGTCTACGTCGACGGAGTCCGACCCTCTCGGCTTCTCACTCGATGCGGCGGGCGCCCGAGGCCGGGGACACGGGGAACAGGTGCGGAGCCGGGTATCCGGCGGAACGGAACGCGGCGGTGACGGCATCGCCCAGCGCCTGCGCCCTGCCCTCGTCCACCAGGACGATGACGGAGCCGCCGAAGCCACCACCGGTCATGCGCGCGCCGAGCGCTCCCTGTGCGAGGGCCGTGTCCACCACGAGGTCGCTCTCGTCGCACGAGATCCGAAAGTCGTCGCGCAGTGAGGCATGTCCTGCCGAGAGGATCGGGCCCAGCGCCGCGACGCGTCCCGCCCGCAGGTGGGAGACCGCCTCGGCGACGCGTGCGTTCTCGGTCACGATGTGCTGGACCAGGGGCACCAGGTGGGCGGGGAGCGTCCTGTTGGTGGCGGGCAGGTCCGCCGGGGAGATGTCCCGCAGTGCCGCGACACCGAGCAGGCGGGCGGCCTGTTCGCACCCGGCCCGCAGTGCGGCGTACGCGCCGTCCCCGAGGTCGTGCTTGACGCGGGTGTCCACGACGAGCAGGCGCAGGCCCTCCGACTCCGGGGCGAACGGCACCTGCTCGTGGGTCCCGGCGCGGATGTCCAGGTGCAGGGCCGCGCCGGGGGTGCAGCAGGCGGAGGCCATCTGGTCCATGACCCCGCACGGGACGCCGGCGAAGCCGTTCTCCGCCCGCTGTGAGATCAGGGCGAGCGCGGGTGCGCTCAGCCCGAGCCCGTACAGGTCGTTGTAGGCGAAGGCGACCGCGCACTCCAGCGCGGCGGAGGACGACAGGCCCGCGCCGGTGGGCACGGTGCTGTCGACGTGGAGGTCGGCGCCTGCGACCGCGTGTCCCGCTTCGCGCAGCGCCCAGACGACTCCCGCCGGGTACGCGCCCCAGGTGGTGACGGCTCCGGGGGCCAGGTCGTCGACGTCGAGGTCGATGACCGGGCCGTCGCCCTGGGCGCTGTGCAGCCGCAGCCGTCGGTCCTCGCGCCGTCGCGCCGCGACCAGGGTGTTCTGGGGGATGGCGATGGGCAGGGCGAAGCCGTCGTTGTAGTCGGTGTGCTCGCCGATCAGGTTGACGCGGCCCGGCGCCGCCCAGATCCCGTCCGGGGAGGCGCCGTGGATGTGCCGGAAGGCCTCCTTCACGCGGACGCCTCCTGTGCGAAGGCCCAGGCGTCGGCCACGATGGAGTCCAGGTCGGTGCGGCTCGGCCGCCAGCCGAGGCGCTCGTGCGCGCGGGTGGAGGAGGCGACGAGCACCGCGGGGTCGCCGGGGCGCCGGGTGCGGACGAGTTCCGGGATCGTACGGCCCGTCACCCGTCGGACGGAGTCGATCACCTCCCGGACGGTGAAGCCCTCGCCGTTGCCCAGGTTGCAGATCAGGTGCTCGCCGGGGCGGGCGGCGTCCAGGGCCAGGAGGTGGGCCTCGGCGAGGTCGGCGACGTGGATGTAGTCGCGTACGCAGGTGCCGTCGCGGGTGGGGTAGTCGTCGCCGTACACGTCGATGTGCGGGCGCCGGCCCTGGGCCACTTGGAGGACGAGCGGGATGAGGTGCGATTCGGGGTCGTGGCGTTCGCCGTGGCCCGCGTGGGCGCCCGCGACGTTGAAGTACCGCAGGGACACGGCGGCCAGCCCGTGGGCGGCGGCCTCTCCCGTGATCAGGTGGTCGACGGCCAGTTTGGTGGCACCGTAGGGGCTGGTCGGTGCGGTCCGGGCGTCCTCGGCGATCGGCACCTGGTCGGGTTCGCCGTAGACCGCCGCGGTGGAGGAGAAGACGAGGGTGCGTACGTCGGCCCGGCGCATGGCGGCGATCAGTTCCAGCGAGGCGGCGACGTTGTTGCGCCAGTACTTCTCGGGGTCGCGCACGGACTCGGCCACCTGTGAGGACGCGGCGAAGTGCAGCACCCCGGCATAGCCGCTGTCCAGCAGGGCGGCGGCCTGCGCGACCCCGCCCCGGACGAAGTCGGCGCCCTCCGGGACGGCTTCCGACAGGCCGGTGGTCAGGTCGTCGAGCACGGTGACGCGGTGGCCGGCCGCGAGGAGACGGGCCGCGACCACGCTGCCGATGTAGCCGGCGCCGCCGGTGACGAGGTACCTGCTCATGACGCGACCTCCCGCAGCCGCCGGGCCGCGGCCTCCGGGGCGACGTCGTTGACGAAGGAGTCCATGCCGGATTCGACCCCGGCGAGGAACTTGAGCTTGCCTGCCGACCGTCGCACCGTGAACAGCTCCAGATGCAGGGCCAGTTCCTGCCCCCCGGTCTTCGGCGCCTGATGCCAGGCGGAGATGTACGGGGTGGGAGGAGTCGGCGCGGCATCCTCTTCCCGCCGGAACAGCCGGTCGAACCTGCGCAGCAGTTCCAGGTACATGCCGGGGAACTCCGCACGTTCCGCCTCGGTGAGGTGGGTGAGGTCCGGGACCCGGCGATGGGGATAGAGGTGCACCTCGTAGGGCCAGCGGGCCGCGTACGGGACGAACGCCGTCCAGTGCTCCCCGGCCAGGACCACCCGCGGCGCGGCGGCGCGGGCCTCGGCGAGCAGGTCCTCGAAGAGGTTCCCGCCGGTGACGCGCCGGTGCGTGTCCGCGACGGCGACCATCTTGGCGGTACGCGGCGGCACGAACGGGAAGGCGTAGACCTGCCCGTGGGGATGGGCGAGGGTGACGCCGATCTCCGCGCCACGGTTCTCGAAGCAGTACACCTGCTCGACACCGGGCAGGGCCGACAGGTTCTCGGTGCGGTCCGTCCAGGCGTCGAGTACGAGGCGGGCCCGGTCCTCGGTCAGATCGGCGAAGCTCGCCCCGTGCTCGGGCGTGAAGCAGACGACTTCACAGCGCCCCATGCGTCCCGCCAGGGAGGGGAAGCGGTTCTCGAACACGGCAACGTCGTACTCCGTGGCCGGGATCTCGCTGTGGTGACCGTCCCAGGAGGGGCACAGGGGGCACGCGTCGGACGGCGGATGGTGGACGCGCCCCTGACGGTGCGAGGCGATCGTGACCCAGTCGCCGGTCGCCAGGTCCAGCCGCAGTTCGGGCCGGCTGTCGACCGGCTCCAGCAGGCGCTGGTCGACCGTGTCGCGATCGGCGCTGCCGTCGCGGTCGTAGTAGATCAGCTCGCGGCCGTCCGCGAGCTTCGTCGTGGTTCTCTTCACGGAACGTGCCCGTCTCTCGAAGTACGGCGGCCCTGGGAGCCACACGTTAACAAGAATAAACACGAATCAACGTAAGTCAACGTCGGGTGCTGTTGTTTGTTTCGGGCTGCGGGCGTCGGTGGCCACGGTCGGACGGCGCGTGCGCAGCGGGGGTCAGCTCGGCAGGCGGGGCCCTCTCGGTAGCCGACGGGGGCGCGCAGTGTTCGGGTTCCTGCGGGATGATGCGGATCCCGGCCGGAGGGGCGCAACAGATCCGCCACGGGCAGGGAGTTCCCGTCGACGGCCGTGTGCACCCCGTACCCGTAGCGTCCCAGAGCGAGCGAGGTGACCTCGCGCCACAGGGCCGGCGAGCACGGCCAGGCTGATCCGGGCGCCATACGGACGCGTCAACCCCACCATCGCCACCCTCGCCGGGCTGGCCGCCTACAAGGGCGGACCGACTCCCGCACGAGGAATCCTTCACAGTCGGCCTCTTTCAAACTTGATGCAACAGAGAAAGGCGCTGTTTCCTTCATAAGTCAACAGTGTGAACCTGCGGTTTCCGATCGATGCGCCCCCGTGACCTTCCGCGGCGCGCTCGGGCCGCCGCCCCGTCCTCCCTTGAACTGCGGCCCTCTGACGTCCCCGAGAGCGGATGGTCGAGCTGGGAATGGCGGCCGCGAGGCATGACGCACGTAGACATCGAGCACATGTTGATATCCGCTGATTCATGTTCGACTCTGTTGGTCTACCGCTTCCCGCTCGGGGTTCGCCCGGAGGACTCGTTCCAGCGCTGCTCGGCAGCCAGGCCTGTGCGACCGAAGACGACAGGAGCGCCGGGGGCGCCTGACGTCACGGCGTAGCCCGGTGCGATACGGGGCTTGATGCGGCCCGCCGCGTCGGTGGAGAACACCAGGTTGTCCCCGGTGGCCTTGCCGAGCGCCGAGCACGACCAGACGCCCACGCCGTCTCCGGTGGTACCGCGCGCGTCCAGGCAGAAGCCCGGGTTGGCGGCATTGTGCAGGAGCCCCTTCTCATCGAGCCGCCACTGCTGCGCCGACGCCCCCTCCTGGCAGCGGGTGGTGATCACGTCGACGCCGTTCGCGAAGGCACCACCGCGGTCGAGATGTCCGGCGGAACGCTGATCGTCACGGCCGGCCGGGGCGTGAACAATGACATCACCATCCGCCGCCAGGGTGGCGTCGTCCTCGTCTCGGACGCAGCGGCGGAGTTACGTACGGCGGCCCCCTGCAAGCCGAGCTCACAGGGCGGCGCGGAGTGCCCCGTCCCCACGGCCGTCCAGGCCAACGGCCAGGACGGCGACGACGCCAGCACCGTCTCCCCGAACCTCGACGCTCCCGCCACCCTCTACGGGGGCAGCGGCAAGGACCAGCTCAACGGCGGCCCGCACGCCGATCGGCTGGTCGGCGACGAGGGAACCGACACCCTCGACGCCGTTGACGGCGTCAGTGCCAACGACAGCCTCGACGGCGGTCTCGCAATCGACTCCTGCGCTCGCGATACCGGCGACACGATGGTCAACTGCCCCTGACGGTGGCGGCATCCGCTGCGGGCCACGCCCTCTCCGGGGTGTGGCCCGCAGCGGCGAGCAGCCACGGGCGCGGGCCCCGGCCGCGGCGTGGCGAAGGCGAACCGGTGTCACGTCCACCCCCGCACCATGATCTCAGGAGCCGAGCCAGATCGGGTTGGTGAAGGCGGCCAGGGGGCCGGGCAGTGGTGGTAGTTGAGCGGGGTGGCGGACCTCCGCGCGGACATACGCGGAGCGGGTCGGGGTGGTGCGCCATTCCAGGGTCGTCGCGGCCGGTGCGGTGAGAACGAGGCCCTGGTCCGTGATCAGCCTCAGCTCACACCCCTGGGCTCCCGTCACCGACAGCCGGACGAGGACCTCCGTGGCCGGGTCCGCGGACCGCAGCCGCTCCCCGATGCCGGCGTGGGCTCCGCGCGAGGTGACAGCGGTGAAGGCGACCGAGACGGCGGAGGATTCCGCGGCGTAGGCACGCCCTGCGCGCAGGCCCGCCAGGATCGCCGTACGGGACAGGTCGTCGGCCAGGACGACGGTCTGCGGTCCCCCGGCGCGGTCCGGGTCGCGGTGGTAGTCGCTGTGCGCCAGGGCCGGGATCCAACGGTCCCCTTGGGCGCCTCGCAGGCCGGCGTCCCAGGCGGCCAGGGCCACCTCGTCATCGGGAGTCCATGCACCGTTCCACACCTCCACGGCGTCGGCCTCGCCGAAGCCGAACTTCCAGGCACAGCCGATGCAGGTGGCGTGCGGGTGGGCCGGGACGACAAGTCCGCCGGCCTGGCGGACGGCGCGGGCGAAGCGCTCGAAGCGGCCGTCGCGGGCGCGGTAGCGCCAGTCGACGAACGTGCCCGGGTCGGTGCCGATGGCCAGGACGTGGCCCGTACGGGTGGTGACCTCCTCCCCCGTCAGGACGAGCAGGTTCTCGGCGGCGGGGTCGGCCCAAGCCGTGTGGGAGCTGTGGGTGTTGTGCTCGGAGGTGTTGATGAAGTCCAGGCCCGCGGCCCGGGCGAGGCCGATGATCTCGGCCGGGGTACGGCGGCCGTCGGAGTGGACGGAGTGGATGTGGCAGTCCCCTCGGTACCAGGCTCGACCGCGGCCCGGTATCCGCTCGGGCGGGTATCGGACGGGGGTGGCCGGCTGCGGTTCGCCGAACGTGAGGGTCACGGTGATCTCGTACGGCATGCCCTGCGGGGCCACGGTGTAGGGGCCGAGCGCGATGTGCCAGCGACCGGGCTCCAGCGGGCCGGGCAGGTAGCCGGGCGTGGCGTCGTCGGTACGGAGAAAGAACTCGGAGCGGGCGCCGCCGGACCAGCCCCGGAAGCCGCGCCCGCCGAGCGTGGTGCCGCGCTGGTCGAACAGGCCCATGTCGAGGGCGTTGCCCGGCGTACCGGGTGGGGTGGCCGGCTTGTCGTAGCGGTAGGAGACCCGCAGCTCCCGTACGCCCGGCGGGAGGTCGAGGGGTAGGTACACGAAGTCCGGGGCACCCGGCGGGATCGTTCCGCGCAGGGTGACGGTGGTGGTCGGCTCCGTTTCCGCGGCCGCGGCCGCGGCCGTGCCGGAGGAGGCGGTGACGGCGGTGGCCGTCGCGGTTGCCTGTGCCAGTAGTGCTCGTCTACTGAGGGCCATGGCGTCGAGCATCCCAGGGAAAGGTGAATCCGGCGTGTACGACGGGAGGGCGGCTTCTCTCTTGGAGTTCCACGAGGCCTTCCTCGGCCTCGCCACCTGCCTCATCACCCACCGCCACGTCCAACGCCTTTGTGAGGACCTCCAACTCCACCCCCGCGGCCTGGCCGCACGAGGCCGCCACCATCCACTACCACGCCACTGAGGGCCGCTCCTGGCTCCTCGCGTTGGACGGCACCGGCGCCTGGCCCGCACCCCTCACGGACGACGCCGCGCCCGCCTCCGCTTCGGCCACGGGCACGGCCGAACAGCTGCTCCTCTTCGTCTGGAGCCGCCTCACGCTGAGCGACCTGAAGGTCGAGGGCGACCCGCAGGTGTTCGAGCAGCTGATCGCCTGGGAGCCCGAGGAGTAGCCAGTCGATACCGCCGGCGGACGGTCTTGATGACGTCCGCCTCGGTGAACATCGCGAACCGCTCCGCGCCCGCGCGGCGGACGGCCAGTACGGCCTCGTACGGCTCGGGCCTGTGCGCCTGCCGCAGCACACTGCCGACTCAGCCAGGAAGGGAATACGGCTACGACCTGGCTTTCTGTTGGGTGCCCTTGGGCTGAGTCTCGTGGGTGAGAAACAGGAGGCTGGAGTGGCCGAGAAGACGCCGATCGGATCCCCGGTGGCCGAGGTGCTGGCCGAGCTCGACGACCCGAAGACGCGTGCGGTGAACGAGAGGCACGGGGACGAGCACGGGGTGAACCTCGGCAAGCTCCGCGCGCTCGCGAAGCGGCTGAAGACACAGCAGGAACTCGCCTGCCGCCTCTGGGAGACGGGTGACACCGCGGCGAGACTACTGACGACCCTGATCTGCCGGCCGAAGGCGTTCTCACATGATGAGCTGGACGCCATGGTGCGCGACGCTCGTACGCCCAAGGTGCACGACTGGCTGGTGAACTACGTGGTGAAGAAGAACCCCCACGCGGAAGAGCTGCGCCGGGCCTGGCTCGCCGACCCTGATCCCGTGGTCGCGAGCGCGGGCTGGGCGCTGACCACCGAACGCGTCGCGAAGAAGCCCGAAGACCTCGACCTCGTGGGACTTCTCGACGTCGTCGAGGCGGAGATGAAGGACGCCCCGGATCGTCTGCAGTGGGCGATGAACCACTGCCTGGCCCAGATCGGGATCGAGCACACCGAACACCGGGCCCGTGCGATCGACATCGGCGAGCGACTCCAGGTACTGAAGGACTACCCGACCTCCCCGGGCTGCACCTCTCCGTTCGCGCCCGTCTGGATCGCCGAGATGGTGAGTCGGCAGAGCGACAGGACGTAGCCCCCCTGCGGCCTGCACCACCCCAAGGGCGCCGGGGGCCCTTCCCGGCCGTCAGCAGCGGCGGCCCCGACCGGGCGGCCGTGCCGGCGCCGCCGCCGTCGTCCCCTCGCGTCGGAAGAGGACGACGAGGAAGGTCAGGGCGACCCCCGCCGCGACCACGTACAGGGTGGTACTGATGCCGTGGGCCGTCCGGTTCCGCAGCTCCTCGCCGCTCAAGCCGTGCAGGCCGGTCGTCGCCACGAGCACCAGAACGGCGAGGCCCACGGCGGCGCCCATGCCCGCACCGGTGGAGGCGATCCCGGATGCGGTGCCCTGGTCGTGGTCGGCGACGCCGGTTCCGGCGGCGACGAACATGCCGGTGAACACGATGCCGTCACCGACGCTGAGCGCGACGAGCCCCGGTACGAGGGAGCCGTACGAACCGTCGGGGGTGATCGCCTGGCCGAGCAGGACGGCTCCGAGCGCACCGATGGCGAGGGCGCCGAGCAGCGTGTTGCGCAGTCCGAACCGGGTCACCATCCGGCCGGCCGTCGTCGACCCGGCGACGACGACCGTCGTCGGGACGATGAAGCCCGCTCCGGTCTGGAGAGCGTCGTAGCCGAGGACCTCCTGGAAGTAGAGCGAGAGGAAGTACAGCACGGAGCCGAACGTCGCCATGAACAGGAAGGCGACGGCAAGGCTCGTGACGAGGCTGCTGTTGGCGAGCAGCCGGGGAGGAACGAGCGGGTCGTCGCTGCGCCCCTCGACCAGCGCGAACACACCCAACAGGACGAGCCCCGCCACGGCACTGCCGAGGATGCCCGGCGAACTCCAGCCCAGCTCCGGCCCCTGGGCCAGGGCGAACACGATCAGCGTGACGCCGAAGGTGACGCTGAGCGCGCCGGGCAGGTCGAACCCGCGGTCCCTGTCGCGCGGCCTGTCCTTCGGAATGAGGACGAACGCGAGCAGCAGGGCGGGCACCGCGAGCGCGACGTTGACCAGGAACACCGCTTCCCAGCCGAAGACGTGGGTCAACACTCCGCCGAGGAGAACGCCGATCACCAGTCCGGCCGCACCCGCTCCGCCCCAGATTCCCAGCGCGCGGTTGCGCGGGCTGCCTTCGGCGAACGTGACGTTGATGAGCGCCAGGGTGGTGGGGAAGACCAGCGCGCCCCCGAGGCCTTGGACCGCGCGGGCGACGAGGAGCATCGGGGGCCCGGTCGCCAGTCCACCGACAAAGGCCGCGCCCGCGTAGAGGGCGAGACCGGTGGCCAGTACCCGGCGGCGGCCGAGGAGGTCCGCAGCGCGTCCGCCGAACAGCAGGAAACCTGCGGAGGCCACCGCGTAGGCGCTGATCACGGACTGGAGGGTTCGTGCGGAGTATCCGAGGTCGTGAGCGATGTCGGGGAGCGCCACGACGACGATGTACTGGTCGAGGGAGACGGTGAACATGGCGAACGACAGCAGCGCGAGAGTCGCCGTCTCGCGGTTCCAACCGAGCCCGCCGGGCCGGGACTTCGCGTCAGACGCCACGACACCACTCCTTGGACAGCACCGACACAAGCAGAACAACGCGGCACATAGGGGATGCCCCACTATGTCATGGGCCCCGCTTGAAGCGGCCTTTCTCCTTTCGGGTCTCGCTTTCCTCGCCACACTCGACAAGGCCTCAAGAATTATGAAATCGCCGGAATGGCGGAATCATCACACACACCGACAGAGTCGGATTATCTGCCCGGGAGGGAAAGGAGTGGGCCGAGCAGGGCAATCGCGACCCCCAGGAGGGGTCGTATATCTGATGACCACCAATGTGAAGTGGGTTATTGCCGGCGCACTTTGCGGAGTCTCATCACCCCTGCACGCTCTCCCCTTCGAGACTTGCCCTTGCTCCACACAATTCTCTGCGTAATATGCCGTCTCGTCCATCAGGCTTCCCGGGCTTTCGGTCGGGCCCGGCTCGCCACGGCCCCTCAAGGAAATGGCCTCTCGATGAAACTGAGAATCCTTCAAGCGGCTCGGCGCCGCGCTGTGTCCGGCGGCTTGGCTTCGGGCATCGCGGTAACGGTTGCCGCCGTCATGGTCGCCGTCACTCCTACTCTGGCAATGGCGATCGCCACCCCGGTGCCCTTGGCCACGGTGGCGAGCTACTCGGTTCTGGCAGGCTCGGAGATCACGAACACGGGCCCCTCCGTGATCAGCCACGACGTCGGAGTACACCCGGGCACGGCGATCACCGGATTGTCCGGCCGGGTACTCGGTGCCGTGCACTCCGCGGACGCCGCCGCCCTCCAGGCCAAGAGCGACTTGGTCGTGGCGTACAACAACGCCGCAGGCCAGGCCACGAACTTCGCGCTGCCGGCGGGAATCGGGACGGGCAACACCCTGCTCCCCGGGGTCCACACGGCCGTGTCCGGTGTCGGTCTCACCGGTGACCTGATCCTGGACGCCGGAGGAGACCCGAACGCCGTCTGGGTTTTCCAGATTCCCGAAGCACTGACCACGGCTTCCTCCAGCCGGGTGCTCCTCACCAACGGCGCCTCGGCATGCAACGTGTACTGGCAGATCGGCAGTTCGGCCACGCTCGGCACCAACTCCACTTTCGTGGGCACCATCATGGCGCTGACCTCGATCAGCGTCACGACGGGCACGAACATTGAGGGCCGGGCGTTGGCCCGTAACGGCGCGGTGACCCTCGACACCAACCGGATCTTCCTGGGTCAGTGCTCGACCGGTACCACCACGGGCACGACGACCGGCACGACCACGGGCACGACGACCGGCACGACGACCGGGACGACCACGGGCACGACGACGGGCACGACGACCGGCACCACGGGCGGCACCACGAGCGGCGCGACGTCGGGTGTCCTCGGCGGCGTCCTCGGTGGCGTGACGACGGGCGGCGGGCTCCTCGGCGGACCCATCGCCAGCGTCGTGACCGGCGGTACCTCGGGGAACATCTCCGGCAACACGTCGGGGAACACCGCGGGCAACACGACCGGTGCCGCCACCGCGGGCAACACCACCGGCGGGCACACCACGGGCGGAAACATCACCGGCGGGAACATCACTGGTGGCAACGTCACCGGCGGGAACGGCGGCAAGCCCGGCAGGCCGGGACACGGACCCGGCCACGGACACGGCCACGGGCCCGGCGAGGGACCCGGCAAGCCCGACCACGAGCACGGCGAAGGTCCCGGCAAGCCCGACCACGAGCACGGCGAAGGACCCGGCGAGCACGACCACGGCGGCAAGCCCGGCGGGCACCACGGCTACGGCGCCGAGCCCGTGAACTTCGGCCACGAGGCCTTCGAGGGCTAGGCAGCGGACTGTACGAAGCCCGCTCACCGGACAGTGGCGCGCGGCGGAGTCCTCATCGGCTCCGCTGTGCGCCGCCGCCGGATCCGACGGGAAACGCGGATGCGAGCGGCCGATACGAGAAAGGCAGGGTGGGGCGGTGTCGAGCGGAATCGCGTCAGCGGCCGTGAAGGAATTTCCGAGGGACGGATCCGAACCGGACCCGAAGGAGCAGCACGACGAAACCGTCGTGCCGTGCCGGCCACCCCGGCACACCCGTGTACAGGCGGCAGTACTCCGTATGTTCGTGGTCCTGTGTCTGGTGACGACGGTGGCCCATGTGGTTCTGTTGTTCCTCCACGTGGCTCCCCCGAATGCCGTCTCGAAGCGTTTCAGCCCACAGATCAATGCCTGGATCTACCCCCTCTTCGAGCAGAATTGGCGGCTGTTCGCGCCGGATCCCGACTCGGTGAACCGACAGATTCTCGTGAGAACGGCACACACCACCCCGGGCGGTACAGCTCAGGTGAGCCCGTGGTTCGATCTGACCGCCGTGGACAATGCCGCGGTCGATCACAATATCTTCCCCAGCCACACGACGCAGAATCTCCTGCGCCGCTCCTGGACCTCCTATGTGGAAACGCACGGGGGCGACGACAGCGCGAACTCGGATCGCGCCGTGATGATGCAGGAGTACCTGCGCAACATCGCCGCCGACCGCGTCGCCACGCAGCGGCGCGCCGGCGCTTTCGAGTACGTCCAGCTCCGCGTCCTCACCCTGCCCGTCGCCGCGCAGGGTGCTCCGGCCGGCAACCGCTCGCCGAAGGCCGTCGAAGAGCGGCTCCTGCCCTGGTGGAAGGTGACCTCCCATGGGAAATGACCACGTCGTCCCCCAGTCTCCTCCCGCACCGGACCCGTCTCGGGACAGCACCTGCCGCAAGTCCCCGGGAACGGTGCAACGCCTCGTCACGCTCATCACCGAACGGCCGGTGTCCCTGTACGCCGTGTCCGTCTTGCGAGCCGGATACGGGCTGCTCTACCTGCTCTTCCTCCTGCGGGAGTTCCCGCATCGTCACGAGATCTGGGGCCCTTCCTCCCCCTGGACGCCCGCACTCGCGCAACAGCTCTTCGACCAGACGGGCTGGAGCAGCGTCCTGGCCCTGTCCGACAGTCGCGCCTACTTCGAACTCTGCTACGTGCTGGCCCTCCTCACGTCCACGCTGTTCATGCTGGGCTGGCGAACCCGCGCGGTGTCCGTCCTTTTCGCCGTCGTGGTGACCTCGTTCCACGCGCGATCGATCTTCATGACGGACGGCGGCGACAACCTGATCCTGCTGATGGCCGTCTACCTCGCCTTCACCGCGTGCGGTCGTCGCTGGTCACTGGACGCACGCAGGAAGCGTCTGAAGGCGGCTCGTGCGGACGGCGCGGACGGCCGGCCGAAGCCTCTTCTCCTGCTCCAGCTCGGCGAGGTACGCAGCGCCGCGGCGACGGTCGTACACAACTGCGCCCTCTTCGTCATGGCCGCGGAGGTCTGCTTCCTCTACGGGTCGGCCGGCCTCTACAAGGTCCAAGGCGGCTCCTGGGGCAACGGGACCGCCCTCCACTACGTCCTGAACCTCGAACTCTTCCAACCCTGGCCCGCCCTCTCCCACTTCGCGGACGAACACACGATCCTGATCGCCATCGCGACCTACACGACGGTGCTCCTCCAGGTCGCTTTCCCGTTCGTGCTCTTCGGCAGGCTCAAGTACCCGGTCCTGATCATGCTGTTGGGCATGCACATCGGCATTGCGGTGATCATGGGGCTGCCGCTCTTCTCAGGGGCGATGATCGTGGCGGACGCCGTCTTCCTCCCCGACCGCTTCTACTCCTCCCTGCCGGGGCTGTGCCGAGGCGCGGCCCAACGGACGGGCATGTGGCGACCGGCGGCCGCCGAACGGGCGGCCTCCACATCAACGGTGCCCTCACAGGGCCGACACCCTGACGCGACCGGTCCGCGTCAGCAGACCGTTCCGGAGGGACGAGAGGCACCCGTCCCCACCACCGAGGTCACGCCGTCCCGCGGTTGAGGTGGTCGGCCGTGCGCGCAGGTCCGGATCACGGACCGGGGAGCGTTCCTCAGGCAGACGAGTACGCGGCGGACCTCCCGGCATGGACCTTGATGGTGTCGGAGATGAGGTGCGCGGTGTCCTCCGGGCTGAGGGCCTGGGCCTGTAGGTGGTCGTACATGACGCCGTAGCGCTGCACGTCGGCTCGCTTCTCCAGGTAGAGGTCGCTGGTGAGCCGTTCGAGGTACACCGTCCCCGTACCGGGCGCACCGGTGAAATGCAGGAGGGAGAACTGCCCCGACACACCCGGGTGCGCTCCGGCATCGTACGGGAGGACCTGCACGGTGATGTGCGGCTGCGCGCCGAGGTGGTTCAGATGCTCCAGCTGTTCGCGCAGGGTGTCGGGACCGCCTACCACGCGGCGCAGAACCGATTCGTCCAGGACGACCCACAGGCGCAGCGGGCGGGCGGGATGGTGGGCCCGGTGCTGGCGGCGCATCCGTACCTCAAGACGTGTGCTCGCCTCCGCGGGTGTGGGCCGCGGAATCGTTTCGGACACGACCGCCGCCGCGTAGGCAGGGGTTTGGAACAGGCCGGGGATCAGCAGGGGCTCGTAGGAGCGGATCGAGGACGCTTCCGTCTCCAAGCCGATGTAGACCGCGTAGGGGACCTCGCCGTAGGCAACCCACCACCCCCGCCGCCCCGATTCCCTGGCCATGCGCATCAACGCGTCGACGACCTGCTGGTCCGTGACTCCGTAGAGACGGCACAGATCCCGCACATCGCGCGGGCTGATGGTGCGTCGGCCCGTCTCCATGAGGCTGATCTTGGGTTGGGAGATCAGCAACTGATCCGCGACCTGCACGCCCGTGAGGCCGCAGGCCCTGCGGAGCCGGCGCAGCTCGGCACCCAGCGTGATTCTCCTGATGGTGGGGTTCTGCTTGGCTGCCACTGAGGCTCTACCTCCCACTCGGACCGTTAGCCGGTCGTCTCAAACACCATGGCCGAAGTGACGAATCGATTCGCTGCGCTGGGAACCAACGGGTCTTGGCCCCACGAACTGCCCGGGCTGGCATGGCCTTGGTTGATCGTCGCGGTACTCAACGACGCCGACTCGAACAGGTCACCTCGGCAGGACAGCGGGGCCTGTCGGGGGGTTCGCAGGGTTGATGGTGAGGGGGACGATCGTGTACTGGGGGCAGGGTGTGGTGATGCACTGCTTGGGCTCGGGCAGGCAGGTGAATCCCTCGGGCACGACGACGGTCGCGCAGGGATCGACTCCGGGGCCGGGGTCTGCGTAGGCGGGACTGGTGGCGGTGAGCAGCAGCGGGGCAGCGATCAGCGGTAGGCCGACCGTGAGCCCGATGAGCCGTGGGATCGTGCGGGACATGACCATGAGACCAAGCCAAGCACCACGATGGCGCTCGTCTCGGAAGGCACGCTGTACTGCCCGATCCACCACAACCGGCTCCTGCGTATCGGACTCGGACTCCCGGCGGGATCCCTGGCGCCCCAGCCACCCTCATGCCCGCCCGGACACCTGACGTTCCGGTATCAATACCAGGGCATGCCTCTCCCCAAGGCCGACTTGCTCGCCTTCTTCGTGGAGCTACCGGGCGCTGCGGTCGTCGCGGACGATGCGGCGCGCCGTGCTCATCGCGTCGGCGGCCCGATCCGCGTCCCCTTCACGGATCGATGGCCGCCGGCAGCAGCCCGTGCCCCGAGAGACGGGTCGGACCCTGCCTTCCCTCACGATCAACAGTCAGTGGGCCCAGACCGGTCACCAGGCTCGGCTTTGCCGAGGAGACGGCACCACGGGCATTCCCGGCGGTCGGTCGCAGCGCTCGCTGAAGGAGGCAGGGGCAGGGGGAGGGCGAAGCCCGCCCTGTATTCGTCCTGAAGCACATGCATCGACGTCGAGTTCGTGCGGGGCGGGTTGGTTCGGCAGGCGGTGCCTGCTCCTGCCAGACGGCGTGTGACCTGCATCAGGGCCACCCGCGTAGCGTGCACCGCTCTCGCTGCCGCCGACCACGGACGGCGAGCGGCCCAATCACTGCCGGCTGTCATCTCACGCTCCCCTTCTCGCGGCTCGGCATTTGTTGTGACGGATCTTCATCTAATGGATGGATGATAATCCTTTCGGTTGAGGAAAGTCTCGACATCCCCTCGGCGCTCGGCGCGGTTCGCCGAGTTCACCGAGCACGAATTGAACAGGCGACCGCGACTCAGCATGCCCGCCCCACGCCCGGAAACGAGTAATGCGCAGACTGCCGGGGTTTTTACGCGTCCCCACAAGTGTCCGGATTGCCGGGGTTTTACATGCTCGACAGTGTGCGAATTGCCGGGGTTTCTCAGCGATATAAACCGTCTCTTTCGCCATGTCGCCTCCGGAAGGGACGGCGAGGCCGGCGTCGTCAGGGTCGCGACTGTTCACCGAGCGACGTCGACTGTCGGCGAGGCGCCCAGTCGTGACGATCCGTGCGGAGTGAGCGCCACGTCTCATGAACGAGTCGGAGCCACTCCTCACTCAAGCGAGGGGTACCACCGATGGGCTCCTCCGGCGGCCGTCCCGGTGCGACGACTGCCGGACGAGACAGCGAGGCGGCATGTACATGGAGGGTTAGAACGTGTTCGAAGCGTTGTTGGCGCCTCAGCTCCCGGGTATCCACCGGCCAAAGCCGGCCGGCCCGTGATGACGCGAACGCGGTGACACCCGCGGTCACCGCAACGGAGATCAGCATGATCCACAGGAGGATGCCTCCCATAGTCGGTCCTTTCGAAGGCTGAGACTCGTGGTCTCGCACAGGGTCGGAGCCCCGGCGACTGCCCGACATAACGCAGAGGCATATGCCGGGATGCGCCCTGTCCTCCGATTGCAGCCATGGCGAGCCGTTTCCGGACCCTGGACGCCCCGAGCTATTTACCGATGATCAGCCCGGCGACGGCGTAGCCGGATGGGGTCGCCAGGTGGCCCGATGAGCCCCCACACAGGGTGCCGCCCTTCGGCGCCCATGTGGTGCGCGGCAGGGGCGTCGCGCCGTCGAAGACGCGTTGCCATCAGCCGCCCCGGCGGGTGCGGGACCGGCCTCATGGAGGGCGCCGCGACCATCGGGCTGCTCTGCTTCGATCCGCAGCCCATGGCCTGCCACGTCGCGACGTGACGACACGCAAGGTAGCGATCCGGGTTGATTTGCAGAACCGATAAGACTGCGTCAACACCATTTCATGGACCACCATCACCCGGATGGCACACACCCAGACCAACATCGCGCGCGTTTATGGAATATGACAAAAGCAAAGCCCCTCTTCACCCTCCCCGGGACCGCGGAGGGAGAAGGACGGCGAGACAGCTTTCACTCCGGGGCCACCCGGATCGGGAAGTGGATGTTCACTCCGCCGTCCACCGACTGTGGCGAGACCCGGAACGCGACGCTGGGACACGAAAGTTTGGAAATTGATCTTCGTTACTCCTCCTCGATCTTCGAGGACTTCCTCCATGCGATGACCATGATCCAGGACGAGTTCAGCAGGCGTTCGGCGCCGACGGCACTCCCCGCAACGGCCCTCGGCGAGCGCTCGGGTGGCAGCTCCCGTGTATGAGCCGTACGGATACCCGGGCATCCAAGATCTCCAACCCCAACCGGAGACCTCCGCGTTCTGGGCCCGACCCGAGCACGTACAGGCCCCCTCCCCCGGGCAGCCGTTCGGCGGGGCGGACGAGGTGCATACGTCGTGGGATCCGGCGACAGAGTTCGCCGGCCTTCTCCAAGAGGACCCCGCACTCGGGCAGACGGACATGTTCACCCGAGTCGGCTTCGGCACGACCGGTGACACTGCCGGCACCATCGGGTTCGTCGCAGGGGCGCAGCACACCCCTGACAAGGGACCGGCCACGCCTCCCTCAGGCGGGCACCGCAGGAACCAGTCGAAGACGCCGGTGATGACCCTGCTGCAGACGGGAAGCCTGTTCACCGCCGTGCTGGTCGCTGCCATCGCCACGGTGGTGAGCATCCTCAGCGGACTGGCCATCTGTGACGCCCTGCGTCACAGCGCCGCACCCCACACAGCCCGCGAAGTGGTCAGTTGGTGGCCGCTGCTGATCTACGGCCCCTGGATGGTCGCTTCACTTTCCATCCTCAGATCCGCTTTGCATCAGCGCCGCGCGGTCCATTCCTGGTCCATCGTCTTGTTGTTCTCCACCCTGGCCACGCTTCTTTGCGTGGCCCAGGCACCCAGAACGATCGCCGCCGGAGCTGCGTCCGCCCTTCCCGCTGTCGCCGCGCTGGCCTGCTTCCAACAGTTGGTCCGTCAGATCACCCTCACGCGGCCGCCTCGGCAGGTCACTCCGCGACACCGAAACCCTTCGGCCTCCTCGCCGGCTCAGCTCAAGCAGGCGGCCGCGGCCAGACGCGGCTCGGGCAGGGTCCCTCCCGACTACCCCGCGGCGGACAACCGGGCTGTTGGCCAGCCGTCCCACAGTCACAGATTCGGGTAGGGCGCATGGTGGCGGCAGGTGTGCGTCAGCACTGTTCACACAGATCAACGCGATGCGGTCGGCTCGGTCCATGGATTCCGGTTGCTTCGGGGGGCGTTGGGGCCCCCGACCCCCGGAACAGCGATCGCCGTCACCACGGCGGCGTGGGGGCCGAGGCATGGGCGTCCGCCAGGAAGAGCACGAGCAGAAGCGGTGGCAGCCGATGACTTCCTGGCCAACCCGGTCCTTCCCGCACGTCGGAGGGGGTGCTCTTCTGCACCTTGAAACGAAGATCGAAACCGATGGTCACGGGCCGTGCGCAGACTCAGTCCGACGGACCACCTTGTCCCCTCACAAGCCGGCCTGGACCGTCTCACGCCTCTGCGACCTTGAGCCGCGCACCACCGGCCTCAGATGCCGACGCCTCGTCCGGTCCGGTCCGGTCCGGTCCGCGAGGCGCCCCGGCACTTCCACGGAACTCGTGGGCGCAGTGGCCCACCAGGCGAGAGTGCCTGCCCGGCGGACGAACCGCCTACCCCACGCGCTCCGGCGCCTCGATTCCCACTCCTGCAACGAGAGGTCAGCACCATGGCGTACGAAATGACCCACGCCGAACGAGTCCAGTACAAGCGGCGCCAGGACGCCGCCTACCAAGCCGGCGAAGACGCCGTCACCAACCTCCAGGCCGCGCTGGCGCTCGCAGACATGACCCTTCCCTCGTTGAGCAACGACGGGCCGGTGGCAGGCCACGGATTCGTCCGGTTGGGAGGATGCAACGCGGCCTTCGCCAACCGGCTCGCCGAGGTCATCGCCGCAGGCGCCGATGCTCTGCAAGACCAGCGAAGGAAGATCGACAGCTGTGGTTGATCGGTCGCCGCACGGTGGACGCGCTCTCGGGGCCCGCAGCGGTGGACCGACGCGAAGGCACGAGGGCACCGGAATGGGGTGCCGGCGCAGGGGATCCGCCGGCGCGCCGACGGGTCTCACCCGCGTCAGATCACGGCTCGTTCTCGTGTGAACCCGGAACGACGTCGCGGTGCGTACGAGGAAACAGAGTTCCAGGTCGTCCAGGTCGGCTGCGGTACCGACGGGATTTGAACCCGCGGACAGGTAGGGGCAGGCCCGCCCCGTCTCCGTCAGTCGACGTGAGCGGGGCCCCGCCCACGTCGATCGCAATGGGCCGCTCTGCCACGGCACCGCAGCCTGCGAGATCGCGCGCGCTCCCGCTCCGGCTCAAGGTAGGCGATCGCCTTCCCCTCAGCGAGCCGTTATCCAGAGCGGAGCGAACAGCCCCTCCGAATTCCCGGCCCGTCCGGCACGCGGGACAGCCACCCGGAACCGCCGCGCCTCAGGGCCCACGCACCGCGCCGAGGCACCCACTGCTCGAACGCGCATCGGTCAGGTCAGGCGCCGCGTTCGTTCCACCACCCCAGGAGGGCAAGCATGTTCACCGCACGACACTGGATCGACTCCCCGGGCCTGGAAGCCCATGTGGAGGGCGGGTACTTCCGTCGGACCTTCCAGGCGGACCACCGCCCCCGCACCCGGACACCCGACGGAGAGCGCTACACCCTGACCTCCATCCACTACCTGCTCACCCACTGGTCCCCCATCGGACACTGGCACCTGAACTGCTCCGACATCCTGCACTTCCACCACCACGGCGAACCGGTCACCTACCATCTCCTGCACCCTGATGGCCGACACAGCACCGCCGTCCTGGGCCAGGACCCCCGGCAAGGTCAATCCCTCACCCTCGCGGTTCCCGGAGGCGTCTGGAAGGCCTCCCACCTCAGCGCCGGAGACCACGCCCTGATCAGCGAAGCCGTCGCGCCCGGATTCGACTACGCCGACATGACCCTCGGCCGGCCGGACACCCTCACGACCCTCTTCCCCGACCACGCCGAACTCGTCCACCGCTACTGCCGCCCGGCCCCACCGCAGCCGGGCGCCCCCTCCCCCGCGTAGCGGCCAGGCACACCTTCTGCCTGGCCTCGGCCGCTCAGTCGCCCGAAGGGATCGGGCGCGGCCACGGTTGCCCGCAGCCTGGCCGCCCGCCGGGCTAACTCGACACCGGTGCCCGGCCGGACACCTCGATGCCTGCCCGGCGGAAGTCGTCCAGAGTGGAGGCGACGGTGTCGGGGGCCACGCCGACCGAGTAGTCCAGGCGTACCCGGGTGCCGAATCCCGCCGCGGCGGCGTCCAGCGCGGTGGCGCGCACGCAGTGGTCGGTCGCGATGCCCACCACGTCGACGTCCTTCACCCCGCGGGCGCGCAGCCAGTCCGCGAGGGGGGTCCCTTCGGCGTCCGCGCCTTCGAAGCCGCTCTTGGACGCGCTGTGGGCACCTTTGAAGAAGACGGCGTGGACTTTGCCGCCGGCGACGGTGGGGGCGAAGTTCGGGTGGAACTCGCCGCCTTCGTCGCCCGCCACGCAGTGGACGGGGAAGCTGTCCTTGAAGTCGGGGTGCGAGGAGAAGTGGCTCCCCGGGTCGATGTGGTGGTCCCGGGTGGCCACGACGTACTGGTAGTCACCGTCCGCGCTCTGCTCCACCAGTTCGGCGATGGCCGTGGCGAGCCGTGCGCCTCCCGCGACGGGAACGCTGCCTCCTTCGCAGAAGTCGTTCTGTACATCCACGACGATCAAACCTCGGCTCATCACGAACACCTCTCAGGACGAAGACAGAACGAAGACGGAACGACGACGGAACGACCCCCGCGTTCTACCTGCCTTCTCACCTCTGCCGGACAAGGAGCGGGCAGCGCTGACCCACACAGCCGACAACGTTCACCGCAGGAACGATTCGCGCCCTCGAACACGAGGAGCCCCGATCGATCCGGCAGGGTCCGGTTTCGCGATCCGGCCGCGCACGTCCGCCCTTGTGCGCCATGGTCGTTGTCGACGACGAAGGCGACGGCGTTCCGGAGGACCATCGATGTGGCAGATCAGCGAGTTCACAGACGAGCACGAGGGCCGGCCCACGGCCGTCCTGTCGGACGGGGATGAACCGGCACCGCTGGTGTTCGATGTCGGCAGCGGGTCCGAGGTCCACACGAGCACCGACTGGTGGGACTACGACGGCACCCTCGGTGCGCCGAGTGCGGAAAGCGTCAAGGCGGGCTGCTCGTGTGGGTGGCGCGGCTCGTACCTCTACCCGATCGACTGGTCCAAGGTCAGTGACGGGCTGCCGACCCCGTTCCTGCTCGATCCGGACGGGCCACTCGGCGATTGGCAACTCCACATCGCCACCATCCAGGCCCGGGCCGTGCCCCTGCCCCCACACGTACAGGAACTACTGGAACGCGTCGACTCCGAACTGGAACACCTCGCCGACCAGGCGCCGTTGGCCGCGCTGCGAGCGGCCGCCGCACTGGAGCGCACCGTCGAACGGATCGCAAGGACGGCGGCCCACCACCTGGAGCAGGACGAGACGCCGGTCGCGGACATCGCGGACGGACTCGGTATCAGCCCCCAAGCAGCACACAGCCGACTCCTGCGGTACGGGTCCTGAACGAACCCCACCGGACGGCCGGCTGTCATGGGCAGGACCCGCGGGTCAGGACCGGGAGCAGGGACGGGGGCAGGGACGGGCGGGTGCGGTCTGGTGGAGGCGGTCGGTGGAGTCGAGGAGCTAGAGTTTCCGGTGACAGGGGCGCCTCGTGGCGCCCATGATGGTGTTCGGGGCCGATGGCGCCCCCGGTCGGAGACCGATTCCCGCAGGAGAGAGCGTGCGCGAGTTCATGACGCCCACCGCCGCGCCCTGCCCGCCGTGAGCCGTTCCGCCCAGGTGTGAAGCCCCGCCGCGTCCGCGTGGGCCCCGCTCCACTTCCCCTCTTCTTCCGGCCCGCCTTGGCGGGCCGTCCGCGGGGGTGCCGGTCCGGCTCCCCCGCGTTCTCCCGCCCGCCCCCGGCCGTCCGTGGGGTGCGCCCGAGCACGACAGGTTTCCGCTCCCTTGTCTTCTGCTTCCCCGAAGGCCCCCGCCGCACGGCTGCGCGGCCTGCTCCCCGACTGGCTGAACGACCCGAAGGTCTGGCGTACGGAGATCCTGGCCGGCCTGGTCGTGGCGCTCGCGCTGATACCGGAGGCGATCTCCTTCTCGATCATCGCCGGTGTGGATCCCGCGGTGGGCCTGTTCGCCTCGTTCACGATGGCCGTGGTCATCTCGATCGTCGGCGGTCGCCGCGCGATGATCTCCGCGGCCACCGGTGCCGTCGCGCTCGTGATCGCGCCCCTGAACCGGGAGCACGGATTCGGCTACCTCGTCGCCGCCGTCATCCTCGCCGGCGTCATCCAGGTCGCGCTCGGCGCGCTCGGCGTCGCGAAGCTGATGCGGTTCGTTCCGCGCTCGGTGATGGTGGGCTTCGTCAACGCCCTCGCGATCCTGATCTTCATGACGCAGGTCCCCGAGATGTACGACGTCCCGTGGGCCGTCTACCCGCTGATCATCGGCGGCCTCGCGCTGATGGTGTTCTTCCCCAAGGTCACCACCGTGATCCCGGCTCCGCTGGTCTCCATCGTCATCCTGACCGTGATCACGGTCGCGGCCGCGATCGCCGTGCCGACCGTCGGCGACAAGGGCGCGCTGCCGTCCTCGCTGCCGGTGCCGGGCCTGCCGAACGTTCCGTTCACCCTGGACACCCTGACCACCATCGCCCCGTACGCCTTCGCGATGGCGCTGGTCGGCCTGATGGAATCCCTGATGACGGCCACGCTCGTCGACGAGACCACCGACACGCACTCCTCCAAGACCCGCGAGTCGATCGGCCAGGGCATCGCCAACATCGTCACCGGCTTCTTCGGCGGGATGGGCGGTTGCGCCATGATCGGCCAGACGATGATCAACGTGAAGGTGTCCGGTGCCCGCACCCGCCTGTCCACGTTCCTCGCGGGCGCGTTCCTGATGGTGCTGTGCATCGTCTTCGGCCCGGTGGTCTCCGACATTCCCATGGCCGCACTCGTCGCCGTCATGGTCATGGTGTGCTTCGCGACGTTCGACTGGCACTCCATCGCCCCCAGGACCCTGAAGCGCATGCCGGCCGGGGAGATCACGGTCATGGTCGTCACCGTGATCTGTGTGGTCGCCACCTCCAACCTCGCCATCGGCGTCATCGTCGGCTCCGTCACAGCCATGGTCATCTTCGCCAGGCGTGTCGCCCACGTCGCGGAGGTCAATGCCGTCATCGACCCGGACGGCGCGGGCGTCGTGTACTCCGTGACCGGCGAACTGTTCTTCGCCTCCTCCAACGACCTCGTCGGCCGGTTCGACTACGCCGGCGACCCCGACAAGATCGTCATCGACCTGTCCGCAGCCCACGTCTGGGACGCCTCTTCGGTGGCAGCCCTGGACGCGATCGAGACCAAGTACAGGCAGCGCGGCAAGACAGTGAAGATCATCGGCCTCAACGACCTCAGCGCGGACCTCCACAACAAGCTCACCGGCGAACTCACGAACCACTGAGCCCACCCCACCACCGACAGGGCCTCGGCCACCGACAAGGCCCCGGCCACCGGCCGGGGCCCTTCGCCGTTGGGCCTACGAGGACGCGGCCCGCCGCTCGGGCAGATGCCAGCGGTACGGCGCGACGAGAGCCTCGATGGTGCCGGGCCCCCAGCTCCCGGGGGCGTACGAATCCACCGGCGGTGGCGCGTCGAGCAGCGGGGCGGCCACCTCCCAGAGCCGTTCGACGCCGTCGGACCGCGTGAACAGGGACTGGTTGCCACGCATGGCCTCCAGGAGGAGGTGCTCGTACCCCTCCAGCGAGTTCTGCGCGGCGAACGAGGTGCCGTAGTTGAAGACCATGTCGGCCTCGGCCAGCTGCATCGACGGCCCCGGCTCCTTCATCAGGAGGCGAGCGGTGACGGAACCCGGATCGTCGAAGTCGACGACGAGTTCGTTGCTCCGGCCGTCGGCAGCGGCCCGCACGTCCAGCGGGAACATCCGCAGGACCGGCTCGCGCAGGCCGAGCGTCACCACGTGACGGCCCTCGGCCAGGGCCTTGCCCGTCCGCAGGTGGAAGGGCACCCCCGCCCAGCGCCAGTTGTCGATCTCGACCCGCAGCGCCACGAACGTCTCCGTGTCCGAGGCCGGATCCACGCCCTGCTCTTCGCGGTAGCCGGTGTACTGGCCGCGGACGACGTGCGCGGGGTCGAGCACGCGCATGCTGTGGAAGACCTTGACCTGCTCGTCGCGCAGCGCGTCCGCCTCCAGGGCGACCGGCGGTTCCATGGCGACGAACCCGAGCAGCTGGAACAGGTGGGTGACGACCATGTCGCGGAACGTTCCGGTGCCCTCGAAGAAGCGGGCGCGGCCCTGGATGTCGATGTGCTCGGGCACGTCGATCTGTACGTGGCTGATGTGCTCACGGTTCCACAGCGGCTCGAAGAGACCGTTGGCGAAGCGGAGGGCCAGGACGTTGTCGACGGCTTCCTTCCCGAGGAAGTGGTCGATCCGGAACACCCGTGACTCGTCGAAGACACGGTGGATGGTCGCGTTGAGCGCGCGGGCGGACGCGAGGTCGGTACCGAACGGCTTCTCCACGATGACCCGGCCGCCCTCGGCGAGCCCTGTCGCGCCGAGCAGGTCGATCATCGAGGTGAACGCGACGGGCGGCACGGCGAGGTGGAAGAGCCGGCGCGGCTTGCCGCCGAGGGCGGCCTCGGCGGCGCTCACGGCCACCATCAGGGGGTCGGCCGCTCCCGTGTCGGCCGCGCCGAAGGACAGGGCGGCCGCGAACGTCTCCCAGTCCGGCCCCTCGGGCCGCGAACGCCCGAATTCCGCCACGGCCTGCCGCGCGTGGGCGCGGAACTCCTGATCGGTGAGGGCCTCCGCCGCCGGAGCGGTGCCGACGATGCGGTAGCGCCGCGGCATCAGCCCCGCTCGCGCCAGGTGGAACAGCCCGGGCAGCAGCTTGCGCCGGGCCAGGTCGCCCGTGGCGCCGAACAATACGATGACGTGGTCTTCAGGGGGCTCGGGAGACTGGGCCGGCTGGACCATCGGGCATCCTCACTCGTCCGCGCCTGAGCGCTGCACCGGCACGGCCCGGGCCCTGTGCCGTGCCCGCCGTCGTGGCGGCGGCCGTGCGTCCTCAAGCCCCACTCTGCGCGCCCCCGGCCGATCCGGCACCCGGGCTCGTCCGAACCGGTCCCCCTGGGGCGGCCGGCCTACCTGGCAGACCCACGTGCGAGGGATTCGGAAGCCGGGACGAGCCCGCGTGGTGGGCCGCCTAGCCCGCCAGTGCCGCGAGCTCACCCAGCACTCGGGCGGCCGGTGCCGGGTCGACCAGCCACTTCAGGTGGCTGCCCTCAAGGGTGCGGACGTCGTAGGGGTTGTCCGGCGTCAGCGCGTTGCCCTCACGGATCAGCCGGTCCTGCAGGGCGAGCGGGAGGCTCGTGTCGTCGGCGAGGCGGATGTAGGTCTTCGGGATGCGGCCCCAGGTCTGCGCCTGTGCCCGGTCGGTGGAGGTGCCGACGTCCAGGTTCTCGTCGGGCTGGAAGGTGTTCAGGAAGGTCAGGAACTGCTCGTCGGTGCCGTCGGCGAGGAAGGCCGCCTTGAAGGCCGTGAGGGCGTCCGGGTTCGCGGTGCGGAAGTTGACGCGGAGCAGGCCGAGTTCGGCCGGGTTGCCGGCCAATGCCAGTCCCAGGGAGGTGGCGTCGACGGTGGCCATCTCCGGCTCGGCGTAGTAGTCGTTGACGTCGAGATCGACGGGGCACCAGGCCGAGACGTAGACGATGCGGTCCACCAGGTCCGGCCGTATGTTGGCTGCGGAGGTGGCCGTGACGCCGCCGCGGCTGTGGGAGACGAGGATCACCGGCCCGTTCCGCTTGGCTCGTTCGAGGATGCCGATCAGGTGCGCGGCATTGTTGGCGAGGGTGACGCCCTTGATCGAGCCGGGCGCCGTGGCGAGCCCGTCGCCGTCTTGTGGAGCCTGGTAGGCCCGCGTGTAGGTCGCCTCGAAACCGTGGCCGGGCAGGTCGACGGCGACCGAACGGTGCCCGAGCAGGCCGAGTTCGGCCTGGAGCGGCGCGAAGGAGAAGGAGTTCGAGAAGGCTCCGTGAACCAGTACGAACGTGGGTTGCATCTGTCTGCCTGCTTTCTGCTGTCCTGCGGCATCGGCGGCACGCGTGTGGCGGGTACCGGATCGCGGTCACCTGCCGGAACCGGGCGTCCCGGCTGCGCCGAGCGGGCGTCCGCACATCGGACTCCGCCTCCCAAGGACGCCAAGACCCACCGCCCCCATGACCTGGTCCGCGTACGCACCCGCGAGTAACCCCACCGCATCCCCCGACACACAGGTACCCGATGCCGTCAGTCTTCGAAGACACAACCCTAATGATCACCAGGGTTCCGTGGCAATGATCAAGACCCGTGGCTGGACGGGCATGCGGGGGGGCTCGGCGCCGAAACGCTCGCTCCGAGCCCCTCGGGACCTCCTGTTCAACCGACCAGCGGCGGGGCTACTTCTGGGTGGCGCAGGGGTCGCAGCAGGACGGGGCCGGTTCGACGCAGACGGATACGGTGTCGGTGTTGTTGCCGGCGTCCGGGTCCTTCTCGTTGCCGGTGACGGTGGCCGTGTTGCCGATCAGTCCGGCCTTGGTGGCCTTGGCCCGCAGCACGAGGGTCGCGGTGGCGCCGACGGCCAGGTCGCCCACGGTCCACTGCCCGGTGGCCGGGTCGTGACTCCCGGGTGCGGCATCGGCGGACAGGAAGGTGAGGTCGTCCGGCAGCCGGTCGGTGACGGTGACTCCGGTGGCCTGGTTCGGGCCGGTGTTGTGCACGGTGATGCGGTAGGTCACCGTCTGGCCGACGGTGACGGTGGTCGCGTCCGCCGCCTTGGCGACGGTCAGGTCCGCGGCCGGTTTGACCTGTGTGATCTGCTCGTTGGAGGTGGACGTCAAGGGCTCCGGCTTGTCGCCGAGCCGGTTCTCGTAGGAGGCGGTCGCGGTGTTGCTGATCTGCTTGCCGCCGCCGGACCGATCGATGGTGACCCGGTACTCCACCGTGGTTCCGGCCGGCAGGGTCTCGGTACTGGGCAGGCTGCCTCCCTGCAATGCGGAAGCGCCGTTGCCGAGATGGAATACGACCTTGTTCGCCGCGGCGTCGTAGTACGCCTGGTCGTCACCTTGCACATCGCTCTTCGCTCCCGCGTTCGGGCCGCCGACGATGCGCAGTGAACCGGGCAGATACGTCGTGTCCTGCGGGATGACGTCGGTCAGGATGAAGTTGTCGGCCACGCCGCCGCCCTCGTTCTTGGCGGTGATGCGGTAGGTGACGACGTCGCCCACCTCCAGCGGCCCCGAGGGAATGGCGGTCTTGTCGAGCACCACGTAGGCAGCGGTGCCGAAGAAGATGCCGTCGAGGAAGTTGCCGATGCCGCGGTTTCCGCCGGCGGCGGAGATGGAGCGGAAGGCGAAGCGTGTCAGGGTCTGGCCTGCCGGGACGGTGTAGGTGCCCATGTAGTAGCCCCAGGCGGTGTTGCCGTCGGTGAAGCGCCTCTGCTCCGACGTGGAGCCCGGCGCCCCGATGTCCAGCGCCATTGTGTCGTCCCCCTGGCGGCCACGGTGGTACAGCCGCCAGTACAGCTTCGTACCAGGGGTGGTCGGCAGGTCCTGGTAGAGCGTGGAGACCTCGTTCGCGTTGAGTTCGGCAAACTGGGCGCCCTCGGCCGCCGGTACTCCCTGGAAGCCCGAGTGCCACAGTTCGATCCTGTGGTCGGAGGCGGTGGTGAGCCAGCCCGGTACCCGCTTGGGCGCCTGCGTCTGCGAGGCGTCCGGCAGGATCTCCACACCGGTCACGGCGGGTTCTTCGAAGCTGCCGTTGGCCAGGGCAACCCGAAGCGGAGCAGAAGGAGGTGTGGCCATGTTCTCCCCTTGAGTCGACGCTGTTGCATGCACCGCTGACCGGCCGCATCTCTGCGGGCCGCCGCGGAGCCGGAACACACAGTGAGGACATCGCACTCGGATGAACACGTAAAGTGACGAGAGGTCAGGTTCGGTCAATCCCGCACGGTGGGTTTGGACGCTCCGCGCCGGAGCGACTCCCGGCACGCCGTCCTCCACGACACCGAAGACACACCGCCTCCGCCACATATGCCACCCTGCTATTCACCCGCCCACCCCGCCCCGACCGAAAGCCTCCGCTGCACGCCTCGCGTTCGCCCCCACCCGGGTGAATCAGGCATCGCCGGGTTGACGCGGCTCCCGTACGCGGGCGGCCGGGTCGTCTTGCGGCAGGCCCTAGCGGGGGGCGGTGTCGTCGGCCGGGAAGGCCGGGCCGTGGCCGGGAACGATGGTGTCGGCGGCGGCCAGGACCCGCAGCCGTGACGCCAGCAGTACGTCATGGTCCGGGGCCACGGGGTCGTCCACCGGCCCGTTCGGGCGCCACCACAGGTCGCCCACGAACGCGGTGACACCCGCCTGCGTGCCGGCCAGCAGGGTGATGTCCTCGGCGCTGTGCCCCGGGGTGCGGATCAGCTTGAGGGAGGGAGTGAGTTCGTGGCCTTCCGCGTCGCGGTCGGTCCACTGGTCGTCACGGTAGATGGCCTTGTGGTCGTGGACGCGGGCCTGACCGAACAGCCCGACGTTCATGGTGTTGTCCGGGTGGTGGTGACTGAGGATCACATCGGTGATGTCATCGGGGCCGAGGCCCAATTCGGCCAGGGGACCGAGGATCCGGTCGCGGCCGGCCACCATGCCGGGATCGACGATCACGTGGTGCTCGCCGTCGGTGACGTAGGAGACCGTGGCGGCGACTCCGGGACCGGTGGACAGGGTGTAACCGGTGTTCAGGATCGTGTACTTGGCGCTGTGGCCGATCGGTGCGTCTGTCATGGCCCCCATCCTTCCGGGGCGGCTCATCGCCCACGAGTGGCAGAACTGCCGCTGATCGCAGGATTGGTGCCACACTGCACGGATGTCTCCCTTCATGACCGTCGCCGCTTACGCCCCACCCGGAGTCGGCATGCTCGCAGTCGGCATCGTCACCGAGGTCTTCGGCGGGCACGGCGACACCGCGCCCGGCTTCGATTTCGCCCTGTGCACCGACCGACCCGGGCCGGTTCCCACCGACCTCGGCGTGCCGCTCACCCTCACGCACGGCCTGGACCGGCTCGCCTCGGCCGATCTGGTGATCACCCTGCCATGGGCCGGCTTTCGCACCCCGCCCGCTCCGGCGGTGCTCGACGCGTTGTCGGCCGCATACGAGCACGGCGCATTGGTCGCGGCCCACTGTGTCGGCGCTTTCGCGCTCGCCGCCGCCGGCCTGCTCGACGGTCGGCGGGCCACCACCCACTGGCGGTTCGCCCCCCTGCTGGCCGGCCGCCACCCTGAAGTCACCGTCGAACCCGACGCCCTCTACATCGACGAGGGACGCCTCATCACGGGCGCGGGAGCGGCCGCCGGCTTCGATCTCTGCCTGCACCTGCTGAGGCGGGAGCACGGGGCCGCGATGGCCAACGCCGTCGCCCGGGACATGGTGTTGCCCGCCCATCGCGAGGGCGGGCAGGCGCAGTACCTGGCTGCCCCCGTTCCCGAAGGCTGCCGCGACGAGCGTCTCGCCGAGGTACTCGCCTGGGCCCGCGCGAACCTCCACGAGCCGCTTCCCGTCGAGGAACTGGCCCGGCGTGCGCTGATGAGCAAACGCTCCTTCGCCCGCCGTTTCTCCGCCGCGACCGGTACCACCCCGCACGCCTGGCTGCGGAGCCTGCGTCTGAGCGGCGCAGAGGAACTCCTGGAGACCACGGATCTGCCGGTCGAGGAGATAGCCCGCCGCGTCGGCTACGGAAGCGCGGCCGTCCTGCGCGAACAGTTCGTGCGCCGCCGCGGCGTGCCGCCCCGCTCCTACCGTCGTGCCTTCACGACCACGCCGTAACGAAAGGTCGGGCCAGGGCCCGGGGCGGCCCCAGGACGAGAGTCCCCTGCCGTGGATCGATCAGCTCGCGGCTACTGCTCCTTGACGGAGGGTCGTCGCACCTCGAAGTGGAAGCATCCATATTCCAGGGCCCTGACGTGTACGAGCATGACGTCCGGATCCTGGAAGGCGTCGTCGAAGGCCGCATCGAAGCCGGCCGTGGCGTCGACCGGAATCTCCAGCAGGCGGCCGCCCGCGATGTGGCCCCGGGCGTCGTAGCGGCGCACGGTACGCAGGGCGCCCGGCCGGTCGAAAGGGTAGGTCGCATCGGGGGCGAACCCGCCGCAGTCGTCGGCGTGGATGAAGACGGGGCCCTGTTCGTCGTACGCGCCCGGATCCGCCCCTCTGGCGGCGGCCCAGCGACGCAAGGGGGCGTACGAGACAAGGGCGATCCGTTCGCCGAGCGCGATGGGCCGCAGACAGCAGCGCAGCGGGGAGCCCTCGTCGTCCCGGGTTGCGATGTACGGGGCGCAGGGGCGGCTCGCGTCGTCGGCGATCCGCAGTTCCTTCAGCACGGCTGCGTCAACGGGGAGCACGGTGTACTTGGTCGTGGTCATGTGCTCAGGCTGGCTCGACGGGTGTGGGTGCGCCGGCAGGAAACGGACGTCACGTTGGTGCCCTACCCTGCGGAAGGCCGGCCGGCCGGGCCCGTGGGCCTGCGTGCATTCCGTACCGCTCCTCTCGACGTCTACCCGCTCGCGCCCGTCTTGGAGATCGGGCGGCTCGAAGTCGCAGGTGCCGCGTCGCGGGATATCGAGATCGACAGTCCGCCGGTCAGCCACCTGTGAGCCACCGTCATGTTCAGCACGCGGCCGCCGGTGGCCGTGCCAACCAGGGACCAGTAGCGCTCCAGGCGTGGGTCGAAGCCGGATGACCGTGACACCAGCCCGTGCAGGTACTCACGGAAGGCAGGCGTGTCCGACTCCCGCCGGGCTCGTGCGTGGGCGGACACGAAGGCCTTGACCGCGTCCCCCGCGCCGGGTGGCAGCCCCTGGGCCACAGCGGCGGCCGTCAGGGCGGCAGCCTCGTCGATCTCGCCGTAGAAGGCCGGGCCATCCCTCAACTCTTGCTCGTGGTCCTGGGTCCAGCGGGTGAAACCGGGCGTGGAGACCAGCAGATGCAGTTCGGCGTAGGCCAGCGCCGACGCAGGTTCGGGGTCCTGTGGCGGGCCGGGCGACAACATGGCGATCATGATGTCGAGCCGGTGTTTGGGCATGGTCGCGGTCAGCTCGCGATACCAGTGATCGGTGAGGCTGCGATGCGCCTGCGGGAGCTGCTGCACGCGAGAGAGGATCTCCAGGCGCCGGAGCCGTTCCTCGCCCGGGCAGTCGTCCAGGGCCTTGAGCGTGGCCTGGCGCCATCGCAGTTCGGTCAGTCGTTCCTGAACCGCATCGAGCTCGGTCGCCACCAGTTCGCCGAGGGAGCACTCACCGGTGACCACCCGCGTGATGGTCGCGATCGGCGTGTCCAGTGCCCGAAGGCGCCTGATGAGCCGGATCCGCTCCCACGCCTCGGGACCGTAGCGGCGATGGCCCCCGGTGCTACGGGCGACGACGGGTAGCAGGCCGCTGTCTGAGTAGTAGCGGAGGGTCTTGACCGACACTCCCGTTTCGGCCGCGAGTTCACCGATGCTCCACGTGTCTTGCGTCACAGCCCCTTGAACCTCCAGTGCACGGGAGGTCCTAGCGTACTGAGCACCGACCACATCGGTTCGCGCCGATCCCCCGCTGCTCAGGCCTCGTTGAAGCCTGGCCGGCGTCGGGGGCGCCCTCATGGCGGCCTCGTCCGATCCCGTGTCCCACCGCGTCCGACCCAGAAACGGAAGGTACGTATGTCTCCCACTCCGACAGCGCCGCGTTCACGCCGAGAGCAGTGGCTCCGTGCGCTGCTCTTCCCCTTGCTGTGCGCGATGACCCTCCTCGCGGCCGGCGCCGTACCTGCGACCGGCGCGCCACCCGGTTCGCCCCTCTCCTCAGGGCGGGACGGCACCGTCGTACGGACCGACCGCGGCCTGGTACGCGGCGTGTCGCACGGCTCGTACACGACGTTCAGCGGCGTTCCCTACGCGGCGCCGCCGACCGGACCGCTGCGTTGGCGCGCCCCAATGCCCGCCGCCCGGTGGCAGGGTGTCCGGGATGCGACGACGGCGGCCGGGCGGTGTGTGCAGATGCCGGCGCCGGGGGCGGGCGGGGTCGTCGGGTCGGAGGACTGCCTCTATCTCAACGTCACGACGCCGGCGCAGCCGCCCGCCGGGCAGAAGCGGCCCGTGCTGGTGTGGATGCACGGCGGTGCGTTCCTGGGCGGTTCCGGCAGTGACTACGACACCCAAGGGCTGGCGGTCCGGGGTGACGCGGTCGTCGTCACGGTCAACTACCGGTTGGGAATCTTCGGTTACTTCGGTCACCCCGGGTTGGGGTCCGCCCCGCCGTTCGGTCTGGCGGACCAACAGGCCGCCCTGCGCTGGGTACGGGCGAACGCGGAGCGCTTCGGTGGCGATCCGGGCAAGGTCACGCTGTTCGGTGAGTCCGCGGGCGCCCTCAGCGTGTGCGCACACCTCACCTCGCCGACGGCCGTCGGGCTCTTCCAGCGGGCCGTGCTCCAGAGCGGTTCCTGCCTCATGTCCTTCCCGCCCGGAGCCCTGGGACCCCACACTCCGGCCTACGAGCCCTTCAGCTTCCAGCGCGATGTCCAGACGGCCGGCACGGACGCCGCCCGGCAGCTGGGCTGCGCGACGGGTACCGGAGACGAGGTGCTGGCGTGCCTGCGCGGGCAGAGCACTGATCGCCTCGCCACCGCGCAGCTGATGCAGTCGTTCAACCGGCCGGCCTTCGGCAACGCGCTGCTGCCCGTGGCTCCGGACCGGGCGTTGGCGTCGGGACGCTTCCACCGCGTGCCGATCATGCAGGGCACCAACCGCGATGAGATGCGGATGTTCGTCGGCCTGTCGCTCACCGCGTTCCCGATCCGCACCGCGAACGACTATCGCGCCCGTCTGGTCGACGCGTTCGCAAGCTCGGCCCCGGCCGTCGAGGCGGAGTATCCGGCAGCAGACCATGCCTCGCCCGCACTGGCTTGGGCCGCGGTGCTGACCGATCGCTCCCTCGGCTGCACCACGCCGGCGGCCGGCCGGGCGATCGCCGCCCACACCCCCGGACTGCCCCTCTACGGATATGAGTTCAGCGATCCGGACGCACCCGTCCTCGCCGGCCTGCCGGCGAACCCCGGCTTCCCGTACGGCGCCGCGCACGGATTCGAGATGCCCTATCTGTTCTCCTCCTTCCCCACCGAGCGACCGCTGACCGACTCCCAACGCGCCCTGTCCGACCGGATGGTCGACTACTGGACCAACTTCGCGCGCACCGGCAACCCGAACCATTCCAACGCCCCGCTCTGGCCCGTCCTGCGCCCTTCGTCACCGCACGCGCGGACGGTGCAGTCCTTGGCCCCCGGGCCGGGTGCCATCCGACCCGTTGATGTGAACTCCGCGCACCACTGCTCGTTCTGGGATCGTCTGCCCCGGTGAGTCACCGGACTGCCCTGAACTGTCGCGGTACGCGCTCCGGAACCGCATGGCATCCCGCATATCATGCGTTTCATCCGTATAAGGAAGGAGCCCCCGTGGCTAGCAGTGTCGAGACGCTGGAATTCCAGGCCGAGACCCGCCAGTTGTTGCAGTTGGTGATCCACTCGATCTACTCGAACAAAGACATTTTCCTGCGCGAGCTGATCTCGAACGCCTCCGACGCCCTGGACAAGCTCCGGATGGAGTCGCTGACCGCCGCGGAACTGGAGGTCGACACCTCCGACCTGCACATCGCGTTGGAAGTCGACCAGGACGCCCGGACGTTGACCGTCCGCGACAACGGGATCGGCATGAGCCGGGACGATGTCGTGGAGCTGATCGGCACGATCGCCAAGTCCGGCACGGCCAGTCTGCTGCAGAAGATCAAGGAGGCCGAGGACGATGCCGCGGCGCAGGGCCTGATCGGCCAGTTCGGCGTCGGCTTCTACTCCGCCTTCATGGTCGCCGACAAGGTCGTCCTGCGCACCCGTCGAGCCGGCTCCGAGGCGGGGTCCCAGTGGGAGTCCGACGGCGAGGGAAGCTACCGGATCCAGGCCGTGGACGACCTGCCCGTGGGGACCTCGGTGACCCTGCACCTCAAGCCGGCCGACAGCGAGGACGGGCTGGCCGACTACCTGGCCGGTTGGAAGATCCGCCAGATCGTCAAGCAGTACTCGGACTTCATCCGCTGGCCGATCCGGATGGCTGCCGAACCCGCGGACGGCGGCGACGTCGCCGCGGGTGAGGTCGAGACGCTCAATTCGATGAAGGCCTTGTGGGCCCGTCCCCGAAGCGAGGTGACCGAGGCCGAGTACAGCGAGTTCTACAAGCAGATCAGCCACGACTGGCTCGACCCGGCCCAGACGATCCACATGCGCGCCGAAGGCACCTTCGAGTACGAGGCGCTGCTGTTCATTCCCTCGCAGGCCCCGTTCGATCTGTTCTCGCGGGAGAGCAAGCGCGGCGTGCAGTTGTACGTCAAGCGCGTGTTCATCATGGACGACTGCGAAGCGCTGATGCCGAACTACCTGCGCTTCGTCAAGGGTGTGGTGGACGCGCACGACCTGTCGCTGAACGTGTCCCGCGAGATCCTCCAGCACGACCGTCAGATCCGCAACGTGCGGCGGCGCCTGGTGAAGAAGGTTCTGGGCGCGCTCAAGGACGTGCAGGGAGCCGACTCCGAGCGCTATGCCCAGCTGTGGGGCCAGTACGGCCGTGTCCTGAAGGAGGGTCTCCTTGAGGACACGGACAACGTCGAGGCACTGCTGCCGCTGGTGTCGGTCGACTCCACGCA
Organism: Streptomyces sp. H27-H5; assembly: GCF_026627505.1. Classification (GTDB taxonomy): domain Bacteria; phylum Actinomycetota; class Actinomycetes; order Streptomycetales; family Streptomycetaceae; genus Streptomyces. Next base: position 80,285 of record NZ_JAPNLK010000011.1, on the reverse strand, counting down.
CGACAAGGAGAAGACCACCACCCTGCGCGAGTACGTCGAGCGCATGAAGGACGGCCAGGAGGCGATCTACTACCTGACCGGCGAGACCCGCGCCACGGTGGAGAATTCTCCCCACATGGAGGCGTTCGCCGCCAACGGGTACGAGGTCCTGATCCTCACCGACCCCGTGGACGAGGTCTGGACCGACCAGGTTCCGGCATTCGACGGCCATCGGCTCCAGTCGATCGCCAAGGGGCAGGTCGACCTCGGTGAGCAGGCGGCCGAGGGTGATGAGGCGGCCGAGGCGGAGAAGGTCAAGCGCGACGAGGCGTTCGCCGGCCTGTTGCCGTGGCTGACCACGGCCTTGTCCGACCAGGTCAAGCAGGTCCGTCTGTCGTCCCGGCTGACGACATCGGCGGCGTGCATCGTCGGTGACGCCCAGGACATGACGCCGACGCTGGAGAAGATGTACCGGGCGATGGGGCAGCAGATGCCGCAGGTCAAGCGGATCCTGGAACTCAACCCGACCCATCCGCTGATCATCGCGCTGCGTACCGCTCACGAGGCGAACGCCGACGACCCGGCGCTGTCGGAGATCGCCGAGCTCGTGTACGGCAGCGCCCTGCTCGCCGAGGGCGGTGATCTGCCCGACCCGGCGCGCTTCACCCGGCTGCTCACCGAGCGCCTGACCCGCGCCATCTGACGGATGGGGCGACCCGTTCACGGCGGCCGAGCGGAGGTGCGCGTGCGCACCCCCGCTCGGCGGCCGGTCTCCTGGGACGCAGGCCGTCCGGTCGGGCCGGCTTCCGGGTCCTTGGAAGTCCACGTTCAGCGGGCCGGCGGTCGATGCCGGCCGCTGAAGGTTTCTCAGGTGCCGCAGGAGCAGGGGCAGCAGCTTTGGACGCGGACGTCGTCGATGACCGGCCCGTAGGCCCCGGCCACGGTGCTGCCGAATCCGATGGTCGTGGAGGCCGTGCCCGCGACGAAGGTGACCTGGCGGGTCACGTAGCCCATGGCGGGGCGGGTCTTGCCCGTGGAGTCGAAGGAGAAGTCCTGGATGTTCTGCCCGTCCAGCAGGACACGGCCGGTCTTCACCGCGGGTCCCCCTTCCGGGTTCGCGGCGAGTGAGTACGTCACGGTGCGCCGGGGGTTACCCCCACTTTCGATCTTGGCGGTAGCGGGATCGCCCGGCTCGGCCTCAGCGGGACAAGCTGGGCCCGGCACATATCGCCGGTACCCCAACGATTCCTCAGGAGTTGACTCGTGCGCGAACAATCATGGCGAAGGCCACGTCCCTCCGGACAGCGGCGAACGGCCCCGCGACGCAGGGGCGTGGCGGCCGCGGCCGCAGTGGTCGTCGGCGTCCTGACCTTGAGCGCCCTGGCGCCGCCGACGTTCGCGGCCGGCCGGCCGGACACCGTCCAGCAGGGCCTGAACGCGCTGGTGCATGACGACGGCCTGCCCGCCGCGCTGGCGAGCGTCCAGGATCGCGAGGGCCCTCCCCGTGACTACACCGCCGGGGTGGGCGACGTACGCACCGGCTCGAAGGTGCCGGTCGACGGTCAGGTGCGGATCGGCAGCAGCACCAAGACGTTCACCGCGGTGGTCGTCCTGCAACTGGTCGGCGAAGGCAAGATCGACCTCGACGCCACGATCGACACCTACCTGCCGAACCTCGTCCGCGGGGACGGGATCGACGGAAGCCGCATCACGGTCCGTCAACTCCTCCAGCACACCAGCGGGCTGCCCGACTACGAAGACCTCGTGGCGGACGACATCCGGAGGCACGGCTACCTCGATCCCCGCGACATCCTCGACATCGCCTTCCAGCGCAAGGCTGTCTTCCCTCCCGGGAAGGGTTGGTCGTACAGCAACACGAACTACGTGGTGGCGGGCCTGATCGTCCAGAAGGTCACCCGTCGGCCGTTCGCCGAGGAGGTGGATCGGCGCGTCATCCAACGCATCGGGCTGCGCCACACCTACTTCCCGGCCCCCGGCGACATGACCATCCGCGAACGTCATCCCCACGGCTACACCCGGGACGCGGCGGGCGCGCCCCTGCGTGATGTCACGGAGCTCGACCCGTCCGTGGGCTGGGCGGCCGGTCAGATGATCTCCACCAACTCCGACGTCAACCGTTTCCTGACCGAGCTCCTGGCCGGCCGCCTTCTTCCGCCGGCCCAACTCGCCCAGATGCGCACCACCGTCCCCATCGAGGACACCGGTGCCGGCTACGGACTGGGGATCATGAGCAGGCCGCTGTCGTGCGGCGGTGTCTACTGGGGCCACGGCGGTGACATCGACGGGTACGAGACCCGGGGTGGGGTCACCGACGACGGCCGCGCGGCCACCGTCACGGTGACGAGCATCCCGGTCGACGGGGCGGGCACGCGGCGCGTCGAGAAGGTCGTGGACACGGCCCTGTGCCGCTGAGCCGCTGAGCCGCCGGTCCCGGAGTACGGCGCGAATGAGGGGTGCTTCTTCGCCGTCTCCCCGCCCCCGGGCCGGTTCGGCCGATCAGATCAGGGGTGCGGCCGGCCCGCCGGAGGAGATGCCCAGGCCTCAGGCCTGGGCCGATGAACCGGCCTGGACGGGCTTGGGGACAGGCCGATTCCGCTGCCCGGCGGTACTCATCGTTGATGCGCTGGGCTTCCTCGAGCTGGTCTTCGAGGACGATGATCCGGCAGGCCGCCTCGACGGGGGTGCCCTGGTCGACGAGTTCCCGGGCACGCGCCGCGATGCGCAACTGGTAGCGCGAGTACCGGCGGTGGCCTCCCTCGGAGCGCAGCGGTGTGATCAGGCGGGCTTCTCCGATCGCGCGGAGGAATCCGGGTGTGGTGCCGAGCATCTCGGCGGCCCGCCCCATGATGTAGGCGGGGTAGTCGTCGTCATCGAGCCGGCCGTTCGAATCGCCTGCTGTCATTTGCACCTCTCTGCGCAACGCGTGGAGGGGCCCGGGTGCCGTCTCGGCACCCGGGCCCCGAAGGAACTGCTACACCATCTGCCGACCCTGATACCGCGTCGGCCTTCTGTTTCCGCGCGCCCGACCGTCAATCTGCCGGGCATACGGGGATCGCGGTTGCTTGACCGGAGACCACCTCACTATCGATGTCCTGCGGTACCCGGACCCTGTCACCGCGTCCGGGCGATCCTGATGGCGCTTCGCTCCTCCGTTCATCCCTCGGGATCAACTGCTTGTCCAAACGGGATACTGCGAACCGCGCTCACTGTCGGCGCCACCACTGCACTGCACCGACCACGGTCCTGCTGACGGCGGCCCCTGATCACTACGGGCCGCCCGGTCCAGTGGCCAGTCCCGTCGCCGTCCTACCACCGCACTGGCTTCGGCACTCCACCACCGCACCGTTCCACAGACTGCAAATGCGGGTACTACTGCCCGGCAGTTCGTTTCTGCCAGGCCCTGCTGATCTCGACTACGAGAGAAACCATAACCAGACCACCGCGCAAAATCTACTCCAGCTGGCATAGATTTCCGTGCGCTCGGCGAGAGGGATATGTGAACCTCGGCAGGGTTGAAGAGTGTCGGTCCGGGGCACAAACGGCCGGGCAGGCAAGGCTGGACGCGGGTATCGAGCCGATCCGCGCGGCAAGTCCCTGCCACAGTTCCCGCTCGATGGCCTCGCGCGCCTCGCGGCCGCAGGAGCCGCTGTCGGCCCGGGTCGCCGCCATCGACTCGCGCCGCAGATGGGCCTCGACGGCGTCGCCGATCAGCAGCCGGTCCGGCATCGTGACGGCCGCGGCGGTCGAACCGGCTCGGGCCGCGCCCACGTCAGCCAGGCACTCGGCCCGCTGCGAGGCCCGCATCGTCAGGGCGTCGAGCAGGACGAACAGCCCGTAGACGGCCCAGCGCGGCAGGAACACCACGGCGTTCGCGCACAGGTGCACCAGGCTCACCGCGGAGTGCGGGACCAGGAAGGAGTACCAGTGGGCCAGGGTCCGCAGCGCTCCGTGCGTGACGAACGCGGAGCGGACGTCCCCGTTCGCGAGGTGCCCGAGCTCGTGGCCCAGCAGGGCCACGCGTTCCTGGGGCGAGAGGACCTCCCACAGTGATGCACCCAGGCACATCACCCGCCGGCCGCGGATCCCGTACGCGCTGACCCCGGCGTTGTGCGCGGCGTCCACCACCACCGCGTGTACGCCGGTCGTGCCCACGGCCGCCGCCACCTCGTCGATCAGCTCGAAGAGCCGGGGCGCGTCGGCGCGGTGGAGCACCGGCGCGTGCCGTGGGAGCCGGCCCGGCCGGGGCAGCAATGCCGCCACGACTGCCAGGAGCAGGACGCCGAGGATCGGCAGGATGCGGGTGTGCCACCCGGCGATGATCAGCGCCCCCGCGGCCAGCAGCAGCCCGCCGGTGACCGAGCGCACCAGCAGGGCGACGCCGAAGGCCAGAACGGTCGACCTGTCCGACCCGCCCCGCCCGGCCGCGGCTGCCTGCCCACTCCGTTCGATCTCCTCCGTGCTGCCCGTGACGCATGGCCAAGCGCCGGCGGAACACCGCGAGGCGGCCCCGGTTCGGATCCGGTGCGCTCGGATCCACGTTCCAATCGCAGGCCGCACACCAGCTCACGAACCGCGTACTCACGGAGACGTCGGCCCCGCACCCCTTTTGGTCAGGAACACACCTGTTGTGACAACACGGGGTAGGTGAGGGGGACGTCCAGGACTTGTCCGGGCAATCAAGGTGAGGGAGAACAAGGTCGATCGATGCGACCAATGACCCCGAGATGCCGTCTCCTCGGGTGGAAGTCCGCGCTCAGGGGGAGCCATGAATCATCGCTCGGGCCGTGCACTCGGCATGACGGTCGCCGCGTCAGTGGGTTTGGTCGGCTTGGTGGGTCTGGTCGGCTGCGGCAGCGACAGTGGTAAGCCGCTCGACGGCCCTGCGCCCGCGTCCCGCTCATCTGCCGTACCCGGGCACGTTGCCGCCTACCGTGCCGGATACACCGCGGGCAAGGCCGTCTACGACGCCTCCGGGAAGGGGGCGGCCGTGCGCGAGACCGTATGGGGCGGCTGTACGCGCCGGGCCCTGCAAGCCGGCAGCGCCGCCGAGACGGATCGTGGCGCCTGGGTGCGAGGCTGCCTCAACGGCGTCGCCAACGCTCCTGAGCGGTTGCCCACCGGCCACGTGACCCAGCGGACCACGGACGCCACCATGCTGGACCGATTCCGCACCTGGGCCCGTACCAAGGGCGAGGGGCAGGGAATCGAGCACGTCCGCATGCTGACCATCGCCCAACTGACCGAACATGACTATGACGTTGAACTGAACACGGACTACCCGGCAGGGCCTTCCGGAGATCCGGGCGCTGAGACGCTTGCCCAGAGTTTCGTCGAGTGGTGGGACGGCGATCACGGCCGGGACGGAACAGCCAGGAACGTCCTGATACTTGGCGCCGATGGAACGAGGCTGTCCGCGCGGCGGATCTGAGGAGCGCCAACGGCCCGTAGCGACGTTCCCCGCGCAAGTACCGGATGGGTGCCGGGTGGCCGCCTTCGACCGCAGGGTCCGTGCGGGTGCCCTGCCGCCCACCCTCGGGATACAGGACCGGTCGTACGCCTTCGACTTCGAGGCCAACGACTGCCGGATCCTCGACTCCGACTACGAGACGGAGCTCTCGGACGACGACGTGTGGTCGATCGGTGCCGACGGCGGAGGCAACTACTTCGTCGTACTCGCCGGCGGTCGGGTCGCGATGTGGTTTCACGAGGAGGAGGTCATCGAGGCGGATACCCAGTTCGACAACCTCGACGTGTTCCTCTGGACGGTGGTCCGATACCACGCCGTCCGGGCCGGCGTCCTTGACCTGGCCGAGGTGGAGGCGGACCTCCGGCGCCTCGGCCAACCGGGTGTACTGGCACCGGAGATCGGCCTCCTGGCCACTTCGGCCTGACAGGGGGCGGATGCCCGCCCTGTGGTGTGGCGCAGGCACACAACGGGCACGGACGAGCCGGCCCCGGGCAGGCGCTGGGGCGCCCTCACGCCTTCCCTCCGCGCCGGCGCCTAGTGCTGTGGCCGGAAAGGTTTGCCGGGTCGCGGTGTCCGGTGCGGTGCATCGCAAGGCGGAGGACTGCCGCTTGTACTGGACGTACTCGGGCGGTTCGACAACGCGGCGAGGTGCCGTGCCGGGCGCCGTGACACGGTGAACCTTCCCGGTCACAGCACTAGCTGCGCTTGAACCAAGGAGCCGGGCCCGACAACGGAGCGGCTCCGCACGTCTATCCCGCATCCGGGCCGCCGCTGCCCTGGGCGGATGGCCGCGTCCGGGTGGCGGTCTTGCTCCGCCGGGGCTGGGTGTTCTGTCGGATTTCCTCGGTCGCCGCCCGGAACGCGGGCGCCGCTCGGGCGAAGTAGTCGAAGAGCAGGGCCTGCTGCTCGGGTGTGTAACCGCTGATCACATCGGAGATGTGGCGGCGAGCCGGTCCGACAATGTCCTCGATTCGGTCCAGTGCGTCCGGCACGGGTTCGACGATGACCCGGCGACGGTCGTTGACGTCGGCGGCGCGACGGGCGTATCCGGCGCGTTCGAGGCGGTCGATGAGCCGGGTGGTCGCGCCGGTGGTGAGTCCCGTGCGTGAGGCGAGCTCACCGGAGGACAGGCCTCCCTCCAGAGTGATGAGGCTGAGGGCGTACCACTCCGAGGTGTGCAGTCCGGCCGCCTCGGCGCCGGCCAGGCCCTGTAGACCCACGGCGTCGAGGTACTGACGGAAGATCAGGTGCGCGTCAGTGCGATCGGCTGTTGCATCGGGTGTTGCCATGACGGAGAACCCCTCCTACATTGATATCTGCACGCATGCAGATACTGCTTAGAGTCAGTATCTGCATCAGCCTAGTGAGTCGACAGGGGGTCCGTCATGCAGTCAGACGCCGGTATGGGTCACACCAGCCCCACCATCGGAGCGGAAGCCGCCGTGCGGAAGGTGCCGGCCGAGCTCGTCGCCGCATGGGGGCGTCACGACGCGGAGGCGTACGGCGCGCTCTTCACCGAGGGCGCCTCGTACACCACCTACATCGGCACCCTCTACCGCGGACGACGAGACATCGTGGAAAGCCACCGCACGCTCTTCGCCGGCTTCCTCAAAGGCACCCGGCTGGCCGACGAGATACTCGACGTCCGTTTCCACGGCCCGGGCGTAGCGGTGATCACCGGGCGAGGTGACACGTACAAGGGCAAGCGGCCTCGGAAGCTCGGCAAGGTACAGACGTACACCGTCGTCCTCGAAGAGGACGGGCAGTGGCGGATCGCCGCGTTCCACAACACCAGGCGCAAGCCGCTCATGGAAGCCGTGTCGTACAAGGTCGCCCCTGGTCTCGTCCCGGCCGCCGAGCGATGAGCGAACGGCCGCGCGCCCGTCGTCCGAGGAAGGGGACGGACGCCGGCGGATCGCCGCTTTCCACGGCGCCCGACACCGACCCGCCCTGGGGCCGAGAAGTGTGAGGCCGGATGGTCAAGCCCGGTCGCCCGGCCTCACAGCCCGGCGACCGGCTCGCTGTCATTCGGTGTCGTCGAGGGCGAGGGTGAGGGCGAGGTTCTGGAGAAGCTCCTCGGTGGGGTTCTCGGGATCGGTGTCGTCGTGGGCGTCGGCGACCGCCTGGAACGCCAGGATGAATCCGGTGACCAGCGCGTTGAACGGCTGGGACACCTGTTCCAGTACGGCGAGCCCCGTCTCTTCCGGCCCGGCCCCGGCGGGGACGAGGAACTGCGAGGGCACCACATCCGCCAGCAGACCCGAGACGAAATCGCTGTCGGCCCCGGACCTCAAGGCTGTGAGAGCGGCGATGGCTTTGAGTTGGATCTCGTTGTCCGTCACCATGCCGAGCGTAGACCGCCGGCGGCGGACACGGCCTCCCCGCCGCCTCGGGTTCCACTACCTGGACTCCGAATCGTGCCGGGAATCCACCGCGGCGCCGCCCGGGGTTTCCGTGCGCGACGGCGGCCGCCGGACACAAACGCAGCCGGCGCGTTTGCGAGCGGCCAGGCGGGTCAGACGTCTCCATGACGTGTGCGGTTTGTCCCCCTGGGGCGCGGGTGATCGGAGGCGCGACCATGCAGAACAAGCCGGAGCGATCCCGACGGGCCTCGGATCCCGATCGCCTGTTGGGCCTGTATCTGAACGATCATCTCGCCGGTGCGGGGGCCGGGGTGGCCCTGCTGCGGCGGATGACCCGATCCCACCGGGATACCGCTGCCGAACCGCGGCTCGTGGACCTCGCAGAAGCGGTGACTGCGGACCGCGACAGCCTGCGCGAGATCATGACGGCCCTCGACGTGCCGCTGAGGCATCGCAGGATGCTCTTGGGCGTTCTGGCGGAGAAAGCGGGTCGTCTGAAGCTCAACGGGCGATTGATCTCCCGGTCGCCGCTCAGCGATGTGCTCGAACTGGAGGCGATCCGGGTGGGGGTGGAGGGCAAGAAGGAACTTTGGCGGGCGCTACGGATCGTGTCCCGCTTCGATCCGCGGATTGACGGCGAGGCCATGGGTCGCCTGCTGGCGCGGGCCGAACGCCAGGCCGATGCCTTGGAAACCCTGCGGCTGACGGCGGTGGAGGGTGCCTTCGACGCCCGGGCTCACCGTCGTCCGCGTGGAGTCACGCCCCGCCCCCACCCGCGAATGACCTGAAGGCAGCCCTGGGGCCGCTGGAACGGCCGAGGGCGCCGCCACAGGGCAGGGCACGGCACGGCAGGGCGCATACCCACGTCGTTGCGCAAGCGCGGGAAGAAGTGGCGGCGGACCCTGCGAAACAGGGCATCGGCGCCGTCACGGGTGGCAGCTTCGAAGGCTGCCACCCGCACTGCGTACCGGCGGTGTCAGCTGTTGATGCAGGTGTTGCCGAAGCTGGGGTTGAGGACGGAGACGAGGCCGATCGAGTTGCCGCACACGTTGATCGGGACGTGGATCGGAACCTGGATGACGTTGCCGGACAGGACGCCCGGCGAGCCGACGGCTACGCCGTCCGCGTTCGCGTCGGCCGACGCCACCGAGGCCCCGCCCACGACCACGGCACCGGCGGCCAGGGCAAGCGCGAAACTCTTCAGGACACGCGACATGCGGAATCTCCTTCATGACTGACATCACCTACGCGACGCCCTCAGGCGTGCCGTACGACCCCGGCGGGGTCCGCACTCTTCTTCTTCGGCCACCTTCGGCCACCGCACGCCTTCAGCCTGGCCCCGGCCCGCTCATTCGCCCGAAGGAATCGCCCACGACTCCAGTTGGCCGCAGCCGATCGGGCCGGCGGCGCCTGCTCCCGTTCGCCCTTCAGCCGACGAACGCCTGTTACGCCGTCTGCCGTGCGCGGGTCGCGGCGCGTGGGTCGCGGAGCGGATCGTTCGTCCTGGTCAGCCGCAGGTCGGTCGCAGGCCAGCCGCGAGGTTGGTCGCAGGTCAGCCGCGACGAGCTCTGTCAGCCGATCCGTTCGGCCAGGGCGACGATGATGCCGGCGGGGCCGCGGAGGTTGCAGAGCCGGTAACTGTCCTCGTACCGCGCCACCTCGCCGAGGAGCTCGGCGCCGTGGGGGCGCAGGCGGGTGACGGTGTCGTCGATGTCGTCGACGGCGAACATGACCCTGTGCAGGCCCACGGTGTTGGGCGGCGGGTTGACCGGACTGGCGCCGATCGCCTCAGGGGTTCGGAACACCGTCAGCTCCAGCCTGCCGTGGCCGTCCGGGGTCCGCATCATCGCGATGACACTGCGGACGCCGTCGAGTCCGAGCATGCGGTCCGCCCCGGCGTTCTCGATCTCCGCCGTGCCTTCCAGTTCCATGCCGAGTTCGGCGAAGAAGGCGATGGCCGCGTCCAGGTCCTCGACGACAATGGCCACGTTGTCCATCCGCTGAAGCGCCATATGGTGGTTCTCCTTCTTCGCGTTCTTCATCGCACAGCCGTTGCGGCAACGGAAACACCCGGGACGGAGCCGGCGTCACCTTCTCGACACTCGGCGCGTGACGGGTTCTCCGAGGGACTGGTACCGGCGGGCGGGGCCGGCCAGGCCTCTCCGGACCCTCGATCAATCATGAGATGTCCGATCCGGCATATGACCCCAGAATGGACGTTATGTACTGCCTGTCCAGGATGGGAAGGAAACATGTCGGATCTCAAGTTTGAGCAGAAGCGCTCGCTGTCCCGTCTGGAGGCGGCTGACCAGCTCACGGCCCTCGCGGCCGCGCTGAGGAAGGGCGGGGAGGTCGACCTGGAACTCGGTGCCGGAACGCTGAGCCTGCGGATCCCTGAAGACCTTCGCAGCGAGATCGAGATCGAGATCGGCGACGGGGAGATCGAGCTGGAGATCGAGTTCAAGTGGCCGACCTCACCGCGCCGGAAGGCGCCGTCGCAGGTGGCCGCCGCCCCCGCGAAGGCCCCGACGCCAAAGACCACGCCCACCGCCAAGGCCGGCCCCGGCAGCACGGCCACCGGCGGCAAGAACACCAAGCGATCCGCCACGAGGACGTCGTGAGCCGCAGCGCGCGGCTGGTCCCGCGCGGCGCACTGGCGGGTTCTCTCGACGGAGCAGCGGCGGCGTGACCGAGCAGTTCCACCACCCAGGCGGGTGGGTCCGGGAGCGGTGGGCCGACCGGGCGTGAGCAGCGGCCCGGGCGGCCGGGAACGACCCCTGCCTACGTCGTGTGACCTGGCAGTTTAAGGCCTCGGGGCCCTCCATGGGGGCAAGCCGGGGATACTCGACGGCGTGGGTGGCGGGCGTCCTACAGTGCCGACAGAACGCCCTCCTCCGGTGGGGGCACGGCACTGGGGACGTGTGATGGACAGGGATCTGGTCCGGGAGTCCGCCTCGGCAGGACGGGTGGTGCTCTGGGAGGAATCGGCGCGCGACGGCGCGCAGGCCAAGACGCTCATGGGCGCCGGCCTGCGGGTGCGGCTGGCTCGGGAACAGGGGCGGATATTCGGCGCGCACGGGCCGCGCCACGTGGTGTTCGCGGCCGGGTTCCCGGCCGTGTGCGCCGAGGAGTTCGAAGCCGTACGGCGGGTCGCCGTGGAGGGCGAGGGTGCGGTGAGCGTGGCGGCGGTGTGCCGGGGCACCCGGGACGACGTGCGGCAGGCCGTCGCCTCCGTCCGGGGGACTACGAACGCCCGGGTGATGGTGGTGGTCCCCGCGTCCGAGGCCATGGCCGGGGTGATGACCCACACCGGGGCCGCCGAGGCGCTCGCCGCCGGTACGGCCCTGGTCAAGGAGGCCCGGGAGCTGGACGACGGGGTGGCTGTGGACGTCTGCCTCGCGGACGCCTCGCGGGCCGACCACGGGCTGATGGGCCGCTACGCGGCGGAGATGACCGGCGCCGGAGCGGGGGTGGTCGTCCTGGCCGACACGGTCGGGAACCAACTGCCGCAGGAAGCGAGGCGGATGTTCGCCGAGGTCGGTTCGGCGGCCGGCCCGGACACGGTGCTCGCCTCCCACCTCCACAACGACCTCGGGCTGGGCCTCGCCAACTCGCTGGAGGCGCTGAGGGCGGGCGTGCGGGTGCTGTCCAGCGCCTGGCTGGGCATCGCCGAGCGCAGCGGCATGGTCGCCACCGAGCAGTTGCTGTTCCTCCTGGCCCACCGACCGGAGCTGGCAGGGCAGTTACCGGCAGAGGGCCCGAGCGGGGAGTCGGGCGGGGGCGCCGGTCCGTGGTGGACCGAACCCGATCTGCGCCGGCTGCCGGAGATCGCCCGCATGGTGTCGGCCGCCACCGGGGTGCCGTTGAGCGTGACCACGCCCATCGTCGGGACGGGCGTGGGCACCATCTCCACCGGCACCCCGTTCGTGCACCCCGGGCTGTTCCAGCCCTTCGACCCGGAAGCACTCCTCGGCATCGAGCCGCGGGTCGTACTGACCCAGCTGGCCAGCGCGCGCGTGGTCACCGCCGTCGCCGCGCGGCTCGGGTACGCACTCGACTCGGCGCAGGCCCGCGCCGCGATGGGCTGGGTGAAGGCCGTCGCCTTCCGGACCGGGCGCGCCATGGTCGACGAGGCCGCCTTCGCCGCCTACCTCGACGGGCTGCTGCACCCGGTGGCGGGTGCGCGGTGAACGCCCGTACCGACGTGGTGGACGAGGGCGCGGCCCGGCGGCTGCTGGGCCGCGGGGCGGCCGTGGTCCTGCCGAACCCGGCCCCGCTGACGTACGTCGTGGCGGGTACCGACCCGAGCGGGGTCAACACCGCCAAGGGCAGGCCCGCGGACCAGCCCGTCGCCCTGTGGGCCCATGACCTTGGAACCTTCACCGAATCGGCGCGGGGAATGGACCTGGACGCGGGCGGGGTGCAGCTGGCCGGGAGGCTGCTGGAAGAGGAGCGGATCACCCTCCTCGTGCCGCTCCGCCCGGGTCACGCTCATCCTGACTGGCTCGCTCCCGCGAGCAAGGAGGGCTGGGCGCTGCTCTTCGGCGCCCGCTGGTCGCCACTGCTGCCCGTACTCGAACCGTTCCCCGTGCTCTACGTCTCCAGCGCCAACCGCACCGGCCACCCGCCGGCCGCCTCAGCCGAAGCCGCACGGGGCATGTTCCCGCACGCCCCGGTCCTCGATGGCGCCGACGTCCTCGATGTCCCAGACGGCGGAACGAGCGCGGGTCGCAGGGCCACCACCACCCTGCGCCTGAGCCGCGAGGGAGCGTTCTCCCTCCACCGCCACGGCGCCCAGGACCAGCCCTACCCGACGGCGCAGGCCTACCTCGACGCACTGCGCGCCCGCTTGCGGACGCCGTCCTGAACCTCGACCACGCGGTGGTGGACACGGCCCCATGGCGCCGCGCTCCTGGCCGTCATGCCGGGCCTCAGCTCTTGGGCTCGGTCGGTTTGTGGCCCGGGTAGACGTGCTCCGGGGCCACGATGGAGGTGACCGCCTCTCCGAAGAGGGTGCTCGGCTCCTGGCCGTCGACCGTGACGTCGGTGTTCAGCTCGATGACCATCGTGGCGTCGCCCTCGGGGAGGTAGACGGTCAGCGTCTCGTACCCGGGGATCGAACCGTTGTGGCCGATCCAGCCCTGGACGTCGAAGATGCCCAGGCCGTAGGAGGCCCCCGGGATGACCCCGATGGGCTGGGTCTTGAGGCGTTGGGCCTGGGTCGCGGGCTTCAGCAGGGTGCCCGTGGCCACGGTCTTCGCCCAACTGCGCAGGTCCTGGAGGTTGGAGATCATCGCGCCGGCGGCCCAGGCCCAGGAGGGGTCCCAGTCGGTGGAGTTCACGATCTTCCCCGAGAGGCTCTGGTTCGTGTAGCCCTGCGGGTGCGGGTCGGGATACTCACCGCCGGTCGGGAAGAGGGTGCCGCCCAGGTTGGCCGGCGCGAGCACGTCCTGGTTGATGACCTCGCGCAGCGGGCGACCGGTGATCTTCTCCACGACCAGGCCCAGCAGGATCAGGTTGGTGTTGGAGTACTCGAACGTGGCGTTCGGCGCGAAGTTCACCGGGTGCTTGAAGGAGTAGGCCAGCAGCTCCTTGGGGGTGAAGACGCGGTTGGGGTTCGTCAGGAGCGCCTTGTCGAAGCCCCCGTCCTCGCTGTAGTTGAAGAGTCCGCTGCGCATGCCCGCCAGCTCGCGCAGCGTGATCTTGTCGCCGTTCGGGACGCCGGCGATGTACGTGCCGATGGGGTCGTCCAGGCCGATCTTCCCCTGGTCGACGAGCTGGAGCAGGGCGGTGACCGTGAAGGTCTTCGTTTCGCTGCCGATGCGGAAGTTCAGGTCGGTCTTCATCGGAGCGCCGGTCGCCTTGTCGGCCACGCCGAAGGTCTTCACGTAGCTGCCCTTGCCGGGGGCCCACAGGCCCACGATCGCGCCCGGGACCTTGGTCTCGCGCAGGGTCTTCTCAATGGCCGCGTCCAGTTTCGCCTTGACGGCCGGGGTGAGGGCGACGAAGGCGTCGCCGGCGGACGGTGAGGGGGTGGCCGCACCCTGGGCAGTGGTCGCGGCGCCCAGTGGGGCGATGAGGAGGGTGGCCGCCGCGCCGGTCACGCAGGCCCGGCGCAGTCGTATGAGGGTTGGGTTCACCGCACGGCCTCCTGTCGTCCGGGGGAGCCGGAAGGCAATCCCCAGGCTAGGGCCGAGTGGGTGAGTGCGCGCGGCGAGCGGGCCGGCGCCGGGAAGGCCCTGCACACCGCCAAGTGACCTTTCTCTGGTGAACGGACTACGCCGTTGGTGTGAGCGACACAGCGCAGTAACCGTTCCCCCGCAAATGGTCAGGAAATGATCTGCATTGGGTAAAGCGCCGCCGTGTCGCGGCGGCATCCTCTCCCCGACTCGCCTCGCCCTCTTCGAAGGAGCCTGCTCATGAGTTACGGAAACACGCTGCGCGAAGCGATCGCCGAGCCGGGCACGACCCCGCTGATCGGCGTGTACGACATGTACTCTGCGTCGGTCGCGGCCGGGCACTACGACGGCATGTTCGTGTCCGGGTTCGGCTTCGCGGCCTCCTACTACGGGCTGCCCGACATCGGCTTCATCGCGTGGCCCGACATGATGGCCTTCGTCCAGCGGCTGCGCGGCGCCTTCCCCCGCCACCACCTGCTGGTCGACATCGACGACGGCTACGTCGATCCCGAGGTCGCCTGCCACGTCGTCGAGGGACTGGAGCGGATCGGCGCCTCCGGCGTCATCCTCGAAGACCAGAAGCGGCCCCGCCGGTGCGGGCACGCGGACGGCAAGCAGGTCCTGCCGTTGGAGGAGTACCTGGAGAAGCTCCACATGGTGCTCGCCACGCGCAAGGACCTGGTCGTCGTCGCCCGCACCGACGCGACGGAGGAGGCCGACATCCTCCGCCGTGCGGAGGCACTGGCCGCGACCGAGGCCGATGTGGTGCTGGTCGACGGGGTTCGCAGTGTGGAGTGGATCGAGCGGATCCGCGAAGCCGTCGGCGACAAACCGCTGTTGTTCAACCAGATCGCCGGTGGCAAGTCCCCCCGCCTTTCGCTGAGCGAGCTGGGCGATCTCGGCATCGACGTGGCGATCTACAGCACGCCGTGCCTGTTCGCCGCACACCGGGCCATGGACACCGCCCTCGCCGAGCTCCGACTCTCCGACGGACGCCTGCCCGCAGCCGACGAAGGCCAGGAGATCGGGGTCATCGAGTCCACCCGCCTCTTGGCGAAGAACATCACCCGCCACCACGCCCTGCCTGCGGCCCGCGAAGGCGCCGGCGTGTGACCGGTGCGCACCTGCGGGCCGCCGCCTGGCTGGCGATGGCCCTGATCGGGGCCGCCGCCGCGCCGGCCGCCGCCGGCGAAAGCCTGATCACCGTCATCGACAACTCCCACGCCGACTCCATCCTGGAAGTCGATCGAGCGGCCAACTTCCAAAGCGGCAGCGGTACCGCCGGGAGCGACCACGACGGCAGCGCCGTCGACATGCTCGCCACCCTCGTCCACACCGTTCGGCCCGGCGAGGAGGGCACCTGACAGAGCGGCGGCCGGGCAATGAGTGCCCGGCCGCCGCAGTCACACCGTTCGCAACCGGCCGAGAGCACAACCCCCCGAAGTACGGCCGCTGTGGGTGGGGCAACCGTCATACCTGGCTGGGCTTTGCCCCGCCCCGGGTCGCAGGGCGTCGGGACGGTGCGACCCTCGGGGTCAGGATGGCTCGGGGATCAGGGCTGCTCGGGGGCGGAGGCGGTGATCACCGAGAAGGCTCCGCCCTGCGGGTCGGCGAGGACGGCCATTCGGCCGGCCGCCATGTCGAAGGCGGGGGCGAGGACGCTGCCGCCGGCGCGGACGGCCGCGGCCTGGACCTCGTCGACGCTGTCCGCGTGGAAGTACGGCTGCCAGTGCGGGGGAACGCCCGGCGGGAGCTTGGACAGGTCCATCATCCCCCCGACCGCGCGGTCGTCGACCTTGAACTCGATGTACTCCTCGGCGCCGGGCATCTCGGAGCGGGCCGTGGTGACCGGCAGGACGGATGAGTAGAACGCGGAGGCGGCCGGGAGGTCGGCGGTGGTCAGCTCGTTCCAGATGAGCGCGCCGTGCTCGTTGACGATGCCCGCGCCGTCGAAGGTGCCCGGCTGCCACAGGCCGACGACCGCGCCCGTCGGATCGGCGATCACGGCCATCCGGCCGAGGTCCATGACGCCCATCGGGCCCATCATGACCGTGCCGCCCGCGTCGCTGACGGACGCGAGGGTGCCGTCGATGTCGGCGGTGGACAGGTAGGTGGTCCACACCGTGGGCGGCAGCGGGTCGGGGACGCTGCCGTCCGGGTTGCTCGCCTTCATGATCCCGGCGACCGGCTTGCCCTTGAGGGTGCAGACGGCATAGCCGCCCTGCTCGGCGGGGCCGACCTCGCCCTGCCAGCCGAAGAGGTCGCAGTAGAAGTCGATGGCGGCCTGCTGGTCGGGAACCATCAGGTCGATCCAGCACGGGGTGCCGGGCTTGTAGGGGCCGTTCATGTCGGGCACGGATGCCTCCGTCTGTGACTGGGGAAGGACGGGCCGTCCCCTACCCGGCCCTCACACCCCGAACCGGGCCGTACGGGTGACGCCGCGCTGCTCCCCCGTGCCGCCGGTGGGAGCACCCGTGCACGCTCCGACCTGCCCGGAGGCCGTCCGCTTCCGCGGCGCGTGGCCGCTTCCCGTCAGGCCGCTTCCCGTCAGGCCGGGGCGTAGTCACGGCTACGGATGTGGTCGTGGATGAGGCCGATGAAGGCGCGGGCGGCGGCGCTCTGGTAGGCGTTCTCGCGGTGGAGGAGGGCGACGGTGCGGGCGGGGAGGGCCGGCTCGACCGTGACGGGGACGAGGCGGGGGTGCTCGTGGGTGAGGGCGTCGGGCAGGACGGTGGCCAGGTCGGTGCGTTGGACGATTTCGGTCAGGGCCTGGATGGAGTTGGCTTCCACGGCGATGTGGGGCCGCACCTTGTGGTCGGTGAAGTAGGCGTCGATATGGCTGCGGGTCGCGAAATCGCCGCTCAACAGGGCCAGTTGGTGTGCAGCGAGATCTCGAACGGGCAGTGGCCGCGTGTCGGCCCCTCCGGACCGGTCGATGCCGGTGACGAGGCTGAGGGTCTCGGTGAACAGGGCCGTGGGGGTGATGCCGGTCAGGTGGGAACCGTGGAAGGCGATGCCGAGGTCGAGGTCGTCGGCCAGCAGGCCGGTCTCGATGCGGTCCTGGGTCATTTCCCGCACGTCCAGGGTGATGCCGGGGTGGTGGATGTGGAGGGCCGCGGCGAGGGGGCCGACGAGGTAGGCGGTGAAGGTGGGAGTGACGGCAAGGCGCAGGTGGCCGCGGGAGAGATCGGCGACGTCCACGACGGCGCGTTCGGCCGCGGCCAGGTCGCGGAAGGCCCTGCGGGCGTAGTGCGCGTAGGCCTCGCCGGCGTCGGTGAGACGGATGGCGCGGCCGGTGCGGTCGAGCAGTTGGGCGCCGACGGTGCGTTCGAGCTGCTTGATCTGTTGGGAGAGGGTGGGTTGGGAGATGCGCAGGTGCTCGGCGGCACGGGTGAAGCTGGCCTGCTCCGCCACGGCGAGCAGGTAGCGAAGGTGACGAAGTTCCAGAGCCATGACCGCAACTATAGATGGCATCGATAGAAGCCATGGCTATTGCGTCTTGGACACTATAGGAGCAGGTCATGCATGGTGGATCTCGCCGGCCCGGAGAGGCGGGCGACCACCGAAGGAGAGAGACCATGCACGACCTCACAGAAGGCGTCACGCGGTTCCGGCGCTATGTGTACCCGGCCAGGGCGGGCCTCTTCGCCGAGCTCGCCTCGACCCACCGGCCGAGGACGTTGTTCATCGGCTGCTCCGACGCCCGGGTCGTCCCGGAGCTGATCACCCAGAGCGAGCCGGGCGATCTGTTCGTCATCCGGACCGCCGGGAACCTCGTCCCCGCCCACGCTCCCGGCCCGGACGGCGTCGCGGCAAGTGTCGAGTACGCCGTGGCCGTCCTGAACGTCTCCGAGATCGTTGTCTGCGGCCACTCCGCCTGCGGGGCGATGACCGCGCTCGCCGAGGGCCACGACTTGAGCGGCGCGCCCGCCATGGCCGACTGGTTGCGCCACGCGGACGCCTCCCGGGCCCGTACCGGCGGCGAGGCCGGGGCACGGACGGTGGATGCGTTGGTACGGGAGAACGTGCGCGCCCAGATGGCGAACCTGGCCACCCACCCCTCGGTGGCCCGCGCCCTGGCAACCAAGACGGTCACCTTGCACGGCTGGGTCTTCGACATCCCCACGGGGGCCGTCGTGGAACTCGACGCCACCGGCCGAGCGGCCGCCCTCACCGCCTGATTGCAAGGCCGGCGCGGCCCGACCTCTGCCGCTCCGACGCCTGGAATCGCCCGGGACCGACCGAGATCCGCCCGGGATCCCTCCCCCACCCCCAGAACCGTCGTGCACCGCAATCCGGGTGAACGGCGCCCCCGAAAGGACACGCTTCTCATGGTGCACGCCCAGTTCGACAACACCGCTCGTCAGGCCCTGGCCAACAAGGCCGTTGACGCCAAGGTCCACAAGGACCTGTCCTGGCAGCGGATCGCCGACGTTGCCGGCCTGTCGGTCGCCTTCGTCACCGCCGCCGTCCTCGGCCAGCACCCCTTGCCCACGGCTTCGGCCGAGGCCGTGGCCGAGCTTCTCGGCCTGGACGCCGATGACACGCTGCTGCTGCAGACCATCCCGACCCGGGGCTCGCTCCCGGGTGGTGTCCCCACCGACCCGACGATCTACCGCTTCCACGAGATGCTCCAGGTCTACGGCACCACGCTCAAGGCGCTGGTCCACGAGCAGCTCGGTGACGGCATCGTTTCCGCGATCAACTTCAAGCTGGACGTGCGGAAGGTCGCCGATCCCGAAGGCGGCGAGCGCGCGATCATCACCCTGGACGGCAAGTACCTGCCGACCAGGCCCTTCTGATCCGATGCCGGTCCCACCGCCCCTGCCGGCCCGGCACCCGGGCAGCCGCCACGCCCGGCACGTGACACCCCCGCGCCCCTGGTCGGCGGTGGCGACCACGCGCGCGCGGTCACGGGGAAGGCGGCATGC
Source organism: Streptomyces sp. H27-H5 (assembly GCF_026627505.1). GTDB lineage: Bacteria > Actinomycetota > Actinomycetes > Streptomycetales > Streptomycetaceae > Streptomyces. The sequence continues at coordinate 61,345 of NZ_JAPNLK010000011.1, read as the reverse complement.
CGTCGCCCTCGTCGAGGCCGGCCGATCGGTCGCGGCGTAGCCGGCCCCGCTGGACCGCGTTCGCGAGGAGCCGGGCCGCCACCCCCAGCAGGAGCAGATCCACGGCGATCTGTCCGGTGGTCAGCAGCCGGGCCGGCTCACTGCGCGCGCTGATGTCCCCGAACCCGACGGTGCTGAACACGGTCATCGCGAAGTACAGCGCGTCCGTGCGCGTCAGCGGTTCACTGAAGCTTCCCGGCGCACTGTGCTCCATCAGAAAGCAGGCCGCGGCGTACATCAGGACGAAGAGCGGGATGGTGATCGCCATGCCCTCCATGGCTTTGAGTCCGGGCCACCGCGATCGCGCGATCGTCTGGATCTGCCACACCAGGAGGGCCGCCACCGCGGCGATGCCTCCGACGAGCACGAGAACGGTGGTGGTCGTGAACGCCGACTCCATGGGCAGCAGGTAGTAGGCCGCCGTCAGGAGTGCAACCGCGCCCAGCGAGCGCACGCAGGCCAACAACAGTTGCCGGCGGTGACCATCCGAGTTCTCTTTCACGACTCCGCCCAGACCGCGACGCGTGTACCTGAGCCGGTCCCCAAACTCTCCGCTGAGCCTGGCGCCGCGCGGCAGGCGCACCGCGAGGTCACCGACATGGCCGCTCGGGCTCCCGCGGTGTCATGTCCCGGCATCACGGATCGCCCTGCGGGGTCCGTTCCCCGGGCTGGTGGCGGCCGCCGATGCCCTGGCTGTCCGCCGTGTGGGCGAGGGCGCGGCGGACCGGATCGGCGAACTTCCGTTCCACTGCTTCCCGTAGGAGTTCCAGCTCCGTGCGCACAGCAGGCTGGTGCGCCGGGGGCAGGCTGTCGAGAAGGCCTTCGAGCAGGGCACGGAGCCGCCGGCAGACCTGGACGGACGACGCGCCGTACTCCCGGATCTCGCAGACGGCGAGCTGGAGGAAGTCCTCCCAGTCGCGCCCCCGCAGTACGAGCCGCGGCCGGCCGTGGTCGTCGGCCAGCACGTAACGGCCGGGGAGCTCCCTTTTCCCCGTCATGTGCAGGAACGACTCGATGTGGTTGAGGAGCTGCACCGCGGTGGTGGGGTCGTTCACCGCGGGCGACAACGCCCGGATGGCGATGTCCACGAGGATCCGGAGGGCGAAGGCGGGGTCCTGTTCGATGGTTCGTTCGGCGCCGAGGGCGATCAGCCCGGCCACGTGCCGCGGATCGGGCGATGACTCACCCCCGTGGACCTCGATGAGAACGGTGCCGGGCGGTACGTAGTCGCCGATCAGGTCCCGTGCGACGAAGGTGCAGTCGTGTCGGGTCGCTTCCGCCACCAGCGCGGCCACGTTGAAGGCCTGGATGGCGCCGCCGCGTTCGGAGCCGATGCTCATCACGGGGTCGCCCGACGGTACGGGGGCGTCGGCGCGTGGCTCGGCATTCCGGATGACCGTGGCACCGTGCGCGAGGACGTTCTCCCCCATGCGTCCGACCAGGTCGGCGATGGCCACCGGCCTGAGGTTGTGAGTGAACCGGTTGAGGTAGACGAGCAGGAGCAGCAGGCTGACGGCCACGGCCGCGCCGGCGAGGGAGACGCCGAGGTCGGGTACGGAGTTCGACTCGATGCTGCGGAGGAGGGAGAACGCGAAGGCGAACGTTCCGGTGAAGGTGGCCAGCACCGCCTTCTGCAGCCGATCCCGGTACCACAGGCGCATGTACCGCGGGGACAGGGTTCCGGTCGCCTGCTGGACCACCAAGACACCGATGGTGACGACGAATCCGAGGAGCGCCACCATCGCCCCGACGATGGCGCTGAGTACGCCGCTCGCCGTGGTGGCCGAGTAGCTCCAGCCGCTCGGCCAGTCCGCCCTGTCGGCGCGGATGGCCCATTCGGCGAGGACGACGCCCAGGATGATGCCGAACAGGGGAACGATCCACAGGCTGGCCTTGATGTACTGCCGCATCCTGAACGTGAACGCCCAGGAGATCACCGCGTGCTCACGACGCCCATGCGCCTGCCCTTCCGGACGGTGAAATCCAGTGCTCGGCCGTCACGCACGGGGCATCCTCCGGATCCGGACCTGTACGGACGCTTCTCGACCTTCACGGTCACGGTAGAGCCGGAGGCGGCGGGGCGCCTCCGGCGGGCTCGGCGGCGTGTCCGGGCACGAGCAGGACCACGCTGTCGCCCTCGCGCGGTGTGACACGCTGCTGCTCCGTGACCGGTTCCAACCGGCGGTCGGCCCGGATCACGAAGAGGGTGTCGGAAGCCGGCGGGCGCGGCGAGGACGCGGGCCGCACCACGAAGCGGGCCCCTTCTTCGTAGCGCTGTGCCAGAACGTGACGGACAAGCGCCGTGCCGAAGAGGATGGCACCACCGCCGGTGTAGGGGGCGACGACACCGTGGCTGCCGTGCGGCGGACCGACCCGGTAGACGTGTCCTTCGACGTTGCTCTCCATCACGACGGAGGCGAGCGCGTTGAAGTCGTCGTCGGTGGCCAGGAGTACCCGTCGTGACGCGCTGCTCGCGGGTGAGGCCCCCTCGGCGGAGATCGGCTGCAACCGCTCCTTCCTCGGAGCGTTGGCGGCCGCCGGACCGTCCCGTCCAGCTCCACGACCCCGACCTGACGATCGCGGCCATCCGTCTCGTCACCGGCCGCGCCGCCCAGTCGAGCACGGGGACACAGGCCCCGTAGAGCCCCCGGCCATCTCCGGTGATCAGTCGCGGTCGACGTGCTCGCGCACGACGGTTCCCTTGGCCGCGTCGATGTCGTACGTGGTCTTGTTCCAGTCCGGGGTGACGATGTCGACCGACCAGACGTCGTCGTCGAGTTCCACGGCCGTGACGGCACCCGGGGTGCGTCCCGTGGCGGTGACCACCGCCTTCTCCGCGGTGCTGGTCGCGGCCTTCACCTGCTCGGCGATCTCGCTCTTGTCGTCCGCGTCCTGCCCCGGCTCGACCCGCGAGCGGCTGATCTTCCCGGTGACGGCGTCGACCCGGACGTCATGGATGGTTCCGTCTTCGGCAGCCACCGAGACGTCCCACACCGGCATCCCGGCTGCCTGGGCGGAGGCCGCCGGGCTCGGGCTGCCCGAGGCGGTACCCGGGGCGGCGCCCCGGGTCGCGGTCAGCTCGATCTCCACGAGCCGGCCCTTCGCAACGGCGCCGAGCGCGGTGGCTGCGGCATGATTCCACTGCACCTTCGCCGCGGGCACCAGGGCCATGCGCTCACGCTGGTCCTCGGTCATCGCACCACCCGTCGGACTGGCCTGGGAGGAGGACGGCGCTGCGGGAGCGGAGGTCACGGGGGCCTTGCTCCCGCCACAGGCTCCGGCCATCAGCGTGGACGATACGGCGAGGCCGCGCAGTCGAGAGAGAGTCGTCATGACCGCCACGCTTTACCGGCATGACCTGTTCCGGCGCCGGACCACACCGCGAACCACCCGATCGCGAACCACCGACGCACTCGAACGGACCAGCGTCTCGGGCCGGCGTCCCGGGTTCAATCGAAGGTGACGACAGGGGCACGGCCTCGGGCCCGCCACGTGCTCACTTGCCGAGGGCCCGCTTGAGTTCGGCCTTGTCCATCTTGGAACGGCCCTCGATGTTCCGCTGCTTCGCCTCGTTGTACAACTGCTCCTTCGTCGGGCCCTGCGAGCCGCTGTGGGAACGCTGCCCGCCGCGCTTCGAGGAGGACATGTCCTGGATCGACGAGCGGCTCGCGGTCTTCGACTCGCCGGAACGGGCTCGTTCCTTGTTGACCGTGCGCGCGGCGATCTCCTCGGCGCGCTTGGTGCTCTCGCCGCGCTGCTCGGCGCTCTCTTTGATGTGCTCGTACTGACGTTCGCGCTTGGGGCTGGATCCGCGGGGCATGGCCTCTCCTCGACTCGTCACGTACCGATCCGGTGGCGGATCCACCGGACGCGCACCGCGTCTGCCCGGACGAGGGCGCATCACACCGACTTCGGGTGGCGATCAGGTCCGCCCGTGCGCCGGAGTACCGCGGCCGCGTTCACGGCCGGCGCGTGCACGTACAGGCAGCGTGCTGGGCCCCGTCGCCGGCCGCGACCGGGCCGGGTCCACCCGGGTCACGCGCGGTGCACGACCGGTCGGAACGGGTCAGAGCCTGTCAGGACCGGGCGGAGGAGAGCTCGGCGCGGACCAGGGCGGCCGCCAGCCTGGGCAGATCCTCGGCACTCACGAGATGCGCCAGGCCCTCGGCTGTCCGAGGGAGCCCCAGCTCGGCGGCAGCGTGGCGAGCCCGCAGGTCGAAGGCGGGGCGCAGCTCGGGCCAGACGCCCTGTGCCTCGCGGCAGAAGATGTCGGCGCCCACCGGGCCGATCCGCGGTACTTCCCGGAGCAGCTCACGGATGCGGTCGGGGTCCTCGCACGCCGCCTTGCGCAGCCGTCGCAGGTCTCCGGCGTACCGGTCGCGGACGAGTTCGGCGCCCTCTGCGAGCGCCGTCGCCGTGCTTTCGTCGTAGCGACGGTAGTGGGCACGGCCCAGTGCGTCCACCCGGTCCTGCCAGGAGGACGCGGCCATCGCCCGGGGCGTGCGCCACCCTGCGGCGAACACCTCGTACGCGGCGGCCACCGCGATGTCCGCCTTGATGCGCACGGAGAACAGGACGCAGAGCGTCAGCAGTTGGTACAGCGGCATGGGGGTGTTCCGCAGGTGGATTCCCGCCTCCTCGGCATGGGTCCGCCCGTGTTCGGCCAGCAGTTCCCTCACGGTGGCGCGCTGCGTCATGTCGGGCCTCCCTTTCGCCGGCCGGTGCGGGCTCCCACGGCTCCCCTACCCAGGTTCGCCGTCGTCAGCCGGACGTGCCCGGCATGGCCCGCGCCCGGCACGACTGCGCTCGTGATGCCGGGCGCGAGGGTCGGCCCGAGGCCCGGCGCGACCGCCTCCGGACGGTGCCGCGGCCGGGCGGACTCAGGCTTCCGTGGGGTCACCGGGGATCGCGTGCACCTCGACCGGTTCGTTGCCGGGCTTCCCGCCCGGGCCGGGGGACGCCGACGCCCGTGCGGCGATCTCCAGGGCCCGGTCCTCGTTCTTGACGTCGACCAGCCAGTAGCCGGCCAGGATGCGGCCTTCCTGGGCCGGCCCGTCGGTCACCTGCGGCCGGCCGTCGCTCCCGGCTCGCACCGTCTTGACCAGTGACGGGCCCCCGAGGCCCTGACCGTCGACCCACTCCCCCGCCGAAACGAGGTCCTCGTTGAGGGCATTCATGTGGGCGAACATGGCCTTCGTGTCGTCCGCCGAGAACGACGACATGATGGCGTCCCACTGGTCGGCAGGCACGTTCAACTGGGTCATGTACTTCATGTTCCTCACCCTTCCCGGGCGGTTGTCCGGCTTCTCAGGCTCTTCGAGAAGGTAGACGGGCGGGCGGCGCGAAACTCATCGGTGGCCCTACGGTCGTTCGAAGGCCTGGAGCATGCCGCCGACCGAGAAGCACAGGGCGCCGGACAGCGTCCCCCAGTTCGCGATGTCGGCGTTGATCAGGCTTCCGGTGGCCGGCCGGGTGAAGGCGGCCAGTGCCGAGAGCATGAAGAGCACCGACCCCAACTGGTTCACGGCGACGATCCACCAGCCCAGACTGCGCGAACGAAAGCAGGGCCGGGACCGGTGGCAGATCTCGGCGAACGCGAGGTGGCCCGAGACCAGGAAGAGTACGCATCCGACCACGTCAGGGGCCCAGATGAGCCGGTTGGTCTGCTGAGCGGTGAGCCCTTGGAGGAAGGAGTCCAGAAGGTTGACGCCGAACACGAGCGTGCCCACGAACAGGACGAATGTGCTCAGCCAGTCCAGCCGCATGGGCTCGTACCCCCACCACCTCCAGTCGGCGGTGACCAGGTCACCGCCCTGCCGGGAGTGGCGAGGCGCGTTCAGCGCCTGCAGGAGGGAGGTGTAGCCCCCGAGATTGAAGAACAGACCGCCGGCGAAGTAGAGGGAGGCGCTCTCGCCCGCGTCGCCCGATCCGAACTGGGCCACGGCGGCCCCGAGGGCGAAGAGCGCCCCTCCAATGACGAAGGCGCCCGAGGCGAGGGCGTTCAGTCTGCGAAGGCGCCCGAGGGCTCCGGCGTCGGCACGCGCGGACACGGAAGCCGTGTCTCCCGGGCCCCGGACCGAGAGCACCCCCCGTCTGCACGCGGCGCGCGACTCCCACACGACGGTTCCCCCGTCGGAGCGGTGCCAGGTGCGCCGAGTGGTGAAGGGTCCCGCGCCTTCGGCGCGTTGCTCAGGCTGTCCCACGTCCCGAGACTAGCCCTGGGCGGGTGCCCCGACGGACAGCGAAACGCGTGGCGACGCCGCCCCGACCGTCCTGAACGACCGCCCCCCGGCCACATCCGCCCCTCGGGTTTCAGGTCTCACGCAGGCGTACGGCCAGGGCGGCGATGTCGTCGTCGAGGCGTCCTCTGCTGTAGCGGAGCAGGTCGCGGTGGAGAGTCGTGAGCAGTTCACGGGGTGGCGTCGGGGGTTGTCGACGCATCCAGGCCGCCAGCGGGAAGAACTCGCCGTCGCGGGCGCGGGCCTCCGCGATCCCGTCGGTATAGAGGAGCAGCAGGTCCCCGGGGGCGAAGTCGAAGGAATCGACGTTGTAGTGCTCACCGAGGAGCTCCGCGAGGCTGAGCAGTGGCGAGGGGGTGGCGGATTCGAGGACACGGAGTCTCCCGCGGTTCAGGAGCAGTGGCGGGGGGTGTCCGCAGTTGAGGATGTCGACACGTCTGCCGTCGTGCGGGATCTGGACGAGGAGGGCGGTGGCGAAGCGTTCCATCGGCCCTTCGGGCGGAAAGGCGGCGTTGTAGCGGGTGCTGCTGGCGTCCAGCCTTCGTGCGACGTTGATCATGTCGGTCTCGCCGAAGGCCGCCTCGCGGAAGGCATTGACGATCGCCGCGGCCGCCCCCACTGCCGGCAAGCCCTTGCCCCGCACGTCGCCGATGAGCAGTCTGACCCCGTAGGGCGTGTCGACCACCTCGTAGAAGTCCCCGCCGATGCGGGCTTCCGCCGCGGCCGCGAGGTACAGCGACTCGATCTCCATGCGCCCGATGCGGCGTGGCATGGGGCTCAGCACCACCTGCTGCGCCGCGTCGGCGACGAGTCGTACCTGGATGAGGGTGCGCTCGCGCAACAGCCGGACGTGGCTTCCGTACGCGGCGGCCACGGTGACCGCGATGATCCCCGCGGCCGTCCACCACGTTCCCAGGTCGGGGAAGACGAGGCCGAGGCCGATCATCAGGAGGAGGCAGACCGTCCCGAGCAGGACGGTGGGCAGGACCGGCCACATGGCGGCGGCCAGGGCCGGCGCCGCGGGCAAGAGGCGACTGAAGGCCATCTCCGGCGGTGTGGCGTAGGCCAGGCTGGCGATCACCACGGTCAGGATGACCGGCGACAGCCGCACGAACCATCCCCGGCCGTCGCGCCGGCGGAGCCACGGCCGCCCAGATTCGGTCACGTTTCTCACGATATCTGCGTAATGGTGGCATAGCGCCCTGACGAACACGGCCGGCGGGACTCGGGGCGTGCACCACCCCTCCTCGACCCGAACAGATGACCGAGTCCGCTTTCGTCGCGTCCGGCAGGACGACGTATGGCCCGCACGGGCGGCGGCTCCGTTCGGGGCCACGGCGCGGGTGCGACCCCGGCGTGCGAACAGCCGGCCCACCTGCCGGGGCTGCGGGCTTCTCGTTCGGCGGCGTGGCGGGCGGCGCACTTCTCCGGCGTCGCCCAAGATCGGGTGGTGGACCTCCTTCGCAATACGAGAACCCGGTACCGTGCGGTCCGCCTGCTCCCTGCCGTCATGATCGTGGCAGCGGCGGTCACCGACTTCGCGACGCCGCAGCAGGATCACTACGGTGCCTTCCTCTACGTGGTGCCCGGACTGGCCGCCGTGGGGTGGGGCGTGTGGGGGACCATGGCCTTCGGGGCGGCCGCGATCGTGGTGCTGACCATGCTGGAGGCGGACCGCGGAGAGCCTCCCGTTCGGGCCGCCCTGTCGTTCACCGTGCTGGTCGGGATGATCAGCGTGGTGGCGGCCTGGTCCAGCAGCGTCCGTCAGCGTCGCGAGAAGGAGCTGCGGCACGTCCGGGAGGTCGCGGACGTGGCACAGCGCGCCGTTCAACACCCGCTGCCCGAGCATCTGGGATGCGTCGACCTGCACCTCCTGTATGAGACCTCGGTGGCCGGCGCCCACCTCGGCGGCGACTTCTACAAGGCGCTCCAGGTGGAAGGCGCGGTGCGGGTGATGATCGGAGACGTGCAGGGCAAGGGGCTCGGGGCGGTCGAGATCGCGGCTGTGCTCCTCGGCTCCTTCAGAGAGTCGGCGTACACCGAACCCGACCTGGCCGCCATCGCCCGCAAGCTCGAGGCCAGCATGCGCCACTACGAGTCGCGCGTCGGCATCGACGACGCCGACCGCTTCGCGACCGTGATCCTGGCCGAGATTCCCACCGACCGCCCGGTGATGAGGCTGCTCAGCTGCGGTCACCCGCCACCCGTCCGTCAGGTGCGCGGCCACACGGCTCAGTATGTCGACTTCCCGCAGCCGTCCCTGCCCGTCCACCTTCCGGTGAGTGTCGAGGACGACCACACCGTCGAGGAAGTGCCCTTCGAGGTGGGTGACCGTGTGCTCATGTACACGGACGGCGTCAGTGAAACCCGCGATGCCTCCGGTGCCTTCTACCCGCTCGTCGAACGGGTGTCGGCCTGGCAGGAGGTGGCGGACCGCGAGGTGCTGCCTCGACTCGCGGCCGACCTGCACCGGTTCAGCGCGCACGGCCTGGACGACGACACGGCCGCCGTGCTGGTCGTACGTGCCGCCGTCTCGCGCGCCGATGACGACACCCCGATGGCGCGGGTCGCCGGGGAGCACGCCCGTAGGCCGTGACGCGAGCCCTCGGCCCGGGCAGGCTCACCCGTCACCGTCCGTCCCGGACTCGCGGCAACCTTTCCGTCCGCGGTGGCAACTGGTTGGCGTCCACCACCAACCACCCCGACCACCAGGACAGTGAGCGATGCGAACCACTCGACACACGGCACGGCACCGCAGGCGCAGGCTCGGCCTGAGCGTGGGCATTCCGTTGGCAACGGCGACCGCAGCGGGCCTGGCGTACGGCGGGGCCTTCGGTGCGTTCGGTGCCGAAGCCTCGGAGAAAGCAGCGACGGCCGGTGCCACCCCGGCGTGGGCCCGGGAGGTCGCGGACGGCTTCGCCTCGGTCAACGCGCTGGGGCAGAAAGGCACTTACGGCGGGCGGGACGGCGCGATCGTCACCGTGCGGAACCTTGCCGACCTGGAGAGGTACGCCACCGCCTCGAAGCCGTACGTCATCGTCGTGGCCGGCACGATCACCATGGCCCCGAAGGGCAAGGAGATCAAGGTCGCCTCGGACAAGACCATCGTGGGCGCGGGCACCGCGGGCCAGATCGTCGGCGGAGGTTTCTTCCTGGGGCAGGGCGTACACAACGTGATCATCAGGAACCTGACCATCCGCGACTCGTACGCCGGGACGTGGAACGACAAGGACCACGACTGGGACGCGATCCAGATGGACGGCGCCCACCACGTGTGGATCGACCACAACAACCTGCGGAACATGGCCGACGGGCTGATCGACAGCCGCAAGGACACCACGTACCTGACGGTGTCCTGGAACCAGTTGAAGAACGACAACAAGGCCTTCGGCATAGGTTGGACCGATCACATCACCGCCGACATCACGATCCACCACAACTGGTTCCACGAGACCGAGCAGCGCAATCCGTCCACCGACAACGTGGCGCACGCGCACCTGTACAACAACTTCCTCCAGGACGACCCGGATTCCTCCATCTCCGCTTCCTACGGCAACTACGCGCGGGGCGGGACCAGGATGGTGCTGGAGAACAGTTACTTCGAGGGCCTCGCCAACCCCGTCACCAAGGACGGAACGGCCTCCCTCGTGCAGCGCGGGAACGTCTTCGTGCACACCACCGGCCGCAACGAGAGCGGCGGGAAGGCCTTCGACCCGAGGACGTACTACCGCTACACCCTGGACCCGACCGCCGCCGTCCCCTCGAAGGTGAAGTCCGGCGCCGGCCCCCGTCCCACCATCGGCACAACGGCCGCCACCGCTCCCGCCACGGCCACGCTCTCCGTGGCCAAGGACGGCTCCGGCCGGTACAGGACCGTCCAAGCCGCCGTCGACGCGGTACCGGCGAACAACACCACACGGGTCGTCATCAGCGTCAAGCCCGGCACCTATCGGGAAACGGTCAGGATCCCGTCGAACAAGCCGCACGTCACCCTGCAAGGGACCGGCGGCAGCCGCCGGGACACGGTCATCGTCCACGGCAACGCCTCCGGCACCCCCACACCGGACGGGTCGGGCACGTACGGCACCGCCGGCAGTGCGACCGTCGCGGTCGAGGCCGATGACTTCCAGGCCCGCAACCTCACCGTCTCCAACGACTTCGACGAGAAGGCCCACCGCGACGTCAGCGCACAGGCGGTCGCGCTGCGCACCGCCGCGGACAAGATCCTCCTCGACAGTGTGATCATCACGGGCGACCAGGACACCCTTGAGCTGGACGGCGCCGCGCGTGCGAGGCCCGGCCGGGTCTACATGACGAACTCGTACGTCGTCGGTACCGTCGACTTCGTCTTCGGCAGTGCCACCGCCGTGATCGACCGCTCGGTGATCACCCTCAAGAAGCGCTGGGACGGCACCTCGGCAGGCTGCGTCACCGCGCCCAGCACCCCCGCCGGCCGCAAGGGGTTCCTGATCGTCAACAGCACGTTCAACGGCGACGTGGCTCCCGGAAGCTTCGCCCTCGGCCGGCCGTGGCACGCGGGCGGCGACGCGTCCCTCGACCCGCAGACCACGGTGCGCGACTCCACGCTCGGCAGCGGCATCCGCCCCGCACCGTGGTCCGACATGGGCGGCTTCTCCTGGAAGGACGACCGCTTCGCGGAGTACGCGAACACCGGCCCGGGCGCCGGCACACCGAGCGGCGACCGCCCGCATCTGAGCGACGCCCGGGCCTCCGGCCAGGAGGTCGGGGACTGGTTGGGCGACTGGACCCCCGTGACCTCCTGAGGTCCACCCGCATAGGGCCTCCGACCTGCGGGTTCATGATGCAGTCGGGTTCGGCGGCCGATGCGGCCGCCGTCATCGACGCGGCCGGGTGGTGTCACGAGGCGGGCTCACGAGGTGGTGTCACGGGGTGGGTAGGTGGGGAGGTCGATCGCGTCGGCGGGGGGCGTGAACAACTTCGACGCCAGGCCACCGAGTCGGGCGGCGGCCTGGCTGCCGACGACCCTCAGGACGGTGTTCATCGTGGCGAGCCCGGCGCGGCCGCGCGGGTTGAGGACAGGAAGGCGAGTGTGGCCCGGATGGTGCCGAGGTTGTCCGGGCGCAGGGTGACGCTGCGACCGTGGCCGGCGCTGTGCCAGCGCCACAGGTAGGTGTCGGCGCCCGTGCGGGGGAGGGTCAGATAGGCGATGTAGAAGTCGAGTTCGCGCACGGCGTCGATCTCGGGGAAGACCAGGAATCGGGTGCGGGAGCGCAGTCCCTCGGCGAGGACGACCAGGTCGAACGTGCGGGTCGGACCGTGGGCGAAGGTGACCGTGACCCCGTCCTCGGTGTCGTCGAGGGCGACATCCGGTCGCCGAAGAGGTACTCGGTGTCCTCGCGGGTGCGGTCGATGATGATGCGGGACAGTTGGCCCCGCAGGATCTCCAGCTCGGCGGTGGGCCCGTCGGAGTCGGACGTGCCGGCCGCGAAGCGGGCGAGAGGGGCGCCGGTGGCGTCGACGAACTCGCTGCCCGTCTCACCGGTCGAGGCGGCGCGGATCGCGTCCTCGATGCCCATGCGGCGGGCGACCTCGCGGCCCGCGCCGCGGACGTCGATGTTCTGCCCGTCCTCGCGAAGCTCGTCGAAGCGTTCGACGACGGTGGTCTGCCGGCCCTGGGCGTTGAGCCAGCCCGGCAGCGGGTACGTGGAGGGGCTGGTACGGCCCGGGGACATCGAGATCGTCAAGCGCACCGTCGGGGCCTTCGAGGGCACCGGTCTGGACGGGCGGCTGCGCGAACGGGGCGTGGACACGGTGGTCCTCGCGGGCCTGGTGACCACGATGGGGGTGGCGGCCACCGCGTGGGCCGCCTCCGACCGGGGGTACGAGGTCGAGTTCGTGGCGGACGCCATGTCGGGGTTCGCCGCCGATGAGCACACCCTGACCGTGGAACGGGTCTTCTCCCGCATCGGCGAGGTCCGCACCACCGCGTCGTACCTCTGAGGCAACGTGCCGGGTGGTCGATCCACCGTGGACATGGACGTCGTCCGGCGCGGCGCCTTCCCGTGGTAGGGAGGCCGCACGCGGGTGGTCATCCGCTCCAGGCGCGCCGCACGGTGTCGTCCTCGACCTCGAAGTTCAGCCGTCCGGCGCGGTGTTCCATGGTCAGGATCGTGCCCGGAGGGACCGTGCGCACGGTCGACCAGCCGCGCCGGTGTGCCTGGCGTTCGGCCTCGTCGGTACCGAGACCCGCGTAGCGCTTCGGGTCGTCGTCGGGTGTGGGAGAGGAAGTGGATGCGGTCATGGGCCTCTCCTGCCCCGCCGACGCGCTTCGGATGCCCTTGGCGCCGGGTGCGCGCGGGTGATCCTGTCCCCGGGATCCCGTTCGCGCGCGTTTCCCCCTCCTCCGCCCTGAGTCCGGCGGCTACTCCAGCAGCCGGCGACCGATCAGCTCCATCACCTCGGCGCGGCTGCGCCTGCCGTTGTCGGCGGCGTTGAAGTGATTGCCGATGCGTACCGAGACGGCGAGCAGGCAGCGGACCTCGACCTCGTCCTCGTCGGGGCAGAAAGAGGAGAACAGCGAACGCAGGTAGTCCATGCGGCGGTTGTCGACGCGGCGCAGGCGCTCGGCGACGGCCGCGTCGCGGCGGGCCCAGTCGCGGATCGCGATGTCGGCGGTGGTGCCCCGCACCGGCCCGTCGGTGCTCTCGACGACGATGTCGAAGAGTCGCTTCAGCCTGACCCTGGCCGCTCCCCCGCCGCTCTCCACCTGCTCGATGACGCCTTCGGCGACCTCGTACTCCCAGGTGTCGAGCATCTCGGTGAGCAGTGCGTCCCGGTTGCGGAAGTAGCCGTAGAAGCCACCCTTGCTGACGCCGAGTGCCTGGGCCAGCGCCTCGATCCGCACGGCTTCGGGGCCGCCGGCGACGAGTGCCCGCAGGCCCTCCTCGATCCACTTTCCGCGGGGTGTGCGGGTCGCGCCCATCCTGCGTGCCTCCTCCCTGTGTGTCTCCTCACGTCCCGCCGAGTATACGGGGGCGTATAGATCTGCCTACACTCGATATATACGCCACCGTATAGACAGGGGTCCGGCCATGCGACTTCCCCGAACCGACCACACCGAACGCCCGTGGAGGATCCACGAGATCGCCGACGACTTCACGGTCGAGGACGTATGGGCGCTGCCCACCCCCGGCGGACCGGACGACCTCGCCTGGTTGGTGGGCCAGTTCGCCGAGGGCATGAAGAGCGGGGTGAAGGGAGACGGTTTCGTCTCCCGTGCCCTCTTCGCCGTCCGCTGGAGGCTCGGCGCGCTGTTCGGCTGGGACGAGCCGGAGTCCGACACCGCCGGCCGGCGGGCCGAACTGCGCGACCGGTTGCCGACGGACCTCCGCGACGGGCCCCGGGGTCCCGACCTCGGCTCGTCCCCGTTCACCTCGCTCTACCAGCGCGAGGACGAATGGGCCGCCGAGATGGCCAACAAGACCGTGCGGGCGGTGATGCACATCGGCTGGGTGCCGGACGGGGCCGGCGGCCACCGCGGCCAGATGGCCGTCCTGGTGAAGCCGAACGGACTGCTCGGCTCCCTCTACATGGCCGCCATCAAGCCCTTCCGGTACCTCGGGGTGTACCCGGCGCTGATCCGCTCCATCGGCCGCGAGTGGGAGGCGAACGCCGCCGCGCGAGGAAGCGCGAGTCGCAACGCGAACGGCGAGTGATCCGCTGTCGGTCCGTCGACAACCCCTGACGGCGCGCCTGCCGGGTTCACTCGGTCCGGGATCTCGCGGGCGGCCATCGCCACATCACGCGCATCCATGGGTGACGGTCTCCTCACCGGCACGGCCGACCGCAGGCAGCCCACGGTCCCCTACTCGTGTCCCTCGTCCTCGCACCGGTCGACGAGGATGACCGCGACGTCGTCCGCGAGGGCGCCCCGGGTGTGGCGGAGCAACGCCTGGCGCAGGCCTTCCAGGAACTCCTCCAGGGTGCGGTCGCGCATGCCCGCCATGGCCTCGGACAGGTCGAAGAAGGCGCCGTCCCGGTCGCGCGCCTCGATCACACCGTCGGTGTACAACAACAGCCTGTCCCCCTGCGCGAACGGATGGCGGTCCACCCGCCCGGGAGGACCGCTGATGAACTCCGCCAGGCCCAACGGCGGCAGGGGTGTGGCGGGCATCAGGAACCGGACCGAGCCGTCCCGCTGCACCAGGGGCGGCGGGTGGCCGCGGTTGACCACCTCGACATGGGGGCTGCCGTCCGGGATCTGGACCACCACGACGGTGACGAATGCCTCGAGGAGGGTGTCGTCGCCGTCGGCCTCGCCCGCGCCCGCGAGCGCGCCCGCGACGAGGGCGTCCCGCCGCAGGGCCGCCTCGCAGTGGTTGACGACCTCCACCAGGTCGTCCTCGTAGTGCACGGACTCCCGGAAAGCGCCCAGCACGATCGCGGCGGCCCGTACGGCGGGCAGACCCTTGCCCCGGACATCTCCGACAATCATCCGGATGCCGTACCGGGTCTTGACCGCCTCGTACAGATCGCCGCCGATCTGCGCACCCGACTCGGCCGCCAGGTACAGGCTGGCCGCCCGCACGCCGCCCAGCCGGGACGGCACCGGCCGCAGCAGGACGTCCTGGGCGGCCGTGGCGATCCGCCGGACCTGGTTGAGCTCGTTCTCCCGGCGCGTCCGCGCGGTGCTGCTCGTCATGAGGCTCGCCGCGGAGACCAGGAACAGGGCGAGGAAGTTCGTGTAGACCTGCTGGCCTCCCCAGGCATGGTTGTGGGTGGCGGTGACCACGCTGACTCCGACGGCCACCCCCGTCGCCGCGAGCGTGCCCTTGGGCCCCATCGTCACCGCCGCCAAGGCGGGTGTCGCGACCAGCAGGGGGCCGGTGTACAGGACGTGTGCGGGCGTGAGCTCGACGACGAGCACCAGCAGGGCGAGTGCGAAGGGCAGGCACTCCGCCAGTGCGAAAAGGACCTGGTGGTGACCGCCGGCTCCCGGTCCCGGGGGCGAGCGCACGGGCGCCCTCATGCGTACAGCCTGCCTCGTCCGGACGCATGGCCGCCACTCCGGTTCCCCGGCCCGGTGGGCGCCATGGCGGCGGACCGGACCCCGCCAATGCCCCCGCACGGCGCGCCACACCCTCGTCCTGAGCGGCGATCCCAAGATCGCTGCGGGCCGGCGACCGACGCTCCCCGCTGCCGACGGCCCGAAGAGGTTGGAAAATATGAACATGGGCGTTTTCCTGGGAGATCTCCGGCGCCGGCTGCTCGGCTTGACCGCGAGCTTTTCCGCCTCCCCGCGCCGTCCCCGGTCAGGATCCCGCCCGGTGGACCAGGAGCACGTCCGGCCCCCCAAGGGCAGGGTGCGCAGGCCACAGCGTCTGTCCTCCCTGCTGAGCGTGCGCAGCGTGGCCGGCGAGGTGTTCCTCCTCCAGTTGGCCGTCGTGATGCTTCTCGTCGCCGCCGCGGTGGGGGCGCTCGTGGTGCAGGCCCGCAGCTCCGCCATGATGGACGCCCGGCACCGGACGCTCGCCGCCGCCGGAACGTTCGCGGAATCCCCCGGAATCGTCCCGGCCCTGCACAGCGCCCATCCGAGCGCGGTCCTCCAGCCGAGTGCGGAGGCGGCCCGGAAGATCGCCGAGGTCGACGGCATCAACGTGTACACGCTCGACGGCGTCACGCTCACCCACAGCGATCCGCGGCAGATCGGGAAGCACGTCGTGGGCCCCTTCTCCAAGGCGGCGGCCGGCACGTCCTTCACGGAGACGTTCGAAGGGTCCCTCGGCCGTTCCGTGGTCTCGGTGGTCCCCGTCAAGGACCCCGACGGGCGGGTCATCGCCGTCGTCTCCTCCCCCGTCACGGTCCAGAACGTACAGAACATGGTCAACCGACAGCTGCCGGTCGTCCTCGGCACCGCGGCCGTGGTGCTTCTCCTCTCCGCGGGCGGGACGGCCCTGGTGAGCCGTCGGCTGCTGCGCCGGACCCACGGCCTGGGACCGGCCGAGATGACGAGGATGTACGAGCACCACGACGCGGTGCTCCACGCGGTACGAGAGGGCGTGCTGATCGTCGGTGGTGACGGACGGCTGCTCCTGGCCAATGACGAGGCGCGGCGGCTCCTGGACCTGCCGGTGCACGCGGAAGGGCTGCCCGTCACGGACCTGGGTCTGGAGGAGGGGATCGCCGAGTCGGTCGCGTCGGGACGTTCCGCGACCGATGAGCTGCACGTGGCGGCCGATCGGCTGCTCGCGGTGAACATCCGGCGCACCGCCCCCTACGGGAAGGCCGGGACGGTCGTCACGCTGCGGGACACCACCGAGCTGCGGGCACTCTCCGGCAGGGCCGAGATGGCCCGCGAGCGGCTGAACCTGCTGTACGACGCGGGGATGCAGGTCGGGACGACGCTGAACCTGGAGCGCACCGCGGAGGAGCTGGCGGAGGCGGCGGTCCCCCGGTTCGCCGACGTGGTCACCGTCGACCTGCTGGACCCGGTGCTGCGCGGCGAGGAGCCGTCCGAGGCGAGCACCGAGATGCGCCGCACCGCCGTCGTCGGCCTTGACGGGAACCATCCGCTCTCCCCCGTCGGCGAGCTGATCCGGGTCGCTCCCAGCGGCCCCATGGCCACCGGGCGGGCAGGCGGCCACGCGGTCCTGGAGGCGGACCTCCGCGCCACCCCCCAGCACTGGCGGGCCCAGCACCAGGCCAATGCCCAGCAGATCCTGGACCGCGGCATCCATTCCCTGATCTCCGTGCCCCTGCGCGCCCGGGGCGTGCTGCTGGGCATGGTCGGCTACTGGCGGGGCGAGGACTCCGCGCCGTTCGACGAGGAGGACGTGTCCTTCGCCGAGGAGCTGACCGCCCGGGCGGCGCTGTCCATCGACAACGCCCGCCGCTTCACCCGCGAGCACACCATGGCCGTCACCCTGCAGCGCAGCCTGCTGCCCCGGCGCGTACCGGAGCAGTCCGCCGTCGAGGTCGCGCACCGCTATCTGGCGGCCCAGGCGGGGGTGGGCGGGGACTGGTTCGACGTCATCCCGCTGCCCGGGGCCCGGGTGGCCCTGGTGGTCGGCGACGTCGTCGGCCACGGTCTGCACGCCGCCGCCACGATGGGCCGGCTGCGCACCGCCGTGTACAACTTCTCCACCCTGGACCTGCCTCCGGACGAGCTGCTGAGCCACCTGGACGAGTTGGTCGCCCACATCGACACCGACGAGCAGGAGTGGCAGGGGATCACCGGGGCCACCTGTCTGTGTGCCATCTACGACCCCGTCTCGGGGCAGGTGACGGCCGCCGCCGCCGGGCATCCCGGCCCCGCTCTGGTCCACCCGGACGGAACCGTGTCCTTCCCCGACGTTCCCGTCTCCCCGCCGCTGGGCCTGGGCGCGGGTCTGCCCATGGAGACCATGACGATCACCCTGCCCGAGGGTTCCCGGCTGGCCCTCTTCACCAACGGCCTGGTCGAGAGCCGGGGCCGCGATCCGGACGCGGCCCAGGCCGCGCTGCGCGCCGCCCTGGCGGGGCCTGCTCGTACTCCTGAGGAGACCTGTACCGCGGTGATCGACGCGATGCTGCCCACCCGGCCCGGCGACGACGTCGCGCTGCTGGTGGCCCGTACCCGCCGGCTGGACCCCGCACGGATCGCCGAGTGGGAGGTGTCCCCCGACCCCGCGGCGGTGTCGCCGGTGCGCAACGCCTGCTCCCGCCGACTGGTGGACTGGGGTCTGGAGGACATCGCCTTCACCACGGAACTCATCCTCAGCGAGCTGTTGACCAACGCCATCCGCTACGGCACCGAGCCCATCCGGGTGAGGCTGCTGTACGACCGGAGCCTGGTCTGCGAGGTCTCCGACGGGTCCAGCACCTCCCCGCACCTGCGTCGGGCCGAGGACACCGACGAGGGCGGGCGCGGCCTGTTCCTCGTCGCGCAGTTCGCCGAGCGCTGGGGCACCCGCTACACCGCACGCGGAAAGATCATCTGGAGCGAGCAGACCCTCCAGGACGAGACCGCGCCGCCCGCGCTGGACCTCGCGGAGGCGCTCCTGGCCGGGTGGGGCGAGGAAGGGTTCTGAGAACCCTCCGGTCCGGGAGGCGACGCACACACCCGTCGGGCACCGCGACCGCCCCGGGACCGGGAGCGTCTGCGACCTGGAGCGTCTGGGACTGCGCGGCGAGGCCGCCGAACGTACGCTGGCCTCGATCAGTGGACGATCGGCCGTAATGGAGCCTTTGTGCCCGCATCCCGTCTCCGGACAGCCTCCGTCGCCGCCTGCCTGGCTCTCGCGGCGGCGCCCCTCGGCGCCTGTGGAGACAAGCCCGACGCCACGCCCAGAGCGCCCGCGGTGGCCACCTCCGCCGCGGACACCGGCGGCATGGCGGCGCTGACCGCGGCGGCAAAGAAGGAGGGCTCGCTCAACACGATCGCGCTGCCGAGCGACTGGGCCAACTACGGCGCGCTGATCGAAGGCTTCGAGAAGAAGTACGGGATCAAGGTCACGGTGGAGAACCCGGAAGGGACCAGCCAGGACGAGATCGACGCCCTGAAGGAGCACCGGGCCGCAGGCCTCGCCCCCGACGTGATCGACGTGGGGGGCTCGTTCGCGCAGTCCGCGGCCCGGCAGGGCCTGCTCGCTCCGTACGAGGTCGCCGAGTACGACCAGATCCCCGAGGAGCAGAAGGACCCGCGGGCCCGCTGGTACAACAACTACGGCGGCTACATCTCGATCGGCTGCGACGCCAAGCGCGTCAAGACCTGCCCCTCGACGTTCGCCGATCTGCGCAGGCCCGAGTACAAGGGCAAGGTCGCGCTCAACGGCGACCCCACCAAGTCCGGCTCCGCCTTCGCCGGGGTGTACGCGGCGGCCCTGGCGAACGGGGGTTCCTTCGACAACATCCAGCCCGGTATCGACTTCTTCGCCGACCTCCGCAAGAACGGCAACTTCATCCCGCTCGAATCCTCGGTGACCACGATCGCGAAGGGCCAGACCCCGATCAGCATCGACTGGGACTTCCTCAACCTCGGATATGCCGACGACTTCAGGAAGAAGGGCGCTGACATCGACTGGCGGACCGCCATCCCCTTCGACGGCAGCTTCGCCCAGTACTACGCGAACGGGGTGAACAAGGACGCCCCGCACCCCGCGGCGGCACGCCTGTGGCAGGAGTACCTCTTCAGCCCGGAGGGCCAGAACCTCCGGCTCGCCGCCTATGCGCGCCCCGTCCTCATGGACGCGATGAGGAAGAACGGCACACTCGACAAGGCCGCCGCGGAGAAACTGCCGACGGTCGAGGGCACGCCGACGTTCCCGACGGAGGCACAGACGGAGAATGCGCGACGCACCGTCAACCGCAACTGGGACAAGGCGCTCTCGGGCTGAGTCCAACGCCTGCGCGTCGTGATCCCGAGCCTGTTTCAGTCTCGCGTCCGTGTGTCATTCGGGGCGGCTGAACCGGTGGGCGGCCCAGACCAGGGCCAGGACTCCGCCGGCCGACAGGAGGCCGCCTTCCAGGAACAGGGGAGGTTGCCAGTCGGACCACTCGATGCCCGCTGTGGCCGCCTGGTCCGGTACCCGCAGCGCGATGCAGCGGCGGAGCAGGTCCACTCCGTAGGCGAGCGGGTTGACGGCGGCGAGCGTCTGGGCCCAGCCCGGCAGGTTCCCGAGCGGGAAGAAGCCGCCGGAGAGGAACAACAGCGGCATCATCACCAGGCCGAGCAGCATGTGGAAGACCTCGGGCCGGGTGAGGCTCACGGCCAGGGCCAGGGACAGGGCGGTGATGGTGAAGGAGGTGAGGATCATGCCGGCGAGGAGCAGCACCATGAGGAGCGGGTCGTAGGGCAGGCCGACGGCGCCGGCCAGGGCGAGCAGGACGACGCCCTGGACCGTGGAGACGATGGTGCCGCCGGCGCAGCATCCGAGGAGCAGGGTGGACCGGCGGACCGGGGCCATGAGGAGTTCGCGCAGGTAGCCGCTCTGTCGGTCGGTGATCAGGCGGATGCCGACCATGATGGCCGGCGTCTGCACGGTCATCATCAGCATGCCCGGGAAGAGGTAGGTCTGGTATCCGACGCCCAGCGAGGAGTTGGGGATCAGGGCGGCGAGACCGCCCCCCAGGATGAAGAGGTAGAGCACCGGCTGGAGCAACATCAGGGCGGTGTGGGTGGGTTGGGCGGACAGGCGCAGCAGATCGCGGTAGATCAGGGCGTGGACCGCGCGCAGTTCGTGACGCAGCGGGGTCCCCGGCTCCCGGTCGGTGCCGGCGGGGGCGCCGGGGGCCTTCGGGGTGCCGGCGGCGTCCGAGGCCGGGAGGGCGGGTGCGGTCATGGGGCCTCCTCGGTCGCCGGCGTGGTTGCGCTCGGGATGGCAGTGGCCGGTGTCCGGTGGGGCCGGGGGGCGTGGATGCTGCGGCCGGTGTGGTGGAAGAAGACGTCGTCGAGCGTCGGCGGGGTCGCGGACGCGGCGTGGACCGCGATGCCGTGGGCTTCCAGTGCCGCGCACAGGCGGGGGATCCAGGCGCTGCCGTCGGGCACCCTCAGGGTCACCCCTTCGGTGTCCAGGGTGACGGCGAGACCGGATGGCGCGGTGCGGCCCACGACCTGTCGTGCCGCCGTGTCGTCGCTGGTGCGCAGCGCCACCCGGTCGTCTCCGATCGCGGCCTTCAGTGCGAGGGGCGTGCCCCGTGTCACGAGTCGGCCGTGGTCGATGATGCCGAGGCGGTCGCAGTTCTCCGCTTCCTCCAGGTAGTGGGTGGTGACGAAGAGCGTGGTGCCGTGCCGGTCGCGCAAGGCGCGCAGGTGCTCCCAGACCTGGGCGCGGGCGTGCGGGTCGAGTCCGGTGGTCGGCTCGTCGAGGAACAGGACCCGGGGTGAGTGGAGCAGACCGCGGGCGAGTTCCAGGCGGCGTCGCATGCCTCCGGACAGGGTGCGGACCAGGGAACGCCGGCGGTCGGTCAGGCCGACCATCTCCAGCGTCTCGGCGGCGCGCAGGCGGGCGTGACGGCGGCGCAGCCCGTAGAGGCGCGCGTGGATGTGCAGGTTCTGTTCCGCCGTCAGGTCCGGGTCCAGGGCGCTGTGTTGGAAGAGCATCCCGACCAGTCTTCGTACCTGCTCCGGCCGGCGGATGACGTCGACGCCGGCCACCGTGGCCTGTCCGGCGGTGGGGCGGGCCAGGGCGCACAGCAGGGCGAGGGTGGTGGACTTCCCCGCGCCGTTGGGGCCGAGGAAGGCGAAGGTCTCGCCTTGGAGCACGTCCAGGTCCAGGCCGCGGACGGCGTGGGTGGTGGTCCCGTCCGGGCCCGCGTAGCTCTTGAACAGGCCGCGGGTGCTGATGGCGTACACGGGCTGCGCGGCGGGCCGTGCGGGGTCCGGGTGGGTGAGGGCGGCGGTCGGGGGGTTCGCTCGGGTGCGAGCGTCGTCTGCGGCGTGTGGCTGCATGGTCGGGTCCTCGTCCACGGGGGTGTCTTCGGCGGGCCTGCCGGCCACAGCGGCCTTGGCTCCGTCCGGTGGCTGCCCGGGGGCGGCCACCGGACGGAGGTTCTCGGCTAGGCGCAGCTGATGCCGATACAGATGGTGTTGAGCAGCGTCAGCAGGCCGACGCACTCGCAGGTCGCGGCGAACGGCGCGCCGTCGACGCCGACCGGGTCGGTCTCCGGAAGGGCGTGCAGGTGGGCGAGCAGGCTGAGGTCCTGGTTCTCCATGACATTCTCCTTCTCTGTGCGGTGGCGACAGGGGTCCCTGTCGCTCAGCCCGGCTGCCGGATCATCCAGTGCCGGGGGTCTGTGTGGCGGGTTCGCAGGAGGAAGGCAAGGATTCCTGCGGATCCGTCGCTCCAACTGGTGGAGACGTCCCCGTACTCGTTGGGGAAGACCACGTGGCTTTCGCGGTGGGCCCGTTCGCAGACGAGGAGACGGGCCAGGTCGTCGGCCATCGTGCGGTAGGCGGGGTCCCCGGTGGCCTCGGCCATGTCGAGGAGGAAGTCGCCGTTCCCCGCCAGCCCGTGGCACTGGGCGAGAGCGGCGCGAGAGGCGCGTTCCATGACGGCGTGCGTGGCGCCGCGGGCGAGATCGCCGAACCGTTTGTCCCCGGTCCGCTGCCAGAGGCGTACCAGGAAGGAGCCGATGCCCGCCGAACCGTGGCACCAGTACGGGGCCGTGGGCACGTCCGTGGCCTGGGCCGGCCACTGGGCCGCCTGGCCGACCATCACGGCGTTGGCCACCAGGTGCTCTCCCGCCGCCACGGCCAGCTCCATGTGCTCGGAGCGGTGCGTGATGGCCGCGGCGGTGAGGAGGAAGCAGCCGATGCCGGACGTTCCGTGGGCGAAGCCGAGGTAGCGTTTGCCGGCCTCCGTGGAAACGGCTTCCGCGGGAACCGGCCAGCTCACGCCGGACGGCTCGGGCCGTGCGGCGGCGGCCAGCCGGTCGGCCGCGTCGACGACCAGCTCGGCCAGGCGCGGGTCACCGGTACGGTTCCACAGGTGGGCGGCGGCGAGTCCGCTGCCCGCGGAGCCGTGGGTGATGTCGTGACTGGGCGTCGACTCCAGCGGCGCCAAGGCCAGGGCCAGCGCGTGGTCCGTGAGGGCGCGGTCGTCGATGGCGCGTCCGGCGTCGTACAGCGCCCAGGCGATGCCGCGGCCGCCAAAGTGCAGGCCCGGGCGTATGGAGCGGGTGTCGGTACGGGCGGCGATCCAGTTGCCGGCGGTGGCGAGCACGTCGGGCAGGCGCGGGTCGCCGGTGAGTTCGAAGTACCGCGTCAGGACGGCCAGTGCACCTGCCGCGCCTTGTTGCACGGTGCAGGGGTCGGTCTCCCCGGCGAGGGTGGACACGGGCCACAGTCGCCGGTCGTCGCCCGGGGTCATCGAATCGACGAGGTGGTTCACCATGCCGGCGACCGCGACCTGCGTCGCGGCGTGCGGTTCGTCGGCACGCTCCGTTCCGGTGGTGGGGTGGGTCGGCCGCCGCGTCGGGTCGATCTCGCGGAGTGCCTCACTCGCCCTGGCGGGGTCCCATCGCTCGCCGGGATCGTCCTTCATCAGCCCGAGGATCATCTCGGGCAGGCCGTCCGGCAGGCGCAGCGTTCCGGCGCAGGCGGTCAGCCACTCGGCGAACCGTTGCTCTGCGGGCCTCGTGGCCGGCTCCTCGGGCAGCAGGTTCGGTACCTTCCCGCCGAGCACGAAACACACCGTGGCGCCGAGGCTGTAGTAGTCGGCGGTCGGGGAGACAGGCGCGTCGTTCAGGCGCTCGGGGGCGCTGAAGCCGGGGGTTCCCACCTGGGTGGGGAGCGTGACGTCGCCCTCCAGGACGGCGAGCTCCAGGTCGATGAGGCGCAGTTCGCCGTCGGGGCGGACCATGACGTTGCCGGGCGTGAAGTCCCTCAGTACGCAGCCCTGGGCGTGGGCCGCCGCGACCAGGTCCACCAGCCGGCGTACCTGCGCGAGTGCGTCCGCCCGGTAGCGTTCGCTCCCGACGTCGCGGAAGTGCTCGGCGACCCAGGTGCGCAGGGGCACGCCCGGCACTTCCTCCTGGGCGAGGAACAGGTGCCCGCCCGTTTCGAACATCGCGAGGGGCTCCGGTGCCAGTCCCGTTGCCTTCAGCTTCTCCAGCGTTCTGGCCTCGGCGCGCAGCCAGTCGCGTACGTCGGAGCCGGACGAGTCGCCCTCGACGTGCGGCCGGGCCTCCTTGAGGACCACGGGTGCGCCCGTGGTGATGTCCGTTCCCCGGTAGACGCCGCCCTTGTTGGTGTGCCGGATCGCCTCCCGTACCGAGAACCGGCCGCCGAGCACCACGGGGTTGCCCGCCGCCTTCTCCTGTCGGGGTGGAAGCGGTACCGAGTCGGGGAAGGGGCTGATCGCCCAAGAGGGCGGGGAGTACTGACCGGTGCGCTTGTCCTCCACGGGATTGCCGTCGGGGTCCTCGATGAACCACACCAGCAGTCCCTGGTCCGAGAGCCGCCGCCGGCCGACGAAGGCGCCGTAGCGGTAGTGCACCAGACTGTGCGGGGCGTACGGCTGGTCGGAGAGGATCCGCGGGCCGGCCAATCCCGCCGTGGCCTTGTGCAGTTCACGCGCCATTCGGGCGGCGGCTTCGTCGGTGGGCGGGTAGATGGTGAGGAACTTGCCCGAGCTCCCCCGCGGCGTGGCACGGGAGTTGAGCGCGCTCACCTGGTCGAGTGACCGGACGAATTTGAAGGCCGCCTCCTCGCCCAGCAACACGTCCAGAGCCTTCACGAGGACGTCTGGCGCGGAGGCGGCGGTCGCGGACACGTGCAGTTTCCAGCCCTGTTGGCGTCGTATGCCGGAGCGGTGTGTGAGGCGGCACCACATCTCGTCCGCGTCGGTCGCCCAATGCTTGCCCGTACCCGTGGACTGGAGCGCCTGGCGCAGCAGACTTTCGAGGTCGACTTCGATTGCGTGGCTCGTCATGCGTGTCCCTCTCAACGGTGAGAACCGCTGGTTGGAATATGCCTTCGGTAAGAAACGTACAACGCCCGCCCGGCGGAAGTCATTTGATTCGGCGAGCGCACAGGGGTGTTACGACAATGGATGGCGTGGCCCGGCGTGAAGGGAGGCGCATAAGCGTTACCGGGTCGGGAATACTCCGCCTGTTCGATGAAAGTGCCGCCTCCGCTAGGGAAAAAGGCGGCCCGAGTTCTGCATTTCGAATTTCACGGAGAGTCCGTTGGCATCGATTCAGGAAGACTGCGGCGACACCTCGACACCAGCTCCCCCCACCAGGCACTTCGCGCCCGAAGCACATGAGCGCCGCCCTCACCTTCATGATGGGCCGGCACCTCATTTCGATAGAGCGACTGATTGAGTGAGCTGTGGGGTGAGGTGTTGCGTGGCCTGTCGGGCGACTTGCCGAGCGAGCGACTTCGTGACCACGGCGAACACTATGGGGCGGAACATGATCCGAAATCTCGACACGGGTGCGATCAGCATCCTGATCTGTACTCACTAAGGACGTTCAACAGTGAACCAATTACGGGTGATCACTCGAAACTGACTCGAAACAGAAAAGGGAAACCACTCGGCTCGACCATGAATACAACAACCTCTGAGGTTGCCGGTGCGGTAGGGGCGTCCGGTGTCTCGCTTGTCATGCCAAACCGAAGCGCGGGGGGGCATCGGCCGTATCCGGCGCGGGAGTCGAGCGTGAACTCGCGCGGACCGCAGTCCGGTCGGTCGCGCAGCCTCACCACGGCGGCGCACGCACAAGGCTGAGCGAACAGGTGCGAAACGGGTCAGAGCGCTTGGGGAATCCGGGAGGATGTCGTCCATGAGGAACACGAAGGCGTTCAAGGACGCGGTCGCCGTGGCGCTCTCCGAACTGGCCCGTCGAGGCTTTGCGTTGCGCCTCGACACGATCATCGAGACCGTCAGACGCCGTGTGCGCCTCGTGGCCGAACGGCTCGGGATCCAGACTCGTTCCCCCCACAGGCACTTCCATGGCGACGGCCGCCCGGACTGCGTCGCCGGGAAGCGGCGAAGGGCGGAGGAGGGCGGGACCGTCGAGTGGGTGATCGGGGAGCCGCCGACGCCGCCGGTCGACAACCCGGAACTGGCGCTCATCCTCGCCGGCGTCCCCACCGCGTTGGAGGAGAACGGCGGGGACCTCTACCTCGTCGTCCTCGGCGTCGCCGTCAACGCGTGGATGGCCGGCCACATCCACGGCGAGGACGGCTGTACCGGCTGCCAGGACAACCGCGGTCGTGCCGGCACCGACTGGCAGGCGAGGATGGACGGCATCACGACACGGCAACCCGACATCGCCCGGTGGTTCGACCGCGATGTGTGGACCGCCGCCCTGAACGACACCGGCTACACCGTCACCCGCAGCTGACCGGCGACCACACCGAAGTGCGGCCGGCGGGGTGGATCAGTGGACTCCGCGTGACCGGAGGGAGATCCGCACGCTCAGGAGCCGGCTTCCTCCTCCACGGGCTTTTGGACGGGTTCCGGCCGATCGAGCGGCGCGGCATGCTCGGTGCTACGCAGCATCGCTTCCACCTGGTGGCGCTGGTCGGGGTCGAGCGGTATGCGGGCGAGTCGCTCACGCCAAGGGGCGGTCTCCTCGGGACGGCCGAGGGTGGTGGCTATTTCGATCAGCATCGCGAGTGCCTTCGCCGTGTCGAGGTCGTCGGCGTTCTCGCCGTGGCGGGCCAGGCCGGTGGTCAGGACGCGGTGGGCGAGGTGGTCGTCGTTCTTGAACTCGATGAGGACGCGGGCGTTGTCGACGGCGCGGGCCAGACCTCGGAGGGACTTCGATCCGCCGTACTCCAACGTGGCGGGCTCGTCGCGCTGGATGAAGATGAGGGAGTTGCCCGAGGGGTCGATCAGGGTGAACCGGCTCGCTCCCGCGCGGTAGCGGGTGATCCGGGGGCGCCCGGATCCCAGGACCTTGCCGTGCGTCGCACGCATGGCGGCAGTGAAAGCGGCGTGATACGGGGCGACTTCGTCGACCAGCACCAGGCAGCCACCACCGTCCTCCCGCGCCGGGTCCAGGTGGGCGGGGGCCTTGCCGAAATGGACCTGGAAGCCCCGGTAGGAGAGGGCCAGGTAGACGTACGGCCGGGTCTGCTCGTGTACGACCTCGGACCCGAGGCATCGGTAGAACTCCAGGGTTTCCGGCACCGACGCGCACGGCATCAACGGGATCGTCGTCTCGTTCGGCATCACGTTCTCGATCATCTTCCTCGCCTCTCGCACGGGTGAAGTGGTCACGGTGCCAGTTCGACGAGATCGGCGCCTCTGGACAACCAAGCGGAGGGAGACGGGGCCCGGTTGACCGTCTCGCAGGATCATGCGGCTCAGGGCAGCCCTGGCCCCGGCCCGGTTGTCCCCTACCTGAAGAGGCGATCCGCGCTGGTGGCCATGCGGTGGGTGGAACCGTGGCGGTTCACCCAGTCGCGGATGAGGTTGATGGAGTTCGCGCATTGCCAGCTGTCGTCGTACTCGCGCACTCCGGTGAAGGCGCCGTAGCCGGCGATGATGCCGTCCACACGCGCGTCACCCAGCAGTTTGTCGACATACCAGGGGTCGTTGTAGGTGGTCGTCCAGGACAGCGTGGCGGCCAACCGTCCGGCGGCCCGGTCCCCGGCGCCCTTCTTCAGCTCCGCGCACGTGTTCCAGGTGGCTTCGGTGCAGTTGCCGAACCCCGTGGTGATGTCGGAGTCCCCGTAGTCCATGACGCGGCGACCGGCGGGGAATCCGGAACCGGAACGGACGCTGTCACCGGCGCGGACGCGGGCGACCATGTTGATCAGGTCGTAGGCCGTGGGGGCGGCCCAGCCGAGCCCGGCGGCGGTTCGCGGGTCCACGCCCGTGGCGTCGAAGACCAGCGCGGCGAGCGCGAGCACCACCTCGGCGTAGGCGCCTCCGCTGATCAGTACGGTCACCGGCCGGTCCAGGAGTTCGACGTCGACTCCTTCGCCGACCGAGATGACACGCCCTGCCGCCTCGAAGCCGGGTACGAAGGGCCGAGGCACCGGGAAGTACCCGCCTCAGGTCCTCCTCGCCCACCTGACCCACGAGGGTCGAACCGTGCTCGACAGCGCGTACCAGGAGGTGATCGTCCTCGAACGGGCCACCGCCGTACTCGGCCGGCAGACCCCCACGACCGAAACCCGATCACCGCGCCCCCGCGACTGACGAAACTCCTTCCGTCAGCTCATGGACCACTCCCCCGGGTAGCGGAGCAGGGGATTCCCCATGGACGAGCGGGCCCGCGCCGGCGTACTTTCCCCTCTGCACGCACATCCGCGGGCCGTTTCCACTTCTTGCCCGTGGGGGTTCAACCGTCATGACGTCTTCCGGCGTTCTCCGTCCACGCCCGCCGATTGCCGTACGGAGCCCCGGTACTTCGCGGGTTCTGGTCGTGGGGGTTTGTGTCCTGCTGGCGGTCGTCGCGGCCGGGGACCTCTTCTCCCTCTTCGTCGGCGCCCGACTTCACGCCGATGTGGAGGGCGACGGGGGCTTCGCCTTCGTCTCCCAGGACCGGCTGGACCAGGCCGACCGCCTGTTCCTCGTCTACGACCAGATCCACGTGGTCGGACTCGCGGCGTGTGCGGCCGCCTTCATCACCTGGTTCCACCGGATGCGCCGCAACGCCGGCGCACTGGCCCCGGACCAGTTCGGGAAGGGGCCGGGCTGGGCGATCGGAGCCTGGTTCGTACCCGTGGCCGGCTTCTGGATGCCCTACCGCATCGCCGTCGACATGTGGAGCGCCGGCACCCGGGCGACGCCCTCCGCGGGCCCGGCCGGCACCTCCTTCTGGCCGGTGAACCTGTGGTGGGGGTCCTTCGCCGGCTCGATCCTGCTCGGCTGGTACGCGAATCTGAGCCACCAGCGCGCCGAGGAGCTCGACGCGCTCCTCACCTCGGTGAACCTCGGGATGGCGGCGGCGGTCCTGAACATCGTCGCGGCGGCCGCGGCGGCGTTCTTCGCCGTCCGATTGACCCGCATGCTGAACCAAGCCACCGGCGGCAGCAGCCGCTGACCGCTCCGGCCCCGCTCCGGCCGCTCGTCGCCCCCTGACCGATGCCCGGGCATCGGTCACCGCAGGGCGAGGAGCGGCCTCGGCTCGCCGGAGACCGGTTACACGATGCGCGGCGGGCGCATGTTCGAGATCCACCTTCTTCAGGCTGATGGAGAAGTTCTCCGGGAGCGAGGCGGGCAAGGGTGGCCTGATCACCTTCAAGGACTCCAACTGGCTGCTGACCATCGTCCTCAATCACCAGCCCCACTTCCGCGAGCAGCCGGAGGACACCTTCGCGTGGTGGGGCTACGCCCTCTTCCCCCACCGGGAAGGGGAGCACGTCGGGAAGCCGATGCGCGAGTGCAGGGGTCGCGAGATCCTCCGGGAGGTGACGGGGCATCTGCCGTTCGGCGAGGCCGGGGACCAGATCGTGGACAACTCGATCGTGATCCCGGCACTGATGCCGTACATCACCAGCCAGTTCCTGGTCCGCCGCCGTGGTGACCGCCCCCAGGTCGTCCCCCGAGGCTCCACCAACCTCGCCTTCATCGGCCAGTACGCGGAAGTCCCCGACGACGTGGTCTTCACCGTCGAGTACCCCGTGCGCACCGCCTGGACCGCGGTGGCCGGACTCCTCAAGCTCGACAAGCAGCCCCCGCCCGTCTACAAGGGACGACACAGCCCCAAGGTCCTGGTCGAGGCCCTCCAGACCATGCACCGCCACTGACCGACCGAAGGCCGCTTCGGAAGCTCCAAGGGCTTCGGGGGCTTCGAGCTCTCCGGCGCGCCCTCCACAGAAGGAACCCCCGGCCTGTCCGGCCGGGGGTTCCTTGGACGCGGCGCGCACCCCGCGGATCAGCCGCGGGTGGTCTTGCGCCAGCCGAAGGGGCCGGGCAGGTCCACCGAGGTCGTACGACGTCCGGTGCTGCTGTGGGTGTGGCGGGGACCGTGCTTGCCGCCGCCGGTGGTGATCGACCACGACTTGCGGTTGATGTTGAGCCGGACGCCGGGCAGGATCCTGAAACTCTTGCGGAATGTCAGCGGCATGACGTCTCGCTCCCTCGGTACGCGTGGGGCCGGCCGCCCCGACTTCTGTTGTGTTCAGGCCAGTTGGCATACGTGTGTCCGCCGCCGGCTGTTCCATGCGCACGGCGGCCTGCCCATGCGGCGAAGTGCGGCGAGACGCGGCCAAGGTGAGGCGGGATGTGGCCGCCGGTGACGGCGACCGTCGCCATCGGGAGCAGTGCGGCGCTCCCCTCCCCCGTCCGCTCAGCGAGGCGGAGCGGCCTGCGGCGTGCCGGGGAGCCGGACCGTGACGAGCAGACCGCCGGCAGGGCGCGGTGCGAGGTCGAGGGTTCCGGCGTGAGCGCGGACGACGCTGTCCACGATGGCCAGGCCGAGGCCGACGCCGGCGTGCTCGTCCGTGCGTACGCGTGACGTTCCCCGCTGGAAGGGTTCGGTGAGGGTCGGTACCAGATCCGGTGGGAGTCGACTGCCCGAGTTCTCCACCCGCAGCACGCTCGCGTCGTCGTCCGCCTCGGTGTGGACCGTCACGGTGCCGCCGGCGGGGATGTTGTGGACGATGGCGTTCTGGACGAGGTTCGTCACCATCCGCAGCAAGAGTTCCGCGGAGCCGCTGGTGTGGGCCGCCCCGCCGGTGACGTCGAGCGTGATCCGGCGCCGTTCGGCGAGGGGAAGCAGTGTTTCGGCGGCTTCTTCGGCGAGGAGGGAGAGGTCGACGCTCTCCAAGGCCCTCGGCGATCCGGTCCGCATCCGGCCCTGTCGATGATCGCCTCACGGGCCGGCGGCGAGATCTGCGTCTGCGACCTGACCCCGGCCTTCGAGCTGTCGCAGCCGACGATCTCCCACCACCTGAAGCTGCTGAAGCAGGCCGGGCTGATCGACTCCGAGCGGCGCGGCACCTGGGTCTACTACCGGCTCGTCCCCGAGACCACCGACCGCCTCGCCGCCGTCCTGACCCGCCCCACCGAGCCGGTCGACGCCGAGACCTCCTCCGCGACGGAACCGGTCGACACCGAGACCGCTCCGCGGCGGCCGCTTCGTGACCACGGAGCCCGCGGCGGTGACAGTCACCGGGGTCTCGCTGCCGATCGCCCTCGGCTTGCTGGTGATGATGTACCCGGTCCTGGCCAAGGTCCGTTACGACCGCCTCGACACCGTCACCCGCGGCCGGCGCCTGTTGCTGACCTCGCTGCTGCTGAACTGGATCGTCGGCCCGGCGCTGATGTTCGTCCTCGCGTGGGCGTTCCTGCCGGACCTGCCCGAGTACCGCACCGGCCTGATCATCGTCGGTCTCGCCCGCTGCATCGCCATGGTCGTCATCTGGAACGACCTCGCCTGCGGCGACCGCGAAGCCGCCGCCGTCCTCGTCGCCCTCAACTCCGTCTTCCAGGCGCTCGCGTTCAGCCTGCTCGGCTGGTTCTACCTGTCCGTCCTGCCCGGCCTGCTCAACCTGGAACGTCGTCGGCCCGCTGATCGAGGTACCCGTCCTCATCGGCCTGGTCCACGTCGCGTTCGCCGCCCGTCGCTTCTTCCCCACCGACGCCCTGGCAGCCGAGCAGGCCGCCACCCGGAAAGGACCCGCCCGTGTCTGACAGCCCCACCCCGAAGCCGTCGGTGCTCTTCGTGTGCGTCCACAACGCCGGCCGCTCGCAGATGGCCGCGGCCTGGCTCGCCCACCTCGCCGGGGACCGGGCCGAGGTCCGCTCCGCCGGCTCCGCTCCCGCCGCCGGCGTGAACCCGGCCGCCGTCGCCGCGATGTCGGAGGTGGGCATCGACATCTCCGCCCAGGCACCGAAGGTGCTGACCGTCGACGCCGTACGAGCCTCCGACGTCGTCATCACCATGGGCTGCGGCGACACCTGCCCTGTCTTCCCCGGCACGCGCTACCTCGACTGGAAACTCGACGACCCGGCAGGCCAGGGCGTCGAGGCCGTCCGCCCGATCCGCGACGAGATCAAGGCCCGGGTCGAGGCCCTGATCGCCGAGATCACCCCGACCGGACCCTGATCGCCACCGGGGCTTTGGCTGCGGCCGGCCTGGTCCCGACATCCCTGACGGAGGCTCAGCCGGCCTGCTCGTGGGCGCCGATCATGCGCGAGACCTCGTCTTGGAGCGGTTGCATGCGGTCCACGAGGGTCTGGAAGGCGGCGGTGCGGCCGTCGGACCATTGGCCCATGGCGACCAACATGACCCGGCCGTTGCCCATGAAGCCCTGGACGAGTCCGCTGTCCGCGGGCAGGGTCGCCAGACCGGATCCGGCGGGTGGGACCTGCACGGCGACCTGGTAGTCGTCGAAGGCCATCGGCAGTTCGCTCACCATCCTCAGGGTGTCCCGCGGATCCTTCATCGTGAAGACGGCGAGGGTGAACTGGTTCCCTCGGTCGTCCTTGTAGAGGGCGGTCTACTCACCGACACAGCCCGCGCTGTCGTCGATCATGGCGGCGAGGCGGTGGCCGACTCCGGACGGCTCCGTGCAGGACTCCATCACCACCGACCCGACCCGGGTGAAGGTGGTACCGCAAGCCTGGTGATCACTGCGGGTCGATTGAACAGACGCAGGTCACAGCCTCATTACTCTGTCGGGGCCGGTACGGCGGAGCTCTGCCCTGGGGGAAGGCGGAGCCCACGCCGCACCTCGGCCGGGTGGTTCGGTCGGACGCTACGGACGCCGCTTCTCGGCGCGGTCGGTCAGGGCAGGAGCTCGATGTACCCGTCGGTTCCGTGCACGCGGATCCGCTGACCGTCCCGGATCAGCCGGGTGGCCTGCGCCACGCCCACAACGGCCGGCAGACCGTACTCCCGGGCGATCACCGCGCCATGGGTCATCAGGCCGCCCACTTCCGTCACCAGGCCCGCGATGCCGACGAACAGCGGTGACCAGCTGGGGTCCGTGAACGTCGTGACCAGGATGTCGCCCGCTTCGAGATCGGCATCCCCCATGTCGAGGATGACGCGGGCCCGTCCCTCGATGGTCCCGGCGGAGACCGGCAGGCCGACCAGGGCGCCGGCCGGCACGTCGTCGCGCCGGTACGCCCCGGAGACGGCCTCGCCGTCCGAGGTGAGGACCCGGGGCGGTGTGAGCGCCTGGTACGAGCGGAAGGCGTCCTTGCGCTCCCGAATGAGCTGCGGGACGGACTGCCGGACAGGTTCCCGGGTGGACTGCCCGTCCCCCTGGTTCGAGCGCACGACGGCGTGCAGTTCCTGGAAGGTGAGGAAGAAGACGTCCTCCTTCTCCGGAAGCACCTTCGCCTGCACGAGGCGCTCGGCTTCCTCCATCAGGGCTTGTTTGTAGACGAAGTAGCGGCTGATGATGCCGTACTTCGGGTACTCCCGGTATCCGATGAAGGTTCGGACGCGGTCGATCATCCGCTTGGTCTCGTCGGCCTTGCGGTCCCCGTCCGGCAGGGTCCGCAAGCGTGCCAGCACGTCCTGTTCCTTCTTCAGTGCCTTCTGCCGGCCCTGCTCGAAGCGCCGCGCGGCGGCGCCCGGTTCGAAGTTCCTGACGTTGTCGAGGATCGCGGGAACGAGCGTGGTGGGGCGCTCGTGCCAACGCGGCCTCGTGATGTCGATCTCGCCGACGCAGCGCATGCCGTACCGGTCGAGGTAGGCCTCGATGGCCTCGCGCGCTTCGGTGCCGCCCGCGAGTTTCGCCAGGTCGTCCAGGAAGCCCTCGTCCTCGACGCCTTGCAGGAACGTCACGACCTCCGGGTACGGGCGGATCACGTCGGCGACGTCCATCAGCGCCAGACCCATCTCCGACGCGACGTTGTCGGGCGCGGACAGGGTCAGCGTGTCAGCCGCGTTCTTCTCCCCCAGCCACTTCTGCAGCTTGTCGTTGAGCCACCACGTGGCCTCCATCCCCGCCATGATCGCCTGCATGCTCAACGGGTCGCTCAGGACGCGCTTGTGCTCCTCGAAGGCCTCCAGCAGGAAGTCGAACAGCGCCGGCCCGGTCTTCGTCCGGATGTCGCGTTCCAGGGCGGCGATGGACACCTGGCTGCGTTCGATCAGCTCGGTGACGACGGCCGGATCGGTCTCGATCGGGTTCTCGGGCGGGCTCGCGATCGGGGCGGACGCACGGCCGGTCGGCGGCGCGCCGGGGCTCGTGTCCGGGAGCGTCGGTACGAAATCGTCGCGGTCGAGGACGGTCTCCAGAGCGTCCCTGACCAGGGGGTCGCCCTTCCCCATGATGTCCAGGAGGGCCGCGCGGCTCGCGGGCGAGGCCATGCGGCGGGTGACGTCGACGAACAGCCTCCCGCCCGCCTCCTGCATCGGCACCATGGCCGTCAGCTGCCACATGGAGAATCCCAAGGGCTTCATGGGGTCGGTCATCATCTGCTGATGGCCGACGGAGACGTAGAGATGATTCTCCTGGTCGTCGGCCTCGGGGATGGGGAACAGCGTGGTGATCGGCCGGCTCTGAACGATCTCGAAGCCGTCGTCGACCAGGCACCATTCGATGTCCTGCGGGCGGCCGAAGTGCGCTTCGATCCGCCGTCCGAGCTGCACCAGCCGCACGACCTGCGCGTCGGTCAGCGCCGGTTGTTCCTGCTGCCGCGGGTCGATCGCCACTTCCCGCGTACCGCCGGCGGGGAGGGCGTGGAGGGCGCGCTGTTTGGCGGCGATCGTCTTGGCGACGACCTCGCCGTCCCGCACCGTGAAGACGTCCGGGTTCACCAGGCCGGAGACCAGGGCCTCGCCGAGGCCGAAGCCGGCGTCGACGGTGGCGACCTTCCGGTTGCCCGTGACGGGGTCGGCGGTGAACAGGACGCCCGCCGCTTGCGGGAAGACCATCCGCTGCACGACCACGGCCATGTCGACGGTACGGTCGTCGATGCCGTTGCGCCGCCGGTAGGTCACGGCCCGCTCGGTGAACAGCGAGGCCCAACACCGGCTGATGTGCCGCAGGATCGCCGTCTCCCCCACGACGTTCAGGTACGTGTCCTGCTGGCCGGCGAAGGAGGCCGTCGGCAGGTCCTCCGCCGTCGCGCTGGAGCGGACGGCGTAGGCGGCTTCCGCGCCGCTCCGGGCGAGCTCTCGAGTGATCGCCGTCGCGATGTCTCCCGGGATGGTGATCCCTTCGATGGCCTCGCGGATCCGCGCGCTGAGGGTGCGGACCGCCTCCCGGTCGTCCGGGTTCAGGCGCGACAGTTCATCGAGCCGATCGGCGATCGACGGCGCTTCCTCCATGATCCGCCGGAAGGCGTTCGTCGTCACGCAGAAGCCGCCCGGCACGCGGACGCCTTCGATCCGCGACAGCCCACCCAGGTGCGCGCCCTTGCCGCCGACGACCGCGGTCCGCGTCTCGTCGATCTCTTGGAGATCCCACACGTACTGCTCGATCACTGCGATGCCTCCGAGGCAGTCGTGTCCTGTTGCATGGGGATGGCCCGCCGCACCTTGGTGGCCTGCCGAGTCACCGGCGCCACCGGCCCTGTTGAGCTTCTTGTCGAGCACGTCCCGATCGTCCTGATCGCCCTGACCCCTCACTGCTTTCCCGCTGCCGATCCGCCCGGCCTCTCTGCCCGGCCGCGCGGCGGGCGCCCTCGCGCCCCCGCGCCGAGCGCCCGCACACGCACTGCCGGTCCCCCTACTGCCTCGACGTCACGTCGTCCGCCGTACGTCGACAACAACACCCGCACCTCGTGCCCTCATTTCCGCAGGTAGTGGCTTCGACGGATGATTCTGCGCCGTGACCGGGGTCTTGCCGCAAGCCCCCCGGTGCGCTATACCTTGGGAGAGGCAAGGAGAGACTTCTCCTTGCCTTTGCCATGTGCCGTCCGCCGGAAGTGACGGGCTTCGCGGGAAGCGGCGCCGCGCGCGTAGGGATACGGGCGTTGGCCCCCAGGCGGGTGTGCCGTCGGCGTGCGGATGCGGCCGCGGAACCAGATGTCCTCCCCGTGCCGCAGGGGCGGTCGTGAGGCGGCTCAGACGCCGCGTTCGTTGTTGTCCTCGTAGTACTGGCCGATTTCGACGCGGTAGGCGGCGTCGTCCCGGTGCTTGTCCTTGTCGTACTCCGGAGCGTTCCTGATCTCCTCCTTCGTCCTGGCGGCGTGGATCTTTCGCTCCTGAAGGTCGATCCGGTGGATGGTGCCGGCAGGCAGCAGGACGTGCTTGCCGAAGATCCAGAAACCGGTGTCGACCACGATGTGGGCGGCGCCGACCTCCGACGTCTCCTCGTCCACGCTCCCGATCTTCCCGTCCGTCGCCTCGACGTCGAAGCCGACCAGATCGGTACCGGGCGCGTAGCCCGTCTGCTCGGTGAAGCTCCACAGGTCAATCACGGTGAACCGCTCCTTCACGGGTTGGGGTGTCTCCGCGACCCTGCCCGCTCCGACTCCCCCGACACTCCAGGGCCGTGCAGGCGGACACGCCTACCACCCGGACAGGTGAGTGGGACGGGGCCGCCCTTGCCGGTGGGCACGGCGATCGGGCGGGCGACACCCCGCACCTGTACGAGGCACCGTCCGAGGACATCGAGGCGTGGCTGATCGTGTGCCGCCCGCACCCCGGTTGATCGTCTCGCGGCGGGGTAGCGGAGCGGCATGGCCACCGAGAACGCTTCCACCGCCGCGACCGGTTACGTGCAGCCCGAGATCGACGTCCCTGCGCTGACCGGGGTGCTCGACGGCGAGTACGCCGGGATCCGCGACCTTGTCCGTACCAACCTGGCGACGCACGCCTCCGTCCTCGAAGAGGCCGAGGAGCTCGGCATCGACGCGTTTCGCGAGCGGGTGCGTGAGGTCGTCGTCAAGATGGCCGCGACGGGCCAGACCGGTATGGGCTTTCCCGCCGAGTTCGGCGGGGGCGGCGATGTCGGGGCCTCGATCGCCGCGTTCGAGACGCTGGCCTTCGGTGATCTGTCGGTGCTGGTGAAGGTCGGCGTGCAGTTCGGGCTCTTCGGCGGCGCGATCCTGCAACTCGGCACCGAGCGCCACCACGATGCCCATCTCCCGGGCCTGATCACCGGGGAGCTCATGGGCTGCTTCGCGATGACCGAGACCGGGCACGGCTCCAACGTTCAGGCACTCGGCACCGTCGCGCGGTACGACGCGGCGAGCCGGGAGTTCGTCATCACCACCCCCGACGACCAGGCACGCAAGGACTACATCGGCAACGCGGCCCGCCATGCCGAACTGGGCGTGGTCTTCGCGCAGTTGGAAGTGGACGGCCAGTCCCGTGGCGTACACGCCTTCGTGGTCCCCCTCCGGGTCGGCGGTCGGCCGGCGCCCGGCGTCCGGATCGAGGACGACGGCCGCAAGATGGGCCTCAACGGTGTGGACAACGGGCGCCTCTGGTTCGACGGCGTGCGGGTGCCGCGCGAGGCACTCCTGAACAGGTTCGCCGACGTCACCCCCGAGGGCGTCTACGAGAGTGCGATCGACAATCCCAACCGGCGCTTCTTCACCATGCTCGGCACCCTGGTGCAGGGCCGGGTCAGCGTCGCCGGCGCCGGGATCAGCGTCGCCAAGGTCGCCTTGGCGATCGCCACGAAGTACGCCGTGCGGCGGCGGCAGTTCGAGGCGGCCCCGGACACCGGGGAGCAGGTGCTCCTCGACTACGGCCTGCATCAGCGCCGTCTGCTGCCGCTCATCGCCCGGACGTACGCCTTGCACATCGCGCAGGACGGGGTCCGTACCCAGCTGCACGAGGTCTTCTCCGGCATCCAGGACGACGCGCAGGCGCGGCGCCGGCTCGAATCGCAGGCCGCGGGCATCAAGGCACTCGGCACGTGGCATGCGACCCGCGTCGTCCAGGAGTGCCGCG
This sequence comes from Streptomyces sp. H27-H5, assembly GCF_026627505.1. Taxonomy (GTDB): domain Bacteria; phylum Actinomycetota; class Actinomycetes; order Streptomycetales; family Streptomycetaceae; genus Streptomyces. The sequence continues at coordinate 23,831 of NZ_JAPNLK010000011.1, read as the reverse complement.
AGGCGTGCGGCGGCGCCGGTTATCTCGCCGTCAACCGGTTCGCCGCCCTCAAGAGCGACAGCGACGTCTTCACCACCTTCGAGGGCGACAACCACGTCCTGCTGCAACTCGTGGCGAAGGGACTGCTCACCGATCACGCGAGCGAGTTCGAGGACCTCGACCAGCTCGGCATGGTCCGCTACGTCACCAACCTCGCCGTCGAGACCGTCATCGAACGGACCTCGGCCCACAAGCTGCTCGAACGGGTACGCGACCTGCTGCCCGGCGGCGACGAGTGGGACCGCGAAGCCGGCCTGCTCGACTCCGAGTACCAGCTCGCCATGGTCCGGTTCCGCGAGGAGCACATGCTCGCCGGCCTGGCCCGGCGGATCAAGCGCGGGATCGACGAGAAGCGCGATCCGGGCGCCGTCTTCTCGCAGGTGCAGGACCACGTCATCGCGGTCGCACGCGCACACGTCGAGCGGCTGGTGACGGAGGCCTTCGTCACCAGGGTGCGCACGATGCCCGAAGGCGGCGAGAAGGCGGCGCTCGCCCTTCTCTGCGACCTGTTCGCCCTGTCGACGATCGAGGCGGACCGGGCCTGGTTCATGGAGCACGGGCGGCTGACCATCCAACGGTCCAAGGCCATCAGCCGCGAGGTGAACGACCTCTGCCGCAAGGTGCGTCCCCTCGCGGTCGACCTCGTCGACGCGTGGGGCATCCCGTCCGCCATGCTGCGGGCCCCGGATCTCGTGGGCTGACCCGGGCCCGGGCCCGGGCCCGCCGTCGGATCGTCCCGTCCCGCTAACGCGGCTTCAGGCCGATCGTCAGGATGGCCAGGACGGTGGTGAGGACGGTCGTGCCGCCGAGCAGGGCCAGAGCCACGACTCGGCGGCGCAGGAGTTGGTAGCGGCGCGCGTACTCCTCCCTCAACTCGTGGCTGCGGCCGGCGATCTCGTACAGGGCGTTGCGGGTCCGGGCCAGATGGCGGGCCGTGTAGAGGTGGACGACGTCCTCGCGTTCCGCCCGTCCCAGCCAGGGAAGCTCATCGGCGAAGGCGTGCGCTTCCACGGCCGCGGTGTGGTGCGCGGCGCGGCTCATCAGATAGCCCTCCAACTCGGCCAGGCCCGCTGCCGCCTCGTTCTGCTCCATCGCGCCCGCCCCCCTACTGACCTGCGATGTCGCGGTCGGATCCGGGCGTTTCACGGTTGCCCGGATCATCGAGGGCGTCGCGCTTGCCCTGACCGCCCGCGTTGTCGAGCGCGGCCACCTCGGGGTAGTGCAGGTCGAAGGCCGGGGATTCGGAGCGGATGCGCGGCAGCGTGACGAAGTTGTGCCGGGGCGGCGGGCAGGACGTGGCCCACTCCAACGAGCGGCCGAAGCCCCACGGGTCGTCGACGGTGACCCTCGGAGCGGTCGTCGTCGTCTTCCACACGTTGTAGAGGAACGGCAGGGTGGACAGGCCCAGGAGGAACGCGCCGATGGTCGAGAACGTGTTGAGGGCGGTGAAGCCGTCCGAGTTCAGGTAGTCGGCGTAGCGGCGGGGCATGCCTTCGGCGCCCAGCCAGTGCTGGACGAGGAAGGTGGTGTGGAAGCCGATGAACAGGGTCCAGAAGTGGATCTTCCCGAGGCGTTCGTCGAGCATGGTGCCGGTCATCTTCGGCCACCAGTAGTAGAACCCGGCGAACGTGGCGAAGGCGACGGTGCCGAAGACCACGTAGTGGAAGTGCGCGACGACGAAGTAGGAGTCGGTGACCTGGAAGTCCATCGGCGGGGACGCCAGGATGATGCCGGTCAGTCCGCCGAAGAGGAAGGTGACCAGGAAGCCGATGGACCACAGCATCGGTGTCTCGAAGGAGATCGAGCCCTTCCACATCGTGCCGATCCAGTTGAAGAACTTCACCCCCGTAGGCACCGCGATCAGGAACGTCATGAACGAGAAGAACGGCAGCAGGACCGCGCCGGTGGCGAACATGTGGTGCGCCCACACGGTGAGCGACAGTCCCGCGATCGCGATCGTGGCGCCGACCAGGCCGAGGTAGCCGAAGACGGGCTTGCGGGAGAAGACGGGGAAGATCTCGGTCACGATCCCGAAGAACGGCAGGGCGATGATGTAGACCTCGGGGTGTCCGAAGAACCAGAACAGGTGCTGCCACAGCAGGGCGCCGCCGTTGGACGCGTCGAAGACGTGGGCGCCGAACTTGCGGTCCGCCTCCAGCACGAGCAGGGCCGCCGCGAGGACGGGGAACGCGAACAGCACCAGGACCGAGGTCAGCAGGATGTTCCAGGTGAAGATCGGCATCCGGAACATCGTCATGCCCGGACCGCGCATGCAGATGATCGTGGTGACGAAGTTGACCGAGCCGAGGATCGTGCCGAAGCCGGACAGCGCCAGGCCCATGATCCACATGTCACCACCGATGTACGGGGTGCGGTCCAGACTGCTCAGCGGTGTGTAGGCGGTCCAGCCGAAGTCCGCGGCGCCCTGAGGGGTGAACAGGGCGCCCACCACGATCAGACCGCCGAAGAGGAACAGCCAGAACGACAGCATGTTGAGCCGCGGGAACGCCACGTCGGGAGCCCCGATCTGCAACGGCATGATCGCGTTGGCGAAACCCGCGAACGTGGGGGTCGCGAAGAACAGCAACATGATGGTGCCGTGCAGGGTGAAGATCTGGTTGTACTGCTCGTTGGACAGGATCTGCATCCCCGGCCGGGCCAGTTCGGCCCGCAGCAGCAGCGCCAGTACGCCGCCGATGAGGAAGAATCCGAACGAGGCGATCAGATAGAGGTGTCCGATCTTCTTGTGGTCCGTCGTCGTCAACCACGACACGATCACCTGACCTGGAGTCCGACCCGGAACCCGGATCGACGTGACCGGTTCGACCGACGTCACCATCGCGCACCCCATCAACTCTGGATCCAACACAGGCTGTACGGCTGACGCCGCTTCCCATGTGTACGCCTCGCGCCGCGCGACGCCCGGCCGGCACGCCGCACGGCGCGCCGGACCGCCCGGAATCCCCCGCCCGCCGCACCCGAGGCGGCGACGGGGCGTCGATGGCGCCTTGTGCCGCTACCCGGCCGCGGCACCGTCCCCGCTCGTGGCGGGCACCCGCAGGAACGGGCTCGCAGCGAGGCCGGCCAGCAGATCGGCCGGGTCGCGGTAGACGGCGGCCGCTCCGGCCTCCTCCAGGTCTTCCCGGGGAATGCCTCCGCACAGGAGGCCCACCGCGCTCACGCCGGCTCGGGTGGCGGCCTGCATGTCCCAGACGGAATCGCCGACGAACACCGCCCGCTCGGGTGGTACTCCCGCCAGGCCGAGGGCGTGCCGGACCTGGTCGGGTGCGGGTTTGCCCTGGTCGACGTCCTCGGAGGTCGCGGTGTCGGTGATGGCGTCGTCCGCGTCGATGGCCTTGCGCAGGGCTTCGAGTTCCCGGTCCTTGGCGGAGGTGACCAGCACCACCTTCCAGCCGTCACCTGCCAGAGCGCGCAGTAGATCGGCGGCCGCGTCGAAGGAGGGGATCCGTTCGAAGTACGTGGCGTAGAGGGTGTCGTGCGCGGCGCTGATCCCTTCGTCGCCGGAGCGGTCGCGCTCCTCGCCCAGGAGGTGGTCGAGGAGGTCCTCTCCGGGCAGGCCGAGGGCTCGGTGGACGGCGTGTGCGGGCACCTGGTGCCCGGCCTGGCGCAGTGCTTCCCACCAGGAGACGACGTGGAGGTGGTTGGTGTCCGTGAGGGTGCCGTCGACGTCGAAGAGGGCTGCGCGGTCCGTGCTCATGGTTCGGGCGCCCTTCACAGGTTCCGCAGGGCGGGCAACAGTTTCGCCTCGGCCCACTCCAGGAACGGTTCCTGGTGCTCGCCACCGATCTGGACGAGGGCGACCTCGGTGAAGCCCGCCTGCGCGTACGGGCGTACCGCCTCCACGAAGGCCTCCACGTCGTTGCCGCACGGGATGGCCTCGGCGACGTCCTCGGGCCGGGTGTGCTGGGCGGCCTGGTCGAAGCCGGCGGGGCCGGGGAGTTCGGAGTTGACCTTCCAGCCGCCGAGCGCCCAACGGAACTGGTCGTGGGCCCGGGCCACGGCCGCGTCCCGGTCGGTGTCGTAGCAGACGGGAAGCTGGCCGACCCTCGGCTTGCCGGCGCCGCCGTGGGCGTCGAAGGCTTCCAGGAGGTCGTGCTTCGGTTCGGTGGCGATGACGAGGTCCGCGTGCCGGCCGGCGAGCGCGCAGGAGCGGGGGCCCGAGACGGCGATGCCGAGGGGAGGCGCTTGATCGGGCAGGTCCCACAGCTTGGCGTTCTCCACGTCGAAGTGGGCGCCGTGGTGGCTCACGTACTCGCCGGTGAACATGCGGCGGATGATGTCGACGGCTTCTTCCAGCATCTCCAGGCGTACGTGGGCGGCGGGCCAGCCGGCGCCCACGATGTGTTCGTTGAGGTTCTCGCCGGAGCCCAGTCCGAGGCGGAACCGGCCTTCCGAGAGGATCTGCACAGTGGCCGCCTTCTGTGCGATGACGGCCGGGTGATAGCGGAAGGTCGGGCAGGTCACGTACGTCATGAGCGGGATGCGGGAGGTCGCCTGCGCGGCCGCCCCCAGGACGCTCCACGCGTAGGGGGCATGGCCCTGGGACTCCAGCCACGGGAACGAGTGGTCCGAGATGACGGAGAAGTCGAACCCCGCCCGCTCCGCTCCGACCACGTGGGACACCAGCTCACGCGGCCCGGCCTGCTCGGTCATCATCGTGTATCCGATTCGCACCATACGCACCGCCTAGCCGCGATCAGTCGATCCGAAACCCTTCGCCGTGCCTGAGGGTCCATACGGCCCACCGGGGGGCCGGGCGCGGGGCGCGCGGTTCAGCCGGCGGGAGCGAGCGCGAAAAACGCCGTGATCGTCTCCACGAGACGCGTTCCCGCGTGGTGGGCCGACAGCACGTCCCGGGCGATCTGCCGCGCGTCCTCGCATCTCAGTCCAGCCGTGCGACGTGGTGTCCCTGGCATCGCCTCTCCCTTCACCAGCCGAGTCTTCTGCTCCCCACCACGAAGCGCACCAGGTCGACGGTTCCCGGCCCCGCCCGACAGGCTCGCCGCGCGATGCGCACAGCGGCCGACCGGAGCACTACGCGTCGGCCCCGTACGTCCCATACTCCGGAACACCCAGCGACAGAAAATCCCTTCCGGCTTCCGATACATCGCGACAGCGGATATCGGCCGCGAGGTGTCCGGGCGACGCCTCGGACAGAGCCTGGATCCGCGAGATCGTGGACCTCCACCCCAGGAACCCTGGTCCGGCGAGTGGCCCTGGACCTGTGTACGGACGCGATGGCGTTCTTCTTCGTCTTCGACGACCAGTTCGACGCCCCCTTGGGTCGGGATCCCGCCCGTGTCGCGGCCGTCTGCCAGGACTTGATCGACATCGTCCACGGGGCACCGGCCGGTCCGGGCGCGGACGCCTGCCCCCGCGCGTTCTCCGACATCTGGACCCGATGCCGCCATGGCGCCCACCCCGGCTGGGTGGCCCGCTCCGCGCACGAATGGGAGCACTACTTCGCCACCCAGGCCCACGAGTCCATCGGACGGACCCGCGGCACACCGGGGGATTTGGAGACCTACCTTCAGGTCCGGCGCGGCATCGCCGGCACCGCCGTCCCCCTCTCCCTCGGCGAGCGCGCCGCCGGCCTCGGCGTTCCTGCGGCCGCGTTCCACAGTCCGCAGTTGCGCCTCATGCGGGACATCGCGGTCGACGTCAGCATGATGTGCAACGACGTGTACTCACTGGAGAAGGAGGAGGCGCGCGGCGACGTCGACAACCTCGTCCTCGTGAGCGAGCACGCCGACGGCGCCACGCGCGAGGAGGCCGTTGCCGCGGCCCGGGAGGAGGTCGCCCGCCGCACGCGGCGCTTCACGGAACTCGCGGCGGAGGTCCCGGGCGTGTGCGCGCAGCTCGGGCTGACGGCACGGGAGACGGCCGACGTCCGGGCGTACGCCGATGTCATGGCCTCGTGGATGAGCGGATACCACGCCTGGCAGACCCGGACCCGCCGCTATACCGCCGCACTCGACGTCCTTCCCGGCACGGGCCCCGGCTACTTCGACGAGATCCTCCCCCCATAGCCCGGTATCAACTGGTCATCCGGCCTGTACGGCGGGACGGTGCGCGGATTCCTGAACGATGTGCGGCGGCGACCTACCGGCTGAAGAACGCCTGGTGTTCGCGCAGGAAGGCGTCCAGGGTGCGGGGCGGGCGGCCGAGGATGTCGGCGACGGTGCCGTTGGGGGTCTCGGGTCGGGTGATGGCGAGTTGCTGGATCTCCGTCACGTGGTCGGCGAGCCAGGTCGGCATGTGGGCCTGGTGGATGAGGTTGTCACGCAGTTCGTCCGGGGTGAGGTCGACGTAGCGAACCTGCTTGCCGCTCAGGCTGCTTATGCGAGAGGCGATGTCGGGATAGGAGACCGCCTCGGGTCCGGTCAGGGAGTAGGTGCCGCCGGCGATGTCGGGCCTGGTGAGGGCGGCGGCGGCGACATCGCCGATGTCGCGGCAGTCGATGTGGTTGCAGGGCGCGTCGCCCGTCGTGCCGAGGATGACGCCCCGGGCGACGGTGGGGGCCAGGCGCAGGAGGTTCTGCATGAACGCGTAGGGGCGCAGGATGGTGTGGGTGAGCCCGCACGCGCGCAGGTGTTCCTCGACGGCGTGGTGCCCGCGGGAGATGGCGACCGGGGAGTCGGGTTCGGTGGCGGGTGCGGAGATCTTGACGATGTGGCCGATGCCGGCTTCCGCGGCGATGTCGATGACGCGGGTTTCGAGTTCGACCTGTGCGGGGCTGTTGGCCATGGCCAGGAAGAGCTGGTCGGCGCCCTTGAACGCGGTGTGCAGGGAGCCGGGGTCCGCGGCGTCGGCGTACCGCACCTCGACGGGCGGCTGATGCGCGCCCGTTGTGCCGGGGATCGGGCTGTGGGGGGTGCGGGTCAGCGCGCGGACGGGCGCGCCGAGTGCGAGGAGGCTGTGGAGCAGTGCGTTCCCGGTTGCTCCGGTCGCTCCCATGACAACGATCATCGTGTGCTCATTCCTTGGTGACGGGTGGGCTCGGTGCCGGCCTAGGCCGGGGGTGTGGTGGTGGTGCGCCAGCGGAGGGTGACGATGGTGGTGGCGAGGGCCGCGGACACGGGCAGGTCGATGCGCAGGCGTTCCAGCCACGGGGTGGCGGGGATCGGGGTGTGGGTGGGCAGCCATTGGGCGGTGAACCATCCCAGCAGGGCCGCCGCTCCGGCGGCGATGATCACGAGTGCCACGGTCAGGACGATGCGGGGCATGGTGAGGGTCCACCGTCGGGGCCGCCCGCCGCGGTGCAGCCAGGTACCGACCAGGAACGCCACCACGGCGGAGGTGCCGGCTATGGAGGTGCAGGCGGCCACGGCCAGATCCTGCTGGCCGGTGACGACTCCGGCGGTACCGGCCGTCAGTGCGGGAGCGGCGTAGGCGGTCAGCACCTCGCGCCACAGGGTGAACGGCCGGGATGGCCGTGCGGCCGCTCGGCCGCGGCTGGTTCTGTCCTTCGTTGCGGGCATGCCGACCTCTTTCTGTTCGCGTGCGGGAGGTAAAAGTGGGGCGGCGGAGGCCCGACCAGCACGCTCCGCCGATGTGATTAGGCAGCTAACTATTAGGCCGAAAAGAAAGGCCCTACCCGAGGGGCGGGGCCAAACCGGCGCAGAGCAGGGTCAGTCGGCGACCAAGGCCGCACTGCCGCGCACGACGCGGGCGAGCAGATCGAGGAACACCGCGCGCTCCTCGACGGACAACCCTCCCACCATCGCCTCAAGTCGCCCGAAGTGATCGGACGCCATGTCGCGCAGGCGCTGCGCCCCGCGTGCGGTCAGGACGGCCACCGTGCCCCGACCGTCCTCGGTGGACGGGCGGCGGGCGATGAGGCCCTCGCGCTCAAGGCCGTCCAGCAGGCCGGTGACCGTGGCCCTGGAGACATCGAGGTCGGCCGCGAGGCGCGAGGGGGACTTCTCCCCGCCGTGATCCTCCAGGTCGGCGAGCAGGCGGTAGCGTCCCGTCGACAGGCCGAACCTGGCGAAGTGCGCCTCGGCCGCCCGACCGACCCTGGCGCCGGCGGAGATCAGCCGTACCGCGACCAAGACCGCCTGCGGATCGACCTCCAGGCCGTAGTGCTCGACCTGACGCCTGGCCTGGTCGAGCGTGGGCGCCTCGCCGTCGATGCCGTTCCCCGTCATGGAAGTAATATGGCGGCTAATCACTTCGGCTGTCAAGGCGCCCATCTCCGGCCTTGACCAGGAGGCAGGCCCAGGAGTCGGCGCTGACGCCGTGGCGGGGGCGGCATGCCCGCGCCCCGGCCACGGCATCAGTCACTCCGAACGGAGCCACTCCCAACCGGCTCTGGTGGCTCAGCCCACCCGTTCGATGCGGGCCTTGCGGATCAGGTTCTTGCCCGGCTCCCGCACTTTCTCGAACGCCGCGTTGTTCAACAGGACACAACTACCCGAGGGGCCGTTCACCGTCACCGTCGTGGCCTGACCGTTGTCCAGGTTCGTCACCTTCAACTTCGTACCCACCGGGAACGTCCCACTACTCGCCGCCGGCGCACCCCCCTCACCCGACAACGTCACCGTCGACCCCTTGCACACCACTTCACCGGTGGCCGGCGGTACCTGCACACCCGCCGCACCGGCCGCCGCCCCCGCCGTGCCGGCCGCACCTGCCGCCCCGGACGGCGCCACACTCGCGCCACCCACCCGTTCGATACGGGCCTTGCGGATCAGGTTCTTGCCCGGCTCCCGCACCTTCTCGAACGCCGCGTTGTTCAACAGGACACAACTACCCGAGGGGCCGTTCACCGTCACCGTCGTGGCCTGACCGTTGTCCAGGTTCGTCACCTTCAACTTCGTACCCACCGGGAACGTCCCACTACTCGCCGCCGGCGCACCCCCCTCACCCGACAACGTCACCGTCGACCCCTTGCACACCACATCGGGCGCGGCGGCATTGCCGGTCGCCATCGTGGCGACGACTCCTCCTGCCACCAGCACTCCCGTCATGCCGGTGAACACGAGCTTCTTCGTACGACTCATGGTCCTTTTACGGGACATTGACACTCCTCGGTTCGATGGATGCTGTCGTCCTCCCGTCCTGCATACGGCACACATCTCAGGCGAGTTCATTCCTGTCACAGGCCGACAATTCCGTCCGTGCGGAGGTCTGCGCGCCGCGGGGGCGTACGGAGGTGGGCCGGGGGCGTCCTGGAGCACGCACAAAGCAGCAGGTCGCAGGCCTGGCGCCCGGGTGACCGACGTGGCTGTCGCATCCCGCCGACGGCCTCGATCGACACGGAGGCGGGGCGGCCTAAGGAGGGCTTAAGGCGCCGTTGTTCCAGCCTTAAGGGGTCCTGACACAACGTGGGACGTGTCGGTGTGCCTGTCCCTGTCCCCGAGGACCGGGCGTCACTCCACCACCAGGTCGGCCCGGGCCCGCCCCGGCGCGATCAGCCGGGCGTTCGCCTCGTCGGAACGCGAGACCCATTCCGTGGCGGCCGCGCGCTCCTTGCCGTGGCGGACATGGCGGTCGACGAGCCGCCCGACGCGCATCGCGTCGTCCGGGGCGAGGAACCAGGCCTCGTCGAGGAGCGGCCGTACCGCCGCCCACTCCCCCGCCGTGTGCAGCAGGTAGTTCCCCTCGGTGATGACCAGCGGTACGGAGCCGTCGACCCGGATGCTCCCGGCCACCGGTTCCTCCAGCGACCGGTCGAAGGCCGGCGCGTAGACCGCACCGGCCCCGGGTGACCGCAGCCGGTCCAGCAGCGCCGTGTACCCTGCGGCGTCGAAGGTGTCCGGGGCACCCTTGCGGTCGGTCCGGCCCAGGCGCACCAACTCGGCCTGGGCCAGGTGGAACCCGTCCATCGGCACCACGACGGCCTGCCCCGGCCCCAGGGCCCGGGCGAGGCTCTCGGCCAGGGTGGACTTCCCCGCGCCGGGTGGCCCGGCGATCCCCAGGATCCGCCTCTCCCCCGACGCGGCGAGCCCGCGCGCCCGCTCCTCAAGTTCCGTGAACTCCATAACCCCATCCTGCGCCATGGCATGCCCGGCCTCGACGGCGTCGCGGACCTGACCACCGCTCACCAATCGCGGGTGGCGATCAGCTCCTCGACGTCCGCGTCCGCGAAACCGTAGGCCGACGCGACGAACCCGAAGTCCTCGGCGATCTCCTCGCGCGCGACGGTCTCGATCGCGCTTCCCTCCTTCTCGAACTCCGTCTCCAGCTCGTTGAACTTGTCGGTCGCCGCGTGGGTGAGCGCGTACAGGGCGGTCAGGTCCGTCGGCCTCTCGGCCTCGATCCGCTCGCACAGTCTCAGCAGGATCTCCTTGCCCCGATCGAGGACGTGGTCCGGGAAGTAGGTGTCCGCGTACAGCGGGCGAAGGAAGGCGTGACCGGCGATCTTCGGGTTGGTGGGCTGCGGCATGGGGCTCCGTCCGTGTGACATGTGGTGACGTGCGGTGGATCCGATCCTCGCGCACGCCACTGACACTCCTGCGGGCGGTCGCACCACCGTGCGCCTGCGTGCATCCGGGGCGGTGTCCTCGGGCGAAGGAGAAGTACACCCCGAAGGCGAGGTGCCGGTTCCGGTTGGTTTCACGAGAGGGAGTCCGCCGTGGTCTTCGTAGAGCGCTCGTTCACGATTCCCAGGCCCCCAGCGGTCCTGATCGACTATCTGAAGGACTTCAGCCGGGCCCAGGAATGGGACCCCGGCACCAAGACCTGTGAACGCCTCGACGGCGGGCCCGTGCGGGTCGGGTCCACCTGGCGGAACGTGTCGGAGTTCCGTGGGCGGGAGACTCGGCTCGCCTACGAGTTGGTGCGCCTGGACGAGGACCGCCTGACCTTCGTCGGCGACAACTCGACGGTCACCACGACCGACGATCTCCTGCTGGTCGCCGTCCCGGGCGGGACCGCACTCACCTACCGGGCGCGGTTGGACTTCAAAGGGCTGTTCAAGCTCGCCGCCCCGTTCCTCGGAAGAGAGTTCAACCGTCTCGCGGACGAGGTGGAGCGCGTCATGCCGCAGGTGCTCGCGAACCTCTGAGGAGCAGCGCGGTATCCGCCGTCCAGGGCCTGATCCAAAAGACAGGCCCTAGCCGCAGCCCTCCTCGTCGGCCACCTACGAACGGCTCAACCGGCTCACTCGAAACGCGACCGCCCCCTTCCGCCCCCTCCTGCCGCCCTCGGCGGCGGCCGCCTCGCCGCAGTCGGAGTACTCCTGTGGTCGGATCCGGTGCCGCCTTCTCCTTCGAGGGCCTTCCCGCGGTCACGGACGGCCACAATGGAGCCATGAGCGAGCAGCGCTTCACCCCTGACCAGGCCGGCACCGGCTACGCCCCGAGCCCCGTCCGCACGTTCCGGTACCGCCACAACCTCCGGTACGAGAACCCGGCCGGCCAGGCCTGGACCAGTCCCGAGGGCCACACCCTGCGCACCCCGTCCGCCCTCACCGTCGTCACCTGCGCCTGCGGCCTCGCCACCGACGCGCTTCCGAGCGACGATGCGCGACTCGTCTACGAGGAACACCGCAACACCATCCGCGACGAGTCGGCATGACGGGCGAGCCGCCGGCCCGGTGCCGTCGGTCGCAGGCTTCGTCGCCGCCGTGTCGGGTGGGATCCGTGTCCGGCGGCTTCGCGGCGGGCCGCTGATCGCAGTCGACCGGCCGCGCCCCGCGGCGACCGAGTCGGACCGGCTCAGTGGTGCGGTGAGCGCATCACCCGCCGCATCCGGGCATCGGCCGGTGACGGGCGGGGGCGGTGGCGTCCGGTGAGGCGCCGGACGCCCGTGAGTGCGGTGACGAGGTGGGACATCAGGGCGCTCACGCGGTCGGCTCCCCGTGCGCGGCGGCCCTGGCCAGGGCGCGGAACCGGTCCCACCGCACCTGCGGCCGGCTCAGCCCCCGACGCTCCAGGTAGCGGTTCGTGGACCGCTTCGTGTGGCGCAGGACGCGGAACGCGTCGGTGGCCCGTCCCGAGCCCATCGGTTCCACGACGGCGGCCGGGACGAGGATCCAGCCGTCCGTGGTCCGCCGCAGATCCCCGCGGACGGATGCGTTGTACATGTGGTTCAGCCGCTCGTCGTGGCGGTGCACCAGCAGCGTGGCCGGGCCACGTTGAACGGCGCAGTCGGACGGTACGTCGACCAGGTATCCGGCCGGGGTGGGCCTGGGCCGGGTCCGGGCGAGCAGGGGCGCCCCGGACGCGTCCCGTGCGGCCAGTACCGCCGTGGAGAAGCGGCTCAGCTGCACGGCTCCGGGCAGCGCCTCCGTCCCGGTCACGGCCGCCGGCGCGCCCGGTTCCGGGAGCGTTGCCAGCGGCGGCCGTACGCGTACGTGCTCGGGCTCGACGGTGATGTGGAGCCGCAGGTAGTACCAGTGCATCAGGGGCCTCATGGGAGGCGAGAGGTACGAACGGCTGTGCGGCTGACGTTCGAAGAGCCTCTGCCAGTACGCCTCGGCCCCTTCCGGGCCGGTCATGATCTCGTCGGGGCACTCGGCCCTGCCGGCGACGAAGACCTGCGGGGCGGGGTCGAGGCCGCTGCCCGTGGGGTCCGAGAAGAGCAGCGCGACCCTCCCGTCGCGGCGCACGTTCAGGGCCTTCTGCGCGAACGCGAGGGAGGTGGTCAGCAGCAGGGTTCCGTCCTCGCGCCGTGCCACCGCCGTGGGCCAGGCCTGCGGGGTGCCGTTCCTGCCGAGGGTGACGAACTCGCAGGTCCGGTAGGCGTCCAGGGCATCGAGGGGAGCGGAGTCGAGTACGGTCATCGTTCCGTTCCGCCGTCCAGCGGGGCCCGCAGTGCGCGGCAGGCGGCCGTGTACTGGCGGCGTCCGACCGCCTTCCACAGCAGGCGCCCGACGAGTGGGCCCCTGCCCAGGAAGTGGGCCTGCTCCTGCGGGGTCGCGTCTTCGAGGAGCGCGCCGAGCGCGAGCATGAGCTTGTCCCTGGGGACGGTTTCGAGGCCGCGGCGTCCGACCGCGTCCCACTCGGCGACGGTCAGGTGGTCGGCCACCAGGGGCAGGACCAGCCGCTCCTCGTCGTCGAGGTGCTCCAGGAGCGCCGAGCGGTGCTCGTCCAGCGCCAGCGCGAGTTCCTCGCCCGCCGCGTGGTCGGCGGTCCGCTGCCACCCGGGTACGCGGTCGGTGACCGCCGCCCAGCCGCGGTCGATCCGGGCGTGCTGCTCCTCCATCCGCGCGATCAGTTCCTCGTCGGCGGCGCGCTCGCGCAGGAGCGGCCAGATCGTCTCGTCCTCGACGGTGTGGTGGTGGTGCAGTCCCGTCATGTACTCGGCCATGTGGGCCGCGACCTCGGCGGCGCGGGCGGTCTCACCGTCCGGGACGGCTCGGACCAGGCGCGGCAGCAGGGCCGACTCCCGACGGAAGACGCGGTGGACCACGACCATTTCGTGGGTGTGGGGACGTTCGGAGGTGGTGCTGGGGGACACGCTCGCTTGCTCCGTGGATCGAATGCGGACGATGGATGTGACCAAAGTGCCTGTTGTCACTTGGCGTTGACTTGGCGTCGAGAGGGCGTTGACATGGCGTTGCTTGGTGAACCGTCCGACCCGTGCGTGCCCCCTCGCCCCTCCCCCGACCAGGGCGTTCATCCTTCGTCGACATAACGTTTTCGCCGCCTCCGGTAGATTTCCGGACGTGCTGCGAATACGAGTGCTGGGCTCCCTGGACGCCGAGACGAGAGGTACGCCGGTCCCCCTGGGAGCACCGCGGCAGCGGGCCGTGCTCGCCTGTCTCCTCGCGTCCCGCGGTGCGGTGGTATCCGTGGACCGCCTCGCCGAGGACCTGTGGCGCGGCACCCCGCCGGCCAAGGCCACCGTGTCGTTGCACGCGTACGTGTCCAACCTGCGCCGCCTGCTGGAGCCCGAGCGAGCGCCGCGCACCCCCGCCACCGTCCTGGTCACCTCCGCACCGGGGTACGCCCTGCACCTCCCCGAGGACGCGGTGGACGCGTGGCGCTTCGAGGCACGGCTGGAACGGGCACGGCGCGCCCCGGCCGCACAGAGACGGGTGTTGCTGGCCGAGGCACTGGCCTGGTGGCGGGGGCCGGCCTTCCAGGAGTACGCCGACGAACCCTGGGCCCTGCCCGAAGCGGCCCGCCTGGCGAACCTGCGGGCGGACGCCTGCGAGCTGGCCGTCGCGGCCGATCTCCGCACCGGGCACACCGCGGAGGCGGCTTCGGCCGCCGAGGCGCTGGTGGGTGAGCACCCGCTGCGTGAGGAGGGCTGGCGGCTGCTCGCGCTCGCCCACTGGGCCTGCGGGCGGCGCGCCGACGCACTCGCCGCGCTGCGCCGCGCCAAGGCGGTGCTGCGCGATGAGCTGGGCTGTGATCCTTCGCCCGGCCTGGTGGGGCTGGAGCACGCCCTCCTCGGCCAGCGGCTGGACGTACTGCGCGCCCACGTGCCCGAGCGCCCGCCCGCGGGTGGCGTGCCGGAGCCGCTGCGGGCGATCGGCCCGCCCGCGCAGGGTCCCGCCGCCGTGCCCGCCGGCAGATCGCCCCTGTTCCTCGGCCGGGGCGAGGAACTCGGCGCCGCCGACACGGCGGCGCTGGCCGCCCGTGGCACCGGGGGCATGCTGCTGGTCACCGGCGAGGCGGGAGCTGGTAAGTCGGCCTTCCTCGCCCGGTTCGCGGACCGGCTACGGGGCGAGGGTTGGACGGTGGTGGTCGGCCGCTGCCCCGAGCAGGAGGGCGCGCCGCCCGCGTGGGCCTGGGTGGAGGCGCTCGGCGCCCTGGCCCGGGAGGTGCCTCCCGCGCACGCGGGGGACCTCGCCGTGCTCCTGCACCAGCCGGAGGGAACGGCCGCGGCCACGCGGGACGAGGCGACCGCCGACCGTTTCCGTACGCACCGCGCGTTCACGGCGTGGCTCGCCGCCGCCGCCTCCGCCGGGCGGCCGCTGGCCGTGTTGCTGGAGGATCTGCACCGGGCCGACGGGGAGACGTTGGCGCTGCTCGAAGCGGCGGCAGCGGTCACCGGGGTGCCCCTGTTCACCGTTGCCTGCTACCGCCCCGCCGAGGTGACCGACCGGCTGGTGACCAGCCTCGCCCGGCTCGCCGCCCGCCTTCCGCACCGGATCGCGCTCGGCGGGCTGCCGGCGCGCGACGTCGCGACCGTCGTCGACGCCGTCTGCCGTGAGCCCGTGGACCGGGCCACGGTCGCCACGATCACCGCGCGGACCGGCGGCAATCCGTTCTACGTCTGGGAGAGCGCGCGGCTGCTCGATCGTGAGGGCGCGCTGGTGGCGCTCTCCGAGGTCCCCCAGGGCGTCCGGGACGTGCTGCGCAGGCGTTTGGCCCTGCTTCCCGACGCCGGGCTGGCGGTCGTGCGCCTCGCCGCCGTCGTCGGTCTGGAGACCGATGTCGCCCTGCTGGTCGAGGCGGCCGAAGTCGACGAGGAGACCGTGCTCGAAGGGCTCGATGCCGCGCTCGCCGCGGACCTGCTCACCGAGCCGGCGCCCGGCCGGGTCGGCTTCGTACACGCCCTGGTCCGCGACACCGTCTACACCGACCTGTCCGGCGTACGACGAGCGCGCCAGCACGACCGGATCGCCCGAACGCTGCACCGGCAGCGGCCCGAGGACCTGGCCGCGCTCGCCCACCACTTCGCCCGCTCGGGCAGGACCGCGAACGCCCCGCTGGCCGTCGACTACGCGCTGCGCGCCGCCGAGCTGGCGGAACACAGGTACGCGCACGACGTGGCGGTCGCTCTGATCGCGCAGGCGCTGGACGTGCACGGCGCGGCCACCGCCGATCCTTACGCGGCCCCCGACGTCACCCTCGCCCTCCTGATGCGCCTGCTCGGCGCACAGGTCCGCGCAGGCGCCACGGACGCCGCCCGCCACACCCGGCAACGGGCGGTGGAACTCGCGGTGCGCGCCGGCCGCGACGACCTGGTCGCCGCGGTCTACGGAGCCTGGACAGAGCCTTCGCCCTGGCGCAGTCGACTGGAGGGATTGTTCGACCGGACCGCGCTGGCCCGCCTGGAGCGCCTCGCCCGGGACCACTCCCTGAGCGGGGCGACCCGCGCCCGCGTGCTCCAGGTCCTCGCGGACGCCATGGCCGGCGAGGACGCGCCGCGCGCCCGTGAGGCGGCCGGCGCCCAGCTGGAGCTGGCCCGCTCCGACGGCGAACCCCGGCTGGTCGCCTCGGCCTTGATGACCTCCGCCAAGCTGCTGCCGCACGAGCTGCAGGGCGCGGCCCGGCCGCCGCTCATCGCCGAACTGCGCGAGCTGGCCGGGGAACACGACCTGCCCGCCTACCGCTGGGTGTGCGAACACCTCGACGCCATGACGGCGGCCACCCGCAACGACCCCGGCGCGGTCCACCGACACACCACTGAGGGCCTGGACCTCGCGCACCGCTACGGAATGCTGTGGGCGCGGGGCATCAACGCCACCACCCGCGCCATGCTGGCGGCCATCGCGGGACGGTTCACGGAGGCGGAAGAGCGCTACGCCCAGGCGGACGAACTGTTCCAGCGCGTCGGGGCGCACCACGCGACGGGCCCCCGCACCCTCGGCCTGTGGACCATCCGCTTCACCCAGGGGCGGACGGCCGATATCGAGCGCAGTGTCCGCGAGGTGCACGAGGCCGTCGGCGCGCCCGTCGCCGTGGCGCACTCGCTGCTCCTGGCCCGCCAAGGGCGGCTGGACGAGGCACGGGAGGTGCGCTTCGCCCCGCGACCGGTGACGGACCACCTCTACGGTGTCGAGCTCGACTACCGCTGCGAACTCGCGGTCCTGCACGCCGACACCGAGGCCGCCGGCACGCTGATCGAGCACCTGCTGCCGATCCGCGACCAGTTCGGCGGCGCGGCGGGAGCCGCCTACGCCACCCGCCCCCTCGCCCACCCCCTGGGGGACCTCCACCGCCTCCTCGGCGATGCCCGGGCGGCGGCCGACGCCTACGCCCTCGCCGAACGTGTCGCCCACGCCTGGCACGCTCCGCACCACGCGGCGGCCGCGCGCCACGCCGCCGCCGACCTGGCAGCGGAGCACCGCCTGCGCCGGACCTTCGCCGTGTGACACGGCGCCCGAGGTCCCGCCGGCCCTCGGGGGCGGCGATCAGGGAGGGGGTGGCGCGGTATGGGATGGTCGTCGGTCATCGGCATCCGTCGCCGGTCGTCGGTCGTGGGGAGTAGGACCAACGCCCCATGTGAGCCCCGAGCTTGCCGGCTAGGGTCGGCACTCATGCAGACCACGGAACTCCCCCGTCGCACGGTGTCGGAACGCAGGCGCGACGCTCTGGAACGGCTCGTCGCGGAGCGGGACGTATGGGTGTCGACAGCCCACCCCGATCACGGGCCGCACCAGGTGCCATTGTGGTTCTCCTGGGACGGCCAGGCGGTGTGGATGTGCACCGCCGAGACTTCCGCGACCGCGCGGAACGTTCGCAAGGAACCACGAGTGCGCTTGTCACTGCCGGACACCTTCGACGTGTTGCTGCTCCAGGGTGAGGCGGAGTGGTTCACCGACCAGGACGTGCCCGCTGACGCGGCCGACGCGTTCACCGGCAAGTTCGGGTGGGACCCGCGGACGGAGAACGAGCCTTATCTGTATGTGCGCGTGACGCCCAAGACCATGCGCGCCTGGCGAGGCGAGGCGGAACTGCGCGGCAGGGTGCTCATGCGCGAGGGAACCTGGCTGGAGTAACCCGGCCCCATCGACCGCACGCGGAGGAGCGGAGGATGGGCGCGGCCCGCCGCCCCGGGGGGAAATCCGCCGGCCGGAGGCCGTACGCGCCAGGCATCCTGGGGGCATGCACGACGTTCCGAACCGCCAGATCCGCGCGGCACACACCGCCGACACCGTCACCGTCTACCAGGCGTACTCCCCCCTGTTGGGGGTTCCGGCCGCCCGCGAGGGACGATTCCCGCCGGCCTGGAAGCGGGAACGGATGACGTGGATCAAGCCGTCGTTCCTGTGGATGATGTACCGCTGCGGCTGGGGCGGCAAGACCGACCAGGAGACGGTCCTGGCCGTCGAGATCACCCGCGAGGGGTTCGACCGCGCGCTGCGCCACGCCTGCCTCTCGCACCACGAACACGGTACCCATCCCGACGTGGCGACCTGGAAGCGGGCCCTGCGGGAGTGCTCCGCCCGCGTCCAGTGGGACCCGGAACGCGACCTGTACCTGAACCCGCTGCCCCACCGCTCGCTCCAACTGGGTCTGTCCGGGCCCCTCTCGCGCGCGTACGCCGACGAGTGGACGGTCGCCATCCGCGACGTCACCCCGCAGGTCCGGGAGATCCACGGCCTGGTCCGAGCCGGCGAGGACGCGGCGGCGCGGGCCCTCCTTCCGGCGGAGATCCCCTACTCGGCGGGCCCGCTGCCCCACCTCGGCGCGTGATCGATCCGCCACCCAGGAGCCGACCCGGATCCGCTCCTCCGCCTCGGATGCCGCTTCGATCAACGCCCCCCTGTCCCACGGGCCCCTTACGCGGGCCCACCGCGTCACGGCCCCTTACGCGGTGCCCACCGCGTCTCGGTCGTCGCCCGCCCGGGTGGCGACTTCCAACAACGCGGCGACGGCAGGTGCTCCCGGCCGCGCAGGACGGCGACGGACGAGCGGGTCAGGGAGCGCAACACCGGCCACCAGGCTCGCGGGTTCAGGAGCGAGCGCGGCGAGGCTTCCACGCCGAACTCGTCCTCAGCGGTGTCGACAGCACTCCCCCGCCGCCCGCCGACGCCTGGCACGATCGGATCACCGTCCTCGTCACCCGGCTCCCGACCGCGAGTTCCGCGGCGGCCTGGACCTCCTCCTGCGCGGGCTGGCGTGAATCGCGTCCTGTAGGACGGCCCCGTGGGCGGGAGTTCTGCGTGTACACCCGGTGGCGGCCCGGAACTGGGTTCATGCCCTGCCGGGGTCAGGGCGTCAGGTCCTGTTCGGTCCAGACCGTCTTTCCTCCGGGGGTGTGGCGGGTGCCCCAGCGCTGGGCGAGTTGGGCGACGATGAACAGGCCGCGGCCGCCTTCGTCGACGGCGCGGGCGTGGCGCAGGTGGGGGCTGGTGGTGCTCGTGTCGTGGACTTCGCAGGTGAGGGTGCGGTCCTTGAAGAGGCGTAGCCGCAGGGGCGGGTTGCCGTGGCGGAGAGCGTTGGTGACCAGTTCGCTGACGATCAGTTCGGTGGCGGCCGCCGTGTCGTCGTCCACGTTCCAGCCCTTGAGCGTGCGGCGTGTGTGCCCGCGGGCGGCGGCAGCCTCGGTGAACTCGTCGGCCAGGTCCCAGGTGGCCGTGGCGTGGGTGGGGAAGGCGTGGGTGCGGGCGAGCAGGAGTACCGCGTCACCGTCGCGGCTGCCGGGCCCCAGTGCGTACAGGGCTTCGTCGCACAGATCCTGCAGGGATCGGCCCGGACGGGCGAGGACATCGCCGAGAAGGCCCGGGCCGGTGGCGTCCCCCGTTTCGGCTTGGGCCGTGGCTAGGAGCCCGGGGGTGTAGAGGGCGAGGGTGGTGCCCTCGTCGAGTGCGACGGTCGTGGTGGCGAAGGGCCAGCCTTCGCCGCCCAGTGCGGGCCCGATGGCCGGCTCCACTGTTTCGGTGCCGCCATCGGGACGGACGATCACCAGTGGCGTCGGTTGGCCGGCGCAGGCGAACGTACAGGTGCGGGCGAAGGGGTCGTAGACCGCGTAGAGACAGCTCGCGGAGAGCGGCTCTTCGTACATCGGGTCACCGGTCGGTTGGGCCTCGCGTTCCCCCGCCAGGAAGCGGGCCGTGTCATTGAGGCGGGCGAGGAGCTCGTCCGGTTCCAAGTCCAATGCGGCCAGCGAGTGGATGACGGTGCGCAACTGTCCCATGGCGGTCGCGGTGTGAATGCCGTGTCCGGCGACGTTGCCCACGACCAGGGCGGTGCGCGCGCCCGACAGGGGGATCGCGTCGAACCAGCCGCCGCCCCCGTTGCCGCCGGGAACGTGCAGGTGGGCCATTTCGACGGTGCTCTGACCCATGGGGTGGCGCGGCAGCAGATGGCGTTGGACCGTGGCCGCGATGGTGTGCTCGCGGGTGTATCGGCGGGCGTTGTCGATGCAGAGGGCGGTATGGGCGCTCACCTGCCGCAGGAGACCGAGATCGCCCTTGTCGAAGGGATCGGACCCGTCGGTGCGATAGAGGCTCACCAGGCCCAGAACCCTGCCCCGCAGGGCCAGAGGGGCCACGAGCAGGCTGTGGGCTCCCGCGGAACGAATGGCGCCCGCCCTCTTGGGGTCGGCCCCCAGCCACGGGCTGTCATCGCCCAGGGGAACGATCCGGGGCCTGAGGTCGATCAGGGTCTGGCTGTAGGGAGTGGGGTTGCCGAGACTCCGCACGTCGCCCACGGGGTGGGCCTGAGCCTGTCGGCGTTCGCCACGTGCCTGGAAGGCGGCGCGGCGCAGCGGTACGTCCTGAGCGAGCGGGCCCGTCGGGGGCTCCTCGCCGCGCACCACCGCCTCCACCACCTCCACCACGGCGATGTCGGCGAAGGCCGGCACCAGGGCGTCTGCCAGCTCCTGACAGGTGGCGATGACGTCGAGGGTCTGCCCCACGCGCTCACGCACCCCGCCGAGGACCCCCAGTCGGGCCCGCGCCTCCTGCGGTTCCGTGACGTCGACCGCCGCGACCGCCACCCCCAGAATCGTTCCCCGCTCGTCGCTGAGGCGGAAGACGGAAACCGAGCGCGTCCTCTCCCGCCCGTGATCCGGGTCCAGCCGCGAACGCACCAGGTGCTCTCGCACCGGTACTCCGGTCTTCAACACACCGCGGATCATCTGCGTCACCTCCCCGATCGCGGTCAGGCCGGGGAAGACATCGGTGAAGGGACGCCCCAGCAGTGCCTCGACGGGAACGTCGTGCATGGTCCGCGTGGCGGTGTTGATCCGCACCAGCCTCAGCTCCGTGTCCAGGACGTGGAGCCCTACCGGTGACTGGGTGAACAGGGCGTCCAGCACCGCCAGGTCCACGTCCCCGGGAACACTCCGCCGTGCTTGACGGGACGGATCCTCGTGCGTCACCGCGATCACCTCCGCACCCAGCCTGCCCGACCGGCGTACCGGTGGCCCTCCGCAGAGCCGTCAAGTAGCTCAATCAGCTCCGCCCGAGCCGCGGCCGACCCAGGGCCCCGATTGCACCCGCCACTCCCCCGGCTCCGGCGTCCGGGCATCCGGGAGCAGAGCGACGGCGGCTCTGAAGCGAACGAGGTCCCGGCAGCAGTGCGCCGCCGGGGCCCGTCCGGTGAGCGGACCGCCGATGGACGGCCTCGTCAGGGTGTCGGCCGGGCGGTCCGAACCCGGCGGACCAGGCCGACCCCCAGGTCGCCCAGCATGAAGGCGAGCAGTGTCACTCCCAGCACGGGCATCGCCCAGCCCAGCGCGGCCACCAGCGGAACTCCCACCATCAGCACGGGAATCGGCAGGCGACGCCACGTACCGCGGACCGGGGCGCGGCCGGGGGTGGCCCTGCCTTCCGCGCGGGTGGGTCGACGCTGCCACCACATGCGGTAGCCCCACACGATCACCAGCACCAGACCGAGCGCGATGACGGCCAGCACGATCTGATTGAGGACGCCGAAAAGGACGCCCAAGCGCACGCGGCGCGGGGTGTGCCCAGGAGGCGTGGCCGGAAACCGTGCGGGCAGCGCACCTGGTGCCTCGTGGCGGCCGTCAGACGCGCGGTCGCGGCGACCGAGGGAAGCTGAGGCCCGTCACCGTCCGGTACGTGCGCACCGTTCAGGACGGAATGGAAAGGGACCAGCCGACGATGTCGGCGAGGCGTCCACGCCACAGGCCGTAGCGCATGGTCTGGTTCGCTGCGCCTGTCAGGAAGACGGCGTCTTTGAGATGCACCCAGCGCGGCAGCGGGTCGGTCTCCTGCTCCTCGCTCTGTTCTTCGAGGACCTGGTTGATCAGCCTCGGCAGGCGAGCGAGCGATTCGGCGCCGGCGCCGGGCAGATCGCGCAGTGCGGTTTCCCATTCCTGCGCGTACGCACTCCGGCTGATCACCTGCCCGTAGATCACCCCGCCGGGAATGTTCAGCGACACGCCGAAATGAGACCGGTTCTCCTCGTCCTTGTTCACCAGGTTGATCAGCATGCGCAGCTCCAGGTCCAGGAGCGGCTCGACCACCTCGGGGGACCGCGGCCTCTGGGGCTTGCCTTCCGTCACTCCGGACTCGTCGGCCATCGTGCATCCTCTCGGCGGGCGTGGGCGCTCGGGACGGGCCCCGAGAACGGAACAGGAATCTCCCCGTCAGGTGCCCGGACTCCCGCGACGCATGCCCGGGTCCCCTGGCTCGGACCGGTGACCGGGTGGCAGCCCTCCGGGCGGTCGAGCGCTCGGTCAGCCCGACCAGACCTGAAACTCGCGGCAGAGCGTAGCGCGCCCGGCCGTCCGGCAGGCAGGCGCCTCGCCAGGCCTGTCCTCCTCACGCGCGAGGTCTCCTCACGCGCGAGGTCTCGCCTCACTCGCGCGTCTCAGCTCACCCCGCGCGTTCTCGGCTCGTTCCCGCGTTCTCAGTCGGCGAGCATGCCGCTGCGCAGGCGGGCCAAGGTACGCGAGAGGAGGCGCGAGACCTGCATCTGGGAGATGCCGAGTTCGGAGCCTATCTCGGCCTGTGTCATCTCCTGGGCAAAGCGCATCCGCAGGATCCGTCGGTCGCGTTCGCCGAGTTTGCGCAGGAGGGGGGCGAGGGTGTGGAAGTCCTCGAAACGGTCCAGGGCGGGATCGATGTCGCCGACCGTGTCGGCCGGCGGCCGGCTGTCGGTGCCCGCGGCGGACCGCTCCTCCGTGTCGCCGGCAGTGTCGAGGGAGGCACTGTTGTACGCGTTGGCCGCCAACAGTCCCTCGATGACTTCCCTTTCGGAGAGCCTGAGGTACTCGGCGACCTCCCTCACCGCCGGCGCTCTGCCCAGGGCCTCGGTCAGGGCCTCTTGGCTTCTGGCGAGTTCGGCGCGCAGTTCCTGGAGGCGGCGCGGGACGTGTGCGGCCCAGGTGGTGTCACGGAAGTACCGCTTGATCTCGCCCGTGATGTAGGGCAGGGCGAGGGTGGAGAACTCGACGTGCCGGCCGGGGTCGAAGCGGTCGACGGCCTTGATGAGGCCGATGGTCCCGACCTGGATGAGGTCCTCGATCTCGACGCATCCGTTGGCCTGGGCGCGAAAGGGCCCTGCCGCGTAACGGACCAGCGAGATGTTCATCTCGATGAGGGTGTTGCGGGCGTACTGGTACTCGCGAGTTCCCTCCTCCGACGCCCTCAGCCGGATCAGGAACAGACGTGACAGCTCTCGCGCGTCCGCCGGCGCCACCTGAAGGGGCTCGTCGATGCGCGGCAAGCTCTCCTCCGACCGGACGGCCGGGCACTCGCCCCGATCCGGTGCCTCCCTGGCCACCGCGCGCGGGGAGTTGACGGCCAGGGGGTGAGGCATGAGAGCAGTCCTCCTGAACGAATGAGTTGCCTGGAGCCGGGGTGTGCGGAACCGGGTTGCCTGGAGCCGGAACCGGCTTGCCTGAGGCGCGTGCCCGCACGATTCCCGGTTACACCGGGCAGAAGGATGCCGATCGGCCTGGGATACACGGGGCGGCGCGGGCAGGCCGGCCGGCGCTCACGGGCTCGACGCAACCGGTGCCACATCGGGCAGGCTGCGGACTGCGCCGGTCCCGATCCAAGCTCGCCCACCACCGGGTTGTCGGCCCTGGCGAACCGCCACGCCATCATGACGCCGCCGTGACGCGCGGCGGGGGCGGCAGCCGTTCGGCTGTCGCCCCCGCCCGGGGTGTGCGCGCGTCCGTCAGACGCGGTGCGGCCCGTCGTAATAGCCGCCCACCTGACGGTG